>DAHVRV010000030.1:0-28572 GCA_027322285.1 Actinomycetota bacterium
TCGGAGACTGGCCCTTCATTACAATTCCAGCCTTCTTGAGCCGCTCAGCGACGGTTGCGCGGTGACAGCCCGTTTGTTTCTTGAAGCTGCCGAGACTTTCCACAAGGCTGTGCGGGTTACCAAGGATGAGTCGTACAACATTGGCCCGCTAGACCGCTTCTGGGTAAGGTTTGGTGGCATTTTAGGATATAAAATTTTCGTAACTACTGACCAACTACTGACCAGAGTAATCTTCAGCGAAGATCAAGAGGTCAGGTAATAGCCTCGGACCTGCTAGTTTGCGGTGGAGGCGATGGGGCTCGAACCCACGACCTCTTGACTGCCAGTCAAGTGCTCTTCCAGCTGAGCTACGCCCCCGCAAGGACTGAAATCAGAATAGTGCAGATATTGGCGAACCGCTACCTATAAAGTGCATAGATTTGTTGGTTCGTCGATGCCGGTATTGTTAGGTTAGGAAATAAAGCCTGCTCGAGCATTAGCAGCTAGCTTGATAGAGCAGAAGTTACTCGCTGCAACCAAGGTGATTGGACTAGATGGCTGAATCATACAACGTTAAAGAGATTGAAGCGAAATGGCAGGCTCGATGGGAGAGCGAGGGATTATATCAGGTTGATAATGACGATCCCCGACCCAAGGCCTATGTCTTGTGTATGTATCCCTACCCATCGGGAGCTGCTCACCAAGGCCATGTGAGAAATTACACCTTTGGTGACTTGATAGTCAGGTACAGGACAATGGGTGGTGAAGCTGTCTTATCGCCATTTGGATTTGACTCCTTTGGATTGCCGGCCGAGAATGCCGCCATTAAGACAGGGATTCATCCTCGCACATTTACCGATGCAAGAATTAGCGAACTCAAAGAATCAGTCAAGCGGCTGGGTGCTGTTTACGACTGGCGCCGGGAGTTGAAGAGTCACGATCCTTCCTACATTAAGTGGAGCCAATTCATCTTTGTAAAGTTTTTCGAGGCTGGTTTGGCCTACAAGAAGAATGCGCCAGTCAACTGGTGCCCAGGTTGCCAGACGGTATTGGCCAATGAGCAGGTGCTATCTGATGGTACCTGTGAACGCTCAGGAGATCTGGTCGTTAAAAGAGATCTGGAGCAGTGGTTTCTAGCCACTACGCAATATGCCGAGGAGCTGTTGAGCGGTCTAGATACATTGGAGTGGCCAGAGAGAGTCAAGACGATGCAGCGCAACTGGATCGGCAAATCTCAGGGCACCAAATTCAAGTTGGCAATCGTGGGTTCCGAGGATCTTTTCCTTGAGGTGTTTACGACAAGGCCTGACACGAGCTTTGGCATGACTTACGCGGTTATTGCTCCGGAACATCCCCAGCTTGATGCTCTGACACGAAGTGAATTTAGGGCGGAAGTAGAAGCTTTTCGTATCGAGGCTGTTGACCGCAGTGAGATTGAACGCCAGTCCACTGAGGTGAACTCCAAGGTGAAAAGGGGCGTGTTTACCGGCAGCTATGCGGTTAATCCGTTCACCGGCAAACACATTCCGGTTTACGTTGCCGATTATGTCTTAATGGGTTACGGGACTGGTGCCATCATGGCTGTACCCGGAGAGGATCAGAGAGACTACGATTTCGCCAAAATATACGGACTTCCGATTGTGAGAACGGTTCAGCCACCGGATGATTTCGAAGGAGAGGCATACACAGGTCCTGGTCCAAAGATTAATTCTGACTGGCTCAACGGCTTAGAAGTGGATGAAGCTAAAGCCAAAGCTACGGAATTCCTGGCCAATGCGGGCCTTGGAGAGAGCACAATCCAGTATCGGCTTCGTGACTGGCTCGTATCCAGGCAGAGATACTGGGGCTGTCCAATTCCAATATTGAATTGTCCGAACTGCGGACTTGTAGCGGTGCCAATCGAACAGTTGCCAGTTCTTGCACCTGACGATGTCGAGTTCCTGCCAACGGGCGAATCTCCTCTGGCGGTGCATCCAACTTTCAAGTATGCAACATGTCCAAGCTGCGGCGGACAAGCAATTCGCGAAACCGACACAATGGACACCTTTGTAGACTCGTCGTGGTATTTTCTGAGATTCTGCGATCCGGGTGCTGACAGCGTGCCATTTTCCCAAGAGGCGGTTGCCAGCTGGATGCCTGTCGACCAATACATCGGTGGAATCGAGCATGCCATCCTTCATCTTATGTATGCCAGGTTTTTCACTAAGGCGTTGGCGGATCTCGGGTATATGCCTACCGGTTATCGAGAGCCGTTCAAACGGCTGTTTACCCAGGGAATGATTCGTCTTGGCGGATCAAAGATGTCTAAGTCAAAGGGTAATCTTGTAGCCCCAACTAAGTATTTCGATACGGTTGGTGCTGATTCGCTCCGTCTCTTTCATCTTTTTGTTGGTCCCCCCGCTGATGACTTTGACTGGTCCGATCAGACCGAAGATGTCATTGACGGCTGTTTCAGGTTCTTGAATCGTGTCTGGCGACTAGCACTGGGGTCGGCTGAGAGTTTTCCTGGCGTAACACTCAAGATCGAAGATCGGGTAGCAGATAATCGCGACGAAGAGATCCTGCGAGCTACGCACAGACTGATTGCCAAGGTCTCGGAGGATTACGAGAGGTGGTCTTATAACACCGCGGTAGCGGCAATGATGGAGTTCACGAATTCGCTGTATCGCTATGCTGGTGCAGGGGCGCAGCAAGAGACCTTCGATTTTGCCGTCGATTCAGTGATTAAGTTGCTGGCGCCAATGGCTCCCCATATCACTGCCGAGATCTGGGAAAGAAGACGCGGGGGACTAGTGCACGCGGAGTCGTGGCCGACTCCCGACCCTGTACTTGTCAAGGCCGACAAGTACACTCTTGTAGTGCAGATCAACGGCAAAGTAAGAGACAAAATTGAGGTGGATCCTGAGATCGCTGAGGATGCTGCCATTTCCCTGGTCCTGGCATCTGCAAAAGTGCAGCAGGCGCTTGGCGGCAAAGAAATTAAAAAGACTATTGTAAAATTGCCGAAAACGATCTCGCTGGTCATCTGAGCTATCAACACACGCGGTTACGTTGCCGGAGTGGCATACCAATCCGAATTGGCGGGGTTGTAAAGAAATGCGATCCGCCATGAGGACCAGGAGTAAGTGTTTGGGAGGTATTTATCATCAAAATACCGAATCTAATGTTCCCAAAAGTCTCCGAACAAAGAAATAGTTCCCCTTGAACTGGTGGAATGGTTGCTGACTAGACACACCGAATCCACCAACAACGGGGCGCTAAAAGCAACTGTGCCATCTCCGTCCCACTCGCGGGATGGGATGTCATGGATTTCAAGCCCGAAGTCAGCTTCGACAGAGTCCTTTGGTGGATTCAGGATAAGCTCTAATCATGATAGATGTTACTGATGCAACCTTTGAAAAGGACGTTCTGGACCTCTCAGAAGAGGTCCCAGTAGTTATAGATTTATGGGCGCCATGGTGCGCCCCTTGCCGTACTTTGGGTCCAATGATCGAAAAGATCGTAGATGAAACTGAAGGCCGCGTGGCTCTTGCCAAGGTCAATGTTGATGAGAACCCTGCGATATCACAAGCCTTTAAGGTTCAGTCAATTCCAGCTGTATTTGCCATCAAGGATCGCAAGATAGTGGACTCATTTGTCGGTGCTCTACCTGAGCAGCAGATACGCACCTGGGTGGAGAAGCTTGCGCCTATTTCATCTCCGGCGGATTTGCTGGCTGAGGCAGACGACGAGGAAAGTCTGCTGAGTGCGCTGGAGCTCGAACCCGGACACGCAAAAGCAATTGCCAAGCTTGCCAGTATCAAAATCGGCGTTGGGGATTATGACGCGGCACTTGAGTTAATCTCAAGAGTGCCGGAAAATGACGAACTTCGGCAACTAGCTGCTAAAGCTCGGCTTCTCGCCAAGGATATGGACTTCTCTTCCCAGGATGAGGTTGAGGCAAGGCTCAACGAGCTTCTGAGTTCGGTCAGGGACGATGACCAGGCGCGGAAAGAGTTTCTGGATTTGCTGGCAACTTTCGATTCCTCTGATCCCAGAGTTACTCAATTTCGCAAAGCGTTGACTTCCCGGCTCTTCTAATTAATTGAATGGTGCTAAAACTTAGAAACTTTCAATTTGATTTGGAAGAGCGGGCATTGGTAATGGGCATCCTAAATCGGACCGAGGATTCATTCTTCGATAATGGAGCGTATTTCGAGCTTGACGCATTTTTGCGGCGGGCGGAGGAGATCGTCCTGGAGGGTGCTGATATTCTCGATGTCGGCGGAGTCAAGGCTGGTCCAGGACCTGAAATCTCTGAGGCTGAGGAGCTGGATCGGGTACTTCCGGCGGTGGAACTCCTCAGGGATCGCTTTGACATTCCCATTAGCGTCGATACCTGGAACGCCCGGGTGATCGGCGAAGCGATGAATGCCGGTGCTTCGCTTGGCAATGACATATCCGGGTTTGCCTCTCCGGGCTATTTGGAAAACGTCTCAAAATACGGCGGGGCCGTTGTGGCTACTCATATTCGTCTGGTTCCCCGGCTGGCCGACCCGAATCCTATCTATCAGGATCTCAAAGGTGAAGTCAAACGGTTTTTGGCCGATAGGCTTGAGAGGGCACTCCAAGCTGGTATTCACCGCGAAAGTATTTTGATTGATGCAGGATTCGACCTTGGCAAGACTACTTCCCAATCAATGGAATTACTGTTATCTACCGACGAGCTGGGAGCATTGGGTTACCCGGTGCTTATCTCGGCTTCCAACAAGGGTTTTATCGGGGAAGTTCTCGACAGGGTCGTAACGCAGCGACGAATGGGCTCGTTATCCGCCGTGTCAATCGGGGCGGTCAAGGGCGCCAAGGTCTTTAGGGTGCATGATGTGGCCGGCACACGCCAAGTACTAGACGTCATCACCGCCATCATGGCGGGATATCCGCCCCGTTGGGTTTTGGAGAGCTGAGGGTGGCGGCCGTGGGTGGCGTGATATCAAGGGCGACCCTAATTGTTGGCAACGATCCGGCGCTGGTTTACAACTCGCTGTCCGACTTTATCCGAAAGATAGAGTCCGAGGTCGGGCCCAATTTGGAGAGGGTGACATTCCAGGCGGGAGCCTGTTCGATGCAGGAGCTTGTTGGGTCAATGTCCCAGACTTTTATGTTTTCCCCGGCGGCGCTCATCGTTCTAAGAGATCCATCCCAGCTGGTTGCGGAAGAGGTTGAAATCTTGTCTTCGGCCGTTGAATCTTACTCCGGGGAAAATTTCTTGGTATTGGCCAATTTTTCCGGAACCGTTGATGCCAAGCTCAAGTCTATCTTTTCTGCCAGGCATTCGCTGATCGACTGTTCACTCAAGAGCAAGAGCGACAAGCAGACATTCTTGGGTGATATGGTGCATGAGTCGGGACTTCAATTTGCGCCTGACGCATACCGCCTGCTGGGTCAATCTTTGGGCGAGGACGTCGCGCGGGTCGTGCCCCTGTTGGATTTGCTCGAGGCCACGCTCGGCGAAGGCGCCTTTGTCGACTTGCCCGCCCTTGAGCAGTATCTATCTGCACCGGGCGACATTGCACCGTGGGATTTTACCGACGCCATAGAATCCGGCAAGGTTGACAAGGCTATGGAAATGTTGTGGCGTCTTATGCGGGCCGGGGAAAGGCATCCCTTGGTGATACTTGCGATACTTCAGCGAAGGTTTACCGAACTCGCTCTTGTATCCGGGGTAAAGGTTCGGAGCGAGGCTCTGTCAATTCTTCAGGCAAGAGACAAGAAGTTCAAGAGGCCTCCTTATGTGATTGACAATATGATCGCTTCCGCTCGAGCACTGGGCTACGCGCGGCTCTCTCAAACAATGGTATGGCTGTCCCAAGCGGACCGGCAGATAAAAGGCGAAGGCGGAATTACTCCAGAATTGGCCGTCGAACTTCTTGTCGCCAGGCTTGCAAAGAGTTTTTCAATCCGCAATAGTTGACGAGCCAATGTGCGAGCTTGACCTTCGAAAGGCGTTCCAAGGTTCGGGCAAATTCAAGCGTAAACCGAGCCAATTTGCAACTAAGGGCATCACGGCCCACGAGATGTAGTCTTGGTTGAAGCGGGCCTTGGATGCAAAGAGCTTTGATGCCAGTAGAACGTGACCTTATCGAGGTTATATTGGCCTCAAGTCACCAGGAGTGAAGCCAACAAAAGTGGATCGAGAGCCAAGTTGAAGGAGAAGTTTCAATGGTAAAGACAATTGGACTCCCAGCCGAGATCAAAGACGGCGAGAGGCGAGTCGCGCTGGATCCAAGCGCAGTAAAGATGCTTTCTCACTCAGGCTTTGTTTCCTTGGTTGAAAAGGGTGCAGGAATCGGGTCCGGATTTAGCGACCAGGATTATCGCTCGGTGGGTGCTCAAATCGTCGATACGGCCGAAGAAGCATGGTCAAGCGATTTGGTATGCAAGGTGAAGGAACCGCAGCAGTCCGAGTGGGTGCATTTCAGAAAGGGACTAAAGCTCTTCGCTTATCTGCACTTGGCTGCTGCGCCAGCTCTTACGGATGCGTTGGTCGAAACAGGAGTCGAGGCTTATGCGTTCGAGACCTTGATTTGGCCAAAAGGGCACCCGCTTCTCGCACCCATGAGCGAAATTGCCGGGAGGACTGCGGCGATCATGGGTGCATTTCATTTGGCGGAAGGTTCTGGAACCCTGCTGGGAGGAGCGTCGGGCGTACCGCCAGCTCGCGTGGTAGTGATTGGCATGGGTGTGGCGGGAACGATGGCCGCCAGAGGGGCAAGAGGGATGGATGCCGAGGTTACTGGAGTGGATGTCGACCTTGAGAGGCTGTACGAGGTCCACGAGCAGAAGATCGTTACCTCGACGCTGTACTCTAATCACCATAATATTGGTGAAGCAGTCGCCGATGCTGATCTGGTGATAACTGCAGCACTGGTCACTGGCGCCAAAGCGCCGGTTTTGATCACCAGGGAGCAAGTCCAGTCAATGCGTCCGGGATCGGTAATTGTGGATCTCGCAATCGATCAGGGAGGTTCGGTTGAAACCTCCAGGCCAACTTCTTTATCTCACCCGACCTATGTTGAAGCTGGCGTGATCCACTACTGCGTGACCAATGTGCCGGGCCAGTACCCGAGGACATCTTCGAGGGCTTTGTCGGCGGCTGTTATTCCACGACTGTTGGATTTGGCCCGTGACGCAAAATCTGATCATCTGGCCGGATCGCTAAATGTCTCCCGGAACAGGGTCGTGCATCCTGCCGTTGCGGCTTCACTCCAGGCAGGTAACGAGACGGAAATAAGCTAGCTGTAACCATGCCTGGGGCGGGTCGCTATTCGTCAGATGGTAAATGTGGAAAGTGATGTGCGATGTTTAGGTGTGCAAAATCCCCGTTTTGGTATTTGGGGCTCGTATGGATGATTGCTTCTGACAGCCGGGGTATTTCGTGAAGCAGCCTGTGGTGTGCGTTTTCAGATATGAGATGGCTTTCTACGAGCGTCAGTTCTGAATCGGAAAGGACGTCAGCTTCTGCCCTGAGTTGGTGGCCAATCCATCGTATTCTCACCGATTCAACGCCTTCAATGCCAGGCGTTGCAGCCAGTACTTCTTTCACTATTCCAACCAGTTTGGGATCCACGCTATCCATGAGCCGTCTGTAAATGTCCCTTGCGGCTTCGCGCAACACGCCGAAAACCGCGATTCCAATAACAAGGCTGGCAATTGGGTCGGCATATTTGAATCCCAGGGCAACCCCAATAGCACCGATGACTACAGCCAAGGATGCCAGGCCGTCGCTTCTCGCATGGAGACCGTCGGCGGTAAGGGCGGCGGAACCAATTTTGCGCCCGACCCTGATTCTATAGATGGCCACGGCTTCATTGCCTGCGAAGCCGATCACTCCAGCGATGATGACGAAGGGTATTTGCTGAATCTGGTGAGGGTGGATCAATCTCAGGATTGAATAGTAGAAAGCGATTAGTGCCGAGATGGTGATCAGAAGAATTATGAATAGTCCAGCCAGATCTTCCGCTCTTCCGTATCCATAGGTATAGCGCGTATTCGCCTTCCTTCTGCCAACGATGAATGCGATGCCGAGCGGCAAAGCGGTAAGAGCATCGGCGAAGTTGTGGATAGATTCGGATAGCAGAGCAACGGATCCAGAGATTGACACCACCAGTATCTGGATTATTGCGGTAGCGCCAAGTCCCGCGAGCGAGACCTTCAGCGCGCGCATTCCCTCACGGCTGGTGTCTACTGGGGCGATGACGATATCGACTTCGGCATGGCTGTGCTTTGCATACCCGAGCAACGACGACAAGAAACGATTTTTGTGCCTGTGGAGATTCGCATGGTCTCCGTGGTTCACATGGCCGTGATGAGCCTTGTGATGCTCGCCGTGGTGATGGTCCTCGAGCTCCGTGATGTCGTCGTGATCAGACACAGACAGTCCTAGCTCGTCGAACTACGGCAGTGGGATATTTTGCCGGATTGCCGTCCTGCTCGCGTGGTTGGACAGGTCATTTCGGCGTCTAGAGCGTCGATCAGTAAAGTAGAAGCCTGATTGCATTTTAGGGTAATCACATTGCCACTGTAGCATTTCGCAAGCTGGCATCCTGAACTGGTCGGGCAGCAGGGGCACTAACTGACGCGAACGATTCTTACTGGCTCTGCTGTTCCGACAGCTCCTGAGTTATCCTGGCAAGCCGGGCCATAAGCCGGCCTTTTCTCCTTGCGGCCTGATTCTTGTGAATTACTCCGGCTGAGGCCGCCTTGTCGAGCTTTTTTACAGCCAGTTTTATAGCTTCGGCACTGTTCTCTTCTTGATTTTCTACCGCATTGACAGCCGTTTTGAGCCTGGTCTTGAGTTCGGAGCGTACCGACTTATTCTTGACTCTTCGAATCTCGTTCGTCTTGATTCTTTTGATTTGGCTTTTGATGTTTGCCATTTTGGTTTTCGTATCCGTTTCTGTGGCGCAAAAATGTGATCCAATAAAAAGGTGGACGCTGGGAAAAAGAGTTTAGATCCTATTCAACCTAAGTCGGGCTTAGGCAGCCTAATCTTTTCTAGAGAATAATGATTGACTCCATGAAAATACGCAATCTGTCCATTATCGCTCACATCGATCATGGCAAATCAACACTTTCAGATAGGATACTCGAACTCACTGGCGCCGTAGATCCCAGGGAAATGCGCGAGCAGTATCTCGATTCGATGGATATCGAACGAGAACGCGGCATTACCATCAAGGCCCAGAATGTCCGGGTCCACTGGAAGGACTACGTCATCCACTTGATCGATACTCCAGGCCATGTCGACTTCGGTTATGAAGTGTCGCGCTCGCTGGCGGCTTGCGAGGGCGTGATACTGCTCGTGGATGCTTCGCAGGGAATTGAGGCTCAAACTCTGGCCAACTGCTATCTGGCCATGGAACACAATTTGGAGATAGTGGCGGCACTCAACAAGATCGATCTGCCGGCCGCGGATCCAGATCGTTATGCCGCTGAGATAGAAAAGGTCCTGGGAATTCCTGCTGAAGAAATACTTCGGATTTCGGGAAAGACCGGCGAGGGTGTTCCGGCGCTCTTAGACGCTGCTGTTGCTCGGATTCCCGCGCCCGTTGGTGAGCTCGAAAAGCCGTTAAGGGCATTGATTTTCGATTCCTACTACGATCAGTACCGTGGCGTGGTCTCCTCGTTAAGGGTTGTTGACGGCGTGCTTAAATCCAATGCGCGGCTGCGCTTCATGCAGACGTCTGCGGTTCACGAGGCCGAGGAGATCGGTATACGCACTCCGGTCCAGGTTCCAGTAGAGTCCCTTGGCCCCGGTGAGGTAGGTTATCTGATTGCCGGAATCAAGGACGTGGGTGAAGCCAGATCGGGCGAAACGGTCACGTCATATTCGGATCCGGCGACTCATGCGCTGGAAGGTTACCGGGATCCCAAGCCCATGGTCTTTTGCGGCCTGTATCCCGTAGATGGGGATGAATTCGAGGATCTCAGAGAATCGCTGGAAAAACTTAGGCTCAACGACAGCTCCTTCACTTATGAGCCGGAAACATCAGGCGCGCTCGGATTCGGATTTCGATGCGGTTTTCTGGGCCTTTTACACATGGAGATTGTTCGAGAGCGCCTCGAGAGGGAATTCGGTCTTTCGCTGATTGCGACTTCCCCGTCGGTGGAGTACATTGCCTATCTCGAAGGTTCTGGCACGGCGGTGAAAATCGACCGGCCGAGCGACATGCCCATGGCCCAGTCGATCTCAAAGATCGAAGAGCCTTTTCTCCAGATAAACATCATCTCCCCGTCTGAGTACACTGGCGCCATCATGGATCTTTGCCAGAGCCGTCGTGGCGAAATGAACCGGATGGAGTACATTTCTCCAGAGAGGCTTGAGATCGGATACAAGATTCCCCTTGGCGAAGTGGTTTTGGATCTTTTCGATCAGTTGAAGAGCAGGACCAAAGGCTATGCCTCATTGGATTACGAGCCTGCGGGTTATGGCGAGAGCGAACTCGTCAAGCTGGACATATTACTCAACGGAGTGCCTGTCGATGCGTTTTCTGCCGTAATTCATAAAACGAAGGCTTACGACTACGGCCGGAAAATGGCTGCAAAGCTGGCCGAGCTAATTCCAAGGCAGCTGTTCGACGTTCCAATCCAGGCAGCGATTGGCGGCCGCATCATAGCTCGCGAGACTGTCAAGGCTAGAAGAAAAGATGTTCTTGCAAAGTGCTACGGAGGAGATATAACTCGCAAGAGAAAGCTTCTCGAGAAACAAAAAGAGGGCAAGAAGAGAATGAAGAACATCGGACGGGTGGAGGTTCCCCAAGAGGCGTTTATTTCGGCGCTGCGCCTGGATGAATAACGCTTTTAGGCCACAGTTTCAGTATCACTGCATCAGAGAATGGCCTTCAAGCGCCGGTTCGGTATCTCTCCGGCTCATTTTGACAAGGTGGCAAGCACAAGCAGAGCCGTTTGCAAGTTCGGGCCCATGAAAGGTCACTGGGAGGCCAGCCGCTGGTCTGGAAAGGCTGGGGAGATTGCACCTGGTCCGGGAGGGTTCTTCAGCTTAAAAAGATCAAGGCCAGTTGGAAGCGCGACAAAGATTAAGGATCGAACGCGCTGGCAGAACTAATTTGTTGGCGCTGAGCCACCCAGATCTTTCCAACTTTGAGCGCATTAAATGCAGCGTTTCACTGAGTCATCAAACGGCTCGCTTTCGAATTGTAGCTTGTTGGCACCAGGCTTGTTTTCCCGATGGTATGAGGTGTTTATTGATCGCCGCTTTTATTTCAAATGCGAAATGTCGCGGGCTGAATTGCCCTTAAGGGGGGCGGCGGCAACTCAAAAGGGCTGAGATGTCGCTTGAGAACTTCTTGGGACCTTCGGATCAGGTTCGTTTTGCTGGCATTATAGGCATGGCAGTCGAAGAAAAGGGATCTTGGCTTTAGATTGCGACTGCAATATATGGAACTATTTTGATAAGTTGAAGGCATTTAGAGGTTTCAATCCGGGGAATTGAAACGCTGATGGACGGGTTTAGCGCGCGCACGCATCCGCCAGCCTGGAATCATCGGGATATTCATTATTTGGCTCTTAGAGATCGGGACGGTGTTGTTACAGCTAGCGGATACATGGACCTGGGATTTTTGGATCGCAGATACCGGGGATGAGTATCATATTTATTTCCTAAAGGCATCAAAGATTTACCACTCGCCCGATGGGCGAAAAGACCTGATCAGGAATCCTGACGGTCGTCACACGCGGACGTCCGTTGGTCACGCGGTATCGCGGGACTTGTTCAACTGGAAGATTTGCGATGACGCCATGGAGCCATCCGAGGATGACGCATTCGATGACTTGGCAACTTGGACCGGATCTGTGGTGAAGGGCCCGGATGCGCTTTGGTATATGTTTTACACCGGAATTTCTTATCGCGAAGGCGGCCTTGTGCAAAGGATCGGCTTGGCGACTTCCAAGGACCTGTACAAGTGGGAGAAAAGAAAAGATTTTCAGCCTTTGGCAGCTGACTCGCGTTTGTACGAAAAGCTAGGTGAATCGACTTGGCCTAATGAAACTTGGCGCGATCCCTGGGTATTTGCAGATCCTGAAGGTGGATGGCACATGTTCATTACCGCAAGGGCGAAAACGGGCGTGGATGATGATCGGGGAGTCGTGGGTCACGCGTACTCGATCGATCTTTTGAACTGGGAAATCCAGGCGCCCTTGTCTGAACCAGGGTCAGGATTCGGTGACCTCGAAGTCACGCAGCTGAGTGTGATGGATGGACGGCCGATTCTGCTCTTCTCATGCCTCGCACGAGAGTTTTCGCTGGTAAGGAGATCTGCTGGAGATGCTGGCGGTGGCAAGGGCGGCGTATGGGCGGTGCCATGCGAATCGATTACTGGGCCCTTCGATATCTTGAATGCGAAGTTGATCACCGACGACCAGCTCTATTCCGGTCGCTTGGTCCAGGCCCACGACTCGCAATGGATGTTTCTCGCCTTTGCGAACGACGATGATACTGGGAATTTCGTGGGACATTTGGCCGACCCGTTGTCGGCCTCATGGCAGACCGACGGAACTCTGGCGCTGAAGGATTTGGCAGGACCGCAGCTGGTGGTCTAGCGGTCATTGGCGTGTATCAGTGCATGAAATGAGCGCGACAGGCTTGAGTACGTTGTTGGGGAGTAAAAGTATCTGTGATTTGTGCCAATCATGCGATTAAATGAATTTTACTTCCGCTGGCACTCGATAGAATAGAGTGCTAATAGATCGATTCTGTCGAAGGTGGAAAAAGTGTCAGGGCTGATGGACAAGAGAAAGGCTGCGATCCTACGTGCGGTAGTCGACGAGTATGTTCAGTCTGCTGAGCCGGTTGGGTCATCCTATCTTGCCCGTGTTTCCGGAATTCAGGTATCCTCTGCCACGATTAGAAATGATATGAATCTTCTTGAGCATGAAGGTTATCTGACGCAGCCGCATACCAGCGCCGGTCGGATTCCAACAGACAAGGGATACCGTTATTACGTCGATACCTTTGTCAACGAGGTCGATGAGTCTGATGTCATGCAGTTCAAAAGCGTCGAAGAGTTTTTCACGAAAGCTCACGGCGCATTGGCGGAGATGTTCAGCGATACTTCGAGGCTTCTCACCAACATGACAAATTATGCGGCAGTGGTGACTGGACCGAGCCCCGAGACGATCCTTATCCGTTCGGTCCAACTCGTTTCGCTCGATCCCAAACGAGTTCTGTTGCTCATGGTGGACTCCAAGGGAGCGGTTGAAAAGAAGATATTAGAACTGGCAAGCGATGTAAGCGAATCCGACCTTGAACAGGTTTCCAACATGTTGACCCAAAAGCTGCGCGGATTTCCCCTCGGATCGCCGCTATGCAAGCCGGAATCGATAGGAAATCCGGACCTCGACCAGCTATGCGTACTGGTCTTGGATAATCTGAAGAAGTTCCAAGGTGAGACCGAAGCGGTCTATATCGAAGGTGCTTCAAAGGTGGCAAACGCGTTTGATGCAGTTGATACAGTCAGGAGAGTCCTCGCAACCCTGGAACAGCACTTTTTAGTTGTATCCCTGATTAGGGATGTATTATCCAAAGGTCAAAAGGTTGCAATTGGCACAGAGTTGGGCATCGAACCGCTCGCAGAATGCTCTGTTGTGGTTTCCCCATATGTAGTGGAAGGTGAGCAACTAGGATCTATAGGTCTAGTTGGTCCAACCCGTATGAATTACCCGAAGGTACTGGCCGCGGTAAATTTGGTGAGTACGGGGCTTGGAAAGAGGCTGAGTGAGGGATAGGGATTAGTTGGCACACGATTATTACAGCCTTTTGGGCATCTCGAGGAATGCATCTGACGATGAAATCAAAAAGGCCTACCGCCGTCTAGCAAGAGAGTTGCACCCTGATGCCAACGGCGGAGACAAGGAATTAGAGGATCGCTTCAAAGAGATAACTACAGCGTACGAGACTTTGGGAGATCCCGAAAAGCGACGTATCTATGATACGTATGGCGAAGACGGTTTGCGTGGCGGCATGGGCGATGCCGGTCCCTTCGGTGCCGGCATCAATGACATATTTGGAGCATTTTTTGGATCTGCCTTCGGCGGCGGAGCTGGCCAGGCCCAAAAAGGGCCGCAACGGGGAGCGGACACCGAGGTTTATATTGATCTGTCGTTCACCGAGGCTGTTTTTGGTGTCCAGAAAGACGTTACTCTAAGGTTGCCGGTGAAATGTTCCACATGTTCTGGATCCGGCGCCAAGCCTGGTACTACGGCCAGCACTTGTTCGGTTTGTGGCGGCACCGGCCAGGTAAGGAGAGTTGCCCAGTCGATTTTGGGCCGAATGGTGACTACGGCAACGTGTGACAGGTGTCGCGGCGCGGGAACAATTATTACCACCCCTTGCCAAGATTGTCGCGGCGACGGACGGCGCACCGAGGAGCGGACCTATTCTGTAGAAGTTCCTGCCGGGGTTGACAACGGATCTACGCTCAGGCTGGCCGGCCGGGGTCCGGCAGGCCCGCGCGGTGGATTGCCGGGTGATCTCTATGTTCAAATCCGAGTCAAGCCCCATCATAGGTTTAGGCGGGAGGACAACGAACTCAGATGCGAGCTGGTAATTCCGCTTACCCAGGCCGTCCTTGGCGCCTCGCTTGAATTCGAGACGCTGGATGGCGTCGAAGACCTCGTCATACCCGGGGGCACTCAATCCGGGACTCAGTTCCGACTGCGCGGCAGGGGAGTCCCCGACGTTCGTGGAAGTGGCAGGCGAGGCGATCTTGTGGTAACAATCGTGGTGGAGATACCCGAGCACCTGGACGAACAGCAGGATGAGCTATTTAGGAGGATCGCGGATCTTCGTGGCGAAGCGGTTGCCGACAGGGACCACGGTATCTTCTCAAAGATCAAGTCGGCGTTCAAATAGCTGAATGACCACTTTGCCTGCGAAACCGGCAATTGCGGAGTCGGGCATTGCACATGTCCTTGCAGAGGATCTTTTGGTGGCTGAGCTTGGCGAAGCTGACCAGCATCATCTAGGCACAGTTCGCAGGTTGAGAAGTGGCGATCCCATAACCGTCGGTGACGGGAAGGGCCGCTGGAGGACCGCAGTAATTCTCCGAGGCAACAAAGGATCGGGCAAAAGCGGGATTCAGATCGAATTCTCGAGCGAAATCTTTGAAGAGAGTCGGCCACTACCGGAAATAGTGGCTGGTTTTTGCCTGCCATCTTTGGACAGAGCGCGCTGGGCTTTGCAGAAGATGACCGAAATCGGGGTGGACTCTGTGCATCTGCTGTATTCGACGCACTCCTCTATAAGGAGGTCCGGTCTTGAGTCCGGAGGACATGAATTCGGCAAGCTCCTTGAGGTAGTTCGTGAAGCAGCCATGCAATCCCGGTCGCCGTTCCTTCCGAAACTGGTGCCAATAGATAGCATTGAGAATTTCGTTGCTGCGCACCCTAAGTGCGGGGTGTGCACTTACGGTGGCAAAAGCGGTTTGAGCGTTGGTGATCCGGTTGTAATTGGTCCGGAAGGGGGATTTTCAGACAGTGAGCTGGAATTGTTCGTTCGAAGTTACTCCTTAGGCAACAATGTGCTGCGGTCTGAAACGGCTGCGGTGTTGGTTTCCGGCGTGCTGGCTATGAAGCGATCAGGGCTTTTGTAAATCGGAACATTTCTCGCATTATCACCGAAAGTGTCCAACATTTGTAATTGTTGAACCCAGAGTGATAATAGGCTAGAACTATGGCTGTGAATGAGGAAGAAGAAGTTTCAGAGGGCTATGCCCAAAAGGTAGGGTTGAGGCTTCGTTCTGTGCGCAAGCAAAAGCACTTGTCTCTGCATGCCGTGGAGACCGCCTCCAATCAGGAGTTCAAGGCGAGCGTTTTAGGAGCTTACGAGCGCGGCGAGCGGTCTATTTCGGTGCCCAGGCTCCAAAGGCTTGCAGAACTCTACGATGTTCCTGTGGATCAGTTGTTGCCAAAGCTCTTGTCGCCGAGATCGCCAATCGTACCTTTGGTCAATTTCGCCGTCTCGCCAAACGGAGGCCGCGAGATTGTCGAATCCTTTGCAGTCAATGCTATTGACGAGCGAAGAACTCCGATTGTCGAACCAAGCATCAAAGTAACGATCGACCTTGTCAAGCTGAATCTTATGGAAGGTGCGGAAAAGGAGCTGTTGCGCAGGTATCTGTCGATGATCCAGGTTCAGCGGCAAGACTTCAATGGCCGCATGATCACCATTCGTCACGAGGATCTCAAAGTGCTGGCATGTCTTTTCGAGCTTACCGCGGAGGAGATGGCCCGAAGGCTCGACGAGCTTGGCCTTTTGATCACGACCTGACGATCATTGCCAATCCGAGCTGTGGCGCCTCTGTATAGGGCCGATCGAGATAGGCTGGCGAATGTGCCAGCTGCCCCCGGCCTCTATGTCCATATACCGTTTTGCGTTTCAAGATGCGACTACTGCGCCTTTGCGACTTGGGAAGGCATGGAAGACCATATCGAGAGCTATATGGATGCGCTAATATCAGAGCTCCGAGCCAAACGTTCGGGAGACCGGTCGGAGTTGCCAGGCTCAATCTATTTTGGCGGCGGCACTCCTTCTTTCATTCCTGCCCGGCACATCGCTCGGGTTATCGAGGAAGCGGGTAATCAAGCCGGAACGGAAGTTACCGTCGAATGCAATCCGGAATCGACCGATATTGAAAAGCTGCGGATCTATATGGATGCGGGAGTCAATCGGATATCCCTCGGGTTGCAGAGCTTCTCGCCGCAAGTTCTAAAAGCACTTGGCAGATCCCACAACCCGGCCGATATCTTTCCAGTGGTTGAAGCAATTGGCGAAGTCGGGTTCGACAACTATTCGATTGATCTTATCTATGGGGCTGCGGGGGAGTCGGAGTCTATTTTGGAGGACACCCTTTGTAGGGTGCTGTCATTGTCGCCGGCACCGGTCCACATTTCCGCTTACGCTCTCACTGTCGAATCGGGCACGCGGCTGGCGAAAGACTTATCCCGCCACCCTGATGAAGATTACCAGGCCGGCGCCTATAGATTGATCGACGAAATGCTGTTGGATGCGGGTATGCACTGGTACGAGGTTTCAAACTGGGCAAAGCCAGGATATTATTCGCGTCACAACTGGAACTACTGGATGCAAGGTGAATATATCGGTCTTGGATGCGCAGCACATTCGCACCGCGGTTCCAGGCGATCATGGAATGCCTTCAACATGGGTCGTTATATCTCTTCCGTTCGAGATGGCCTCGACCCCGTCGCGGGACATGAGGATGTCACGGGTGAACTCGAAATAAACGAAGCGCTGGAACTATTGCTTAGAACAAGTCTTGGAGTTCCGACTGAATCCTTAGCCGACACAGAGCAGATCGAGCTTCTTTACACAGATTCGAATGGAATAGCGATGCTGACCTTGGAGGGACGACTTCTTGCCAATCAGGTCGCAATACGTCTCGACCCTTCAAAGGTGGAGCTCGGCCGCATCGCTCAACTTCAACGGCAAGCACCTCGGTCGATGGATTGATTCGTCGCGTGGAATGGTCCGCTGTCCACTCAAAAAAAAGCAATGCCCGCCAAACAGAGGAACTGTCATGAATTCAAGCGGAAGATCTCAGCGGGAAGCGGTGGATGTTATTTTCAGGCTGCTCCAGGCAGTAGTGGCAGGAAATGGCGTTCTGGCTGGGAAACTGCTCCGCAGGGCCGAGGGTTTGGATTTGGCAGGCGTGAATTCGAAGCTCCTCGAATCAATATCGAACTACCTTCGGTCACAGGGGAGCACTGAAGCTAAACTCCAGCTAAAACAGCGTATATCTGGAACTCCTTACGAAATGGCAGCGACGCCGTTATTTGATGAAGATTGAGTGGTTCGTGAACGATAAACGACCCCTCGTCGATCGAGGGGTCGTTTACAGAAGACGCTCTTAGCTAGGCCTTCTTGGCAAACATAGGTATCGCTTCTCTGCCAAATGTGGCATTGACAACCCCGCCCATGACGCCATACCATGCGATTAGTGCGGTAAGTATTCCCGCCCAACCGCCGATCTTGGTCCAGATATCGGCCGATGCGCCGGTGCCGGTTGCAAAGACTCCGACTGTGAGGAGAATAAAGGTTATAAGAAGTAGTACGAATAAAGTCTTGATAACGCCATTCAGGCCAAATGCGGCAATGGTCATTATCGCGGTAAATATGGTCCAGGCAATCAGGAACAGGCCGGTCGCCTTGTAAGCCTCGGCAGCCGGTAGGCCACCTGCCACTGCGTGGACATACCAATAGAATGAAAGCCAGAATGCTCCGTATGAGGTGAATGCTACAGTGCCAAATACGTTGCCTCGTTTGAATTCCCACATGCCAGCTAACAGCTGGGCAATGCCCCCGTAAAAAATGGTGAGCGGGAAAACTACGCTTTCAAGTTTGCCATCCAAGATTCCAGCGTTGAAGACGCTGAGAACGAATGTCGTCATACCAAACCCAGCTAAGCCCAGCGAAGCTGGATCTGCAATGGCTGGGGAATTATCCGCCATGGTGATTCCTTTCTTCGTTCCTCGACCAAGACTGTCTTGGGAGTGTACCGCTATCTGCTGAGCGTGAAAAACATGTGCAAAGCAGCTTTGCGCCGATGCGCGTTGGAGTGAGATCTTTAACTGGCTTAATTACAAATTCCAACTCATGAGTCAAGATTTGTGAGATATTAGTCCTCCTGAGAGGTTGCGGACTTGGACGCTCTTGCAGCAATGTCATGTACAACGTCGGCATTAGCCAAAGTTGTAACATCCCCCAGCTGCCTTTGCTCTGAGATATCCCTTAGGAGTCTTCGCATAATCTTGCCAGATCGCGTCTTGGGCAACTCGTCCGTAAAGACGATAGATGCGGGCCTGGCGATCTTTCCAATTTTGTCAGCTACGTGATTTCTCAGCTGCCCAATGAGTTCGTCTGTTCCGACGACGTGACCTTTTAGGGTTACAAACGCAGCGATTGCCTGGCCTGTTATGGGGTCATTGCGTCCTACGACAGCTGCCTCGGCGACGTCCGGATGGTCCACAAGGGCTGACTCGACCTCAAGTGTCGAAATTCTATGTCCGGAGACATTCATTACGTCGTCAACCCGGCCTAGCAGCCAGTAATAGCCATCGCTATCGCGTTTGGCCCCGTCTCCCGCGAAATATACCCAAAGGTTCTCTTCCGGTTTGGAAAACCTTCCGTAATACGTGTCCACAAAGCGTTGAGGGTCCTTGAAGATTGTTCGAAGCATTCCCGGCCACGGGTGGGTAAGAATGAGATATCCGCCCCCGCCAAAGGGCACATGGTTGCCTTCCTCGTCGACGATGTCTGCGCCAATTCCAGGCAGCGGAACTGTTGCTGAGCCCGGCTTGGTGGTGGTGACTCCCGGCAAGGGCGAGATCATGATGTGTCCGGTCTCGGTTTGCCACCAGGTGTCAACTATTGGAGCCTTTTCTCCGCCAATATATTTGTTGTACCAGATCCATGCCTCGGGGTTAATTGGCTCGCCGACGCTGCCAATAAGTTTTAGCGACGAGAGGTCATGGCGCTGCGGATACTGGGTACCCCATTTCATGAAAGTGCGAATCGCCGTGGGAGCGGTGTAAAGCTGGGTCACCTTGTATTTTTCAATTATTTCCCAGTATCGATCCTTGTCGGGGAAGTTCGGAACTCCTTCGTACAGTATCGAGGTAGTTCCGTTTGCCAAAGGGCCATAAACGATATACGAGTGACCCGTAACCCATCCGATGTCAGCGGTGCACCAGTAGACATCGTTTTCCTTGATGTCAAAGACAGTCTTGTGCGTGTAAGAGGCGCCGAGGAGATATCCGCCGGTGCTATGAACGATACCCTTTGGTTTTCCCGTGGTTCCGGAGGTGTAAAGAATGAACAGAGGGTCCTCGGAGTCGGTTTCAACGGCGGCACGCTCTTTGGATTGGTCCTTGATAAGGTCGTGGTAGTAGATATCACGACCTTCCTTCATCGGCACCGAAGATCCCGTTCTCCTGACAACGACTACATGCTGAATCGAGGGCGCTTGGGCGATCGCGGCATCGGCATAGGCTTTAAGAGCGATTGTGCCGCCATTTCGCCAGGATTCGTCACAAGTAATGAGCACTTTGGCAGCCGCGTCGTTGATTCGGTCCATCAAGGCATCCGAGCTGAATCCTCCAAAA
Source organism: Actinomycetota bacterium (assembly GCA_027322285.1). GTDB lineage: Bacteria > Actinomycetota > Acidimicrobiia > Acidimicrobiales > Acidimicrobiaceae > SCQM01. The sequence continues at coordinate 20,155 of DAHVRV010000030.1, forward strand.
ACCACTGAATGCGTCGCGCCAACGCGGGCACACGCCAGGAGGGCAATTGGGAGCTCGACAATCATCCCCATGTAGATTGCCACCCGGTCCCCTTTGCCAACGCCCAGCGAATCGAGCCCGTTTGCCAATTGACAGACCTCTTCGTAAAGCTCGCGGTAGGTCACGGCTCTTTCGTCGCCTGGCTCTCCAACGAAATGGTAGGCTACTTTGTCTCCATTGCTGGCCAGGTGCCGGTCGAGGCAACTCTCCGTAACATTGAGCTTGCCATCTACGAACCACTTAGCAAAGGGTGCATTCGACCAATCAAGAGTTTGGGTCCATTTCTTCCGCCACAATAGACTCTCGGCTTGTGTCGCCCAGAAATTCTCAAAGTCCTCACCCTCGGTGTAAATGGAGGAGGAATTTATATTTGCCTGGTTTGCAAACTCTCGTGGCGGAGCGAATGTTCTGTGCTCGTTCATCAAGGCTTCTATGGTCGCTGACGATTCGGTTCGGTCTGCCATCCGGAATCCCCTTTGCTGCGTGCGCTGAAATAGAAATGTCGAGAATCTGAATTATTAACTGAATATTACAACATTGTTATTGCCCGTGAAGGTTTCAATTAAAAAAACACGTATTTATGAAGGGAGTGATCAGTTAAAATACTGTCTGATCAGGATATTGATCGATAAATCATCTGGCTCTGCCATTTGTCTGCCAGGGTGGGGAATGTTTCGTCCAATGCCAGGTAGTTGGCCGGGCCGTCGTATTGGTCGCGCAGAACTTCAAATGCCCGGATTAGCGCAGTCCGGGAGGCACTCAAATAAGGAACGATATCCTCAATGTCCACCTGATGTAGTTTGAGTCGTTCCGACAACGCGGCGATTCTTGTCGGGGTTCGAAACGAGTTCGAAAGGAGGAAGTCGCTCATTATCTGTTTTTGAGGGATATTACAAAGAGCCTGCACTAGCGCCACACTGAGACCCGTACGATCTTTGCCTGCGGTACAGTGGACAATTTTGTTCCTGCGGGTTGGGTCGAGAAGAATCGCGACTGCCCGCGTGAGTTCGGGACGGAATTTGGAGAGGATATCCTGATACATTTGCGCCATATCTTCATGGGTTATCTTCGTGATTTCCCTGGAGAGGATATGTTGGAGCAGTTCACCTTTGCCAAGTATTTCGACGTCGATCGGTATTTCGATGATCTGGATATTTGAAGCTGATGGAAGAACCGTTGGTGATCTCACCTTTTCGTCCATCCGGCGGAGATCAATAATATATCCAACTCCAAGCTGGTCTATAACCTTCCAGTCGGAAAGGGTCAGATTTGCAAGATTGTCGGAGCGGAAAATTCGGCCAAAGCGGAGTTGACTGTGATCCTTGGTCAGGTACCCTCCGATATCGCGGAAGTTGGTGGCTCCCTCGAGATCAATTTTACGAACGCCGATATAGACGTAATCTTCATTGTGTCTGGTACGAAAAAGTGGAACTGGGCCGACGGCCTCGGGAACCTGGAACGGCGTACCGATGGTAATCTCGCCAAGCAAAGTCCAGTCGTCTTCTTTAAGGCTGCTCACCTCGACGATGATTCGCGATGCCGGCGAGTTGGCGCTCCAGTGTGTCAGTTGCGGTTCCGCCAGCTGATAGGCAATTACGTACTTGCCATGTCCTGACCTTATCGCTATTGGGATTAAATCTGTATCTTTATTGTTCACGTTATATAAAAGCTAGTTGATGAAACGAGGGCATCGAATCGCACCAAAGTCAGCATTGGGGCGCAGTGGATGTGGCCGATCCTTTTGCAATAGCGCTTGAGCTGCTCGAATAACTGATGCTAGGGTCAGTTCCCGGGATGAGCGAGAACGGCATTTTAATGAGCTCGCGTGCTCTTACGCATACCGCTCCCTGAGCTACCTCTACTGTCGGATTACCTTCCAGAGTCGCGTTTTTGGGCATGGAGTTCATGAGCTGTGACGTAGCGGCTGCCTGCGAGGCTTGGGGATCGAGCACTATGAGTCCTTCCCCGTAGAATGCTGACCGCGAGATTTCGGTGCTGGCTGCTGCCGCGGAAAGCGATAGGGCTTGGTCGAGACCGTTGGCCTTGGTCATCGCATCGCCGAGATCGACAAAGAATCCAGCAAGATAAACCATGATCAGTGCCACAAGCGGAGCAAGAAATATTGCCGAACCCTGCTCCCTGTCGGGATTCGGGCGTCGTTTCATGAACCTAGGCATGTCGCAACACCTCCGAGGCCGGAAGACAGCGGATCATACGGCTCTTTTTGAACTGACGACAAATTGATGGCAATACCGTGGATCCAGAAGAAATCCAAGGTTTTGTGTTCCGAAATTGCGACAGAACCGCAGCGTCCATCGTTGCTTGCTACCGAAACTGAGGTTTTCGTAGGATCGAGCGACATGTCATGGAAGGTTGTTGTCAGATCGCTTTGGGCCAGGTCCAATGGATTTTCTGCGAAGTTGTCTGCCACGATATCTCTGATAGCCGAGTGTGTTGCCAGATCAAGGCCAATTTGATATCGCTGCGCTTGAATCGCAAATACTCCAAGCGTTCCAATTGTGGTGAGCGAGATTGCAATCACTGCCAGAACAAAGAGATTCTCGACGACCCCGTCTTCGTATTTCGCGACGAGCTTGAGCACCGATTTCACTCGTCACGCCTCCAATCGAGCCGTTGCTGCTGCTGACAGGGTGTAGGGACCGGCGTTTAGCCCCGGCCAAATTGAGACAGAATAGCCGTTGAGCTGAATTTGGAAGGTAAGGAGATTCGAACTCTGCGAAAGCGAAAAGCTCAAGTTATTCTTGTAGCTGGGCAGGAGATCTTCAATTCTTTTTTCCAGTTCATTTTGTGTATTTGGATTTGCCGATCCGCTGGCGACTGTGAGCCTGCGAACCGAGTCCGCTGCGAGAGCATCGAGCCGTTGCGTCAATATTATTGTTTCGGCCAATTTTGCGGCGGCCATGAGAGAAACGGCAATGAACACAAGGCCGATTAACGCTCCGATCATGCCACTTCCCAGCTTCGCTTCGGTTCGCAGGGTGATCATCTTCCTAGTTGCCTAGCTGCGCAACTTGGGCGTTGATCATTGAGGTTGCAGTGTTCATGGTGTCCCTAAAGGCGAACCACATGGCCACCCCGAGAGCGGAGAAGATGACGACGGCAACAGCCGAGGAAACAACTCCTTCACCGCGTTCATCGGAGGGATGGAAGCCCCTGTTTATCAGAGACGAAAAAGCCGCGAAGGCGTTAAACAAGAAGTAGATCATTTTTCTCCTTGGGAGAAATTCGTAGTGAATAATCGGGGGGAATTTGATTAGCCGACGAGTGACCGCAGGGTTGCTTCCAGGGGAATGGCGATGAAGATCATTCCAGGCACCAATACGGCAATTGTGACGGGGATCCATACCAGCTGATTTCGCCTCTCGATGGTTGCTATCAGGCTGAATCTCTGTTCGCTCCTTAGCTGTTGCACCAGCCCAGCCATCAGTGTCAGGGTTTCCGAGGTAGTCGTCTTGGCAATCAAAAGATCTGTGAGGCGCCTTTTGATAGGGTCGTCGAATTCTTCAATCCAGAATTCAGCTGCGGTTTCAAGGTCGAGGCCTGATTTGACCAGGTTTTGGAAATTGAGGACGTCCCGGTTGCCAATGCCCTCAGCGCTTGTCAGCGAGGTTTGCACAGAGCTGCCATTGATGACTTTCAGATAAATCTGTTCCAGCAGGGCGATTACCGACGATTCAAGATTTTCTGACCGGTGCTTTTTTCGATGGTCGATGACGGATCTCTCGATCAGCGCCGTTGCAGCGAGCCCCGCCATGGCACCTATGAGTACGGTTGGAAGAATTGCATGAAAGGACGCCAAGGTGACAGCACATGCCGAACCGAAAAGTGCGGATGCCCCAAACACTGATTTTCTCACAAGTCCAATTGAAGAGGCATTTCGTGCACTCGCACGGAACTGGCCCGCTGGAATTCCGACTGGGGAGATCAAGGCCAACCCAGACGCGGCAAGAATTATTGAAAGGAAGAATTGGGGGGCGGTCATGTCACCTCTTGTGGTTCGTGGTTCGTATTCGGCATCACTTGGGTTGGCCAAGCCGGGAAGTGCATCAATTTAGTGGACCAATACCAGCATGTTGCAAGCAGGAGCAAAGCTGCCAGAATCTGGCTGATGGAGGCGGCGGTCAAGAATGGTTTTACCGAGCCTGCAAATGATAGTCCAGCCAGCGCCATACCTGCCGGAATGACCAGAATGAATATCCTGGCAGTTCGAACACCTGACAAACGGGAGTTAGTCTCTTGCTTGAGTTCATTTCTTGAACGAACAGTTCCCGATATGGCGGACAGCTGATTTTGTATTTGCGAACTGGTTGATCCGAGGGTGGCGCAAAGGGCATTGCAGATATAGTTGGTTACTTCCTCGTTGTCTCCGGCAAGCCAGACTGTTTTTAAGGCTTTTTCAAGATTTCCCGAGTTTTCAAATTCCCGTCGGCCACGTTGGATAAGTTCACTTAGAAAAGGCGAGTCGACGCTGGTTTGCTCGAATATCACGTAAGGGAGTGACCGGGATGAGGTGAGCATTTTGGCTCTGGTCTGTTCCAAGTAAGTTGGCCATGATTCGGCGAGTTCCAGAGCCCTTCGTCTTCGGATTTGTTTCCAGCGCAGACCGGCGCAAAGTGTTGCCGCGAAGCCAAAGAGCAAAGCCATGTACCATATGAGACCCGCAATCCAAATGCTGATAGCAGCTGCGGCTGCCAATAAAGCCAAGGATATAGGAGTTGGCTTTCCGTAATTGGTTCCGACGACAAATCCGTAGATGTCCTGCACGGCTTGGAGCGAAGTCTCGGCCACCGCCGCCAAAGCTGGCCGCATTGGTTTTTGGAGGCCTTGTTTCTTGCGCCTAAGTACCGGGGCAATCAAGATCGCTCCAATTGTCATGAGAATTAGTGCTCTCATAGCACCGCCTCCTCCAGGTCCAATGACGAGTGGAATCGGGGGTCCATCCGAATGAGGGCGTCTGCAAGCTCCTTTTGCACTTTGAGGTGACTCAGTTTGAGCGGATTATGCCCGGAGAATTTGAGGCGCCATTCAACATGATCGAGCATGAATATTTCTGTCGCAACAAAGCCGAAATCCAGATCTTTGGAGCTTTCCTCGATGGCGAGGACTTCTTCAACGACAACGGAGGTACCCACTCTTTTGAGCTGAACCACCAAGTCGACAGAATTGGCAATGATCTGATTTACTGCCCAGATGGGCACGCCGCCGTCGAGCGACAGCTGTACCAGCAGGCGCATTCTTGCCAGGGCATCTTTGCAGTTTGAACCATGTATCGTGCTCATCCCTTGGATTCCGGTCGAGAGAGCAAGAAGCAACGGAAGGCTTTCGTCGTCGCGGACCTCTCCCAAAATCAAGACATCGGAACTCATTCGCAGGCTTGCCTTGACAAGGGTCCTTAGTGGAATTTCCAAACGGCCGGGTCTGTCGGTCCGCGTATGCAGCTGAACTCGATCGGGTTTTGAAATGTTGATCTCGGGCGTCTCTTCAATTATCACAACTCTTTTGGAATCCGGAAGCGCATCCGCGAGGGCATTGAGAAGGGTGGTTTTGCCAGCGCCGGGTGCTCCCGAAATCAGTATCGTCGCCCCGGATGCAACTGCCCGGTATAGGAAGTCGCCGGCCTGGGGTGAAAGAGATCCAATACTTACGAAATCTTCGATGTTGTTCAGCGAGTTCTTGGCGAACTTTCTTATTGAAACCGCGAAGGAGAAGTTCTGTGTTAGTTCGGGATGAACTATATGGATGCGCGTTCCGTCAGGAAGTTGGGCATCCTGTACTCCAAGCGACGGATCCAGTTGGCGGGTGCTCCCGACAGAGGTCTCGAGCATTCGCGCCAGTACCCGTTCTAGATGCTGGTCGTCATGGAACGTTTCATTATGACGCCGCGGGGGCGCATCGTGGGACTTGACAAAAATATCTTTTGATCCATTGATTGATATTTCCCAGACATTCGCGTCTTCGAGCAGTGGTTCGATGGGCCCGAAGCCGGTTAGGTTTCTCAACACCAGTTCACTGAAGCGAACAGTGTCGTTTACGAGCCTTGACGGATGAGACTGGTTCCATCTGTCAATTAGGACGGCCAGTTCGGTTCGGGCGATCTTGAGGGATGCCCGCGTGTTCAAGTCAGCCTCGGATTTGCGCAGGAATTCGAGAAGCTGCCGCTCTATCAGTGCTGATGCGCCAGGAGGTTCAGCCGAAGCTTGACCATTGAGAGTGTTCAATCGATGACCCGAAATAATTTGCCAGCAGTACGAACCATACTGCTGTAGTTGTTCTTTCGGAGGAGGCAGCAACAAGCTACCAACGCTAGAGTTGAGAATCAAGACCTTCTTTGGTTTTTTCCGGGCCTTTTACCATCGAGCGCGCCTGCAGTCGGGCTTGTTTTCGATCGGCTCCATTTTGAGCTGAGGGCCCTCGGGGTTTTCTCGGGTTTGGATCGGTTGCCGGCACTTGCGGCATAGCCGAAGAATAAGTTGCAGAAGTATACGATCTCGGTTAGGACTTCTAGGGGGTTGTTATGAGTGGAATCGTGCCGGAGGACCCAAGAATTGAGGTCGGGCTTCCTCCGCTCGGGACGCTAAAGACCATTGAATACCTGACTGATGAACTTGTTAGGGTGATCGCGCCTAATCCCTCTCCTAACACGCTCGATGGAACCAACACTTATCTAGTTCTGGATCGCGCCGGGGGAACCGCGTTAATCACTGATCCGGGTCCTGTTTCAGATACGCATTTCGCAAACGTGAAAAGCGTGCTGGACGAAGCGAAAGTAGAGGCGGTTGGTATCTTTCTTACGCACCACCATCTCGACCACAGTGAGACCGCAAGATTGTGGTCCCAAAATCTTGGTGTCGGTGTGAGCGCATTTCTGGAGCGCCTTGTCTTTGGCGCCGGCCGGGCCTTGAGCGATGATGATGTCTTTGAACTCGGCAACAAGGAGATCAAAGTTGTCGCAACGCCCGGCCACGTGCACGATCACTTGGCGTTCCAGATGGATACCGGACACCTCCTTGCCGGGGACCATATGTTGGGCCGATCGACTTCGGTTATTGCGCATCCCGATGGCGACTTGGAAAAGTATCTCTCTTCGCTCGTGAGGGTGAAGGAGCTTGGAAGCCAGATTATTTTACCCGGACACGGTCCGGAGATTTCAAAAGAGCTCTCTTCGGGCGTCATCGAATACTACATTGCGCATCGCCACTACCGCCTCGCGCAGATCGTCTCGATTCTCGATACGGAGGTCCCGCTTCACGTAGACGACCTGACGAGGAAGATTTACGGCCCCGAACTGCCGGAAACTCTTTTCACGCCGGCGAAGCAGTCAACCAGGGCTGCGTTGACGTACCTGGTTCGAATGGACGTGATCGAGGTTGACGAAGACGATCGCTACAGCCTTATTTGACCGGAGGCCCAACGACTGGGTGTCCATGACCAGCGGGTTGTTCCGAACTGGCGTTTTGTGCCGAGGGAGTTTCGAGTGAGAAGATTCCCTGGAAGGTTGGCGTCGAAGCCGCGCCGAGTTTCACCGCAACTAACGATCCAGCCGTCTCGGCCTGTGCAATTGCGATTGGTTCGATCGGGTCGCTCAGAGACACCAACAGTTGACTCGTAGTTTGGCTGAGCTGGCCAAAAGCGGCCGCTGGCCTGGATACTTCGATTACCCTCACGGCGCTCGCCACTACTCTTGAGGTTGCAGATACGCCAGACCCGACCGTCGCAATCAGCTCGACGTAATCACCGGCGGAGATCGCACCAATGGGCGCCTTGTCCGAGGACATTGGTACAGCCATCTCGATTAGTGACTTGTCGGCCATTGAGACGTTGCTTAGATCGTTGAGCTCTATCACCTGTCCGGCGGCAAGCGGCTCTCTGGCCACCATATTGGCTAGATCCGTTGCATTTGCAAACTGGCTAGAGAGTTTTCTGCTGGATGCTGAGATCTGCATTGGTTTGACTTGGCTTGGCAAGATTTTTACGCCTGGGGCAACGGGCGCATTAGTTTGAAAAACGGTTATTTGGGGCCGCCTCAAGGACATAGCTAGAGTCGTGAGTGAAGCAACGATTGAAAGTGCAAGCAGCAAATAGCCAAGAGCTGTTCGGAGAAGCCGTTTGCGAAGAGTGTGCGGTGTCAGTTTCCGATCGGTATTACCGTGAGCTAAAAATGAAAGCAATGCCCATCCCCAGGATTGTCAGAGTAACAAATGTTGAGGGTTCGGGCGAAAAGAACCTATACCAAACGTGTCGCGTTTGCAATGGGAAATTGGAAATCTCGTAAAAACTGGCCGATGCTACGGCTATTTGAATTGTGCCGGGACAGCCATGTTTTGGGGAGTTGCGCAAACCTAATTAAGTCGAGATATC
>DAHVRV010000031.1:0-27735 GCA_027322285.1 Actinomycetota bacterium
CAGTTTCGTGAGCTCGAGGCGTTCGCGACTTTTGGTTCGGAACTGGACAAGGTCTCGCAGTCGCAGCTCGACAGGGGATACCGTCTGACCGCAATACTTAAGCAGCAGCAGAATGCGCCTGTACCTGTCGAAGAGCAGGTGATTGCAATCTACGCTGGCACGTCAGGGAAGGTAGATGACGTCTCTTTGGCGGCAATTCCTCATTTCATGCTTCAACTGATTGAGCTTTTCAGGGCTCGTCACGGCGAGATGCTTGCAGCAATCAAAGAGACGGGTGCAATGCCGGACACTGCGGCACTCGACGCGATAATCGCCGAGTTCAAGGCTGGCTTTGACGATTCGATCGTAAAGGGAGCATAACCAAGGTGGCAGGCGGTCAGGAGAGAATTCTCCGAAGACGCATCAAAAGCGTCCAGTCAACCAAAAAGATAACTAAGGCCATGGAGTTGATAGCTGCGTCGCGCATTGTCAAAGCTATGGCCAGAATATCTGGCGCAAGGCCGTACTACGAAGAACTGGTCGGAGTCGTACGTGATCTGGCCGCATCGTCCGGCTTGCCGAAGAACATCTTCTTGGGCGCACCCCCAGTTGCCGACAAGAAAGGGATTTTGGCTATCACGGCCGACAGAACTTTATGCGGAGCTTATAACTCCTCTGTTTTGAGAGCTACTGAGAGACAGATTCAAGCATTTGAAAAGGCGGGCAAGGGGAGTTTTCTGGTTGCGGTTGGCCGGAAAGCGAACAGTTATTTGAAATATCGAGGGGTGCCCATCGATGCCTCGTTCACTCAGGTGACTGACCGTCCTAACTACGATCAGGCCAGACAAATCGCTGCACCAATTCTGGCTGCATATGAGTCCGGCGAGGTCGAAAGCTTCGACGTTGTTTCGAACCGGTTCTATTCTGCTGGTAACCAGCAGCTTGAGATCACAAGGCTCCTTCCATTGGACCCGGACAAGTTCGGTCGCAATGAGGATGTTCCGCCTCTTGATTTCGAGATCGAGCCGTCGCCCGAGGCAATTGTCGAGCCGCTTCTTCGAATGTTTGTGGAAGAGACTATCTTTGCGATTCTGCTCGAGGCATCTGCATCCGAGCATGCCGCAAGGCAGCGGGCCATGAAGGCGGCATCCGACAACGCGGAAGAGTTGATAAAGACCCTAAGCCGCATCATGAATAGAGCCCGTCAAGACGCTATTACCACTGAAATAACCGAGATTGTAGGTGGAGCCGAAGCGCTTGGGGCTGGTTCGAAGATAATTGACGAGACCTACTTGTTGACTTATCGCAGTCAGAGGTCCGTCGTTGCCTAAATTTCGAACCCTAAACGTAATATCTACAGAGGTGCTTTCCACGCTATTGATAGGAGCATTGTGCAATGAGTACCGTGGCTGACATGGCAATCAAGACTGAAGACGGCCGAGTGGTCGCAATTGCAGGTCCTGTTGTGGACGTCGAGTTTCCACCAGAGTTCATACCTGAAATTAACATGGCAGTTGAAATGGATCTCGAGGTGGATGGTGACATGGTGACCATCATTGCCGAGGTCGCCCAGCAGATTGGCGAGGGACGTGTCCGCTGTGTATGTTTGAAGCCGACCGACGGTCTTCGACGTGGCACGGTGGTGCGTAATACCGGGAAAGGCATTTCCGTGCCTGTGGGGTCCGGCGTTTTGGGGCACGTTTTCAATGTGACCGGCAAGCCCCTCGACGTCGACAAGATTGACGCGGGTATCGAGGACACTTGGCAAATCCACAGAGAGGCCCCGCTCTTTGCAAATCTGGAGCCCCGGGCGCAGATGTTCGAGACGGGCATCAAGGTTATAGACCTCCTTGAACCATATGTCCAGGGTGGAAAGATTGGACTATTTGGTGGTGCCGGCGTGGGAAAGACGGTTTTGATCATGGAAATGATCAACCGAGTCGCCCAGCATCATGGTGGCGTATCGGTATTTGCCGGCGTTGGTGAACGTACCAGGGAAGGCACTGACCTTTGGCTGGAGATGCAAGAGTCAGGCGTCATAGAAAAGGCAGCTTTGGTCTACGGCCAGATGGACGAGCCGCCTGGAGTCAGGCTGCGTGTCGCGCTTTCGGCTTTGACGATGGCTGAATATTTCCGGGATGTCAAGGGACAGGATGTTTTGCTGTTTATTGACAATATTTTTCGTTTCGTGCAGGCGGGGTCTGAGGTTTCGACGCTGCTTGGGCGTATGCCGGCGGCCGTGGGTTATCAGCCAACATTGGCTGATGAGATGGGGGCCCTGCAGGAGCGCATCACATCCACTAAGGGCCGGTCGATCACCTCGCTCCAAGCGGTATATGTTCCTGCTGACGACTATACCGACCCGGCTCCGTTCACTACCTTTACGCACCTTGATGCCACAACAGAGCTTTCACGCCAGATTGCCTCACTCGGGATCTATCCGGCAGTCGACCCGCTCGCATCGACTTCGAACGTGCTAGCTCCCCACATAGTTGGTGATAGGCATTACAACATCACCATTCGTGTCCAAGAGGTTCTTCAGCGGTATAAGGAACTGCAGGACATCATTGCAATTCTTGGAATGGATGAGCTTTCCGAAGAGGACAGGGTGACGGTGTACCGGGCCCGAAAGATCCAGAGGTTCTTGTCTCAGCCACTATTTGTCGGCGAGGTCTTCACAGGACTGAAGGGTATTTATGTTCCGATCCAAGAGACTATCGAATCTTTTGAGGCATTGGTAAACGGCGAACTCGATGACATCCCTGAGCAGGCATTCCTAAACGTCGGTGGCGTCGAGGCTGTTTTGGCAAAGGCTAAGTCGCTTCAGGAAGGCTAGATAGTGGCTAACTCTTTTCCCTTCTCGCTGGTCACTCCTGAGCGTACCTTGATCAAGAGCGACGCCACGATGGTGGTGTTGCGTTCCGGCAGCGGCGACATCGCATTTATGGCCGGGCACGCGCCTTTTATTGGAAATATTGAGCCCTGCGTTGTGACGGTGACGACCGCTACGGGCGAGCTGCAAAAAGCTGCAGTTCATGCAGGATTCGTGCATGTGGCGAATTCGGTGGTAAGGGTGCTTGCCGATATCGCTGAGCTCCCGGCGGAAATCGATATGGAGCGAGCTCAGGCTGCTTTGAATAGGGCTGAGGAGACTCTCAGGAACTCCACCGACGCTGGGGTTGAAGCAGCCCTTAGGAGAGCGCATGTTCGTCTTGAACTGGCGGCTACCCACGGAGCAGCAATTAGATAGTTTGAGTGTGGCGAATTGAGCCTTGGGCTTTAGGGGCCCCCAGGGAGGCGCATGAATAGATACCGGATTGGGCTAATTCATCATTTCTCTGGGCTGAATGCAAACATGGTGGATGGCCTGCGCGGCTGTCTGGGCGGGTTCGGAATCGGCAGAATCTTGCCGCATATAACTCTGGTGCCACCTGCCAATCTGTATCGCCAAGATGTCGATGCTGAAATCTATCGCCTACGAAAGATTGCCGCGGAGACTCCGGAATACCAATTCGAGGTGGGGCCCGCCGGGACATTTTATCCCGTATCACCAGTTCTCTATCTTTCTGTAGGTGGTTCCGGGCTTTCCGAGATGTCGTCTCTGCAAGCCCGGCTAGTTTCGTCAGATCTGTACAAGTCCAATACTCGACCCTATGTCCCTCACGTGACGCTTATAAATCCCGCAGACAGTGCGGAAATTGACGCTGCACAAAGGATCATGAAGTCTGTGCTCTTTAGAGAAAAAGTGAACTCCTTTGAAATGATGTTGAGTCCAGTTCACGGATATTGGGAGCTTTCCAGTGACTTCCGATTCGAGCCGAGCAGGATGGTACATCAAGCAGGCATGTCGATGGAGGTATTCACCCACTTCTCCGGAGATCTTGCGATTTACAAAATGGTGGCTGAAAATGGCGTGTCATCTTCTGCATTTTGGCCTTGTGACGATGTGCGTTTGAGATGCGATGGGCAGGAACATATCGTTGTTTCCATTTATAGTCATGGAAAGCTCATAGCATGCGGAAGCGCCAACCACCGTTCGACCGTAGGACTTATTAGGTCGGTTGTAGTGGAAAAAGAATTTCGCCGTCTAGGAATCGGGTCGCTAGTCGTCAGGGAACTTCTATACCAGCTGGAACTGTCTAATGTTGAGGCTGCATATGTGGTTGGCCCGGAAATCCTGAACCGTTTTTTTGAAGGCTGTGGGTCTAATCGCGCAAACACATGCCGATGGTTGATTGATTATGAGAATGGAATGACGCTGAACTCCTGGAGCTTTTCCAGACGATGATGCGCATCAACCCTGCGGACCGTTCCTGATTTAGAGCGCATCACAAGACTCTGCGTAAAAGCACCTGTGGAGCTGAATCTGACGCCGCGCATCAGCTCACCGTCAGTGACGCCAGTTGCCGCAAAGAAGCAATTATTAGAACTTACCAGGTCATTTGTCATAAGAACCTTGTCGAAGTCGTAGCCTAGATCTTGAGCCGATCTTTTCTCCTCTTCGTTTCTCGGCCACAAACGACCCTGTATCTCTCCACCCATGCATTTGAGCGCTGCCGCTGCAATAATTCCCTCGGGCGTGCCACCGATTCCGAAAAGGATATCTGATCCAGATTCGGGCCAGGCGGTGGATATGGCGCCAGCAACGTCGCCATCAGTGATCAGCCTTATCCTTGCCCCTGCCGTACGGACTTCTTCTATCAGCTCCTTGTGTCGGTCCCGGTCAAGAATCACAGCAGTCAGATCCCTAACCGATACGCCCTTCACCTTCGCGAGCGCCTGAAGGTTTTCAGTAGGACTCAGATTGAGATCTATCGACCCGGCGCCTTCAGGACCCACGGCGATCTTTTCCATATAAAAACAAGGACCCGGGTTGAACATGGTTCCGCGCTCAGAAACAGCAATTACTGATAGCGCGCCTCCTCGGCCCATGGCTGTGGGGGTTGTGCCGTCGATAGGGTCGACCGCAATATCAACCCGTGGGGCACTTCCGTCGCCAATTTTCTCGCCGTTATAAAGCATTGGGGCTTCATCTTTTTCACCCTCGCCTATGACTACTAATCCGTCCATCGGTACAGAGCGCAGGATCACTCTCATGGCTTCTACGGCAGCATTGTCTGCTCCATTTTTATCACCGCGGCCCATCCAGCGGGCGGCAGAAAGAGCCGCCACCTCAGTTACGCGGACAAGTTCAAGGGCAAGGTTACGGTCTGGGGGCTGAAGATTTGAGTTCATTGCTTTAGACGATATAGCAACTTAAGACGTATTTCATCGTTTGTTTGAGGAACATGTATGACCATCAGTAAAAACTTAGGTATTTATAAGGAAAAGATCAGAATTTATGATTTGTGAAATCCAATTTGACCACTATCGATAGCATTACGCCTTCGACAGGGCGGAATTGGTCTGGCTGAATTTGAAGGTTGATTGGCGCACGGAGGAAAAGTTGCCGGGGTCTCCGATGTTACTGAACTAGCTTGGAAGCCTCGGTGAGAGGTAAAGGAAAGGCTCTTTTCCTCTGGAAAATCATGGACTCTGCTTTGCCGCTGACCAATTGAACCACGGCAAGTTTGCTGCAGCAGTGTCTTCCTGCTAATGGGTTTTAGATTTTCTATGACTTTGCACAATTCGCAACACGCAGCCGTCGGGCGTGTTGATCCAACGGCGCGACATATTTTGGGGAGCAATTAACAACTCCTTCTTCAGCGGAGGAGGAAGATCCTGGATTACACTCGGTCGTATTATTTGCCAGGCTCGGCTCGTGCCCATTGTTTGCAGCGAACTCAGGAGCATCGCCAGCGAGTTCATTTTGGAACTGGCGTCGCGGATTTGATATGTTTGTACAGCCTGACGGCCAGGGCGATAATAGGTTAGTGTGGTGGCTATCCAGCTGGCCGGGGTCGCTCCGGGCTGAGAAGCTATGCCTCAGGCTCAAGCCGGAGCACAGAAGTGTGAATCGAGGCGTAAACCCACCTATCCGAGCTCTGATCGGTGCAGATGGTTGACAGCCGTTGCGTATTGGTAGTCCGGCGGCAACGTCCTCGAGCTATTCCAGACGAATTTAGGGGGGAGAATCACTGGTGCTTGGGGGAAGAGGTATCGCGTTCGATAACGACTGGTTGGCAGCAGGGGAGACCGGCCTTGTTGTTTTCGACATGCTTGAGTGTTATCGGGGTCCTGTGGAAGATGCAGGAACGTTGCAAAACGTTGTAAAACTTGTAAAGGCATGTCGCTTGGCCGGATTGCCGGTTTTCTTTGCCCGTGCAGATCATCGGGCCGATGGAAGAGATTTTGCCCTGACTATGTCGGATAGGAATTCTCAATTCGAAGCATGGGGGCCGGCAAGCAAGCCTCCGACGGTTCCGCCATATGGCTCAGGCTCACCAATGCTGTTGCCGTTGAGGGAATTGGAAATGTCGGAAGCTGATTTTGACATCCCTAAGCACCGCTGGTCAGCATTTGCCGGGACTGCTCTTGATATCAGCCTTAGAGCGCTGGGTATCTCAACCATCTTGTTGGTCGGAGGATCGACCCACGTGGGCATAGCATCCACTGCATATGCGGCACGTGACCTGGATTACCAGGTTACCGTGGTTCGTGACGGCTGTCATGGATACAGGGAACAAAGAGAGTTCTTCCTTGACCATGTGTTTCCGAGAATGTGCAGGGTCCGCACGGTAGCCGAAGTGATTGCGAGAATCGTTCCGCAGAGCTGATCCGTGCGTCTGCGATTCGATTGCCGGGCGAGAATAGGCCGCTGCTATCAGGGCTGGTCATGGTGGAATTAAAGTAAGGAAGGTATTTTTGGGACCTGTCCTGAACCTTGTTGGCTCAAGATGGGTGCTTAGATGCGACGGAGAGCGGTCAAGTAGTAAATTTGGTTGGCGTGTGGGGTGTCCTGCCCCGGGGGCAGGCATCCGGGGGAGGTATCATGGCTGAACATGTCAGGCTTCTTAACAATGACGAAGTTGCCTCGCTGGTTGATATAGAGAGTTGTTTCGAACCATTGGAGGCAGCCTTTAGGGATCTGGGTCATGGAGATGCGGCGAGCGTTCGCCGACACGACGTCCTGTCGAGCGTGCCGCAAATCAACGCAATAAATTCTTTCAAATCGATGAGTGGCGTCGTGCCGTCTCTGGACGCAGCCTGCCTCAGGGTCGATTCGGATCTATTACGGATGCCTGCGGCGGGAGGAAGCAGTCGGAGAGAGAAACTTACCAGTTCTCAGGAGGAGGCGGTCAGGATCGGCAAGGAAAATGGATTGCTGATGCTGTACCAGATTTCAACCGGAGAACTCCTGGCAATTTTGACCGATGGCGAGGTGCAGAGACTGAGAGTTGGGGTAACCAGCGCGCTGGCTGCCAAATATCTTGCCAATTCCAACTGCTCGAAAGTCGGATTCCTTGGTACCGGTTATCAGGCTGAAACTCAGTTTCAAGCTTTAGCAGTACTTTTGCCGCAGATGAGCGCGAAGGTGTTCAGCCCAAACATCGTTCATCTCCACGAGTTCGTTGAAAAAATGTTTCGGATTACCGGATGTAAGGTCGAAGCCGCGTCAAGCGCAGCCGAAGCGGCGGAGTCAGCGGAGATTCTCGTGTCGGCCACAAATTCGCTGCATCGGACGATAATGCCTGAATGGATTAGGCCCGGAATGCATATCAACTGCATAAAAAAGCAGGAAGTTGATTTGGAGGTGTTGGCAAAGTGTGATCTGTTGGTCGTCGGCAGCACGGGAGATACGGCACACGTGATAGTTGGAGATCTGCGAGATAAGAAACTCAATGAGACTGCGCCCGGATGGTGGAAAGACCCGGACCATGCTTGGGAGAGCTTCCCTTTCCTTGCTGATGTGATTGCTGGAGAGCGTGACGGAAGGACTAGCTCTGACCAGGTAACTTGCTACGTAGGGCACGGCACCGGGATTCAGTTCGCTGCGATTGCGATGCTGGCTTATAGCAGAGCGGTCGAAAATGAGATAGGTTACCTGGTTCCTTCGGCAAGATTTCTTCAGCCAATTCTTCAGCGCTAGCCCGAGAATCCTTTGGGACCTGTGTTCCACGCCAACAGCCTGTGGGTGGAACGATTCCCACCGGCTAAGAGGCGAGTCTCAGGCAACGGACCGAGTAAACGTTTGGACCCATATATTTATCGTTTGGACCCATATGTTTTTGCTCCCACCGGGATAGAATTACTTTATGCCTAGTTCATGGGGTGAGCTTTACCGATCCGCTCCTTTGCGGGATGAAGAATTCGAGACTTTGTCCGGGATTCCTCTCGCCCCGGTTTACGGTCCGGACGGACCGGTGAATCCGGACGACACAGCCGCTCAAGCTGGAGAGCTACCCGGAAAATATCCCTACACCAGAGGTCCTTATGCCTCAATGTATCGTTCCAAGCTATGGACTATGAGGATGTTCGCCGGCTTCGGGACTGCAGTAGATACGAATCGCCGCTTTCACGATATTCTCAACGCCGGCGGCAATGGTCTTTCGACGGCTTTCGATCTCCCAACACTGATGGGCCGGGATTCAGACGATCCTAAATCTGAAGGTGAAGTGGGCAAATGTGGCGTTGCAATCGACATCGTCGATGACATGCTGGATCTGTTTGACGAGATCGATCTGTCAAGGGTGACTACGTCCATGACCATAAACTCTCCGGCGCCAATCATCTTGGCGATGTTCGTTCAGGCGGCCCGTGAGCGCGGCATCGAGACATCGTCACTTGGCGGGACGCTCCAAAACGATATCCTAAAAGAATATCAGGCCCAGAAGGAGTATAGATTCCCGCCCCGTCCATCGGTGAGACTCGTTGTTGATACCTTCCGCTATTGCTCCGCCGAGATGCCGAAATGGCATCCGATATCTGTATCCGGATATCACATCCGCGAGGCGGGTTCAACTGCAGCCCAAGAGCTGGCCTTTACTTTAGCCAACGGTTTTGGTTACGTCGAGGCGGGAATTCAAGCTGGAATGGATGTTGATTCTTTCGTCCCCCGTCTCTCTTTCTTTTTCAACTCCCATATCGACTTCTTCGAGGAGATCGCCAAATTCCGGGCTGCCCGCAGGATCTGGGCCCGCTGGATGAAAGAGCGCTATAAGGCAAATGATCCAAGATCGACCCAACTGAGGTTCCATGTACAGACTTCAGGCGTATCACTCACAGCTCAACAGCCCCAAGTTAATATTATCAGGACCGCCCTTGAAGCTCTGGCTGGAGTCATGGGAGGAACACAGTCCCTTCACACCAACTCCATGGACGAGGTGTTGGCCCTGCCGACTGAGCACGCAGCCCGCATCGCTCTTAGGACACAGCAAGTCATTGGATATGAGACCGGCGTGCCAAGCGTAGCTGATCCTCTGGGCGGGTCATATTTTGTCGAAGCTCTGACCGATGAGATCGAAACCAAGGCTGAAGCTATCTTCTCTTATCTCGATGAGCTTGGTTCGGGGTCGATCCTCGAAGGCATTTATGCGGCAATCGAGAACGGTTATTTCGTAAACGAAATCGCAAATGCCTCATACCAGATTGAAAAGAAGATCTCTTCTGGCCGGCGTATCGTCGTCGGCATGAACGCCTTCGTGGAAGGTAACGACGAAGATCGAATCCCGACTCTGGTCATAGGCGAAGAGGTGGAAATTGAGCAAAAGAGGCGCTTGGCCAAAGCGAAGTCGCAAAGAAACTCCGAAGCTTTGGTTCGCGCGCTAATGAGCCTCAAAAAGGCAGCGGTGGATCCTTCACAAAATATGATGCCATTTCTGATCGAAGCGGCACGCGCTCGAGCCACCGTCGGTGAGATTATGAGTGCGCTTGAAGAGATATTTGGAACGTGGCGGGAGTCAACCGCAATCTGAACGTGCTGCACCGCGATATCGATGGGCTAGCTTGATTTCATGGGCGAATTTTTCAAACTCTCAGCGCACGACTTTTCCCACCTGGACTCCGCCAGCGATCCTCAGATTTCCGCAGACGGGAAGTTTGCGACATACCTGAAGAAATCGTCTGCCATATCGGAAGTTATATGGGTAGACCTCGACAATCCGGCCAGTAAGGCGCGTCATGCTGTGCCGGTAAAATCGGCCCATCCTTTTGGAGGGGGTGTCACCCAGCTCTCGCGAGACGGGCAAAGGCTTTATTTTGTGACCAATTCAGGTGGCATAGCACTACTGGCTTTAGCCTCCGGCAAACTTTGTGATATCTACCCCGGGCCAGGGGTTTCTCAAATTTCCGTGAGTCTTGATGAATCCCGGATTGCGGCGACAATATTCGGTGACAGAGTTGCTCTGTTCGATCCTGCCAAGGAGTCAGATCCAGTTGTCGTATCGGAGCTGCCACGAATTCCGCGCTTATTTGATGGCTTACCTGAAGGGGATGGGTATTTTGTTTCGGAGCGCCCCGATTTCATATTTGACGTAAGCCTGAATCCGGATGGCACGAAAGTCGTCTGGCACGAATGGGCCCTTCCGCACATGCCTTGGCAGCGAAGCCAGATTTCTTTCCTGGATCTCGACAATTGGCAGGAGGGCAACCCTGAGATCAGGATATGTGCAGGTGGTGACTATTTTGTGGCTCAGCCGAGATTTTCTCCCGATGGAGTCCGGATTGCTTTTCTAGCCGAAGATGAATTATTTTTGCGCCTTTGGACGGCGAATCTCGCTGATTGGTCAAGTGCGCTTGTCGTTGACGAGAAGTTCGAACACGGAGGAGCGACATGGGGCAACGGCAATCGAACCTTTGATTTTTCGTACGACGGCAAGCGGATCTATTTCTCACGAAACGAGGCCGGGCACGGCCGCCTCCTGGAGGCGGAGCTGCAGACGTCATCGATCGTGGAATTGGGGAAAGCCCACCACTTTGGCATCAAGACTTCGAGAAGTTCTTTGGTCGCACTTCGTTCAGGTGCTAAAACCCCCAATGCAGTCGTCGCGTATGACCTCCAGAGCGGAGACCGCACGGAGATCGAGAGGGTGTATCCGAAAGAGTTCTATATGGGGGTTCGCGCGGAGCCCGACCTCGGCATTGCATCGTATTCCACATCGCTGCACGAATATATTGAGCCGGGATCTAGGGCCGCTCTTGAAGCGGTGGAGCCGATAGACGTCCCCTACCGCTTATATCGGCCCGAGGAGGGTGTAAAGGGCTTGCCGACGGTTGTGACTTTTCACGGCGGTCCCACGGACCAGTCTCTGGTTACCTACTCGATCCGCAATGTCGCGTTCATGCAGGCTGGATATCAGGTGCTGAGTTTTGACTATCGTGGTTCGACCGGCTGGGGAAAGTCGTTTCGTGAAAAGTTGGACTACGGTTTGGGAGCTGTCGAGATCGTCGATCTGCTTACTGTCCTTTCTGATCTAGTCAGCCGAGGGTTTGTCAAGATTGGATCGATCGTTGTCAACGGGGGATCCTCGGGCGGATATTCCGCCCTGCGGAGCGTTTGCCTGACCAGGGGACTGTTTTGCGGCGCAATCGCGGTTTATCCGCTGATAGACCTGGCCGATTCGGTGGCTTCGACGCACAGATTCGAATCACGATATTTCGACACCCTGGTTGGCGCCTTGCCTGACAAGATTCAACTTTACAGGGACCGGTCCGTATTGCCGGAGGCGCTTGACGACATACCGCTTCTCATGATGCACGGAGACTCGGATCCTGTTGTAAACCACCGTCAAGTCGTGAGATTTGCAGCGACGGCACAAGCATTAGGAAAAAAAGTTGAGTTCGTACTATTTCCCGGCGAGGGCCATGGCTTTTCAGCTCCAGAAACTCTCGAGGCTGAATTCAATGCGTACGAGAGGTTTCTCGGCGAGCTGCGCGACAGAGGGAAGTTTCAAGACTCGTGAAATTCAGAGTCTTCAGGGTTGATCGTTTCCAGATCGAGGCCCTTTGTCTCAGGGAATTTGAAAAAGACGATTACTGCGAGAAAAAGAGGTCCTGCCCCCATTAGTGCAAGCGGCGTTCCCACGTTGTTGTAGAGCGTCGAACCCAGATATCCCACAGTAACTACGCCGACGATTGAGCCGGTTCTGGCCCAGATGCCAATGATTCCATTTGCTCTTCCCCGGTATTTCGTCGGGAATAGCTCGGTCAGATAAACGCCAAGCGCTGGCACTATGGCCGGTGCAATCGTAGACCCCGCTAACGCCCAAATCCAGATCCAAGCTCCGTGGGAAAGGAAGCCCAGCATCAGGCCGCCGCTCCCCAGGACTAGCGCCGCTACGCTGACTAGTTTTCTTCCGCGAGTTTCGGATAGCCTTCCACCTAGGGCCAGACCTATTGCGCCCGGTGCTGCTGTAATCAGTGTGAATGCGCCGATGGCGGCAGCGGAAAATCCGCGGTCGTGGCTTAGGAACTGGTTTCTGAACTGTGACGCCGGAATCGTGAATAGGTTTAGCAAAAATGTGGAAGCCGACAATAGTATCAGCGCGTTCCGGTTTTTGCGGGATTTTTTGATCTGGGGTTTATCGTAAGACACCTTCGAAAGCACTTCGAACCTGCGAGACTCGCGGAGGTGCTTTGAAAACGGCTTGATGGCAAGAAGAGCGAGAATCGAAACGGCGTAAAGAATCCTCCAGGATCCCAGCGATATGCCGGCGAGTGGTAGCATCACTGCCGCAGCGCCAGCACCAAGGGCCGAGCCGATGACCAAGGCTGCCAGTGACCAGGCCCGGGAATTGGCGGGAACTTTCTCTGACGAGACGATCGCAATGAGAAGGATCGAAGCCGTGGCAAATGCTTTAGTTGCCACCTGGTCGCCAGTGAGAAAATAGATATTTGGAGAAAAGGCGCCCAGTGTCGAAAAAAGTGCGCCCATGGTAGTCGAGAACAGAATTATCTTTGTTCGACCGACGTGATCGGCAAGGCTCAAAAGTATCAGCGCCGGAATGATGTCTAGCCTTGATACCCCCAAAACGAGCCCCTGCGTGGCAGTCGAATTGTGGAATTCCCTGGCAGTGAATGTCAGTAGTTGGCCCAGAAGCGTGGCATAGTAGCTGTTCAGGAAGGAGATTCCGATCAATGTCCACACGGTGCGAATGGTCTGAGCATCGAGTTGGGTGGGCGGGTGCCAGAAGGGAAAGAGATTCCTCGTTTTCAATCTTCCCAATTGGCGTTTAATGCCAAATGCCAAAAGCCAGCTGATTCCAGGAACATATAACGTAAATTCGATGACTTCGCACCAGGAGGAGTCAGGCGACTGGACGATATCGCGCTGGTAGTGGTCAAATATAGACTTTTCGGCTTGAAACGACCTGGCGGTGCCAGTTCGACGTTCTTTGACGATTCCGGCGATCTCGTGGTCAAATTCGGCCATCTCTGAAGCGCTAAAAGTGGTTACCAAGTGTCTTTTGCGCATCCTTTTCTCTTGTAAGATACTCTTCCGGTCCGAAACGTTAGATTTGAACTATATTCGTTGAGGCTTAAGGAATATTAGTTCGGCAAGGAGGTCGATTTGCAAGAGGACGCATTGATAATTCGACCAGGACGACCTCTGCAGGGTGATATCGAGATCAAAGGGGCGAAAAACTCTGTTTTGAAGCTAATGGCAGCCACCCTTTTGGCAGAGGGCACCCACGTGATTGACAATGTTCCTCAAATCACTGATGTTTCGATTATGGCCAACCTTCTTCGCTCGATGGGCGTGACAGTTTCGGACGTTGTCGATGGTCGCCTGACTATTATCGTGCCGCCCGAAGACCAGGTGATTCCCAGGGCCCCTTATGAGCTGGTAGAGAAAATAAGGGCTTCAATCGTTGTCCTGGGCCCTCTCGTTGCCAGATACCGCAGGGCAGAGGTGTCGATGCCTGGGGGCGATGACTTCGGCCACAGGCCAATCAATTTCCATCTCAACGCCCTCGAGGCGCTCGGGGCCAGTTTCGAAGCCTCTCATGGCTATATTTCTGCGACTGCATCAGGTCTTTTGGGAACTCGAGTTGTACTCGAATTTCCCTCTCACACTGCTACGGACAACGTTCTTATGGCGTCGGTGCTGGCAAAGGGAACCACTGTCATTGAAAATGCTGCCAAGGAGCCTGAAATTATCGATCTCGCCCAAATGCTGGTTGAAATGGGTGCAAAGATTTTCGGGGCCGGAACTTCGCGAATCGAGGTGGAGGGCGTTGATGAGTTGGTTCCCGCCAATCATCGGGTTATCGCTGATCGGGTAGAGGCTGCTACCATGGCCGCGGCAGTGGGCCTTGCCACCGGCAACGTGAACTTGGTTGGCGCGCCAAGCATGTATATGGATATGGTGCTCGAGAAGCTGAGGGCAATCGGGCTTACAATCACCGAGACGTCTTGCGGATTAAACGTGATCTGCAAAGACAGGCTGAGAGCCACAGATGTTGCCACACTGCCATATCCTGGCGTGGCCACGGATTACAAGCCGTTCATAGTCACGATGTTAAGCGTCGCGGACGGAGTTTCGATTGTGACAGAGAACTTGTTTTCGGGTAGGTTCAAATATGTGGACGAATTGAGGCGAATGGGTGCCGACATAAGGACTGAGGGCCACCACGCGGTTATACGAGGTGTGGCGCGACTATCTGGAGCCCAGGTCAAAGGCAATGACATTAGGGCCGCAGCTGCTCTGGCCCTTGCAGGACTGGCTGCTGACGGCGAAACAATACTGGCGGCTTCTTCTCATATCGACCGCGGCTATGAAAATTTTGCAGGTCGTTTGAGAGCCGTTGGAGCACAGATAGAGCATGTGCGTGCGAATAACCCGGGAAATCCAATTTAGGCTTTCAGTTGAAATGAACTAGTGCCAAGCAGTACGTTTTCAGGAGTTAGTGACCGTTGGTAGTAAACGATGCAGAACAGTTGTTGTTGCAGGCCAAGCAGTCGAATCGAGTGGCGTTGGCGAAGCTTTTGTCCATTGTTGAACGCGGTGGCCAACCAGCCCGCGAATTGGCACGACTGGTATGGGGCCTAGCGGGCAGTACTTACGTTGTCGGAATAACCGGCGCCCCTGGGGCTGGAAAATCAACGCTTACGGACCGGCTAATTTCTCAAGTGCGCAATCGCTCGCTGGAAGTCGCTGTAGTTGCTATAGATCCAACGTCACCGTTTTCCGGTGGCGCGATACTTGGAGATCGGGTTCGGATGCAGGAACATGCTACCGATAATGGGGTGTTCATTCGCTCAATGGCAACGAGGGGCCACTTGGGTGGACTGGCTTTGGCTGTGCCAGATGCGATTCGCGTGCTCGCGGCGGTTCAGTTTCCCTACGTATTCATCGAGACTGTGGGTGTGGGGCAAGTAGAAGTTGAAATCGTTGGAGCTGCCGATACGACTGCGGTAGTGATAAACCCAGGATGGGGAGATGCGATACAGGCGAACAAAGCAGGCCTTTTGGAGATTGCTGATCTATTTGTTATCAACAAAGCTGATCGCGATGGCAGCCGGGAAACCCGGCGAGACATTGAACTTATGTTGGAGATGTCTTCCTTCGAGGGCTGGATACCTCCGATTGTCGAGACAGTTGCCACCGAGGGTAAGGGAATCGGTGAGGTTTTCGAGGCGATCGAATCTCATCATGAATATTTAGGGCGCAGCGGGGTAGGTGAACAGAGAAGGCAAGCTCGTATTTTGGAGGAGCTGAATCATGTTGTGCAGGCCGAAATAACTCGAAAGGTTGGCGACTTGATCTCGCAGCCTTCCTTTGCCGAGAGAAAGGCCGAGTTGATTGGCGGTGATATCGATCCGTATTCGCTTGCCTTGGAGCTTCTCAAATTTGCAGTGGATTAAAGAGTGGTATTTGCGGAAACAAGTTTAGCCAAAGGAGAAAGATGTCTGATTCTGAGCAGTTCGTGACTTATGAAGTGGATTCGAACGATATAGCAATCGTGCGGTTAAACAGGCCAAAGGCCAATGCCTTGTCCAAAGAGCTCTTGCGTCAACTGGGTAAAGTGGCAGATGAGCTATTAGTTTCGCCTCCCCATGCAGTGGTCATACATGGTGGCGAGCGAATTTTTGCTGCGGGGGCGGATATAACGGAGTTTGGCGGGATCAAAGAGGCGGTCGAAACTGCAGGTGTATTTCACGAGGTTCTGAACAAGATTGCTCGTATTCCTAGGGTTACAATTGCGTCAATTAATGGCTTTGCGCTGGGAGGCGGCTGTGAGCTTGCAATGGCTTGCGATTTTAGAGTGGCAGCGACCGACTCTAAGCTTGGACAGCCGGAAGTTTTGCTAGGCCTCATTCCAGGCGGAGGCGGGACCCAGAGGCTGTCACGGCTGGTTGGGGTCGCCAAGGCAAAAGACCTGATTTTTTCAGGCCGGGCCGTCTCGGCTGACGAGGCGCTTGGGATTGGCCTGGTTGACAAGGTATTTGATCCGGAAAAGGTATTTTCAGAGGCGTATGCCTGGGCCCTCAGCTTTGCAAAAGGCGCGGTCGTGGCCCAGGGGTTGGCCAAGAAAGCCATTGACGTTGGCTTGGCTGGAACTCTTGAGCACGGCCTGGATGTAGAGAGGCTTGTATTTTCAGAGGTCTTCGGAACCAAAGATGCTCAGATCGGAGTTAGCTCATTTCTCGCCAACGGGCCGGGGAAGGCCGTGTTTGTCGGAGAGTAGGCGCGGCTGGATACAAGTGCTCTTAGTCGACACTATGAACGACTCCCAGTAGCAACCGAAATGAAATTCAGATCTCGCTCCGCGTCATTTGGTGCGGTGGTATTACTGGGAGTCGCTGCGATTTGGGGCGGTACGCTTTCCTTTACAAAGGATGCGCTGGCGCATATGGGAGTAAATGAATTCCTTGCGCTGCGCTTTGCCGTCGCTGCGCTCGTATTGGTTCCATTCCTGCCCAGGATAAAGAAGGGAACCATCACGATTGCCAACACGTTGTTGTCTGCTGTTCTGGGAGCTGTGTTGTACGGCATCTTTTATCTGCAGTCGCGCGGACTCCAGACGGTAGCGACAGCCGCGACGGGCTTTATCACAGGCACCAACGTAGTGATGGTCCCATTGATAACCTTGCTGCTGTTCCGAAATAGGATTTCTTTGCGGGTTTGGTCGGGGATAATAGTGGCAGTCACGGGCCTTGCGTTTGTGGCGGGACGCGGTTTGTTTACTCCGATGTCCGGATCCTGGCTTGTTCTGATGTCAGCATTTCTGATAGCAGTCGATATTGTTGCAGTCGAAAAACTAATGCCTTCCGTCGATGCCATTTGGCTTGCATTCATAGGGATTGCGTCTTCTGCTGTGCTGGCGCTGGCATTTTCATTTTTTGGGGGCAATACTGGCTTTGCTGGTATCAAAGAGGTAACGTCTTTAGAGGTGGTGGTAGCGGTCCTATTCAACGGATTGCTCGGTACCGCCTTTGCTCTTTGGGCGCAGAACTATTACCAGTTGGTAGTGCCCTCGGCTCAAGTAGCTGTGGTATTTTCAACCGAGCCCATTTTTGCGGCTGGAATTGCCTGGCTTTTTTTCGGGGGAGCCGTCACTGGCAACGTTGTTTTTGGAGGTGCGCTCGTGCTTTCGGGCGTGATGATCGCGGATCAAGAGGCTTTCAGATATCTTGTATCCAGGCGTCGTCCGGAAAAGCGAGTTGGCCGCAGACGGGGAATGTTCTTGCGCCGACGGGGCAGGTGACTTCAGCATTTGAATTTCAAGCGACCAAGGGATAGGTGAGGTTTTTTGCGTCGGACAAGTTTTGAGAATAATAACTCCTCTATGGCCCGAAGCTTGGAAATTGTCGGGGATTGGTGGACGCTGCTGATTGTGAGAGATGCCCTCATGGGGGTCAGGCGGTTTGACGACTTTCACGAGCACTTGGGAATTGCCAGAAACATATTGGCGGCACGAATCAGGCGCTTGGTGACATTCGAAATATTGGAAAGACGGCTCTACCAGGTCAGGCCCAAGAGGTACGAATACGTCCTGACTGATAGTGGAACAGATCTCAAGACGATCCTATTTTCCATCAAACAGTGGGGCGACAGGAACCTTTATGAAGGTAAGGAGCATCCTCTTGCGATCGCGCACAAGGACTGCGGTGCTGAGATTTCCGTGGATATCTTCTGTCCGAAATGCAACGAGGTGCTTTCCGAAAATCATGGAGAGCTTGACTGGATAGCTGGCATTGATATGAGCGACGACGACAAGCGCGTTTACACCCAGTTCAGTGCTAATTCATACTTTCGAGGGGCAAAGGGTGATTCCTAAGAGGCTTTTTGAGGTTGGATCCGGGCTCCGACGAATCTCGGCAGGATCATAAAAGCCGCGACTACAAATGAGCCAGCCATCATATAGAAGGCTGGCTGAAACCCGTAGCGGTCTATGACCACGCCGACTAGAGCCAGCCAAAGTGCGCCGACTCCGTATGCAATTGCAAAGAAGATGCCAAAGGCCGCCCGTGCCTGACTTGGTCCAATTGAATCGGAGAACATCGATTGGATAAGTGGAGATTCGGAATAGGCAAGTATGCCCATAACTAGGGAGACGGCGGTTAGCAGCCATACCGATGAATACTTTTGAACGAACAGAACCATAAAGAGCGCTCCGCCAAGGTAGGCCGTGATCAGGACCCCCTTTCGTCCGATCTTGTCTGACAGCCATCCAGCAGCAAGCGGTCCAACGACTCCTCCCCCCACCAGAACGGTGTAAACGAGACCGACGGTGACCGTGGAAAGATGGGCTCCATCTTTCAGATAGATCGGAACGAATGCGCTCAGAACCCCGAGGCCACGACCTGCCGCAGAGACAGTAGAAGCGCCGATGACGACTAGGGCAGCTTTGTTCTTCATGACCATCGACCAGATCGATGGCTCGCCTGGCTGGCGAAGCGACTGCTTATTGGCTTCGGAGCCTTTTGCATGACTCGGTTCGAGCGGTAGTTTCCCTATCACTATGAATCCGCCGATAGCCATAGGAACAGAAAGAGCGACCAGCGCTGTACGCCAACCGAAATTCGCAATTATCGAAGTTGTGGCGATGGGAATCAAAAGCGTACCCAAGGTGCCTCCGGTGGTGTGCCAGGATAATACGGTTCCGCGTTTGTTGGGAAACATTTCGGAAAGGTAGGCAGAGCCGACAGGGTGCTGCGGCCAAAGCGCCAATGCTCCTAGAAACCTCATGAATCCGTAAAATGCAAATCCCGGTGAAATTGCTCCAAGCAGTGTGACGACTGCCAGGGAAAGGTTTTGGCTGGAAAGCAGGAACCTGCCGGAGTACTTCCTGGCGAGTCCTGCGGCGCCCTGAAGCAAGCCTCCGACAATACCGGAAATCGCCAGAACGAATCCTAAAGACGAGTAGGAGACATGGAACTCACTTATGACGAATGGATAGGTGAGAGCCAGGCCTGCGCCATAAAAGTGCTGAACTGCGTGAGAAAGAGTCAGAAGTCCAACGATTGTCCTGTCTCCCTTTCGCCAGCTGCCAGTGGTATTGATTTCGACGATGTCTCCTCGGCCCACGGGGATCCTCGCTTTCTAGGCTTACTCTAGGTGGACATTATCGGTCGTTTGTTGCCAGGCAAACCGTCTTGCGCAGGTTTCGGCAAACTAAAGCTTCCATATCTTGGCGTCTGTCAGGATGTCCGGGGAATCCTGGGCATGACGCGCGCCTTTATCACTTCGTAGTTTCATTTCACTTGCGTCGAAAATGCAGGATCCAAACCTGGCTGGCATGTGCCTCCCGTTGGAGGAGGGCGGCACCATGATCCTGCGCGACTCGAGATCAACGGTACCGGAATTCCTGTAACTGAAATTTTCGGCTATCGCATCCGAGTCAAAAATGGCCTTAGCTCCGAAGCTGCCTTTTCGGGTGGAACGACATTTATCATTACCCCGGTTCCAAGTTCGAATCCCGCCCGCGTAGTCAGCTTTGGCAGTATATGGACATGCCAATGGAACCGGCCATGCTCTCGATATGGGGCTGAGTGGAAGACAAGGTTGTATGCTATGTCCCCGAGATGCGCCCTCAGGCTTCCCAGCGCAAGTTTGATTGAAACTGCTATCGAATCGAGTTCATCTTCTCTTGCCATGTGCAAATGCTCCCCGTGATTCTTGGGGATCAGTAACAGCTCATAGGGTTGGGAAGCCCAGAAGGGCGATATCGTGACTGTTTCCGAGTCTTCCAGGACCACTCGATCAGCAATTGCCAATTCCGCATCCATGGCGGAGCACAGGACGCATCCGCCCAGGAATCTGGAGAATGCCGCCAGCTCGTCAGTTATCTCCCTAGGGACAAACGAGGTAGCCAAGAGCTGGCCATGAGGATGCTCCAGAGAAGCTCCGGCCTCTCTTCCTGAATTGACAATGGCCTGCGAGTACCGTATGACCTGAGAGTCACTGTGAGCTGCGATTCTTGCCCTGATCCCTCGCATAACCAGTTTGACCTGTTCGTGTGAGAGTTCAGACCAGCCAAGGTTGTGATCAGGCGAGAGCACGATAACCTCGTGTATTCCAGATGCAGGGGCAGTGGTGAAGACGGGACCCTTCGTAATTGCCACCATAGGCTCATCGCCAATGAATGCTGGATATTTGTTCGGCACTACTCTAAGCAGCCAGTTTCCTTGCTCCGAGTAGGTTTCCAAAGCGGGTGGAGTGTCCTCTTCGTGCCCGGGGCAGAAAGGACATACCTTGGGCGAATCCTTTTGGACATCGGCATCGCGGTCTAGGAATGCGGATGGTCTGATCGAGCGTTGATACGCCACGACTACCCATCTTCCAGTGAGCGGATCCAGCCTCAGCTCATTTGTCATATTGAAAGATTGTCTATTGAAAAGAGTTTCATCGCTGTAGTTCCCTCTGTCAGTTATATCACTGCTAGCGTAGTTCTTTGCTAAGCCCTATGAATTTATTCATATTTCTAGTCTGCCATCTAGAGCAGGCAAAATTCGCTAATAGTATTTATTAAGTGGAGGCATATCTAGATAATGCTGCAACAACTCCTATTAACCCTGCAGCATTAGAGGCACAAATTCAGGCTTCGCAGATCACCGGGAATCCTTCCGGTTCTCATCGGGCTGCCCGAGCCGCAAAAGAACTTCTAGAAACGTCGCGGGAACGTGTCGGACTGCGTTTAGGGGTTGGTGCTTCCGAAGTGATTTTCACCTCCGGCGGAACCGAATCCGATAACTTGGCGATATTCGGCTCGATCCATGACTCACAGGTTGCGCTTTCGAGCGCCATAGAACATCATGCGGTTCTGGATGCGGTCCGAGCTGGCAAAGGAGGACTTGTCGGAGTCTCTTCATCTGGAGTGATAGATCTAAATCAGCTGGAAGACGAGCTAAAGGACAAGAAGGGCTCAGTTGGAATAGTCTCGGTGATGATGGCAAATAACGAGACCGGAGTAGTTCAGCCGCTTTCCGAAGTTCTCAAGCTCGCCAGAAAGTATTCGCCGAGGGCGCTTTGCCATACGGATGCCGTGCAGGCTCCGAGCTATCTTGATGTGGCAGAGCTGGCCAGGGGTTTCGATCTGGTATCGATTTCAGGACATAAGTTTGGTGGTCCCAAGGGAGTCGGTGCATTGGTGGTCAAGAAGTCGAGCGGATTGCGGGCGATGCTACACGGCGGCGGACAAGAATTTGAGCTTCGCTCGGGTACTCCAAATTTGGGAGGGATTGCTGCCATGGCGGTCGCCCTCGAGGAGGCGGAGACCAATAGGGAAGGAAATGTTAGGCGGGTGGAAGAACTCACCCAGATGCTTCGTCGCGGACTTTCCGACCGGTTCCCCGCTCTCAAGCCCAACGGCATGGAATCACCCCAGATGTGCAGCATAACGAATTACTGTTTCGCGGGGCTGAATTCAGAAGAGATTTTGTTCAAGCTGGATTCTGCCGGCGTATATGCATCCGCTGGTTCTTCTTGTGCTTCCGGAGCGCTGAACCCGTCCCATGTTCTCCTGGCAATGGGGAGGTCAAAGCTTGAAGCGGCTGGTTCGCTGCGTCTGTCTATTGGTGTTACGACAACAGAAGAGGACGTCGAATACGCTATTTGCGTTGTAGCTGATGCTATAGACGAGCTTGCCGGGAAAAAGGGTATTGCGTGGGGCTAGGTTCGAGCAGCCCGGTCTATGACGTGCTTTTGCTGGCTCATATTCTGAGTGCCGTGGCCGGTTTCGGAGCAAACGCTCTCACAGGTGTTTATGCCGGCAAGCTTTACCCTAATGCGACAGATGAGGCGCTCAAATACTTCAGCTCCCCAAGGTTCGTAGCGGAAAAGCTGATCTATCTTGTTCCCGTCTTTGGGCTTGTCATGATCAGCGTGTCCAAGGGGATGACTGAGCTGGAAAGACCCTGGGTCATTACCGGGATGCTGTTGTGGATTGCCGCGTTAGCGGTCGCTCACAGCTTGGTCTGGCCTGTCGAGCGCAGGGTGTCGAAGTTGCTATTCTCCCAAAATGGTGGCAATGAATTGCGCTGGCTTGGGAAGAAGCTGGCCAGGGGTGCGTTAGTGATGGATCTAATTTTTGTAGCGGCATTCATGGTCATGATTGTCCAATTCGGCGGCAAATGACTTTCGGACCGGTGATTTCATTATCAGATAGCCTGATTTGGCGACTAGCCTTGTGCCGGTGGAAAGACTTGGCCTAATCGGACTTCCAAACTCTGGGAAGTCGTCGCTTTATAATGCTCTGACCGGCGGATCGGCAGTTGTCGCTCAGCACCCGTTTTCGACTACCGAAACCTTGTCTGGAGTCGCGATTGTGCCGGATAAAAGACTAGATGCTCTGAGCATAATGTCCAAGAGCAAGAAGACTGTTTACGCTCACGTGGAGTTCGTCGATATTGCCGGACTTGTAGCAGGTGCAAATGCCGGAGAGGGTCTCGGCAACAGGTTTCTGGCCGGCATCAGAGAAGTCGATGCGGTTTGCATGGTGTTGCGTGCCTTCCAGGACGAGAACGTTCCAGGAGAATCCGATCCAGTTGAGGCGCTTGGAATCCTTGAGCTTGAGCTCGTGCTTGCCGATCTTGGCGCTTGCGAGACCTTGGTTGAAAGGCGAAGAAAAGCGGCTCGAGCCGATAAGTCGCTGCAGCCTGAGGTGGATGCTTTGGAAAAGGCGATAGCGGTATTGACCGATGGTGTTCCCATCTATAAGAGTGCGCTGTCTCCGGATGTCCGCGAAGTTCTAAAGGGATCATTCCTGCTCACCAACAAGGCTTCGTTAATAGTGGTGAATCTGGGTGAGGATCAGCTCGAAAGGTCTGCGGAAATTTGTAGCCAAGTTCGTGAAAGTGCTAGCGGTTTGGTCGATATCCTGGGAGTCTGTGTCCAATTGGAGTCAGAGGCGATGGCGCTGGAAGGTAGCGAACGCGAGGAGCTCTTGGCGGGTCTGGGTCTAGGCGAGGGAGCACTGCCGAGAGTAGCTCAGGCAGCGTACCATATGCTTGGTAGAAGAACGTTCTTTACTACTGGAGACAAAGAATCGAGAGCATGGACATTTCGGGCGGGCGCCAAAGCTCCTGAGTGTGCTGGAGCAATCCACTCAGATCTGCAGAGGGGATTCATACGAGCTGAGGTTATTCATTGGGATGAATTATTAGAGCTTGGATCTTGGAATGCAGCCAAGAGCCAGGGCAAGCTTGGGGTAGAGGGAAAAGACTACGAAGTAAAAGATGGAGATGTTCTGGAGATCAGGTTTAACGTCTAACGGAGATTTCGGCAAGCTTCCCAAGGATTCAGTCTTGTGGGTAGTTCGGGACGGCCGCGTTTTAGCATCATGTGTGCACGCACATTCTTTGGTTCATCGAATCTGCCCGGCGCGCATCGAGAATTTCTCGACGGGCGCAGCCGTGCTGTTTGGTAAATTGCCAGTATTTGGTGTCGGCTCGAAACATCGCCTGCTTGCAATACATCTGGACAGCTCTTTGAGGGTGATAAAGGTTTCCAGGATTTCAAAGTTGAAGGCATCGTTCCCGAAGGCAAAAACCAAGGTGACAATAGTGGTTCCAGAGGAAATCTTGCGTCGGTTCACCATATCCGAAGGTGATCAGTTTGAACTCAAAGCCTAACAGGGACACTTCCAACGGTTTTGAACACCCAGTTGGAAAACTGATTCTGCTCGGGACTCCGATAGGCAATCTTTCGGATCTGTCGGAGCGGGCGATCCAGGTGCTCGCAGCAGCGGATGTTATAGCAGCCGAGGATACCAGGAGGCTGCGTGTCCTGCTCTCGCACTGTCACATCACAGGTAAGAATATTATTTCAATCGACTCCAACAAAGAAGTCCAAATGAGTTCGAAGGTGCTTGAGCTCATCTCTAGCGGCAAGACCGTGGTCTATACCACTGATGCGGGGATGCCTGGCATTTCCGATCCTGGAGGCGAGTTGATTAATGCCGTTGCTGAGGCGGGTCTCCCTGTCGATGCCGTTCCTGGGCCGTCTGCAGCGATACTGGCGGCATCCATGTCTGGACTTTGTGGGCACGGGTTTTCCTTCGTTGGATTTCTCCCCGTAAAGTCGGGGCCGCGCAAAAAGAGCCTCGAGAACCTGTCATCGGGTGGATTTGCCGTAATACTCTTCGAGTCGCCCAAGAGGGTGGGGCAGACGCTGCACGACGTCTTGGAAGTCTACGGAAGGGATCATCCCGTATTTGTCGGAAGAGAGCTGACCAAGATGCACCAGGAGATCTTTTTTGGCGATGTCGCCGGAGCATTTGAACATTTTGGCGGCGATCCACAGCGGGGAGAGTTCGTGATGGTTCTGGGGGCGAACGAGGTTGATGAGTCGGGGTCGCTGGGTTTGCGGACCTTGGAGCTGGTGATGGAGGCGCTCAGCGGCACCGGGGCAGGGACTCGAGCATTGGCGGAGGAACTTTCGGAGATAACCGGTGTTAGCAAGAACCGGATCTATAACATGCTGATTCAGGCGCAGGGTAAGGCAGTCGAAGCTTCAGTTTGACTCAGATTGGCGCCGACGGAGCTCAATTAGACTGCGGACTGAACGGGAGGCGCAACCTATTGTTCGCACGTCAATTATTGTTTTAGGTTGCTGAAGATTTCTCATTGGGGACTGTTCTGCCGTCACTCTATTATTTTTTGCTAAGGTGCATGCCGTGTCGAAGTTTTTCATTACAACTCCTATTTATTATGTGAACGATGTCCCGCATCTCGGGCACGCATACACGATGGTGTCGGCCGACTCATTTGCACGTTGGCATCGCCTGATATCAGATGACGTGTTCTTCCTAACTGGCACTGATGAGCACGGTCTAAAAATCGCCCAGGCTGCTGCTGAAAACGGCATGTCGCCAAAGGAATGGACCGACCGGCTCTCTCCGCGGTTTCAAGATGCCTGGCAGAAGCTCAACATTTCCTATGACGACTTCATAAGGACCACGGAACCTAGGCACTATGAAACAGTCCAATCGTTTCTAAAGTCAGTTTATGACAACGGATTTATTTACAAAGATATTTACAGAGGCCTCTATTGCGTGTCATGCGAGGCTTACTACCAAGACGCCGAACTCGACAATGGTAATTGCCCAATCCACAATCGTCCGGTTACCGTTATGGAGGAGGAAAACTATTTCTTTAGGCTGTCGGCCTTTACCGAGCGCCTTCTGGAATGGTATGGCCAGCTTCCCGAAGCGGTTAGACCTTCGCCGAAGCGAAATGAGGCGCTTGGATTCATCCGTCAAGGTCTTCAGGACATATCAATAACGCGCACTTCAATTGACTGGGGCGTCCCTGTGCCATGGGATAGCCAACATGTGTTCTACGTGTGGTATGACGCTCTAATCAACTATCTTACGGCGATCGATTACGGCAGAGATCAGGCAAAATTCGAACGCTGGTGGCCAAGCGTGCATCACGTTATCGGCAAGGACATCATACGGTTTCACTGTGTCTGGTGGCCTGCAATGTGCATGGCTGCCGGCATTGATCCGCCGGCGAACATATTTGTCCACGGATGGCTTTTGGTGGGCGGCGAAAAGATGGCGAAGTCTGCCGGGAACAAGGTGGATCCGCTAGAGCTTGCCGATGACTTCGGCCTCGATGCTGTACGCTACTATCTCCTAAGAGATACCAACTTCGGCTCTGACGGTGACTTTACCTATGAGGCACTCACGTCGCGATACAACTCCGATCTAGCCAATAACCTCGGTAATTTGTTGCAGCGAGTTAGCACCGTAGTGGTAAGCAAACTTGAGGGTAAGGCCCCAAAACCTGTTGCCGGCTCTCAGCTTGCCGCATTTGCGACCGAGGTGATCGAACGCGTGAAGGTTTCCTGGAACCAGTTCGCGCCTCAGGATGCCCTCGAGGCAATCTGGTCCCTAATACACGAGGCCAACTCAATACTTGAGGTGGTTGCCCCCTGGAAGCTGGCCCCTGGTCCGGAAATTGAGAACGTACTGGGGGATGCCCTCGAGTGCCTACGCCTGGTTTGCATAGGGCTATACCCGGTCATGCCTGACACCAGTTCCGAGGTATGGAGGCGAATCGGATTGGATGGGTCGCCACAAGACGTGGATGCGCTGTCGGCCCTTAGGTGGGGACAATACCAGTCAAGCAAGATAATCGAAAAGGGTGCGCCTCTGTTTCCCAGACGTAAGTAAACAGGCGTCGACCCCAGATCGAAGGAAGTAGTCATATGTGGATAGATACGCATTGTCATATTCACACTGAAAGTGATCCCCTTGCCCTGGCTAGGGATTCGCTCAAGGCTGGGGTCGATGCTGTGATCTGTATCGGCACCGATGTCGCCAGTTCGCAAAGTGCGATAGGGTTGGCGGCGACTATCGACAGCGCGATCCGCGCGGGTACAACGGATTTGCCGAGATGCTACTCAACTGTCGGTCTCCATCCGCACGATGCTTCAAATCCGGGAATGACCGGGGTAGAGGGAATTACCCATCTTGCACGCTTGAACTCAGNCGCCCCTGCTGGAAGTTTGGTTGCAATTGGTGAATGCGGGCTTGATTACTTCTATGAGAATTCGCCAAAACAAGACCAACAATTGGCGTTCAGTCAGCAGATCGAGTTGGCCAAGGAGCTTGATTTGACGCTAGTCATCCATACTAGGGATGCTTGGGACGACACTTTTTCGATACTTAGTGAGACCGGACTTCCATCCAAGGTGGTGTTTCATTGTTTTACCGGAGACAGGCAGCTAGCTTCAAGGGCCTTGGATCTTGGGGCTTACTTGTCATTTTCGGGGATGGTTACCTTCAAGAATGCGGAAAATATCCGCGAAGCTGTGGAAATTACCCCGCTTGATCGTCTTCTTATCGAAACCGATTCTCCCTATCTGGCTCCAGTTCCCCATAGGGGGAAAACGAACGTGCCAGCAAATGTTGGACTAGTCGGTGAGTTTATTGCCAATCTAAAGAAGTTGTCGTCCGGTGAGTTTTCTTATGCTACGGAAGCTGCTGCTAATGAGTGTTTTTCGCTTAAATGAACGGAAAAGCCGTGAAACTTGCTAGCTTGTTCACAGCGTTTTGACATAGTGTAGGGCAACTAACAGCCGGTAAACACGAAATCCAAAATCCAGAGGCAATATCCCCAAGTGGAAGGACAAAATCCTGAGGGTAAAAAGCTCCTGGAGGAGTAGGTTCGTGATGTCACTTGGTTTGAGTGCATCCGTACTAGCAGCACCGCTTCTCCTTGTAAATGAGACCTCTTCAAGCCATGTCTTGAATGAGATACTAAGTACAAATAGCAAAAATTCGTTGACGGCTTATGAAATAAGCGCTTCGACGGCTAGCTTCGTAATCGGAGCGGCCACGGGCCAAATGACCACTGAGCCGGTTCTCGCGACCACAACAGTGGATAATTTGTCTTCTGAATTATATCCGGTTTCAAGTGCCTTGG
>DAHVRV010000032.1:0-25630 GCA_027322285.1 Actinomycetota bacterium
CAAAATATCGCAATACCACTGAGATATTTACGCACGGATACAAATGGCTCAGAGGTTTTCGGGACGCCTGCAAGCCGCCAACGTCTTGAAGGAACACTATTTCTGATTCCGTCCCTGCAAACTTGCGCAATTGAAAAGATCACGACAAATGTAATTCCAATTGGCAGCGGCCGTGCTGCCTGGGTATTGGCTCGCAATCTTTTGAAATCGCCGACTCTGATCCTCAAATCTGTCCTGAAGCACAATCGGGACTACCAATTTGAAAACTGGCCCCAGCGCTTATTTCCAAAGGACATCCTTCGAGCAGTAATCGAAGTTGCATCCAGAAATTTCCCCAATCCTGACAACCTCTACTTCGGCAGTGATCCTTCATACAGTTTCTGGACCAACAGCAGGTATGAAACGCTGATCCCACGAAAGATGATTACCTGCGACAATACACGGTTCCCATTGCAGGCGGGCATCATTATCGACGATGGACAAGACCCCGATCCGCTGTTTTTAACCCTCAACTCCCTGCTTGCTGCGGGGATCCATCGAGATGCGATCAGTCTGATTCAAGAAGACAAGGCACTCGAACGGCAGCAAGGATTTGGAACGATCAATGAGGCCGACTTCCTAAATCTCAATTCTCAGTCGGAAGAGGACAGATTTCTGATCGTGTTGAGACCGGGAGATTGCGTCTCAAGGGATTTCCTGGATCTTTGCGGCATTGGCATCGACCTATCGGACACACCTCTCGCCTACTTTGATCACGACCGTCTTTCATCGAGCGGAACTTACTATCGATCCGAATTCAAACCCGACTGCAGCCCTGCCACGCTGCTCTTCCGCAACTATCTCTCCAGGGCGACAATTATACGGGTGTCGTTTGTAAATGATCTTCTCAAAAAGGTCCCACAGTTGGCCTCGACTGGGATAGCTGGGGTGATTTACGGAGCCTCAATTGAAGCGACGCAGACTAAGGCGCAAGCTGTGGCGCATATTTCTGTACCGGCGATCCATCTGGCTGAAGAAACAGCAACTCAAACTTTGAGACAACTCGCCGTTGAAGCACAGTCGCGGAATCTGCTGACGGAAATTTACGCGCCGAATCTTGCCATTCAATCTTCTGAAGTCAACGGTGCGACATGGAATGCAAAAAAACCAGTATCAAACAAAATAACTATCGTGATCCCTACAAAAAATCGTGTCGACCTCCTCAAAACAGCCGTAGATTCAATTCGCACCCTTACCAGTTACCCAAACTACGAAATTCTTATAATCGATAACCTGAGCGACGAGCCAGCAACAGTCTCATATATTGAGGGGCTCGCGCGAAAAGGCGATGCCACGGTAATACCCTTCAACGAGAACTTCAATTTCGCCAAAATGCACAATCAGATCGTGCCCAACCTTTCGACCGACTACGTGCTACTACTGAACAACGATACTGAAATCTTCGATCCGTCCTGGCTTACACACTTGGTTGATCTATTCGAGCTGCCAAACATAGGAATCGTGGGAAACAAGCTTCTTTACCCCGACGGCACCATTCAGCATGCGGGTGCAGTTGGAGGCCTCAAAGGTCCTATGGCGCATCCATTGAGCGGCCATAGCGGTACGGCCGGGCATCCTCTAGTGTCATTCCCGAG
The DNA here is from genome assembly GCA_027322285.1 of Actinomycetota bacterium. GTDB lineage: Bacteria > Actinomycetota > Acidimicrobiia > Acidimicrobiales > Acidimicrobiaceae > SCQM01. The sequence continues at coordinate 1,635 of DAHVRV010000032.1, forward strand.
AGACGTCCTGGGAGTGACAGGTGCATGTTTATTGATACCCCAACAACTATACGTCGATTGCGGCGGAATGGACGAAAAGCTGGCGGTCAGTTATAACGACATGGACCTCTGCCTATCAGTGAGAGTGAATTCACATTTGTCGGTTGTAGTTTCGAGCTCGGGTGGCGTCACCCATGCAGAATCAAAGTCGCGGGGAACAAGCTTCAGCAAGGAACATCAGAACCTGCTCAATGCCGAGGCTGACTACTTCAACAGCAAATGGTCGAAACACATCAGACCCGACCCCTTCTATAACATCAATCTATCTCTTCAGTCAGAATATTTATTGGCGTAATTTCCAATGCCAGCCTGCAGAAATAAAATTCTTGTCCGAAAGGCTGATATCTGATGCATGGCAGGACTGAGAATCACGGGTCGACTATCATCGCTGGTAAATAAAAGGGAATCAAAAGATTGATCGATTTGAAGATGCACAATCTGCCGACCGAAAGAGCCTCTAAGTGACATTATCAATATCTGCATACGATTTGGCCGCATGCAAGGTATCTTCTGAGAACATATACTTCGTTCCACCGAGAGTCCGTCTCGGCCTGGTTGAGACCGATTTTCAGGATATCTCTGAGATCGACTATTCGGCGTGGACCGAAATCCTGATATCGTTCGACGCACTTAAGCTCGAACACGCCGGTGCACCTCAACTGATATTGAATCGAATCATCGGAGAGGACCAGCAAAAAGAAAAAGCCCACGGGAAAGACAAAGAAGGGGTTCGCGTCAACTCCAAGATAGTTCTATGCACCGAGCTCAGAGGAAACGAATTTGTCGCATTTATTCCCCCAGGGAAATACCATTCGATTCAGGTTGATTTTGGAAATGCAGGGGCTTCTTTTTCCAGAATAGGAGTAAATGGCAAGTCATCCAACCGGGTACTAGGATCACGACATTTTGCTGCCTGTGCGGTACAAAGAACAGTTTCATTGGCCCGAACACCAAATCCGGAAACAGTCCGGCGGCTCAAGAAAACAGCGGGATCATTTGCATCGCTGTTGAGAGGACTCAAGGACGACCTTATCGGAGTCAAACCCGCCGAAGAAATTCCGGATGGGCCTTACACCCTTGAAGAATACGACCTCTGGTATTCCAAACATTGCTCAATCGGTGCCAAAGAAGAGGTCATCGCCGACTACTACATTTCAACTTTCTCTTATAAGCCATTAATCACGGTAGTGCTTGCGGTCCACAATCCTGATCTGGTAATGCTGGCGGCCACAGCCCATTCTGTCCTAGATCAGCTCTACGACAACTTCGAACTGGTTATTTCAGATGCCTGTTCGAATTCCGAGCAAACTTTGAACTATCTCCGGCAATTGCCTGGCCTAGATCCAAGAATCAAAGTCTTGTTCCAGAATGACAGCCCCGACATCGCAAAGGCGACAAACGAAGCGGTCGATGTCAGCCGGGGAGACTACGTAGCCTACGTCGATCAGGATGACCTCATCAGTCGTGATGCCCTATTCTGGATGGTCGAAAAGATAAACGAATGGCCCGATGCTGTTCTTGTCTACTCAGACGAGGACCGCATAGACACGGATAACCAATTCATCATTCCACACTTCAAGTCCGATTGGAACCAACTCCTTCTGACCAGCTGGAACTATATCGGACATTTGGTAATGGTCAGCTCGAAACTGGCCAAGATTGTTAAATGGAGAAGTGAAGCGAAGGGCTCGCACAGCTTCGACTTCATTCTGAGAGCTTCCTTGCAGATAGACGAAGCCCACATTAAGCACGTTCCGCGAATCCTTTACCACCAACGGCTTGCAAAAGATCCTCTAAACTCAGGCCTCTCCCGCACTTCAGATGACGAATCAAGCCGCTATGATGCGCTGGAGGATTTCCTCAAGTTTTGGAGCCCTGGCGCAACCGTTGACCACAACTTGCACTCGTTCCACACCCGGGTGCATTTTACGATTCCCGATCGCCTGCCCCAAGTATCTATCATCATCCCGACCCGCGATAATCCGGAAGTCCTTGAGCGATGCATAAACTCGCTCGTGAACTTTACGAAATATCCCAATTATAAGATTCACGTCATCGATAACCAATCGGCAGAATCCCGAACACTGGCACTCTTCGCAGAGTTGGAACAATCCGCCAAAGCGGTAATACACCATTACGACAAGCCCTTCAATTACTCGGATATGCACAACTGGCTTATTGCTCAACTTGACACCGAATTGATATGCCTGTTGAATAACGACACTGAAATAGTCGAGGAATCATGGCTCGGCGAACTCATCTCCTTGGTATCCCTGCCTGGCTTCGCTGCTGCGGGTGCAATGCTCCTCTATCCAGACAGAACAATTCAGCACGCCGGCGTTACTCTTGGCGTAGGCGGCCTGGCGGCACACATAGCAGTGGGGGACTTACCCGATGAACCTAACTATTATTCAAGAAATCTCATGCCGCAAGAACTTTCTGCCGTCACAGCAGCGTGCCTTCTAGTTAAACGAGACGCCTACCAACAAGTAGGAGGCATGAACGCCGAAAGACTTCCAATCTCGTTCAATGACGTGGACCTATGCTTGAAGCTCCGTACGGCCAAGTACAAGATTGCCTGGACTCCGTACTCAAGACTGATTCATCATGAATCGAAAAGCCGGGGAATTGACCATGAAAATGAGTACAAGTCGCTGCGTGCTGCCGGTGAAATGAGCTACCTGGCCCTTACCTGGAGATCAGAGTTGATGAACGACCCTTATTACAATCCAAATTTCGACCTAAAGTCTGAACCTTTTGAAAAGCTGGCAAGTGTGCCAAGACTTGACCTCACACTAAAGCCGAGCGTAAAAACGTGACATTCATCATCCAAATAGATGACCGCCTGACATCATTTGATTCCATCTATTAGATTAAGTGCCCACAAACCGATGGGGTCATTGCCACCCATCAACTGCCAAGCTACATGGGCGTGGAGACATTTGACCCCATTTCTCGTCCCCCCGACGCCTCCGGAAGGTCTGATCCCTGAATAGCCCGGTGGAATTTTAGACTCTCTGAACTGCATATATCGTTCGTGGGACGCCGCAATATCATTGGCGTCGATGTTTGAGTCGGCCCACTTGACTCCCCCGCATGACTCAATTCGGGAAACTTCCTGGCGCAGTTGGCGACCAATGAGCCAATAAATGGTTGGCATCGGAGTGCCGTCTTCAAGAATAGGAGAAGTCTCCAGCACCAACGGACTGCCAGTTCCGTCAGACAGGCAAACTGACCAAGGCCCTTTCGGCTTTCTTCCCAGCAGCCTTTCTACTACCTGTTCTTCACTTTCGTCCATGAGCAAGTCAACTCTTTTTCGCGCGCGACCTATTCTTACGTCTGCGCCGACCAAGAAGGAATAACACCAATACAAGAGCGCCAAAGCCCCCCGGAATCAAGCGCTTCTTCAGTGAGCTTCCGGCCATGTTGAGCAGGTCAACCGGCTCGGCTTCCTTGTAAGCTATTTTCCTGGGACCTTCGCCAGCGACAGGTGGCGAAACTTGCGGACCGTTGTCACTGGTGGCAGTCTCCTCATCCTTCATTTCCGGCGAAACCGTTTCTTGCTTCGTTGCTGGGTTGTTGTCACTCTCTATCATCTCTTCAAGAGAGTCAACGAATTGGCCCATCAGCTTTGACGATACATCCGAAAGTACGCCCCGACCAAACTGCGCAACCCTCCCCGTGATCGCCAAATCCGTGGTGACCTTGACCTTGGTTCGCTCGCCATCTCGGCTCAGTTCGGCCGTAATTGTCGCCGAGGCATTCCCCTGGCCTTTAGTATCTCTGCCTTCAGCTTTCAACACAGCCTTGTGGACGCCATGATCCATCTCGATAAAGCTGGCTTTCCCCTTGTAAGATGCAACTATCGGTCCCACCTTGACCTTCACGGAGCCGGAATACGTTTCACCATCGATCTCCTCTAGGGACGCCCCAGGAAGACATGGCGCAATTTTTTCAATATCCGTCAAGATCCTCCATGCTTTTTCAATCGGCAACGCTACTGAAAACTCATTCAAAAGCTGTTCCACTTGATTAAATCCTCCAAGGTATCAATGTCGCGCGGATTCCCGTCGCAATCCACTTCTTCCACCAGATCCGGATAGGCTCTAAAAAGAGCCCTGGCACCTTCGTCACCAGAAGAAGGCAGCATATCCCATATCGAGCTGTCAAGTCTGACGGGATTCCTTCTTTTCCCATGATAGGTCGCAACTGCTATCGGCCGCTCGCAAGATTCTGAAACTGCCTTCCAACTTCCGCTGGAAATTCCAGGCTGGTCACCCAAGCCAACCACTACACTCTCAAGCCCCAAATCTCTCGCTACCTCTATTCCGCATTGCAGAGACGTCGCCATGCCCTCGCTCCAACTTGGATTATTAACGTGCAATACATCAGGCGTCAGATATGAACTTACATCAACCGCGCCATCCACCACAATGTTGAACTGAAATTCGGCACCCAGCATCGCAGCTAAGGAAACGGCAACCACGACGGAACCATCCAAAGGATGGATGAGCTTATTCACTTTTCCATGGAATCTGCGGCCTTCGCCGCCACAAAGAAGCAAGCCGGCCTTAGCCAATTAACTTAGCCCCCGTCATGAATCGATCCTAGAGTGTCGCTCAAGGATTTTGCTGACCGGCCCGTCCTTTTGGAAATTATCTCGGCGCAAATCGATATCGCCGTTTCCTCGGGAGTGCGCGCGGCAATATCCAATCCGATAGGGGCCATTACTCTGTCTTCAAGTAATTCCAAAGGTACGCCGGCAGCCAACAGCCTTGCAGTTCTTTCTTTGTTCGTTCGGCGGGAACCCATTGCTCCTATATAACCGACGTTGCTTTCCAAAGCCTTCTGCAGCGCGGGAATGTCGAACTTTGGGTCGTGGGTCAGCACACATATCGCATCGCGCTCGTTCAGGGAATCGAGGACCTTTGTCAAAAAGCGGTCTGGCCAATCAACCACTACTTCATCGGCCATCGGGAATCTTGCTGAGGTGGCAAATACGGGGCGGGCATCGCAAACCGTGACTCTGTAACCAAGTATCTTCGCAACCCTGGTGAGTGCTGCCGTAAAATCAACTGCCCCGAAGATAATCATCCTAGGTGGCGGGGCAAATACCTCAAGAACGACACCGACCTCCTGATGCCTGGCCTGACCGTTTCGCCCGTAGTGCCTCAGGTCTGTCTTACCGACCGCTAGCGCGCCAATGGAGTCTCGTATCACTACTTGGTCAAGATCTTTTCTGCCTAGTGACCCAGTATGTGAACCATCTGAGTAGACCAGCATCGCAGCGCCGATCTCAGGTAGATCACCGCTTAGCGAAAATGCGTCTCTGCCCTCGGTTGAGAGATCGTTGACATCATATTCACCAACGTTTGCAGGATTAACGGAACTGACCGTCACCCAAACAAAGGGGCGCTCATTCTTTAGGTTTGCTTTCAGCTCCTCGTAGAACCACGGCAGATCCGGATCTATCAAGATGTGCAATGTGCCGCCACAGGTCAGTCCGACCGCAAAAGCCTCGTCGTCAGAGTAACCAAAAGTTTGTACGACAGGGCAGCCGATGGTCCCCTGGTCTGATGCACCCAAATCGCCTGTTGCAATCGATGAATCAAGTCCGGGCATGACTGTCACGCCCATTGCCTTAAGCGCCTCTGTCACGACTGCGCCTTCAACGCATCCTCCGGAAACTGAGCCGGCAACTTCTCCAGCCTCCGAGACAGCCATGGTCGCGCCCACGTCACGCGGACCGCTTCCTTCTACTCCCACCACACGCGCAATTGATACTCGCTTGCCCTGGCTTCGCCACAAATCGATTTCGGACAACACTTCCTTCATTTGGCTATCACCTCCGCAAGCTGGATCAATGATCGCAGCGAGTGTCCTTCTACGAAATCAGAAACATAAGGCAGCGCTGCAGACATGCCACGAGCCAAAGGTGCATATCCGGGGGTGTACTTCAAAGGATTGACCCACACAACTCTTTGCGCCACCCTACTCAATCTAGCCATCTCGCGCGATACCAGTTCTGGTTCGCCCCTATCCCAACCATCAGACATAATAACGACAATGGCACCCCTGGCCATTCCCCGGATCCCAAATTGCTCATTGAATTGTCTGAGGGCATCGCCTATGCGAGTACCACCCGACCAGTCTCTCACAGCTTGGCTCGCTCTTGACATCGCCACATCTGGATCCTTCCAGTTAAGTTCTCTCGTTACTCTGGTCAAGCTAGTGCTAAAGGTAAATGCCTCAACCCGTATCCCTCCCGCCACTGCCGAGTGCATGAATCGGATCAAGGCTCTGGCGTACGGCTCCATCGAGCCTGACACATCGCATAAAAGCACAATCCTTCGAGGTCTCGTTCCAGCTGCTTGATATCTAATGCGAACCGGCTCGCCATGATGAGCTAGCGCGTCTTTCACGCTTCTCCTGATATCTAATGCACCCCGGCGCACTTTTGACGGCACCTTCCTAGAGGTACGACGCCTGGGAACAACAAGAGCAATCCGGTCCATGGCCCTGGCAGCTTCGTCAAGCTCAGCTTGTGTGCACTTTGCAAAGTCCTTGTTCGCAAGCACCTCGTTGGCTGAAAATCGAAGCCTTACGGTCAAATCCGCCTCGGAGTCTTGTGGCTCCTCTTCAGAATCTGTTTCTTGCAGGTCATCGCTGACAAGCTCGATGGCAATGCGGGGCTTCTCTGGAATACTTTCAGGCAAAGCCAATTGGTAAGAATTCCACCATGATTGAAAGCACGCATCAAAGATCTCAAAGTCTTCAGGCCGAGAGATCATCGTAGCCATGGCGCATCTGTTGACAGTGTCTCTGGACCCAATCCCAAGCACCCCCAATGCATTGGCGAATGCGGTCACACGATCGATGGGCACGCTGACTCCGGCACCGCGTAAAACCCTGGCAAATCCCACTGCCAAACTGGTAAAGTCGTCCAACGTCAGACTTTCAACTCGACCGTTCAACTGCGGAACGGACCAAATCCGTTATTGAGCCGGACCTGACCCTCTCAGAGTCTTCCTTGTATTTCAGCACGCTCCCAAGGGTTTCTTCCACTAACTGGTCGGTGAGTTCTTTGGCCCCAAGCACGGCTAAAGACTGCGCCCAGTCGATGGTCTCCGCCACGCCAGGCGGTTTAGCCAGTCCCATGACGCGAAGCCTTTCAACCATGGCAGCGACCTGGCGTGCAAGATTGGCTCCAACATCCGGAGCCCGCAGATTGACTATTTCGACTTCGCGTTCAAACGTCGGGTGCTCGACCCAGCAATAGAGACAGCGCCTCTTGAGTGCGTCATGAACGTCACGCGTTCGGTTGGAGGTGATCACCACAACAGGCGGTACTTCCGCTCTGATTTGTCCAATTTCCGGAATTGTCACTGAATATTCGGAAAGTACTTCAAGCAAGAATGCCTCGAATTCGTCGTCAGCCCTATCAAGCTCGTCAATAAGCAGAACTGGCGGTTTCCCCCCGGACGAGGAAAGAGCGGCAAGCACCGGCCTCTTTAGAAGAAACCTCTCTCCGTAAAGCGCACTTTCGAGTTCATCAAGGTTCTGACGCTCACCTGCTCCTGTGATCGTCTCTGAAGCCCTAAGGTGGAGAAGCTGCTTAGAATAATCCCACTCGTAAAGCGCCTGGGATACGTCGATACCCTCATAGCACTGAAGGCGTATCAATTCGGTTCCAAGCCAGCGCGCTAGAGCCTTTGCTACTTCAGTCTTACCTACGCCAGCCTCTCCTTCAAGAAACAGTGGCCTAGCCAGGGATAATGATAAAAAGATGGTCGTAGACAACGACTCGTCCGCCAAATATTCATTCTCAGCCAGCTTGGCTTGAAGTTCGGCGGGCGAAGTCAAGCCGAACGGCTTGTAATTAATGCTTGACGAGGACAATACTTGGACTCCAAACTTTCGCTAACTGTACTACCAAACAGCCTAGAGTCTGCCTCACTAAAGGCCAAGTGCTATCTTAGAGCTTCGACCAGAGCCCTTCTCACAAGTACTTCGGCAAGATGCCTTCTATAGTCGGAAGATGCATTGAGATCCGACGGAGGATCAATCCCGTCACTTGCCCTGCTACTCGCAACCTCGATAGACGCGCCTTGACTCAGTGCAGCTTCCGTTCCCGTTGCGCGTAACGGCGTAGACCCCATATTGACAAGTGAGACTCTGGTAGTGCCATTGCTGACTACCGCAACACCCACGATAGCCCAGTCCTGCGCCCTTCGATTAAATTTCTGATAGGACCAGCCGCCACTAAACTTCGGCACTCGTATCTCAGTAAGAATTTCATCGGGATCCAGAGCTGTCTCTAGAAATCCGACAAAAAACTGTGTGGCGGGGATGACGCGCTCACCTCTCGGGCCGACGACAACAAACATGGCATCCAGCGCCAGTACTGCGGCTGGGAGATCGCTTGCGCCGTCGCCGTGGGAAATGGAGCCGCCAATGGTGCCCCGGTGGCGAACCGATGGATCACCCACCTGCGAGGCCACATAAGAGAGAATTGGGACTTCGGATTTGAGAAGCCTGGAATTCTGGACGTCATGGTGGCGGGTTAGCGCGCCAATGGCAATATGGTCGCCCTTGTCTTCAATATAGGAGAGCTCAGACAATGATCCGATGTCAACGAGCATGCTGGGGCTAGCTAAACGGAGTTTCATCAGCGGCAGCAGCGAATGCCCGCCGGCAAGCAGCTTGGAATCGTCCACGCTGGAAAGGATCGATACCGCCTCTGAAACTGAACTTGCTTTGACATAATCAAATGAAGCTGGAAACATTGAAACTCCTTAGTCCACTTGTGTGCCGTTACCGCGCGCGGCGCCGATCGCCTTCCACACCCTCTCTGGCGAAGCTGGCATGTCTATATTCTCAATGCCGAACTCAGTGAGAGCGTCAACTATGGCGTTGATAACTGCTGGTGGCGATGCTATGCAGCCCGCCTCGCCGACCCCCTTCACTCCTAACGGATTCGTGGGCGATGGTGTGACAGTGCTTCCCAGTTCAAAGTTGGGAAATTCTGCAGCCGACGGAATGAGATACTCAATAAACGTGCTATCCAGCAGATTGCATGACTCGTCGTAAATAGCTTCCTCATATAGTGCCTGAGCCACGCCCTGAGCGATTCCTCCCTCGATTTGGCCCTCAACAATCATGGGATTGATTTGATTGCCAACATCGTCGATGGAGAGGTAGCGGAGCAGGTCAGTTTGGCCAGTCTCCTCATCGACTTCAACCACCGCGACATGGGTCCCGAACGGGAAGGTAAAATTTGGAGGATCCCAGGTGACAGTAGCCTCCAAATTGGGCTCAACGCCCTCTGGAAGATCGTGCGCGGTAAAGGCCTCGAAAGCGGCTGCAGATAGCGCGTATGACTTTTCAGCCGAGCCCTTCACCCTGAATTCGCCATCTTGGTAATCTAGGTCTTCAGGGGAAACTTCCAGTTTATGAGCTGCTATGAGTTTAGCTTTCGCCAGCACTTTTTCAGAGGCCATATAGATCGCTGAGCCGCCGACCGAGAGCGAACGCGATCCGTAAGTATCCATCCCATAAGGTGCAATCGCGGTGTCAGAATGCAAAACCTCAATATCTCCCGGACTGATTCCTAGACGATCGGCCACAATCATTGACCATGAGGTTTCGTGGCCCTGGCCATGGGGCGTAGTTCCGGCAACTACTTGGACTTTGCAGGTCGGCAATATTCTGACCGTCGCAGACTCCCATCCTCCTGCCGAATAACTGAGAGATCCGAGCACTTTCGATGGCGCCAATCCGCACATTTCCACATAACAGGAAAGTCCAACACCCAGATGCTTCCTAGAGCCTTCTGCGCGCCTTCTCACTTGTTCCGCGCGAATCCCTTCATACCCAACCCTTTCCAGGGCTAGCTCCAGGTTTGACAGGTAGTTCCCAGAGTCAAAAATTAGCCCAGCGGCCGATGCATAGGGAAACTTCTCCGGTGCGATGAAGTTCCTTCTGCGGACTTCGGCGGGATCGATCCCCACCTTTCTGGCTAGAGCGTCCATGCTTCGCTCAATGGCAAAGGTAGCCTCAGGTCTGCCAGCTCCCCTATAGGCGTCAGTGGGGGTCTTATTAGTAAAGACTCCTGTGCACGTGAAGGAGTACGCAGGTACGTCGTACAGCCCATGGTACAGAAATCCCCCCAAGAGCGGAACGCCTGGTGTCAATAGCTGCAGATAACCACCCATGTCTGCGACTAGATTAACTCGAACCGCCATAACCTTTCCGTCGGCATCGGCCGCTAGCTCGATATCTTGAATCTGTCCCCTGCCGTGAATAGTAGCCAGTGAGTTCTCACTCCGCTCTTCGGTCCAGCGAATAGGCCTATGCAGCTTTCGCGCGAGAGTCAACGCTAGGATTTCCTCGGGATAGACATTGAGCTTGGAACCGAATCCCCCGCCTACTGATGGCGCGATCACCCGTAATTTAGCTTCAGAAATACCAACCGTGAGGCTCAGCATCAACTTCAATATGTGCGGTATTTGCGTAGAGCTGAAAATCGTGTACTCTCCCCCATACGGATGCGGTACAGCCAAAACCCCTCTTGGCTCCATCGCTGAAGGAATCAGCCTCTGTTGAATAAAACGGCTCTTCACCACATGGGAAGCCGAAGCAAATGCCTGGTCGACTTTAGCCTTATCCGGCTCCAAAGTCCATACATAACTTACGTTGGTTCCCAATGCCGGGTGCACTAAATCCTTGTCTGCCAGTGCGTCCTCCAGATTAGATACAACTGGCAGTGGCTCATAACTCACATCGATAGACGCCAGCGCATCGACTGCCGCGTTCTTATCAGAAGCCAATACAACTGCTACCGCATCGCCAACAAAGTTCACGACGTCGGCCGCAACCGGGAAATGGGGCGGATTCTTCATGTCCCCAGTTACTGGCCATGCGCATGGCATTGGCGCCAACCATTCATCTCTGAGGTCTGAGCCGCTATACACTGCAACCACGCCAGGCATCCTCTTTGCGACGGATGAATCAACTGATACGATCCTCGCATGGGCCATGGGCGATCTGAGCAGAGCCATGCATAAGGCGTCCGGCTGAACAATGTCATCAATAAACTTGGCTTCCCCGGTAAGAAGAGCCGGATCCTCCCTCCTTAGCAGCCTTGTACCTGTGACCCGCTTGGATGAGCCAGTTTCAACCACAGTCACAAGACCACCCCCTCCATTGCTTTTGCCGCCGCCATCACTGACTTGACTATGTTGTGGTATCCGGTGCACCGGCACAAGTTTCCTTCGAGTGCCTCTCGAACCTCATGTTCGCTGGGTTTAGGATTCTCCTTAAGAAAGGAGGCGGCGGCCATAACCATGCCCGGAGTGCAGTAACCGCACTGGAGGCCGTGGTTTTCCTGAAATGCCTTTTGAATCGGATGAAGACCGGACTCGGTGGCCATCCCTTCGATGGTGACCAATTCCTTTCCGTCAGCTTGCACTGCCAACACGGTACACGACTTCACCGATTCACCATTTAGGAGAATTGTGCATGCTCCGCATGAAGAGGTGTCACACCCGACATTGGTTCCAGTGAGTCCCAGCCCGTCCCTTAGATAGTGGACGAGCAGGGTTCGAGGCTCTACATCCTTCGAATAAGAGCGACCATTGACAATGGTAGTGATCTTCATCCTCTCCCCCAAACGCTAAGGCCAATCCCAGCACAACTGAAGCCCAAAACGAGCCGTGCCAACATTATCGCAGACTTACTTGGAAAACTAGTGACGCCTCGGCGAGAACAGGGCAAGTACTGTGAAGATGACATAGTAACGGTGACAACAATAGCCTCGAACCCGGCATAGGTAAACCCCGCATAATCGCGATCGGGTCCAAAAAAGAGCACAGCGATAACATGCACCGCACCGCTGCACTCAAAGCTCAGAGCGACTTGGCAGCCTTGGCAGCATACTCTTTCATCCGCTGGCCGATCTTATCGGTATCGGACATCTTTAGCCTCACGGTCGGCATCGAAATTGAGAAAGCTGCAATCTGTTTTCCCGTCCACGTCATGACACAGGAGCTCACCGACACCAGGCCGGCCTCGCTTTCCTCTAGATTGAGACCAAAGCCCTGTTCTCGGGTTTTCTGCAACTCTTTGCGAAAATGATCGAAATTGCGAAGGACCTCCTTGGCGGCAGCCGAATTGTAGGACGAATATAAGTCCAGGACTTCGTCATCTGACAAATTGCTCAGCAGCACCTTTCCGCTTGATGTCCTATGCGCCGGATAGAGTCTGCCTGCCCTCGATGTCACCCGGAAATCCCTGTTGGCCTCAACGCTCATTAGGAACCTTATGCTGCACCCTTCCAAGACCACCAGATGCGATGTTTCACCGAGATCCTTAGTAATATCATCTAACCAAGGTCCTAGCAGTTTTCTCAAGGACTTATGAGTCTGGATGCTTCCCTCACCCAGCCAAAAGAAAGCAGGACCCCTGCCGTATCGCCTGTGGGGAGCACGAACAGCAAAGTTGCAGCTGCATAATGTCTTCAGCAATCTGTGGGCGCTTGACGGCGCAATTCCTATTGCGTCTGCCACTTCGCTAACACCGACTGTCTCATTTCTTGACAGTATCAGTAGCAGCTCGAGAGCATGCTCGACTGAACCAATGCCGTACTTGCTAATTTTCTGCACAGCGAAAATCTTACCCCGTCGTTTGGTGCTGTCGAAAACTTCTGTTAACATTCAGTCCCATTAGGGGGAAATCTCATTGGCGCATCGTGGGTCATTGCCACGTCACCAAACCTGAGAATTACCTGCCACATAATAGTACGCATTTAGTGCTAGGAGGGGAAATGCGCACTCAAGAAAACGCCGGTGAAGCTTCTGACGAAGCGGTACGCGGCGTCATTGCAAGACTGGACAGACTCAGCGTCTGGCCGATGTCTTATCTCTATCTCGTAATCATTGGGGTAGGTTTTCTGTTCACTTTCTTTGACATATTCGATATAAATGTGTCGTTCATCCAGACTTGTTCGGTTCTTAAACCAGGCTGTACTCCGGAAACGGCACTTTCATCGTTGTCGCTACCCGTCTTCCTGAATGTCGCAGGATACGTGGCTGGGACTCTGGTGCTTAGCCCGATATGTGACCGAATTGGACGAAGGAACATGCTTCTTGTCACTATGTTGATAACAGGAATAGGTTCCCTGTACACAGCACTGTCACCGGACTACACCAATTTCATAATATCCAGAATCATTACCGGAATTGGCATTGGCGCGGATTTGGCGGTTGTGAACACCTACATCGGTGAAGTTGCGCCCAGCAAGTCACGGGCACGGTTCACATCTATGATCTTCATCATGTCGGCACTTGGAGCCTTCCTGGCCATATGGCTAGGACTCCTTCTGACGACACCCTCGTCACATTGGCCCACCGGCCTTCCGTTCGCCATGGCGAGCAAAAGCTTCGGGGATGGCTGGCGGTACCTGTATGGTATCGGCGCACTTCTGGCCCTTATTGGCATTATTCTGAGGTTCGAACTCCCCGAGTCACCAAGATGGCTGGTAGGGCAGGGAAGGCTTGACAAAGCCAACGCAATAACACAAAAGATGGAAGCTTTCGCTGAGCGCAGGGAAGGACCTCTGGCAATTCCAGCGGCGTACGTTCCAGTTGAAGTCAAGCAAACAGACCGAAGCCCATACTCAGAAATCTTCAAAAACCCGGTCTATCTACGCAGGTTAGTCATCATGGTGATCACCTGGCTGATCGGTTATGTGACTGTTTACTCGTTTGCAGCTGGCTTCACATCCGTGCTCACTTCGATACATTATCCGCCACCCGAAGCAGGTGTCATTGTCAGTGTCGGAGTTTTGGGATTCATTCTTGGAGCCCTAATCACCTCCGTTTACGCTGACTCCATAGAACGAAAGTATTGGCTTCCAATAGCTGCGGTAATTACGCTGATAGGTGGAATTCTCGTCGCAGAAGCTGGAAAGGATCTAACACTTAGCTTCCTTGGTTCAGGAATCGTATTCTTAGGTTTCAACATTTGGGTTTCACCAACTTATGCTCTATCCGCAGAATGTTTCCCGAGCCGGGCCAGGACTACTGGGTTTGGGCTGGTCGATGGCGTCGGTCACATCGGCGGCGGAATCGGAATTCTCGTTATTGCTCCACTAGTGCCGAAGATGTCGCCACTTGGCGCACTGATGCTGATCTGCGCATTTCTTATTGTCGCAGCCGTCGTTGTGCAACTTGCGCCATCAACAAGGGGCAAAGACCTGGAGGAGGTTTCTCCATAGCATCTGCAGTAATGGTAACAAAGCTGCCCTCATTGAATTGGGGGCAGCTTTGTATTTTAACCAAGAACACGAAGCGGCAAGGTTCCTTTGCCTCGCAGTTAGGTAGCCATAGTATTTCCAGCTAATGGCTTGAAAGACTGATCATCCACTGACCTGGCTTCGCTTGGCAGGCCCGAAAGGGGCCTCGCAATGACGCATTAGAACAACGCCGGGCACAACCTCTCGCCTCACTACCTGCCTTAACGGTGGTTTACCGCTCGGCTCGGCTAGAAATACGAATTTCCCCAACCGCCGCAGTAGCCACTACCACGGTCCACAATGCTGCAGCCAAGGCAAGGTGGATGTCGGCCAAGACATCGGGGGCCTTCAGCAGAGCAACAATCGCACCGGCTATGATTTGCAAAATTAACGCTAAGACTCCCAACAATGCAAGTGTGTGGTGAGGAGCCGTCCTTGTTTTGTCTCGAACTATCTTCAGCAGGTAAACGAACGCGAGTACCGACCCAATCAGCACTATTCCGCGATGAATGAGCTGAAGATCGATCAAACCACCCTGTGCGTGCGAACCGATACACACCGGCCAAGACGGGCACGCCGCTTCCGCTCCGCCATCGACGACAAGAGATCCGGAAATCAGAACAAGAAAAATACCCGCTACCGCCCAGATCGCAGTCTTGTCCAGTGCTCCTATTGGATTCCAGGAACTTTTGCTTCCCGCGAATGCCCTAACCACGGTCATGGTTGTTATTGCGAGGAAAATAAGCCCCACGATAAGGTGGAGTGCAACAGTGACGGGAGCGTTATTGGTAAAAACCGTTATTGCCCCAAGAATGATCTGAACAGCGATCACCGCAACTCCAGCAACACTGAGACCTCTCAGATAGTAGGCCCTTGCACCTGCTCTCCACGTGATCACTGCAATTGCGAAAATTAGTATGGTCACTATGGTGGCCAAATAGCGATGGGATTGCTCGAGTAAAGGATGATACTGATCGATTGGACCGATTTGGCCGGAACACAACGGCCAGCCATTGCACCCCATCCCAGATTCCGTGACTCTAACAGTGCTGCCAAGAACGATCAAAAGATAGGTCGCAATCAGCGTCGTCAAAGCTAGCACGCGCAGTTTGCGCTCCAGAGAATCTCGATCCTTAGTCGCAGCCGAAATCTCATTTACTTTGTTCATCGCGTAATAACCTATACGTTTCCGCTACAAACTCACAAATCGGCTGGCAAATGGGATAAATAAGTGATTTAAATCCATTACCAATGAAATACGGCCGCCGAAGAACTCTCCCAAGACCCTGGGCCGAGGCTGGTTCAGCTAAAACTCAATTGTTTGCCTGATTGACAGACGTTGTGGATGTAGTTGATGAACTGGGAGGAAGGACGACAAATGCCTTCTCGCCAGGCTTAATAAGTCCATACTGGCTTCGCGCAATATTTTCAATTTCTGATGGCGAATTCATGGACCCGATCTTTTGCTGCAGGATCTGATTTGAGTTCTGAACCGCCCTGACTTGGGAGACAGTACTTTTGACCTGTTGCCTCTGAAGCATGAAAGAGCGAGTTGGAAAGACGGCCAGGAGATACACAGCTATGCCGATAAGCGCAACCGCAATCGTCACCACCCTGCCGTACCTGAACAAACCCTATCCTCGCTTTCTCCCTGCCAGGGCAGACAAACCCATAAACTTGGCATTCTGGCCCAGCTGTTCCTCAATGCGAAGTAGCTGATTATATTTTGCCACACGATCAGAGCGCGCGGGTGCGCCAGTCTTAATTTGTCCAGTATTTAATGCGACTGCCAAATCAGCTATGGTCGTATCCTCGGTCTCACCGGACCTATGAGAAATGACGTTCGTATAGCCGCTCCTCGCAGCCAAACTGACAGTCTCGATAGTTTCAGTTAGCGACCCTATCTGGTTCAGCTTGATCAGAATCGAGTTTGCCACCTTCATTTCGATTCCTTTGACGAGTCTGGTGACATTTGTGACGAAGATGTCGTCGCCCACGATCTGAATCGAATCAGCCATTCTCTCAGTCAACAGCGCCCAGCCATCCCAGTCGTCTTCTGCCATTCCATCCTCAAGCGACACGATTGGGTATTTCTTGGCCAGCTGTACCCAGTAATCGACCATTTCACTAGAATCAAGGGTCCTGTTTTCACCAGAAAGCGTGTACTTACCATCCTTGAAGAACTCAGTCGACGCGGGATCAAGCGCTATCGCGATCTCATCGCCCGGAACCCTTCCGGCTGCCTGAATTGCCTCTATAAGCACGGCGATGGCATCCTCGTTCCTCTGAAGATTTGGTGCAAAGCCGCCTTCGTCGCCAATGCCCGTCGACAAGCCACGCCTTGAAAGGACGCCTTTCAGGGTATGGTATGTTTCCGAACACCATCGCAGCGCCTCTGCAAATGAGGCAGCTCCGACCGGCATGATCATGAACTCTTGAAAATCGATTGAATTATCTGCATGGACACCACCATTGATTACGTTCATCATGGGAACTGGCAGTACCGAGGCGTTCACTCCTCCGATATAGCGATAGAGCGGAAGGTCACAGTAATCTGCAGCTGCTTTTGCCACAGCCAGCGAAACACCCAAAATGGAATTTGCACCAAGGTTTCTCTTATTGTCGGTACCATCAAGTGCGATCATTGAGGCATCCAGATGACGTTGATCAAGCGCGTCCATCCCGACCACCACTTCCGCAATGGTGACATTGACGTGTTCCACAGCCCCAAGCACCCCTTTGCCCAGGTAGCGAGAACCTCCATCGCGTTTCTCGATCGCCTCGTATGCTCCCGTCGAAGCACCTGACGGGACAATCGACCTGCCAATCTCGCCAGTAGAAAGAACCACTTCGACTTCAACAGTTGGATTGCCTCTGGAGTCAAGTACTTCACGACCGACTACCGACTCAATTATGCTCACGAAACTTGACTCCTTCTATTAGCGCCAAACCGAGCGGCGCATCCCGATAACAACAAGACACATACCGGCGGGCAAGCCTTAGTCCCTATGACTCCGCTGCTTGAATAGCTTCAATAAATTCTCTTGTTCTAGATCGTAAAGCTGATTCAAGGTCAATGCCAATCTGTTTCGAAAGATTCGCTATCCACCAGAGAAGCTCCCCAAACTCGTCAGAGGATCCAGCTCTGCCGATCGACATTGCCGACAAAAGTCCTTGCCACACTCTGGAGATTTCATTCGCTGAATCCTCCGCGCTAGGGAGGTCCAGGCCCACGGCAGTTGCTTTACGCAAAAGCTTTGAAACCAGAAGCAGCGTGGGTAACGACTGCGGAATACCCTCAAGCACGCTGGTGCGCCCTTCTTGGGTCTGCTTGATCTTTTCCCAGTTCGCAATTACCTGCTCAGATCCACTGACTTGGAGTTCCGTGAATACGTGCGGATGTCGTCGGATCAGTTTCCGGGTCACCGTTTCGGCTATATCGCCCAAGTCGAAACGTGATTCTTCCATCGCCAGATTGGCATGGAAGTAGACTTGAACCAGCAGATCGCCGAGTTCGCCCTTGAACTCCTCGAACAGAGCTTCCTCATTTTCGCGAGTCTCGATTGTCGGTAACTTATCGATCGCATCCACAACTTCATAGCTCTCCTCGATCAAATGAGCGGCGAGCGATTGATGTGTCTGTTCCTTATCCCACGGACATTCATTTCGCAGCCGGGCAATAATGTCGTAAAGTTCTATCAGGGCCGGCCCGGGAGCGGCAGGAATTTGCTCGATGTAGATCGTGGTCAAATGGTCGGGCTTCACAACCTTGTCTAGGTCGTTCCAAGCCAGCTCTCTAATCGACTCAGAGGCGGTACCCAGGCGCTGGAGCACTACAGCCTTTGCTTCCATTGGCTCCGGAATCGCCAGCTTGATATCAGACAGGATTTGCTTTGACCAAACCTGCGTAAGGAGGTAGGGCCCGTGATGCAGCTTCGTCAGCGATGGGAAATCCATTGCATCGATCATCGTCACACCGGAGCCAAACGGGTCAATCCCAAGTGCCGACCATACAAGCTCCAGAAACGAAACGCCTGGGATAATCTCAACCAATTCCGGTACTAATTTTCTGAGCAAGTCCACGCTCTTCTCACCTACCAGCGGAGAACCAGGAACTAAATAAAGAATCAATCCTCGTGACTTGCCGGCCAGGGAAATGAGACTCTCTGCCATTTCTTGGTATAGAAGTTCAAAAGAACTCGCTCGGTCGTAAAGTGAGTCAAACGCTGAAAACTTGACAGCGGGGTTCCTGCTTGCAATCTCGTATCGGCCTGAAGCTGCACCCGGATGGACTTCGGTTCTAAATACCACTTCGTCAACGCCAGAGACTAAATCCCAAATACGGCTGTCGATAAGAGGAATTTCACCGGGTCCCAGTCCAGCTACGATAATCCTACCCACTCGCTACCCTGCCTTCAGACACCTGGAAAAGTAGTGCCGCATCAGTGGCACCTGCTCTGGAAGATCAAATGCTGGCCTAACCTCCTGATGGCACAAAGAAATTCAGCTTCGCAGGGGCCGGACTGACAAACGGAGCAACGCCTGAGCCGCTCGAGGTTGCAGTAAGTTTACCGTATTGGGCATTGACCGAAACCGCGGAGGACTTGGCGCTCTGACTTAGCAAATTGGTGATCGCGCTTTGGCCTTTGGTGCCGAGTATTGCCCCCCGTATTTGCGGGGTCAACTGGTCAAACGGAAGCGAGCTTCTTGATGTCACCTTGATTATCGACCATCCCGTTGGCAGATGGGTCGGAGGAGCAATCGAGTTGGCCCCAAGATTGACGACAACCTGTGCATATTGGGCGCCAAGCGCTGTAACATAGTCGGAATATGTACCACACCCTACGGCCCCACCATTGGGTGCAGTGTTCGGATCACCGGAATCAGCCTTGGCCAAGGCAGCGAAATTAGCGTTGTTCTGAAGCTGTTGATAGATAGAGTTAGCCTGCGCCTGGGTGCTAACCAGGATTTGGGAAGAACAAATGTTGGCAAACTGGGATGTGTGGGAGTTGTAGTAGTTTTGAAGCGCAGTTAGAGAAATGTCGGCATGAATAAGACGGGCCTCTACAAGATCAAGCGTTGCCGAATCCTTAATGAGCTGTGCCTGATATTCCTTTGAGAACTGCGCAAAGACTGCTGCGCCGCCAAAGGTCTGCTCAGCGTCCACCCTTCCGAGCGCGATATCCTGGGAGGTAAGGTGAATTCCAAGCTTTTTAGCCTCTTGGTCGATCAGAATCATGGATATCCGCCTGTTGAGGACCTCGTCCACAAAGCTCATATCGTAGGTATTGGTACCGCTCCCGAAAACCTGCTGCGACGACTGCAGCTGCTTTACAAAGGGCTTGTTCGAGGTTATGGAATTGATTTCAGACGTAAGTGCTTGTGAGCTGATTTTCGTGCCATTTACAGTCGCTGCCACCGATGCAGATCCGCAACTAGACAGTAATGCGCTAGCACCAAGCAATGCCATTATTTTCGACAATCTCAACTCAAATCCTCCAAACAATCGCCAGCAACTAACACCTTCGGCTAGATCTGACCCTTCTTTTTCAAGCCGCCCAAGACCGGAATCGTTCCCAGTGCGCGACTGGGAACTGAATACGCGCATCAACTGCTTTGCAAAGTTACGAACACGCCATAGCCGGCCTGTTTATTCAACCAGCTCTTGCAAACTACTGCGCTTTAGAGATCCCCGTCCAATCAACCATCGCTTTCACACCCAATTTGCAGTGAATCCTCTTGATTCAACCCAAACAACAGATGATCGAAAGGGCCCTTAACTACGATAAAAAATAACGTAGTCGATAGTGACTACACTTCTATCAGTTTCTCGAACACGTCCTCAACCGCCACCATCGGATCGGAGACTTTCGAAATCGGGATTATCAAAGCCCTCTCGGTCTCCTTGTAGATACCCTTGGGAAAAATACGTTTCATCCTCATAGATAGTGACGCCTTCAAATCAACAGGGGTCAGCCTAACGAACGGACTGACCAGAGACGATTTGCCCATGCCCGATACCGTCACCTCCTTGATCTGTGCCCGTATGGCACGGGCTCTTATCTTAGCTAAGCGCAGCAGTGATTTGGTCTCACCCGGAAGAGGACCAAACCTGTCCTCCCATTCCTGTGCTACTAGATCCACGTCATCGCTGCTCGCGCACATCGAAAGCCGCCGATACGCTTCGAGGCGAAGATCTGTCCTCGAAATGTATGCGTCTGGAATTACTGCTCCTACCGGTATCTCTATCTTGATCTCGGGTAGGGCGGGCTCTACCTCACCTTTTAGCCCCTTGACCGCTTCTTCCACCATCTTCACATAGAGATCGTAACCAACTGCCGCTATATGACCGGATTGATTATCGCCAAGGATGTTGCCTGCACCTCTTATTTCAAGATCCCGCTTGGCAATTCTAAATCCCGAGCCAAGCTCGGTGTTTTCGCCAATAGTCTTTAGCCGTTCATACGCGACTTCGCTCAGCACTACCTCTGGTGGATGGAATAGATAGGCGTATCCCCTGGTTCCAGATCGCCCAACTCGCCCGCGCAGTTGATGCAACTGACCCAGCCCAAGCAGATCTGCCCGATCTACGACCAAAGTATTTACTGTCGGCATGTCTATCCCGGACTCGATGATGGTTGTACAAACCAGCACGTCAAATCTTCCTTCCCAGAAATCCATTACCGTCTGCTCCAGAGTTCCTTCATCCATCTGCCCGTGGGCCACGGTTACCCGAACTTCAGGCACCAGTTTCGACAGTCTTCGGGCAACATCGTCAATATCGAGTACTCGGTTATGGACAAAGAAGACCTGACCTTCACGCATCAGCTCACGCCGGAGCGCTTCAGACACGGCAAGTTCGTCGTACTCCCCCACATAAGTCAAAATTGGTTGCCTCTGCGTGGGTGGCGTGCTAAGCAGGCTCATATCCCTAATGCCGGTTAGTGACATCTCCAAAGTACGGGGAATCGGAGTGGCCGTAAGAGTCAGGACGTCTATCCCGGCCTTTATATTTTTTATCGCCTCTTTGTGCGTTACCCCAAAATGCTGTTCCTCGTCTATAACCAGAAGGCCCAAGTCAGCGAAGGATACGTCTTCACTTAGGAGCCGATGAGTCCCAATGATGACGTCGGTACTTCCATCAGCGACTCTTCTCAATACGTCCCTGCTCTGAGCTGGTGTCAGAAATCTCGAAATAACTTCTACCCTTATAGGGAAACCGGAATAGCGTTCGGAAAACGTTTGGAAATGCTGCTGGGCCAAGAGCGTGGTCGGCACAAGAACCGCTGCTTGTTTTCCATCTTGAACAGCTTTGAACACTGCCCTGATGGCCACTTCGGTTTTGCCAAAACCAACATCGCCGCATATCAAGCGATCCATTGGCCTGGCCGCCTCCATATCGAGCTTCACGTCGAAAATTGCCCTGGCCTGATCGGGAGTGAGATCGTAGGGGAAAAGATCTTCCATCTCTTTTTGCCATACCGAATCAGGCGAAAATGCGAAACCCTTAGTGACCAAACGTTTCTGGTAAAGGACAACCAGCTCTTGAGCCACGCGAGAAACTGCATGTACAACTCGTGACCTGGTCTTCTGCCATTCGACTCCTCCAAGCTTGGAAAGTGTAGGCGCCTCTCCACCTAAGTAAGGAGTGATCGACTCCATCTGGTCTGATGGAACATAGAGCCGATCATCACCGCGATACTCGATCAGCAGGTAGTCCCTCTCGACTCCTCCTAGTTCACGCTTCACCATTCCGGCGAAACGGCCAACGCCGTGGTGATGATGCACTACAAATCCACCAATTACGAGAGAGTCAAAGACTTGCGCTTTGGATGCATTCTTTGTTCGGGGAGCCCTGTGCGAACGGCGCTTGTTTGTCAGATCGCCGTGACCGACCACTGCAAATCGTAATTCCGGAAATATAACGCCCTGTTCGAGATTGCTAACAATAATAAAGAGGCCGGCGTGCGGCTTCTGCAGCAGAGCATCGAACTCTTCCTGAGCCTGAATTGTGACCGGGGCTAATTCACTTCCCGCTAGAGATGCTGCGAGCCTGTTCGCCAATGCGTCATTTGCTGCGCACACCAGTACGCAAAACCTGTCCTTCAACATCTGCGACAGTCGCGTAACCACTGTATCGGGATCTGTCGACACTAAATCTACGCTCTTGGCGGATAACTCTATCCGTACAGACGAATCCGGCAGTGTGTTTGCTAAACGAATTGATGCCTCGCAATTGCCAAAAACGCCATCAAGGTTGGCGAACAGCTCTGGAAAATGCTCATGAACCTCTGGCACCATCCAGGTCGAACTTAGAACTTCGGATATCGAGGCTTCCTCATCCATGAGATCGCTCACCCGAGCCTTCAGCCTGGCAGGCTCAAAAAGGATGACCTTGGCGTTCGAACCCAGATATTCGCCAAAATTCCCCGCTGAATCGTCGAACCAAGGAAGCCATGACTCCATCCCCTCGAAAAACTGGCCGTTGGCAATCCTTTCCCAGGTGGAGCTGGCATAGGTAAGTTCGCTCAAGAGCCTCGCCGCCCTCGCCCTCACCTTGGGCGAAAACAGCAACTCCCGTGCCGGGAATATATCGGCCTTTTCCAGTGATTCAAGAGAGAGCTGATCAGACGGATCAAATAGAGACAGGCGATCAATTTCATCCCCAAAGAAATCGGCCCGAACGGGAAGTTCCGCTTCCGACGGGAAGACATCCAGGATGGACCCGCGAACTGCAAACTCTCCCCTATGCTCAACCTGGTATTCGCGGCGATATCCAGCATCCGACAACCATTGGACCAGATCCTCCAATCGCGTTGCCTTGCCCATCTCAAGCCGCTTGCATCCTGCGTCGAGCGCCGAACCACCAACCAGCTGGGAAATTGCACGCACCGGCGCCACAACGACTAGTCGGTCAGTCGAACCAACCCGACCTGCGAGCTCGTTTAGCACTTTGAGGCGCATCCCCATAGTTTCGATGGACGGGGACACCCGCTCCAAAGGAAGCGTTTCCCAGGAGGGGAAAAGGCGTACGGACTCCGGTCCCATCAGCTCCCGAAGCTCCTCGTAGAGATCAAGAGCCTGTTGCCTGGTGGGAACAACGGAAATGATGTGTCCCGAGCCGCCCTCTTCACGCATCGCACCCAACATGAATGGCACAGCAGACCCAGGAAGAAAAAAGGGTTCAGCAGGCGAGCTGTTGACCTCTTGAAAGGAGGGTATCTTACTTAGCGGACCAAAAATACTTCGAAAATGCACTACCTAAACGCTAGCGAACATTCAGCCGGTTCATTGCAGCATCTACGCCCATTACAATGATCTCCTCAATCGCGTCCGCTGCACGCGCCACCCCAACCATTAGCAGCTCACGCTCCTTGGAGGGCGGCACGGACAACACATAATCCACGATTGCTCCCGATGCCATCGGCCTGCCTATTCCTATTCGAATTCGCACGAAATCGGAAGAGCCGAAAAAAGCGACGATCGATTTGAGGCCATTATGTCCGGCGACTCCTCCACCCTTCTTCACGCGGACCACGCCTGGAGGCAAATCGAGTTCGTCGTGGACTACCAGCCCCTGGTGCGGCTGTCCGACCAGCGGATGGTGGGTGTCGAGGCGCTGGTGCGCTGGCAGCGCACCGACGGCGAGCGCCTCGGTCCGGAC
>DAHVRV010000033.1:0-22744 GCA_027322285.1 Actinomycetota bacterium
CACAAGATCTCCAAAGGGTGACACTTCCTTGGCATGCACGGTCATGCGAGCTCCATCAGTGCAGTCTGGGTCGTCTCCAGCATCTTTTACTACGACAGCACCGCCATCGCCAGAGTCCTCAACGGGGAAGGTTGCAACTTGTCCTGACGGGAGTTGAACGTCGATCTGCACCGGAAGTTCCCCGGTGACAAGAAGCACAACCGCCGCTTTGGCGGCGGCGCTAGCGCAGGTTCCAGTTGTCCAGCCAGTACGCAGTTCTTTGGGCTCTGTTGGACTCACGGCCAATCCTTAATCTCATGCTGACTCGTCAGTTTATTCACGCATCTGCTGGAAGGCATCAATGCCAATGTTCCAAGTCGTTATTCGTCGGATGGCTCTTAAGGACGGCCCTTTACCGGACGGCCTGCAGTGGTGCCCGGTAAAGACCGTTTCCTGAAGCGGTGTGCGTAGCTTGGCGAATATAGGTGCGATCTTTGAGTTGGTCCGTTCAGAACTTCTCCCACGATTACCAGAACTGTCCGATTTGCCCCGCTGGATGCCATATCCCTGGCTAGCGATCCAAGCGACGTCATGATTATCTGTTGGTCGCTCCAAGTAGCCCTTATTACAATGGCGGCCGGAGTTGATTCGTCGAACGCTGATCCTTCACAAAGCAGCTCGTCTTGGAGTTCCTGCGGTCTTGCGCCAGATAGGAACACTCCTAGAGTTCCTCCAATTCGTGCGTATGCGCTGACTCGTTCCCTTTCGGGCATCGAAGCCTTTGTTTTGCCGGCCAGGCGCGTGAATACTACGCTCTGGGATAAAGTGGGAATCGTAAGCTCTCGATTGAGGATTGCTGCCGCAGCAGCCACTGATGTAACTCCTGGCACGATTTCGAAGCTAATTTCATGGTCTATGCAGTAGTCGATTTGTTCCTGGATTGCACCATATATGGACGGATCCCCTGAATGAAGGCGGACGATATTTTGTGCGCCGTTAGCGAGATATACCTCCAAAACATCTTCCAGAGTCATGCCAGCGGAATCCATAATCACGGATTCGCTCCCGCAGAATGACAGGAGCTCCTTGGGCACCAAGGATGAGGCCCAAATGACGATGTCTGCCTGGGCCAGGCGATTTCTCCCCTTTACGGTTATCAGGTCTGGATCTCCCGGTCCGGCGCCTACGAATGTAATCAACTCGATCTCTTTTCTTATTTGCGTCCGACTTTCAAACTCCCTAAAGCAGTCAGCGTCGACTTGGTGGAGATATTATGGTGGCCAGATAGGAGATCGATGGATCGGTCAGATCTGCCAGCTTTGCCACTCTCTCGCCTTCGAGGCCAATCAGTTCTCCGACGACGGCGTCTTCTAGACGGCCCGCCTCGCGTAGAGCCTCTTTAACTCCGGCTAATTGGCGGCCACCTTTGTATATTACGACAGCTGCATTAGCGTGCTGGAGAGACTCTTTGACATCGTCAATTCCCTGAAAGGCGGTGACAAGGAAAAGCTTTTCAGACTCGTCAAGTAGATTTAGCCCGCTCATTGATGCGACCTCTTGAAATGCCATTATTCCTGGCACTGTCCTAATGTCGATTTCAGGTGCCAGATCAGCAACTTCTTTTGCCACTAGGGAAAATGTCGAAAACACATTTGGATCCCCCAAGGTGACAAAGGCCAGAGTCAGTCCTTCGCGAAGCATAGCCAAGAGACCATTTGCCGCCTCTTTGGCACATCGGCGCCTGGCCTGAACACCTGTTTCGCCCTGGCTCATATCGAACACAATTCTGTGGCACTCGATATTTGGGAGCACCCGCCTAACGATATTTTCAGCTCTGCCTTCAAGGTGTGCCGCGGAACATGGAGCAATCACCCGGTCTGCAGTTTTCAGCGTTTCAAGGGCTCTGAGTGTAAGATTTTTGGGATCGCCAGGACCTACACCGACGCCAATGAGTCGACCAGGAGCGTCTTGTTTAGTCGATGAATTACTCAAGGTCTACCTCTTGTGAACTTGCGCACTGCCAATTTTAGATCGAGCCTAATGACCCGTGGGGGAACGTGAGGCTAATTGGAAGTTCGGGGAGACCTTCTAATTGGAAAAGCTGTGGCGTATTTAATGGCGTTCCCAGCCTGGAAATACTCCGGAATCGATTGCAAAACAGGATGCAGAAACAGCTTTTGGAATGGCCGTTAATTCAAAACCCCCTAGTGTATGCTTGCCTAGGCGACCAATGATACTGGGCAGCTACTTCTAGACGGTTGAGAAAGGTTACGAAATGACTGTCGAAAGCCCTGGCTCCGTCAAGGGTCCCCCGCACAGTAGCTGGTTTCCATGGAACCACCATAAGCAACATCTGCATCCAGCGCTGCAAGCTGCACACGACGATCGCACTTTTGGAGAGCGCGTTGCCGACAATATTGCGAGCTTTGGTGGTTCATGGCCGTTCATCTTTATCTTTCTCGGCTTGATAGTTGTTTGGATGTTGGTAAATTCAGTCTTGATTCAGCGGGTGCTTGCCAGCCGCCCGTTTGACCCATATCCGTATATTGCGCTGAATCTGGTTCTCTCCGGACTGGCGGGTCTTCAAGCGCCGATCATCATGATGAGCCAGAACAGGGCGGCGTCTCGCGATGAGCTACTCGCATCCCATCATTATAAAGAGACAGTTCAGATCGATGATCTGCTTGAGTCGAACACCGCTTTGATTCGGCAGGTCCACGAGCTTTCTAAAAAGATCCACGATCTGACTGAGCAGATTGTGGCACGGCCAGCGTCCCCGCAATCGAACCCCTAGAAGTCCATCTCCCAACCGAGGAATCGTCGAGATGCCTCGAAGGGCACGTCATTGCGGCGCTGGAATAATTATCGTGGTCTTATCAACTGAAGACCTAGCGGTGAAACGATGATCCGGGACATGTGGCTAAAGGTCAGCGGGAGTTCAGAATGGTAATCACATTGCAGCAAATCAGATTTCTGTAACCGCCTGTACGGGAGGCTCGTGAAACTGGCCCACGGGGCAATCCTTGGGACTTTTAGCAGGCAATGGTCACCTCGCAGTGAGCAGGTTTGGCTTTTATTTAGAGCAAGCGAATTACAGGGAAAAGGCGTAACTTGTGACCAGACCGACTACGCATGGGTCAGGTCGAACAAGACGTGGCGAAATGCTGGCTGACATCGGGGCCATAGTTAAGCTCAAGGCAAGGTCTCCGGGCTCGACGATCCCGCACAAAAGGATCCAGCTGAGCTCACCAGCAAAAAGGCAAGGCTTTCTAGGCGGTATCCAGGCCTATTCAACCTGCGGGGACTTAACGGGGCAGCCGGAGAGCGGAAACTGTATGCGATCTGTCATCGCAGGAGAAAACCGGCCAACTTGCCGAAACGGATGTGGCACATGCCATCGCAATAAAGGGAAATGACCCTGAGCCTGCTCCACGAGCTTAATTCAGTGGCTACTTGAACTTTTTAGGGATTCGCGAATTGCAAAGACTAGAAAATCATGCGCC
This sequence comes from Actinomycetota bacterium, assembly GCA_027322285.1. Taxonomy (GTDB): domain Bacteria; phylum Actinomycetota; class Acidimicrobiia; order Acidimicrobiales; family Acidimicrobiaceae; genus SCQM01. The sequence continues at coordinate 3,483 of DAHVRV010000033.1, forward strand.
GGACAGACTAGTCAGACGATATCTCAAAACTGATTCCGACCGACGTCGGCAGTTAGGCGCCCCGCGGCAACTTGTTCCGCGGCTAGGGCTCGCGTCGGGTCCTTTTTGCGCCCCAAATATTGTGACGATAGTTGCTTAGGGTTTCAAGTGGTAGCAGAATTGGCTTAGGTCCGTACCGCATAGCCAGCATTCATCGGAGCTTTTTTAGAGAGCGTTAAGCCTGCTGTTAGGGGCTAGATCGGGGGACAATGCCCTCAAGTGGGAGGAGACAGCGTAGCTGAATGCGACTTATTCGTACTCCATCAGGTAACCCGCTTATTTTCGAGTTCGCTGCCGAGCGGGTCATGGCTTCGTGCCACTACGACCATAAACCAAACTGGGTTACCAATTTTGCCCGTGATTCCCCTGATCTTCCAGCAGATACCCGATCGAGGAACATGCAGCTGAGAGCTTTCGCTGGAATCGGAAGGACCAGATTGTAATTCGAGCAGAATCTATCACGATGCCGGGGGAGGTTGCTCGTGGGAAGTGAACTTGGGAGGTGAGGCATCGCAACGCAGCGCAGTTGTGCCAATGAGCGGGTTGGATCAAATAATTTCGGAGTTATCTGTTCTTTTTGCTAAAGGGGTATGACATGGTTGATCGGAATACCGGAGTGAATTTGGGTATTCTGCTGCTCGATACACCTGGCTCGACTTTCGAACTGGCGAGCTTGGGTGAGTTTGGTCGACAGGTGGAGGAGGCAGGATTTTATCGGGTGGGGGTTAGTGACCACCTGGTGGCTTCACACGTGCGCACATTCGATCCGGTAGTGTGTCTTGCTACCCTCGCAAGTGCTACTACCAGGGTTAGAGTGGCTGTTCAGGTCATGGTTCTGCCTTTGCGCCACCCTATCCAAGTGGCTCACGCCTTTACGTCGCTGGACATGCTTTCTCACGGTCGGATCGAGCTTGGAGTCGGAGTTGGTGGTGACTGGCCAAGTGAATTTGATTCTATGGGGGTAAATTTGCATCAGCGTGGCGAAAGGACTGACGAAGCCTTGGCAGTAATCACCGCGTTATGGGAGACCCAGGAAGTCAATTTTGAAGGGAGACACTTCAAAATCCGTGATCTAAAGAGCATCACCCGGCCTGTTCAGTTACCGCATCCCCCAATTATCATCGGTGGCCGGTCCGAGAAGGCGGTATTGAGAGCAGCGCGGACCGGTGATCGATGGGACGGGCTGTTTTTGGATTCTATGAAGTTTGCTTCCCTAAAGGTTCGACTTGATCAGCTAGCGGCCAATGCGGAAAGATATGTACAGGCTGGCATGGTTATTTGGGCATGCGTTGGCGAACCTATAACAGCCCGAAGCAAGTTGTCCGAGGCGATGGAGAGATTCTACCGACTGCCGTTCGAGCGCTTTGCACGGTATGCGATTTGGGGCGAACCAGAGACAGTCAAGGCGCGTGTGATGGAGTACGTAGATGCCGGAGCTTCCGACATCTCGCTAATTCCCGTGGGAAACCTGAGTCAACAGATAGATGCTCTTTCCTTTTTAGTCGCCGGGATTTCCCAGGAGACAGTAAGAGCCTGAATTCAGTTTGGGATTTAGGTCGTTTTTGACCGCCGGCGATTTAGATGGTTTCATCTATCCGTTGCTGAACCTGTTCGCATGCGCAAAAGAATGCCTCGAAGTCGAGAAGACAGATTGCTGAGCCCTTGGGGACATCAAAGCAAAGTGTCTGGAGTCTGCATGCTGGGTTGCGATACTTGGAACTCACTCGTGGCAGAACAGGGCATATAGAGTGCCGAGCAGCAATCTCTGCGCGCACGTCGTAATACAAATTCACTCGCATCGTACCAAGATCTCCGATATGGGTTGTCAAAGATCTGTGTCGGCCAAAGTGGCGACGAGTTATACTCATAATGAGCCATACTCAGTAAAACGGTTGGAGTAGCATGATGATCGAATCCCAAAGAATCAAGACGCAAGCCCGGAGCAGTCCCACCTTTGTGGAACTTTCTGAACTTGTGGTTCACGCGGCGCGGAAGTTCCGGCGAAATTTTAGCTCGCAACTAGCTCCACTTGGGATCACATTTGCTCAGGCACAGGTACTACGCATCGTCGCGCGGGCGGAAATTCCACTGCGCATGGTCGATCTAGCTGCCAAATTGGAAATCGTGCCGAGGTCTGCGACTACCATGGTCGACGCTCTGCAGGCCAATGGTCTGGTGCAAAGGCTCAGCGATGACGCAGATAGGCGGTCGATTCCCATTTGCATCACGGACAATGGGCGAGCTCTGCTGGACCAATTAGATGAAGCTCGCAGGGCAGTCGCGGCGGGAATATTCGGGGGGCTTTCTCAAGCTGATTGCCAGGAACTTTTTAGGTTGTTGAGCATTGTCAATTCACAATTTGATCCATCGGATACTGCGGACGATAAGTCTGGAGGCGCTGCAATCGGCATCGACAGTTCCGCGAATGGTGCAGGGGGCATCCGATGAATCCAATGCGTGGAGGTATGGGCAGCTGGGGTATGATGCGATCCTTTGGCCGGGACGGCTCAGTGAAACAACAGAAGCTTCCGCCGGGGCTTTTGCGACGTATAGCAGACTTTGCGAGACCTTACAGATGGATGCTGGCGGTTTTTCTTGTTCTTATCATTCTTGACGCAATTGTGACGGCCTCAAGCCCTCTCATTTATCGCGCCATCATCGACAACGGCATCCTGAAAAGGAATCCGTCGCTAATAGTCAAGCTTGCTCTGCTTGTAGGCATCTTGGCGCTGGTGGATGTCGGGCTGTCCCTGTGGCAGAGATGGATCTCAGCTCGCGTAGGCGAGAGTCTTATTTTCGATATGAGAACGAAGGTGTTTGCTCACTTTCAAAAGATGCCGGTAGCGTTTTTTACCAGGACTCAGACCGGCGCGCTGGTCAGTCGCCTGAACAATGACGTTCTTGATGCGCAGCGGGCTTTTACCGATACCCTTTCATCGGTGGTCAGCAACTTTATTAGTGTTGCGATTATGTTGGCGGCAATGCTGGTGCTTTCTTGGGAGATCACTATTGTCGCCCTGGTCCTTTTGCCATTGTTCATTGTTCCAGCGCGCTTTGTCGGCAAAAGGATTCAGTCGATTACGAGAGAAAGCTATAACCTCAACGCCAAGATGACCAACACCATGACCGAGCGGTTCAATGTTGCTGGTGCGATGCTTGTCAAGTTGTTCGGTCACCGCAAAGATGAGATCGATGGCTTCGAAGAAAAGGCTGGCAGGGTTCGCGATATTGGAATTACCCAGGCTATGTATACCAGGATCTTCATGGCTTCATTGCTCTTGGTTGCATCTCTTGCTACTGCTTTGGTTTACGGATGGGGTGGCGTCCTGGCAGCTCGGGGAGCTTTGGCGGTAGGTACGGTTGTGGCCTTGACGCAGTATTTGACAAGGCTGTATGCGCCGCTGACAGCTCTGAGCAACGTCCAGGTCGATGTTATGACTGCCCTCGTGTCCTTCGACCGCGTCTTTGAGGTGCTTGATCTTACTCCAATGATCGACGAGAAGCCGGGAGCGGTTGCAATTCCAAGAGGGCCCGCTTCAATCGACTTCGTACATGTGGATTTTCGCTATCCAACTGCCGAAGAGGTTTCGCTAGCTTCCCTGGAATCAGTAGCAGTACTTGACCAGACACCCTCAAGCCAGGTTCTATTCGATATCAGTTTTCATGTTGAACCGGGTGAACTTGTCGCCTTGGTAGGACCGTCGGGTGCCGGCAAGACTACAATGAGTCTCCTGGTGTCGCGATTATACGACGTGACCAGCGGGTCCATTCTTATCAGCGGCGTAGACCTTAGGGATGCCACTCTCAATTCGCTTCAAAACGTGATTGGTGTCGTAACCCAGGACGTTCACCTCTTTCATGAAACCCTGCGCTCAAATCTCTTGTACGCGAAGCCGGACGCCTCAGATGCGGAACTTTTAGAGGCTCTGCGGGCGGCTCAGATTTTGCCGCTGGTCGAATCGCTGCCGGACGGTTTAGATACGGAGGTGGGCGAGCGTGGATATCGGCTTTCAGGGGGAGAAAAGCAAAGAGTTGCTATTGCCAGGCTGCTGCTCAAGGCGCCAGATGTAGTGGTACTTGACGAGGCGACGGCCCATCTCGATTCTGAATCTGAGGTTGCGGTTCAGCTTGCATTGAAAACAGCACTCAGCGCCCGAACCTCTGTGGTGATTGCTCACAGACTTTCAACCGTGCGCGATGCAGATCAGATATTGGTTATTTCGGAAGGACGAATTGTTGAGCGTGGGCGCCATTTAGATCTGTTAGCCCAGGAGGGCGTATATGCGGAACTCTACACAACTCAATTTGCCCCGCAGGCAGGCACCGAAGTTGGACTTTCCGAGGCATAGATCTAAGTCGGCAGCTTGAACACAGGGGCGATGCAACGTGCGGAGCGTATTTTGGTCTAGGCGGGTTCTCTGGGCCAGACAATGTGCTTTTCGCGGACGTGGCAAGCAGGGACTGAGATGGCGCAGTTGGCGGTGCGCGCCGCGAAAATGGATCTAAGAGAAAGCAATACGATTCGATGGACTGGCTTGCTAGCCAGGTTGCTGGAATTGAAAAAGTTGCTTTAAGGAATTTCTATCTAAAGGACTCGAACGACAAGGATTGTGGAGTGGCAGAGCAACATTATGCATCCGGGGAGCCATTGCCAAGATGCTTTTATTCGAGGATTTTTATACTGCGCGGCAGTTGATATTTGAACATAATTAGGTTAGGCTAACCTAAGTGAAAGTTCTGAGTTTTGTTGCGTTGGCGATCTTTTTGTATGCATACTTTTGCGATACGGTACAGATCTCTCCGAGATGCCTGGCGGCTGTTGCGTGATCCCGACTTTTATTATCTTCTTCCGTGAAGGCATTGAGGCTTCGATGATAATAGCCATTCTGCTTTCATATCTGAATCGGATAGGTCAGCGGCGGTATTTTCGCGATATTTTCCTGGGAGTTGCGGTTGCGCTTGTTCTAGTGGTCGCGGGTGGAGTAGCGTCTTTTTTGCTAATCGATCAATATAACGGTTCCAATGTCCAGACATACTTCGAGACTGTCACCTATCTCTTAGCTGCCGGAGCGTTGACTTACATGACATTCTGGATGCAGCGCCACGCCCGTACAATGGCCAAGGAACTGCAACGGAGGAGTGACCTGGCCCTATCTGGGGGGACTCGTTTTGGCTTGGGCGTTCTGGCATTTCAGGCTGTTGGTCGCGAGGGTGTGGAAACAATGGTCTTTATGCTTGCCATTATTTTTGCCAGCACCAAGCAAGCGGCTACCCCAATTCATGGCAAGTTCCTAATCCTCGGTGCGGTCCTGGGACTCGTAATTGCGCTGGCCATGGCTTTTTGGATTTACCGTCTCGGTGCGAGACTCAACCTGCGAAGATTTTTCCAGACTCTTGGAGTGTTGCTGATGGTCTTTGCAGCCGGTTTGTTGGCCGATGCGATTGAGAACCTTCAGCAGCTGGCCTGGTTGCCATTTGGCCGCGGCGTGATTTGGAACTCGAGTAGTTTGCTTTCCGAAGGCAGCAATATCGGCGACGTACTTCATTCGTTGCTAGGTTATGCCGAACGCCCTACGGTGCTCCAGGCGGTTATATGGATTGCGTATGTGGTGATCGCCGCAGGGGCTTTTATTCGTATCGGGCGTCCGCGAGAGGGTGCTGGCGGCCAAGCAGACTCTATCGATCCATCGGAGAAGAAACAGAAGAGCTCGACCATCTTGGCCCGCGGCAACTGGTTACATTGAGTCCGAAGTTCTATCCTGGATCGGTGCCGGGAGACGATCGGGCGATTCGAATTTGAAGACGGGAACGCATATCCGAAAAGCCATGCTTGCTGGCTAGCGTTTGTTAGGTTACATTCTCCATATAATGTGCGAGCTGTTGGACTTGGTGCCATATGTTAGCGCGGGCCAGCCATCTTTTTGAGTGCGCAGATGACACGGCAAATGCACCACTGGTCTCTAGGTGCACTTTGATATGAAGCGCTTGGCAAGGTGCCGCTGTGATCCCAGATGTATATGCAGGTAGCTGGCAAATAGAGACTCAGTGGTAAATCCCTCTTTTTTGGTGCCATCCCGGGTGGTGAAAACAATGTCTGCACCGGCCGGGGTACTTTGCGAATAGTGGAATTCATGCCCGTAAATGACGTCACCTTTTTTTGTCAAGCAGTTGTCGCCGATCGCATTGGCTTTAGCGTACCCAAGGGTCAGGCGATTGCCCATCGTGATGTGTGTTGGAATTGCTCCCACCATTTGAGCTGAGCCGACTCCCGCCGAGAGCCACATCAGTCCTCCACATTCTGCCCAGGTTGGAAGCCCGTCCGCAATGGCTTTTTTGACCTCCCGGTTGAGCGGCTGATTAAGCGAGAGCTTGTCGGCAAAGACTTCTGGAAATCCGCCGCCTACGAAAAGGCCCTTGGTGCCCAGAGGAAGCGCGGCATCTTTGAGTGGATCGAAATATGCGATCTTCGCACCTGCGGCCTCAAGCGAACTTATGTTTTCCGGATACAGAAAGCTAAATGCAGGTCCTCCGGCCACCGCAATGGTTGTTCTGGGGCTTGAGATCTCTTCTTCTGGGTAATCAACGAGCATTGCGGGTGCGGACCTAGCTATTTCGGTGATCTTAGCGATGTCTAGCAGCGGACTCATCAAGTTGCCGAGGGCGTTGACAGAGGCTTCAAGCCCTTTGAAATCTTCTATCACAGGTATGAGCCCGAGGTGCCGGCTGCGCCATTGAGGAACAGCTCCTCTTGGAATTGCTCCGACTATCTCGATGTCTAGGTACTTTAGGGAGTCTTTTACAAGTTCAAGGTGGGAGGATGATCCGTAGTTGTTGACTATTAGTCCCGAAATGTTTACCTGTTGCGAGAAGTTGGCAAACCCCTCCGCCACCGCGGCAAGCGATGATGACGTGGCAGTAGCGTCCAAGACTAGTATCACTGGAGTATGAGTCAGGGCAGCCACTTCTGCAGTTGATCCCCGTGTTAGCTTGGGGTCAATTCCGAGGTTGTCATCTGAGCTAGTTCGTCTCATGAGCGTCCCATCGAAGAGCCCCATAACTCCCTCGATAATCGTCATGTCGGCATTTCGGCTGAGATCCAAGAGGGCCGGCGCAATTTGCTCGGTACCGAGTAGAAAAGTATCGAGAGTCCGTCCCCTGCGGCCGCAGGCCAATTCATGGTACGTTGGATCAATAAAGTCTGGCCCAACCTTCGCAGGTGCGACCCGCACTCCATCCCGATGCAGAATCGAAAGTATCGCCGTAGCAACGGTTGTCTTGCCAACACCCGAAGATGTTCCGGCAATAATCACTCTTGGCCCTAAGCGACCTTGTGGCATATCTGCTAGTACTCGATTCCTTTTTTGGCCTTGATTCCCTGGTCGTAAGCGTGTTTAATTTTACGCATCTCAGTTACGGTATCGGCAATCTCAATGATCTCGGGAGGGCAGTCTCGTCCGGTTATTACCACGTTGGTGTTGGGGCTTCTTTGCTCAAGTGCCTGGACGACCTCTTCAACGGGGACCCAGCCATATTTGACCGCGTAGGTGAGCTCATCGAAGATCAGGAGATCGAAGCTGCCACCGTTCAGCATTGCTTTGGCTACTTCAAAGGCGTGGCGGCCCTTGGCTGCTGATTCATCAAGATCTTGTGATTCCCAGGTGAATCCATCTCCGAGCGTGTGCCATTCGATTCCGAGATGGTCGGCGAGTTTTCGCTCACCAGTTTTCCATTTGCCGCTTTTTATGAACTGGACCACGCCTACCGTCCAACCCCTGGCCCAGCCGCGGGACATGACTCCAAAAGCTGCAGAAGACTTTCCTTTTCCATGTCCAGTATTAACCAGAATTATTGATTCAACACGTGCCATACCTAAGACGGTAGTATCTTTCGGGGTGCAAACGGGGGATAAGAGGTAAATCCAGATTTCACCAGCAACCCACTCTTGCTGTTTAGCCCGAACAATTCAGCCTGTCCTGACAATTTGCTTCACACTCTATGTCGCAAGGTGAGACCCTTACGACGGTGACTCGTGCGGCTGCTTCTTCCCGGAGTTGACTCTGAGCCGGACATGCAAAAGCGTGTGCGGCGCCGGCCTTTCTATCGGTGGCCTGTATCGGTGGTGGCGCTCCTCGTCATCGGCACGCAGCCTATGTCCTGTGCAGGTATGCAAGTGTTGGGGGAAAGCGATTCAGAACAGCCATGAACCTACTCTATTGCGTGCCAATCGAGGCTGGAAGCCGACTCGCTGCTTAGTTAGCAAAAGATTCAGTCAACGTGTCTCGTGGCAAATGGAGTAGAATCTGATCAAGTGCATTCAGGGAATCCGGTGAAAATCCGGGGCTGTCCCGCAACTGTAACGTGGAGCCTAGTCCAACAATTGACCACTGCATCATTTAGCGGGAAGGTCGGACTGGGCGGTGAAACGGAGCCAGGATACCTGGGCACGCTCTATAGGTCGAGACGTTCGATTGGGAGATGCGTGGACATCATAAACTCGGGAAAGTACCTCTTTCTCGGCGGTGCCCGTTCCGGCAAGTCATACCTTGCCGAGCAGGCAATCGCCTCCAGACATCCTGAAATTTGTTATGTGGCTACGGCTCCGAGGGCATGGGCCCTGGCGGATCCTGACTTTGCTGACAGGATCGCTAACCACCAGAAGCGTCGCGGAGCAAATTGGCAGTCGGTAGAACTGGACGGTCCCGAGGAACTTTACGATCTCATCGAAAATGCTGCAGTCCCGATGCTTGTTGATTCGGTTGGCGGATGGCTAGCCAGCGATATCGACTTCGCACCGGACCTCGCGCGCTTGGAGGCGGCGATACTAAGTTGCCCTACATCTCTGTCATTTGTGGCTGAGGAAGCCGGCTTATCTGTTCATGCTGAATCTCAGGTGGCCCGCAGGTACGTAGATCTTCTGGGGCAGACGAATCAGGCAATATCCAAAACTGTCGACCGAGTATTTTTCGTGGCGGCGGGCCGGGCGACTGAACTGTACCCGTTGGCTTTTTTGGCGGAGGGGTAATGAAGGACGACCTTTTGGGAGCGGTCAGCTTTTTGACCATCTTTGGAGGGGGGCGACCTCCAAAAGAGTCAAGCAAGTATTGGTTCTCACTGGCCGGCGTCCTAATTGCGATCGTCTCTGGATTGCTTTGGCAGGTCATGGGCAGCTCCTTCGACAGGCTCCTTGTCGCATTCCTTGTTGTTCTGGCGATAGTGCTACTCACTGGAGCAATTCATTTGGATGGCCTAGCCGATGCTGCGGATGGCCTTTTGGCACATCTGGAAACCGGGAAGCGCTTTAAAGTCATGTCCGGTCCGGAGGTGGGGACTTTTGGGATTGTTGCCGTGATAATGGCTATTGGTCTGTTGACCACATCACTTTCAGTCCTAAAACCGAACGCACTTTTGCTCATTGGAGTGTTTTCGCTGTCGCGGGAGTTTGTCGCTTTGGTGATGGAGTCAATGCCGTATGCCAAACCCGAAGGAATCGTGAGCATCTTCGCCAAAAGTTCCGGAGTCTTGGCGAGGGCTAAGTTGATACTTGCAGGCGAGATACTCCTGAGTAGCAGCTTGATCATTGCGTCACTGGGACTGAAAGGAATTATCCTGCCGTTGTTGATGCTTGCCGTTCAGCTTGTAATAGTGCTGAGAGCTAAAGCGCTGATTGGCGGATATACCGGAGATGTTCTGGGCGCGTCAATTGTCGCCACTGAAACATTTGCCCTTGTCGCAGGCGCTCTGATGCAAAGATGAAAACATACAGGCGCCGAATAGCCAGGCAGATGATGGGTGCCGGTGCAGGACTGTTGCTCGACCGTGCTTTTGGGGAGCTACCTGTTGAAGTGCACCCAGTGGCGCGTTTTGGCAAGGTGATGACCGAGTTGGAGATGTTTCTTTGGCGTGCGACCAAGGCATCCGGCGCTAGCTACGGGTTTTTAGGTCTTTCTCTTGCCTCCTTAGCCTCACCCCTGGTGTCGTCTCCCTTTATTGGCACGGCGATCGGAACATATATCGCGGTAGCGGAAAGGTCTCTTTTGGAAAATGCGTCCGCCATCGACTCGAGTCTTGAGCGAGGAGATCTCGAGTTGGCGCGCGGGCAGCTTCCCTCCTTGGTCGGTCGTGATCCAAGCGGGCTTGAAGCCTCCGAGATAGCCAGAGCAGTAGTCGAATCGGTGGCTGAGAATTCCTCTGACGCGGTCATTGCCCCAATGTTCTACGGCGCGCTTCTCGGAGGGACTGGCTCTCTCGTTTACCGGTCCATAAATACGATGGATGCCATGGTGGCCTACAAGAATCCACGATACGTAGATTTTGGATGGTTTAGCGCCAGGCTTGACGACATTGCCAATTACCTGCCTTCCAGACTGGCAGTTCTTCTGTCATGGTCAGCCCCGACTGGCCGAAGCGCCAAGCTGGGTCTGATCCTTGAGGATGCTTCACGCCACCCGTCTCCAAATGCTGGCGTGATCGAAGCTGCCTATGCCCACAAGCTGGGGATCATGTTGGGCGGGGTTAACTCCTATGGTGGCCAAACCGAGATCCGCCATGAAATGGGAGAAGGCCCAAGCGCGTCGAGGCATGACATAAAAAGGGCGGCCGACCTATGCCGCCGGAGCGATACCCTTTTCGCCGTTATCTTGATAGTTGCAGGCGCGCTGCTTGCACTTTGGCCGCGCGGCAAGCGATGAAGATTCTGGGACGCACCCAATTAGTGGAGGCCAAGAGGTTTCTCTCCGCGCGCGCCCATGGCGACGTGGCGAAGGCGCTCGAGGGCTATCTTGGTCTGGAGCCTGGGGAGTTGTTGGATCTGTCGGTATCGATGAATCCAGTGGCAGCAAATTACACGGGTCTTTTGGCACAGGGCATCAGCTCTTTGAAGAGCTATCCCGATCCTGCGGATGCCACCGCCTCGCTTGCCGGAGTTCTTAACGTGGATCCGGGTCAGCTCATCCTTTGCAATGGCGGTGCGGAGGCGATCGCGCTTGTAGCCCAAATAGTGAAATCGGGTTATGTCCGGGATCCCGAGTTTTCTTTATATAGGCGCCACATCGCCAGCTATAGCCCAGATGGGCCGTGGTGGGCTTCCAATCCGAACAACCCAACTGGAACTCTGCTCAATGGGAATGAAGTCCCGTCAGTCATAGACGAAGCCTTTTACCATTTGGCGACAGGGAGCTGGACCAGGCGCGACTTCGAACGAGGCAGCTTTGTAGTCGGGTCCCTTACCAAGCTCTTTGCCCTGCCGGGGCTGCGGATTGGCTACGTGATAGCGCCAAGCAGCGCGGATGCCGCCGCGCTGAGCAAACTCCAGCCACAGTGGGCGCTCAACTCTCTTGCGGCTGCAAGCTTGCCGAACCTTATTTCGAGCATCGATCTGGATGAGACGCAAAGGTCCGTTTCGCGGCTCAGAAATGATCTCGTTCCTATTCTAAGAAGCTACGGCGCAGAGCCTATGGCATCCCGTGCTAACTACGTTTTCATTCCCGATGCCAAAGATGTGTTTGAAAGGCTTCTGGAACACAAGGTGCTGGTCAGAGATACTTCGTCGTTCGGGCTGGACGGCGGGGTCCGGATCGCGGTGCCAAATGACAAGGGCCTTGAACGGGTAGAAAAGGCGCTGTTCCCAAGAAAGCCCAGACGCAGGCCAAGGTCGAATTTCAAGGGCGGGCTCATGGTCGTGGGCACGACCTCCGACTCGGGAAAATCTACGATTGCAACTGCACTGTGCAGGATTCTGTCTGAGCGTGGCGTTGCAGTTGCGCCGTTCAAGGCGCAGAACATGTCCCTGAACTCTTCGGTAACGCCGGCCGGCTATGAGATCGGAAGGGCACAGGCAAGGCAGGCTCATGCAGCAAGGATCGATTCTGAAGTAGTGATGAACCCGATTCTCCTTAAGCCGACGTCTGAGATGACATCTCAGGTAGTGGTGATGGGAGAGCCCTTGTTCGAAACCAATGCCAGGGATTACCAAAGCAAAAAGCGCGAGCTGTTGGGTGTGGCGATCGAGGCCTATAACGATCTCGCTGCCAGATTCGAGGTTGTGATACTTGAAGGCGCCGGCTCCCCGGCAGAGATCAATCTGATTGACAATGATATCGTAAATCTCGGACTTGCGAACAAAATTGACGTCAAAGCCCTGCTTGTAGGCGATATTGACAGAGGCGGGGTTTTTGCATCCCTGTATGGGACTTTTAAGATCCTTCCTCCGAACCTTTCCTCCCTTATTTCCGGATTTGCCATAAATAAGATTCGGGGGGATGCGACGCTGCTCGACAGTGGCATTTCCCAGTTGGAAGCTCTCACTAACAGGCCGGTCTTTGGAGTGCTGCCGTATCTGACTGAGTCTCTGATAGATGCGGAGGACTCGCTTGGACTCTTCAGCTATGGGCAAGAGCAAATCTCAACTGATGAAGCCCTTGATATCGTGGTTATTTCCTTGCCAAGGATTTCGAACTTCACCGACTTCGATCCTTTGGTGAACGAGCCCGGGTGCATCCTGAGAATAGTTGCGAGTCCTGCTCAGCTCGGTAGTCCGGACCTAATCATCATTCCGGGTTCCAAATCGACCATCGACGATCTCAGGTGGCTCAGGAGCAAAGGGTTTGAAGACGCGATCAAGAGACAGGCCGCGCGGGGAAGCATGGTTCTCGGAATTTGTGGCGGATATCAGATCCTCGGCAAAGAGATCAACGACGAGGTTGAATCAAAGCAGGGGAGAGTCGAAGGGTTCGGGATGCTAGACGTGCGCACTTTTTTTCTGGATTCGAAAGTGACACTGCAGCGCAGCGGAGTTGCGCCGCGCTTCGGGGCGGCGGTATCCGGATATCAGATCCATCAGGGCCGTGTTATGTCGCAGGGCGGCTGCAAGCTCTTTGATCTCTCCATTCCGTCGCGGAGCTTTCAAGAAATTGGCCTCACAGACGGGGCGGTCGATGACGCGGGACAGGTATTTGGAACCACGCTTCACGGAGTGTTCGAGCATGACGAGTTTCGCAAAAGCTTCTTATCCGAAGTGGCGCAAGCGCGTTCCAAGAGTTTTGAATCTCGACTGGATTTTGCTCAGCTGCGGGAGAGCCAAATCGACTACCTTGCAAACTTTGTAAGCAAACACATCGACATTGATGCCGTCTTTCGTGCGGCTTCGATCGACATAGGATGATCTCGGGAGAAATCAAGTTGTTCCTTTACCTAACCAACGCCGATACCGAACTCCTCACCCTACGTAGCGTGGCGGACGAACTGGCCGAGATCGGGATCGAACTGCGGGGCCTATCCGTATCCGCTGAGAACTGGAAAGATGCTGCCAATTCGGCTTCTGTGATTTGCGTGAGACTGCTGGGTGGAAAGGACGCATTCCTTGAGGGCCTCAATTATCTTTTGGATCTTGCAAATGCGAAGAAGGTTCCGCTTGTTTGTCTTTCGGGTGAATCTATTCCCGATCCGGAACTGGCCCTTTTTTCAAATGTCGCAAGTGGCATAGTCACGCAGGGCTTTGACTATCTGGTCCGGGGAGGTATTGCGAACTACGCGAACTTCGTCCGATTCGTTTCCGACACGTGTCTCTACAGCGGTCATGGCTTTCAGCCACCGCAAGAAGTGCCTGATGTTGGTATTTTCAAACCAATAGAACAGGACAGATCGGCACCCAAGGTGGCGGTCATTTTCTACAGGGCGCATCTGATATCGGGGAATACCGTCTTTGTCGAGGCCCTGGCCAAAGAGATGGCGGCGCGGGGCCTTAGTGTCTACCCCATCTTTTGCTACTCGCTTCGAAGCGGTCGCGGGGAGCACTCTCCCGTTTATGAGACCCTTAAAGAGATCGTGCCGGACGTGATAGTCACCACGGTATTGGCATCCGGGTCAATGGATCCGGAGGGCGAATCTTGGGACGTTTCGGAGATGACGGATCTTGGAGTTCCAATCGTTCAGGCGATTGTCTCGTCTTCGGATAGAGAGAGTTGGCGGCAAAGGAGCTCAGGTCTTGTTCCGCTCGATGTAACTATGCAGGTTGCGATTCCGGAGTTTGACGGAAGGATAATAACAGTTCCGTTTTCGTTCAAAGAGGTCGTCGACTCGGACAGTGGCTTCGGCAGCGATATAAGCGCCTATCGGGTCGACAGGGAAAGAACCTCAAGAGTCGCCCAAATTGTGGCTAGGCTCGCCAGGCTGCGTTACAAAGCCAATAGCGATAAAAAAATTGCCATTGTAATTTCTGCCTATCCTACGAAGCGCTCACGATTGGGAAATGCAGTGGGGCTCGACACTCCGGCGTCAGTTATCGCGCTTCTTCACAAACTGCGGAATCACGGATACCATATTGACAGAATTCCGGAGAGCGGAGACGCTCTGATGGAAGAGCTGATGGCTACCTTCAACTACGACGTTCCCACTCTCAGCGTCGGTCAGGTTGAAAAGGCGCAACTCACCCTTTCGGCGCTTGACTACGCGGCGGAATTCGAGGACTTCGGCGAAGAGATCAAAGCCGGCTTGACAAAGGCCTGGGGGGAGCCTCCCGGCTCTGTCTATTTAAATAACTCGGAGTTTGTCTTCCCCGGCATCAGCCTTGGAAATGTGTTCATCGCTATTCAACCTCCAAGGGGCTTCGGTGAGAATCCTATCGCCATTTATCATTCGCCAGATCTTGCTCCGACTCATCACTACATGGCCTTTTACCGGATGTTAGATATCAAATACAAGGCTGACGCGGTAATACACGTGGGAAAACACGGCACCCTCGAATGGCTTCCAGGCAAAAGTCTGGGGCTATCGAACAACTGCTATGCCGATCAAGCTCTGGGAGCCATCCCACTGGTCTATCCCTTTGTGGTGAATGATCCTGGCGAGGGTACACAAGCCAAGAGGCGTGCCCATGCTGTGATAATCGACCACATGGTCCCACCCCTCACAAGAGCCGATACCTACGATGAACTATCCAAGCTCGAATCTCTGCTCGATGCCCATTCCCGTTGCTCGGGTATGGACCCTTCGAAACTTCCCGGACTGCGCGAGGCGATCTGGGAGGTGTTGGTGGATGCCCAGATTGCCAAAGAGTTGAAACTTGAAGAAAATCCCGATTTTGAAGACGGCGAATTTGACACTTTGGTCTCGGAGATAGACGGTTATCTTTGCGAAATAAAGGATGCCCAGATCAGGGGAGGCCTTCATATCCTTGGTGGGACTCTTGATGGTCAGGCTGAGGTAGATATGATCGCGGCATTGACAAGGATAGGATCTGGGACTGAGCCGTCGTTGCGCATGCTTGCGGCGGCCGAACTTGGGATCGATTTAAAGGCAGGAAAGACTAAAGAGATCGACCAGGTCGAAGAGGAAGTTCAAAGAGTTGTTAGCATGGCTCAGGCCTCTGGCTTCGAGCTCCAAAGCCTGGAACAGTTTCCGAAAGCGTACAGCAAAGCTGTCGAAGCGATATGCGTCAATCTGGTGCCACGCCTTCGTGCGACTCCCAGAGAACTTGACGCAATACTTGAGGCACTTGACGGCAGCTACATCGCCTCGGGACCATCCGGTGCACCTTCGAGAGGGATGGCGCACGTACTCCCAACCGGACGCAACTTCTACTCCATCGATCCCAAGGCGCTTCCGTCGATCCAGTCGTGGGCTGTGGGGCAAAAGCTTGCTGAGGCGATGATAGAGCGATATTTTTCCGAAGAGGGGAGCTATCCCACTTCGGTTGGGATAGTGGTATGGGGAACCGCTGCAATGAGAACCGCTGGGGATGACATTTCACAGACACTGGCACTGATTGGAGTGAGTCCGGTTTGGGATATGCAGAGCGGAAGAGTGACCGGATGCGAACTGATCGATCGCCAGGAGCTGGGCAGGCCTCGTGTGGACGTGACTCTTAGAATTTCCGGCTTCTTTCGCGACGCATTTCCGCACGTAGTTAGCTTTCTTGCTCAGGCCTTTGACGTTGCGGCGCAGAGTCCGGAAGATGACAACCCGCTTGCCAAAGACGCAAGCTCGCCCAGAATCTTTGGGCCAAAACCTGGATCATATGGATCAGGAATCCTCCCGCTAATCGAGGCCAGGAACTGGAGATCGAACGAGGATCTGGCCAAGGTTTATCTGACCTGGTCGGGATATAGCTATACGCGACAGAGCTTTGGAAAGTACGATCCGGAGTCGATGGCGCTGCGGTTTAAGGGTATCCAGGTGGCCTCGAAAAACCAGGACAACAGAGAGCACGATATTTTCGATTCAGACGACTATATGCAAGATCACGGCGGAATGATTTCCGCAGTGCGTCATCTTTCCGGCATCGAGCCGAAATCGTATTTCGGCGATTCGGCCGATCCAGCAAGGCCAAGGGTAAAGTCGCTGGTGCAAGAGGCTGCCAAGGTAGTGCGCTCCAGAGTCATCAATCCGAAGTGGATTGAAGCAATGAAGCATCATGGCTACAAGGGCGCTTTTGAGATGGCCGCCACGGTCGACTATCTGTTCGGCTATGACGCAACTGCTAATATCGTCGAGGACTGGATGTATGAGAAGGTAACCCAAGCGTACGTGGCTGATGCGTCGGTGAGGAAGTTCTTTGAGCAGTCTAACCCTAGTGCTCTCACCTCTATTGCGGAACGGTTGCTCGAAGCTTCCCAGCGTGGTCTGTGGAATGCAACTGACGAGTCATTGGATGCCATTAGGTCCGCGATGCTCGAAGCTGAGGGTTGGGAGGAGATAAGATGAGGGAGTTTCCCTTTGTCGCAGTGGTTGGACAGGACCAGTTGAAGATGTCCCTGCTGCTAAATGCCATAGATCCAAGGATTGGTGGAGTGCTGATCCGCGGTGACAAGGGATCTGGCAAATCGACGCTCGCCCGCGCTTTGGCCGACCTCTTGCCTGACGGCGCTCCGTTCATAGAGGTTCCAGCAGGAGCCACAGAGGATAGGGTGAAGGGTTCGGTGGATTTGGCTCAGATGGTTGCCGACGGGACAGTGGCTTCAACCGGCGGTCTTTTGGCCGAAGCGAACGGCGGCGTTCTCTACGTTGACGAAGTGAACCTCCTTGCCGACCATATCGTAGACCTGCTTCTGGATGCGGCGGCCTCAGGTTTAAATCGCATAGAAAGAGACGGGGTATCCGCCGTGTTCCCGGCAAAGTTCGTACTAATTGGATCGATGAATCCAGAAGAGGGAGAACTTAGGCCGCAGCTACTGGACAGATTTGGACTTTCGGTCCAAAGCGATGGAATCCTTGATCCAGAATACCGAAGCGTTGCGCTTCTTAGACGGCTGGAATTCGACAGCGATCCAGACGCTTTTTGCATTTCGTTTGACCCGGAGAAAAAAGACCTGAAGCGGAGGCTTAATTTGGCGAGGAGCATGAATCTTAGCCATGCCCTTGGCCTCAGTGCAAATGTTTCGAATGAGTTCTTCAGAGTAATAACGCAGCTTTGCATCAGCTATGGAGCCCAGGGATTGCGGGCCGATCTCACAATGGCTAGAAGCGCGGCAGCCCACGCGGCACTCGAAGGTCGTCAAGATGTGGAAGCGAGGGATTTGGAAGCCGTAGCCCCATTGGTGTTGTCGCATCGCGCGCGCAAGGATCCGCTGCAAGAGTATGAATCGCGAAGTGTCTCTGAGGTGATCGAGAAAATCCAGAGGATAGGCCATGAGGCGGGCGAAGATGTCGAGGTCTCAAAGTCTGAAGGATCAAAGAGCGACAATGGCGATTTGCCGCCAGACGTCCCTCGAGGCCCGAAAGGGCAAAGCGAGTCTTCGGGATCGGCGCTGACATTCGGAGGTGGCGGTGTGCCGATTATGGGTACTGTGACGACGCTGGGTGTAAAGGGAATCTTCTCGGAAAGGGTGGGCGGAGGGCCCAAGGGCTCAACCCCGACTGGATATCGCAAGGGTGTGGAGGGAGTTTCTGATATACGCGGTGTAGGCCTTGATGTGGTTGGAACCCTTACCTCAGCTGTCCTGCGCCGCAGCAATGAGCCGGAAGTGGCAACCGAACCGTTTGTCGCCACGCAAGACATTGTCAGATCAGAGAAGATTGCCAAACAGGGCAGGACAATCCTTGTGGGTTTGGATCTCTCCGGATCCATTGGCATGAATTCCAGGACAGAGTTGGCCTCGACCGTGATTGAGTCGCTTCTACTGGACGCATACCAAACCAGGGACCGAGTTGGGTTAATCGTGATTGCCGAGGGAACTGCCAGGGTACTGCAAAAGCCAACCAGGTCAGTCGAGATGATTCGGGCAAAGCTTGCAACACTGGTTACGGGCGGAGTCACTCCGTTAGCCAGAGGAATAGAACTGTTAACGTTGCAGGCCAAAGAATGCAGACAAAAGGGGGAGCACCCGCTTTGTATCCTGATCACCGACGGCAGGGCAACCGGTGGAGAATTCGCATTTCAGGAGGCGATGCAGGCTGCTCAGAATTTCAATTTAGAAGGTCTCCAGAGCTGTATCGTCGACATCGAAGATTCTCAGGTACCCATAGGCCTTGCTGGCAAGATAGCCAAGGCGATGGGAAGTCAGATTATTTCAAGCGCAGTTTTGGCCGAGTTGATTGGCAGATCGCAATTGCGCGATGCTCTACTTGGTTAGACATTCTGAAGTGCAATAAGGCAAGAGGCTTGTCAAGACTTAGTTGAGTTGATTTGCTGATTGACTCCGGGAGGTGTTCAGCCGGCGCGCTTTGGGTGCTATGATAACTAGTTAGGAAGGGGTAGCTGGTCCATCTGAATACAATCATTTATGAGGTACAATTCGTCGGACCCAGTAATGCCTCTTTCTAATTGGCAGCTGTTTTTATGGAAGGGAGGTCGCCGCTGTGGCGACCGGTACGGTAAAGTGGTTCAACTCTGAGAAGGGCTTCGGTTTCATTTCTCAGGATAATGGTGATGATGTTTTCGTTCATTTCAGTGCTATTCAAATGAGCGGTTACAAGGGTCTTGAAGAAGGACAGGCTGTAGAGTTTGGGACCCAGAATGGGCCCAAAGGTTTGCAGGCTGTAGACGTACGAGTTCTCTAGGTATTTGATTTATTAATATCTACTTGAGAGGTTGTGGTGAGTTAGACCCATAGTACGTTGGTCTCAGCTCGCCACGAGGATTGGCTTACTACTTTACCGATTGGCACGCTTCTATTTAGGTGTGGTTGCTGTAAAGTAGTTAGTCATGGAAGTTTTTAATTCCATTCAAAGTTGCGCCACTAAGCGGCTCTGTTAGCGGAGCCGTGGGCGTTTGTTCGGAGAGTTTCCAA
>DAHVRV010000034.1:0-21291 GCA_027322285.1 Actinomycetota bacterium
AAAACCGTCCGCCGAAAGCGACGAGCTCTGTAATTCCGTTGGACTCAGGCGTGGGCGTGACCTCTACCAGCTGCGCAGATCTCTCCCCGTCGACCCTAAGCTTCAGTTGAAACCTGTTGCAACAAGGCCTTTCGTCATTGGACAAGACGAAGAGAAATGGCTCGCCCTCAACAACGACGCCTTTTCCTGGCATCCCGAACAGGGTGACTGGGACCTTGCGACTCTTCAATACCGCGAAGAACAGGACTGGTTCGACCCGGATGGATTCCTCCTGCATGAAATCGATGGCGCCTTAGCCGCATTCTGCTGGACCAAGATACACTCGGAAATCGATCCTCCATTAGGTGAAATTTACGTAATAGCCGTCGATCCGAAACTTAGGGGACAGCATCTCGGCGCAACGATGTGTCTTGCAGGTCTGAACTACCTGGCTGGAAAAGGCATAGAAACTGCCATGCTCTATGTTGAATCCTCAAACGCCTCGGCAAACTTGCTATACGAGAAGCTGGGATTCACGCTTGACCATATTGATCGTGCTTATGTCGCAGACCTCGGGCCGGCGACACCAAGGGACTAAGCCCCTTGAAACCCAACCAAGTGACCTAACAGGTAGGTTATCCCCGCCGCGATCCCAGACAGCAGCACCTGTCTGAAGATGGTCTTGAGAAGCGACCTGCCGGTAAATACCGCCAGCAGTGCTCCCACGGCAATCGTGCCCAGAGCCGCAAGCAAAACCGTGAACATTATCCCGTTGGTACCCGTAAGGAAAAACCAAGGTATCAGTGGCAGAACCGCGCCAACCCCAAAAGAAAAGAACGACGCCAGCGAAGCTTCAACCGGCGAACCGATGGATGCGGGATCAACCCCTAGCTCCTCGCGAGCGTGCGTGTCAAGTGCCAGCTCCGGATCTTTCATGATGTGCTCGGCAAAGTCCTCGGCCAACTCTTTCGGCACTCCTTTGCGTCGGTAGAGCTGAACAAGTTCCCTTCGCTCAAAGTCCGGCCTTGTCTTTATTTCGTGGGCCTCGAGCGCAATCTCTTTCTCAAACAGTTCGCGCTGGGCCATCATTGAAACGTATTCACCCAGCGCCATGGAAAGGGCCCCGCCTATCAACCCAGCCAGTCCCGCAACTCTAACGAAGGGAGCCGTCGGGTGTGCACCTGCAACACCAAGTATCAAAGCTACATTTGACACAAGGCCGTCACTCACGCCAAAGACAGCGGCCCTGGCGCCGCCTCCCGTAATATCCCTGTGGCGGACCCCTGCGTCGGTCCTCAAAATCTCGGCACGATCAGCATTATTAGGATTTCGATGTATGAATTCAGAAATGCTAAATCGTTGTCCAGTCATGGACAATTAAACTAGTTTCACTAATGTCACTTTACGATCTCCAACTTGCCGATTGGCAAAAACTTTTAACCGAGCAACCATCTTTTCGTGCCATGCAAATTTGGCAGTCGATACATAAGCATGCCCTCAGGCCAGAACTTCTAACCTCTCTGCCCAAGGAATTGCGGGAAAGGCTGGCGCTGATGCCTGAACTAAAGTCGGCGCTCAAACTTCGGCAGCTGAGCTCGGATGATCACCAACTCACCGAGAAAGCACTTTTTGAGCTAGACGACGGGCATGTTATCGAAACTGTTCTCATGCACTACCCAGACAGATCAACGGTCTGCATATCGTCGCAGGCGGGATGTGCAATGAACTGCTCCTTTTGCGCGACTGGGCAACAGGGTTACTTTCGCCACCTGGGAGTGGGCGAAATTACTGAACAGGTGATATGGGCGATATCTAGAACTCGGATCACAAGGGGCTCAAAAAGGCTGTCCAACGTCGTCTTTATGGGTATGGGCGAACCCCTTGCAAATACCCGCAATGTTTTTGGAGCAATCGCGCGCATAAATCAAGATATCGGCATCGGCGCGCGGCATATTACAGTATCCACGGTTGGGATCGTGCCCGGTATCAAACTATTCACCAGCCTGGACCTACAGGTCAATCTGGCAGTCTCCTTGCACGCAGCCAACAACCAAAAGCGCTCTTCAATTGTTCCAATTAATAGCAGGTACCCGATCGAACTCCTTACCAAAGCTCTTCAAGAGTATGCGAAGGCCTCAAACCGAAGAATATCGTTCGAATGGGCGATGATGGATGGCGTAAATGACTCCACTACAGATGCAAGGGAACTCATCGCCATTTGCATTCCTCTCCAGGCTCACGTGAACCTGATACCTCTCAACCCCACCCCGGGCTGGCCGACGAGGGGAACTCCGATGGAAAAGATCGTAAGCTTTGCTAGCATTTTAGCGGAGGCAGGCGTGGCGGTTTCCGTTCGAGACAACCGAGGCACCAACATAGACGCTGCATGTGGGCAATTGGCTGGAACTTTCGCCGAAAGAAACATAGGCGAAAGAATTACTGTTACAAAATCTGCAAGAATGAATATTGATGGTTTACTGGACTGAAGAAATGATTGAAGAGGATCAAAATGGACTCACCGAGATGGTTTGATAGATCTCTTCCGCAGACTCTCCAAATTGCAACTCTGCTGCTGTACATGAATGGGATAGTGACTCTATTGTTCTCTTCCTTTGCGCCGCTAGTTTTCCTCCCGGCGGCCGCGGAACTGGTCGGTGCCTACGGCATATCTAATTCGAAAAGATGGGGATACATCACCGCGGTTGTCGGAGCGGTTTTTCCGCTATTGATTCTTGCAATATATGCGGTCTCTCTTCAAATCAGCATTTTCAAGCTAATTTTCGCTAGCCCCCTAACACTGGTTTTCGAGATTGCGCTGGTTGCCCTTTTGCTTCACCCTCAGTCGCGGCAGCACCAGAAAATCTGGTTTCGCTAAATTTGAATTTTGCGGACTAGCTCTTATAACCGGCTCCGCAATGACGAGCCATGGCTGAGACAGGAGCAACGCTGATGGTGGTAATCAACGGCATTGACGAAATCAAAGAATATCTGGGCAAACACCTTGGCTACTCAAGCTGGCATAAAGTCACCCAGGCGCAAATCAACCAGTTTGCCGACGTTACTGGAGATCACCAGTGGATCCACGTTGACACCGAAGCAGCGCGATTCGGCCCGTATGGCACAACTATCGCCCATGGCTACCTGGTGCTTTCTTTGATACCAAGACTTCTACCGGATATACTGTCTATAAACCACGCGGGGATCGCCGTCAACTACGGGGCAAACAGGATTCGCTTCCCTGCACCAGTTCCATCAAATTCAAATGTCCGCCTTGGTGCTACGATCGCCAAACTCGAAGAATTTCAAGGAGGAATCCAGTTGACTGTCGAAGCGACAATTGAGGTCGAGAGTGCTCCCAAGCCATCGCTGGCCGCCCAACTCATTTATCGGTATTACCAGTAATATGGCCCTTTCCCACTCTGAAAAGCACCTGCGCGTACGCCTCGGCGAACCTTTCCATCTTGACAGCATCAACCCAGGGGCGACTCCGGGTCTCAATAAGAAGGACAAGGATGGCCTAACCGAAACCTTCGAAAAGATGCATGCAGAGCTTTCTGAAGCACAGGCGAGACTTTGGGCTGAGCATTCAAGGTCGATACTACTTATTCTCCAGGCTCTTGATTCAGGCGGTAAGGACGGCACGATCAGACGGGTCTTCAAAGGAGTAAATCCCCAGGGAGTCAGAGTCACGGGATTTCGGCAACCAAATTCCATTGAAGCGTCCCATGATTTCCTATGGAGAATCAATCAGGCGCTCCCCACAAAAGGCGAGATAGGAATATTCAATAGAAGCCACTACGAAGACGTGGTGGCAACCTATGTCTTGAAACTAATTGACGACAAGGAGCGCCAGCAACGCTTTGAAGAAATCCGCAATTGGGAGGATTACCTCGATCGGAATCACATCGATGTGATCAAAGTATTTCTGCACATTTCCTCCGACGAGCAACGGGAACGTTTCCAAGAACGCATCACCGACCCAGCCAAACAGTGGAAATTCTCCGACACGGATCTCAAGACTAGGGAGCTGTGGTCCGAATACCAGGATGCGTATTCTGAAGCGATAAGCGCAACCAGCACCGATGAATCGCCGTGGTTCGTTATTCCAGCCAACCACCGCTGGTCAAGAGATTACTCCATATTGAAGCTCCTTCTAGACCGGCTAGAGCTCATGAATCCCCAATACCCCGAGGTCTCTGGTCTCGACGGTATCGTCGTCAAATGATCTGAATCTAATGGCCTGCCGCTAACCTTGGCAGTCCACATTGCTTCCGTCACATCATGCTGAGAGGGCATTCGCATTCTTATGAGTATTGACTCCCACTATTCGAGCGACTGCTCATATAATGGAGAGTGACTACTTCGAGGTGTAAATGAGCCAGTTCAAACTAGAGCACGAAGCCAACGGCGATCCCAAAGGACCTTTCAAGATAGAAGATTTGGCCTCAATCACAAAACTTTCTATTGACACAATTCGTTTTTATCAGACCCGGGGTTTATTGGATCCGCCATCACGAACGGGACGACAAGCGCTTTATGAGCAATCACATCTCAGCCGTCTCAACGAAATTCGGGAATTGCAACGTTCCGGACTTAGTTTGAATACGATTCGCCGAATCTTCAGTAAAGATGCCGAGGCTGCCGATCGCGCTCTATTCGATGCCTTGTCAAAGCCTCCCCAAGGTGCACACTCCTCACAATACCTGACCTTAGACGAATTGGCCGTCAAGACCTCAATCCCCAAGCCGCTGCTCCAATCGCTGGTTAATGAGGGCCTGATACCGCCGGTTAAAGTCAACGACTTAGAGGTCTTTCCAGCAAGCGATATTGAAATGGCCCGCGCCGGGCTTGCTCTGCTGGAATCGGGAATCCCTCTCTCGGAACTCCTTGAACTAGCCAAGCGGCATCACCTTGCCACAAGGAAGAATGCCCTTCTAGCCATTGAACTTTTTGACGAGTACGTTCGTAATCCAATAACTCAGGAAAATGACTCCCCGGAGTCAGGCCAAAAGCTCATCGAGGCATTCAACCGCTTGCTTCCGGCAGCAGTAGCCCTGGTTGCGGGCCACTTCGAGCGGACACTTTTGGCGCTTTCGCAGCGCCACCTTGAGCAGGTTGGAGCCCAACATGAAAAAGAGGCGGTAAGAAACGCAATCAAGAGCCAGCCCCAAATCGAACCAGCAAAGCCGAGCGAATAGTGTCCGATCCAAATCTGCCGACAGGAACAGAAAAGGCGGCTTTCGTAAAAGAGATGTTTGACACCATCTCCCCAACCTACGACAAGCTGAACAGAATCATGACTTTCCACCTGGATCAGATTTGGCGAAAGCAGACTCTGAACAGCCTTAAACTGCCGGCACGAGCCTCGATACTCGACCTAGCATGCGGGACGGGAGATTTTGTAAAGTTAGCCAGGGGTCAGGGCTACCACTGTGTCGGCACCGATTTCTCGTATGGAATGATTTCTCACTCGCAGCTATCCACCGACTTGGTAGTCTCAGATGCCTTGAATCTCTGTTTCAGCAATGATTCCTTTGATGGAATAACCTGTGGATTTGCATTGAGGAATTTCACTGAGCTGCCACCCGTGTTCGGAGAGCTCGCGCGAGTGTTGCGTCCAGGAGGACGAATTGCCCTCCTCGAGGTAGCGCGCCCCAAATCTCTACTGATGAGAGCGGGACATGGAATCTATTTCAATAAGATAGTTCCATTCGTAGGAGGCCTGCTAAGCGACAAAAAGGCCTATCGCTACCTTCCGGCATCAGTGAGTTATCTTCCCCCGGCAGATACAATCGCTGAGCTTCTATTGAAGGCCGGATTTCACAATGTTGCCCACAAGCTGCTCACGAGTGGAGCAGCTCAGCTCTTCACAGCCGCGAAGGAGTAGAAGCATGCATTCAGCAACACTCACTTCGCTTGAAGCTGACCTCTCCGAAATTGGAGCTCTCGCGTTTTTCAAACATGCCTCATCCAAACACATGTGTTCTTATATCACGGGCTTCGGTGAGACTGTAGTTTCGATCGGGCGGTACAAGCAGTACCTCGTAGGTAATGGTCTGGTCACGCTTGACCCGCTTCAGGCAGACCGCTACGACCCCACTCTTGTGAAAGACCTGTCCGGCGAGCATCTTCTGATTGCAGCGATTCCCTTCGATCCGCAGGTGGCATTTCAGGTCACAGTTCCAGAAGTCGCAGTCGTCTTCGCACAAAAAGGCGGGGTTTCAATATCGATGCCTCAGGATGACCACACCCAGGCTTTGGATATTCTTCAGAAACTTGTCCATGGAACTGCCCGCAACACAATTTCAAACGCTCCGCAACTCCGTGGCGTTGTTATCTACGCTGAGACAAAGGTAGAGTTCGAAAACCGCGTAAACCATGCAATACAGGCTATTAAAAACACAAGCCTAAGCAAGGTCGTGCTGTCACAGTCTGCACTCATTAGCTATTCCGAGCGGCCCAACCCTCAATTCCTCTTCGACAAGCTCGTCGAAGACAGACCCGCCACATATCTTTTCAGTCTCGGCAACTACCTCGGGGCATCTCCTGAGTTGGTCGTCAATCTCAAAGGATCGTCCCTCATAAGCCATCCGCTTGCCGGTACGGCCCAGTCGGCCACCATGGACAGTCTCCTCCTTTCCGACAAAGACAACCGTGAGCACAATATCGTTGTCAGACAAATTAATGCAAGACTCCTCGAGCTGGGCATATCGTCACAGCATCAATCAAAACCGACTATTGCCAGCTACGGCGAGATTGTCCATCTCGGCAGCAGAATTTCGGGACAGCTTTCTTTAAAATCGCCCCTAACCAGTATTGAGATAGCAGCACATCTTGCTCCTACGGCCGCAGTCAATGGAGAGCCCTACGGCGATGCCATGAGTTACATTCTTTCGAACGAGGCTCCCAGCAGAGGGTTATACGGAGGCTTGGTCGGCTACCAGAAGATGGGTGGCGACGGTTCGTGGATACTAAACATTCGCTCGATTGAACTCGAAGACTACCGGGCAATACTGCGCGCCGGTGTAGGAATCGTAGATGGGTCAAACCCTAGCACAGAGTATTTTGAAGCAACATCAAAAATTGATGTTGTAGCATCTAGCATTCTTGACCCGTAATCCGCCTGCCATGGCACTGTTCCTGTCACGATCAAAAGCCGTCTCCGCCAAAATACACTCTTAGCCATGAGTGCGACGACGAGTACCCAAACTAAAATCTTTGAATATCAGGGGAAAAGTCAATGAATAACCGTCCCGAGTACCAATTTCTGAACCGTGCTGCCGAAGTCAACTGTATCGGCATGCTTCTGACCGGCGGAATGTCAAGGCGTTTCGGAAGCAACAAGCTAGTGCAGAAAATTGAAGGCCGCACCGTGGCAAAGCTCTCGGCCGACGCGCTGTCTTTGGCATGCCATACCTGTTTCGAGGTCGGTCTTGGGCTAACTGGGCTTCCCGTCATCCATGATTCCTCGAGCCTGGGGCCCCTGGCTGCCATCGCTCAGTCGGTCAAGTACCTGAGGGATCAGAAAATACTTGAATTCGATCAGTGTGCTTTAGTACTGGCAGGTGATGTCCCGTTGATTACTGTGCCGACATTAAGGATCATCGCGAACTGGCCCGGCCGGGATAGCCTAGTTCCGGTGGTGAATGGACGCGAGCAGTATTTAGCAGCACGATGGTCTCCTGAAAGCTTGGATCGAAGTATCTTTCTCACAAACAACGGCATAATGAAAGTCAGGGAGGCCCTCGACGTTTCCGGGACCCAGCGTCTGTCAATGGATGCCTGGGACAATCAAGACAACCCGGAATTTCTTGATATCGACACGCCGGATGAATTGCGCAAACTCATCAATGCTCATCTGATTTGCACTCCCGATAGGAGATACCAACCATGACCGATTTCAAACCGACGGATTCGGCACCGGTACGTCGACCAACGACCGATGCTAAAATCACCGCCTATCGCGATGGCAATGTCTCTAAAAGGCCAGACGTGCTTGCCACCGAAGAGCCAATGGAAATACGAATACAGGGTCTGGACCAGGACGCCACGCCCATAACGGTCACCATGCGCACCCCGGGAAACGATTTCGAACTAGCAGTGGGTTTGCTTTTCAACGAGGGGCTGATTGCTTCCTATGAAAATCTCAAAACCGTTTGTTACTGCGCAAATGTCAGAAATGAAGACCAGCGTTTCAATGTCGTGACCGTTGAACTCACTTGCCATTACCTAGGAGCTCATAAGGAGCGCACCTTCATGTCAACCGCAGCTTGCGGAGTGTGCGGGACGACTTCCATAGAAGATCTGGCAAACCGCACAGCCGTTGTCGAATCAAAGCTGACAGTGGACATTGATACCCTATTTTCAATTCCGGTTCAACTTCATTCAAGACAGTCAATTTTCAAGCAAACCGGAGGACTTCATGGAGCTGGAATCTTCGATAGATTTGGACAACTTGAAGTCGTTCGCGAAGACATCGGACGCCACAATGCGCTGGATAAGATAGTAGGGCATTATTTTCTGGAAAAAAGACTTCCACTTTCCGAAAACATTCTTGGGCTTTCCGGCCGCATCGGCTTCGAACTGGTGCAAAAGGCCGCCATGGCGCAAATTCCTATAATCGTTGCGGTATCGGCTCCATCATCGCTTGCCGTAAAAACTGCCGACAGCCTTGGGATTACGTTGGTAGGATTTATGCGGGGGAACAGCGCCAATATTTACACACACCCCGACCGCATAAAATTACCAACTTAATGTGGAGCCTCCTTCGAGGCCCCACATTATGAAGCTTGAGCTAGCTTGCGCTGCTGACGTCTCATTCGCCGAATAATCCTGCGCTCTTCCTCGTCTTTTCCACCCCAGATGCCATACTCTTGATTTGTTCTGAGAGCAAATTCTAGGCACTGCATTTGGACTAGACACGCTTCGCATACGCACTTGGCTCGTAGAATTTGTCTTTCAGCTTCTCCTGTTACCCCAACAGGAAAAAACAGCGTGGGATCTAGCTCCTTACACTCGGCTCTAGGCCGCCACTGCTCATCATTCCACGTAACCTTCGTTACTGATTCCACGTCTCAAAACCTCCGGTACTGGTCCACATAACCAACACACCGGCTCATCGACCCTGTTTTACCAGCCCCCGGCCGCTTCACCCATAACCGTTGCCTAGAGAACATCTTGCGACGTCACTGACACGCCCCTAAGGTCATACCTAACACCCATTGCTTAGTTATCCTTCCCGGATTCCCAAGAAAACTACTGACCCAAGTAGGTGAAAACTCCGTAGTACGATCTGTATTAAATCTACCATCAATAGTTTACTGAATGTTTAGAAACCGACTTAAGATCTGGCAGATTCTGCTACAAGATTAAACTTCGCGTCAAATAAATTGTCTAGTAATAGCTTCGCTCACTCTCGGCGGTCGACTTGGTCACTCCAGATGTCAAAAATCTTCGCAGCTATGTTCGCCGGCGCTTGAGTAGTCAGCAAATGACCTACATCCTTCAACAGAGTCAGCCTGGAATTGGGCAAGGTATCAAGCAGCCAAAGGGTGCCTCGCAGCGGGTTGAGGAGATCATCCATTCCCGCTATCAATTCAACTCTATGCTCAATTCGGGGGATCATCCGCGACAATTTCTCGAGCTCCACCCTCAGGCCTAACTGCTCAGAATGAAAACTTTCGCTGATCGTCCTGCTGGATCCCTTCCAACGCCACAGCATCCTTTGGACAGGAAAACTTTGCAGAAACCTTGTCGCAACGACCAAAAGCATGTCGGTCGAAGAAATTGATTCCGTGCTCCCAACAGGAGCTACCAGTATCAATCCGCTCACCCTTTGCGGATAATCGACTGCTGCTTTGAGCGCAACGGCCGACCCGTAAGAATATCCGACAAGAACTACCTTCTCAAAGCGCTCGCCTAGTACTTCTTCGACCAGATATTTGACATTTCCATCGATATCGGTGACATCGTTAGGATTCCTCCCCCAGCCAGGCCGATCGTAGGTAACAGTGGTTACCCGTGATGGCAACCGACGGACCAAATCGCTGAAATCACTGGCGCTTCCAGGCTGCCCATGGATGAAGACGACTGCGCCGGAACTGGTGACTTCAGGGTCGGTGTTTCTCCTCACGCCAAGGTCTCCTCGGTCGAAACCCGTGCAAGACCCCAAACGCCCACCATCATCAAAGCCAGGCACATGCCTGCTATACCCTTGTCCAACAGCGACAGCGCAATGCTCTCGTGCAGCACAAGTACGCTGATCAAAAAAGCGAACAGAGGTTCCACCACAGAGATTATCGGCAAAGAAATACCGAGTGGACCAGCCTGAAAAGCGCTCTGAATCACCAAAATGTCAGCCGCCCCCATGACCAAAAGTATCCAGGTATGTGGATCTACCAGCAAATGAAAAATGCCAAGAGCTGCAAAATCCTGAGACACCACTTTCGACAGTGATACCGTAAAACCGTGCAGGATGCCAGCAGCGATCCCGAGGGCGGAGGTACGTCTAAATGTACCGGAATTGTGTGCAAACATCCACAAAGCAGTCGTAACCAAAGCAGTTGCCACGGCGAGAACAAGCCAACTGCTTAGAGCTGACCGATCAATCAGTACCGGTGGAGTTCCAAATATCAGAAATCCGACTAACGCCAAGACGATCAAACCAGATAGCACCAATTCTGAGTATTTCAATCGTATATTATGTAGCACAGCTGAGAAAAAAAGTGAAAATACTAAACCAATTGCTAAAATAGCCTGGACAACTAGGACGGAACCTTTGATAAGCGCAGCGAACTGGAAAAAGATTCCAACAATATCGGCGCCTAGTCCAAGAAGCCACATAGGATCGAGCGCCAGAAAAAATAGCAGTGCTGGGCGCATCGCCTTTGAATGGTCAGCCTTCTGAGCGCTCCTGTGCTGCAAAGCTGTTGCAAGAGCGAACATTATGGCTGATG
The DNA here is from genome assembly GCA_027322285.1 of Actinomycetota bacterium. Lineage (GTDB taxonomy): Bacteria > Actinomycetota > Acidimicrobiia > Acidimicrobiales > Acidimicrobiaceae > SCQM01. The sequence goes on from DAHVRV010000034.1 coordinate 10,935, forward strand.
TTGTCGCAAGCGCATAAATCATTGGTCCGACAGATAGGTTATAAGGAATGCCAAAGCGAGTGCTCGTGATATCCGCACGAATGGGAGCTGGTCACGATGGCGCGGCAAAAGAATTATGCGTCAGATTGGAACAGCGCGGCCATCAAACAAGAATGGTCGACTTCCTGGATGCCTCGCCGGGTGTTGGAAGATTCCTCAAAAAGACCTATGAACTGCAGCTTTCAAAAGCCCCCTGGAGTTACGAACTTCTATATCGGATCTGGACATGGTCCCGTGCTCTTACTCCCCCGCTAGTATTCATCCTCTCGATTTTCTTCGAACGGAGGCTGCGGCAATGGGCCGACGATTATCAGGCGGATGTCATTGTCACAACATATCCATTTGCCTCGGTGGTTTTGGGCAGGGCCCGCATAAAGCGACGCAAAAAGCTTGAAATACCAGTATCAACCTTTCTTACGGATTTTGCAGTGCATCCCCTCTGGGTCCACAAAGGCGTTGACTCGCATATCTGTGTGCATCCCCGTGCCGCGCAAGCAGTCTACAATCTGACTGGCGAATTTGCTACGGCGCCAGGACCCCTCGTTTCGCCGACATTTTCAACTACCGAAGAATCCAAACTGCAGGCTCGGCAAAGGCTCGGAATTTCTTCCGAGGCAACTGCTGTACTAATAGTTGCCGGCAGCTGGGGCGTCGGCGAACTTGAGGATACCTTCGATAACATGTTGTTGGCCGAGGAGTTTCTCCCTATAGCAGTCTGTGGAAGAAATCAGGACCTCGCGAATCGGTTGCGAACTAGGGGAAAAGGAATTGTCCTCGAGTGGACCGACGAGATGGCAACATATATGAAAGCGTGCGACGCGGTGGTACAAAATGCCGGCGGTCTTACGTGCATGGAGGCATTTGCTGCCGGACTGCCGGTCATATCGTACAATCCAATCCCCGGCCACGGACGCCAGAATGTTTTCGAGATGACCGCCGCAGGCGTCACCAAGTGGGCCAGAACGGCGGATGGACTAAGACAGTCGATCCGAGAACTTAGAGATTTTGGCGATGAAATCACGCGGGAGGCCAAGACAATTTTCGTGGGTAATGCCGCGGACGATATTGAACGTCTTCTCTTTGGTGAGATGCCGAGCAGAATTGCGCCAATCGTTAAACCAGCGTCCCGGCGCTTCGCAGGAGCGATTGCAGCCGCCGCCATGCTGTTCGTCTCGATTAACCTAGTCTCAAATATTGCCACCTCTAAAGGGCTCAATATAGCGCCGGTATCATATGCATCCCAGCAGTACGTTTATTTGACTGTCCTGTTGGGACCAAAAAATATCAATGATCCTGTCCTGGCCAAGACCCTCGCCCGTGACAACGTGGCGGCTATTGTGACTGGGAAAACCGCGCTTGCAGCTCCCCAGAGCGTCGCAGACCTTGCGAACAGCGGTGTCGCGATAATCAATGGTGGCTGGGATAGCTCGTCAGATCTCCACCTGATAACACCTAACAATGCAGCTTCGCACACCATGCTGCTCCTGGAAAAGGCTACCAACGAGAACATAAACATATATGCCCCGCAAATGGTGGTGAACAGCGTCGACCTGGCGTGGGCCACAATTCACCACCAGACAATTATCCGGCCGATTGAAGTCAATCCGCATGAGAACTCGTCAAAGCAGATTTTCAAAGCAGGTCAGATCTATGAAATTGATGGAAGTTCAATGACTTCCCAACAGCTGCTCAGTCAGATCAGCGACCTCAAATCCACTCTGGGAACTTCAGCACTTCAGGTGACACCAGTATGGGCTTTAAGATAAGCGACAACAAAACTTCAGTATCGGCGAAAGTGCTAACGGCATCGTCAGCCATGGTCGTCGGAGCGGGCCTAACATGCCATGCGATTCCAGCACTCACTGCAATCGGACCAATAAGACGCCGGCTTTTCCCTGAACTCTCAGGCCTGTCTAGTTCAAAAGCGATTGCCCTCACGTTTGATGACGGGCCGGATATCAAATCCACCGCCATGTTTCTAGACAAACTCGACAAATACAATTGGAAAGCCACTTTTTTCATGCTCGGATCGATGGCAGAAAAGAGTCCCGGCCTTACAAGGGAAGTAAAGTCCCGGGGGCATGAAATAGCCGTTCACGGCTATTTGCACAAGAATCTTCTCCGGAGATCCCCAAATGCGACTCGTAACGACATTCAAAAGGCTCACGATACCCTGTCGGAGATATCTGGCGCCAAGCCAAGGTTTTACCGCCCTCCTTATGGTGTGCTAAACATGCAGGCTCTGCTGACCGCTAAGAGTTTGTCGCTAACCCCTGTATTGTGGACATCCTGGGGGCGCGACTGGAGAGCACAAGCTACGCCCGCCTCGGTAATTCGCGATCTCTCCCACGGACTCCGCCCAGGGAGTACGCTACTGCTGCACGATTCGGACTGCACATCTGCCCCAGGCGCATATTCCTCGGCCTTGGGTGCACTGGATTTGCTCCATGAAAGGCTTAAGGGTTTGGAAATACCCGTAGAACGCCTCTGTGATCACTTTCCAGACTGATCCTGCCGATCCGGATCATCGAACAATATCTGGCCTTCCCTGAAGTCCACTCCCCTTTTCCTTTGCTGCATGTCCCAAAGCTCTCCGCCGATAACCTGAATCGTCGTCGCCGCTGGAATTCCTATCAGTGCACCGATAAGTCCAAGCAGGTCAGCGCCGACAAGAACCGCTATCAGAATCCACAGTGTGTTCAAGCGCACAGTTCTTGCCATGATCACCGGATTCAATATGTGGTTCTCGAGCTGCTGATAAACGATGAAAACTATTGCTACCAAGATCCCAGCTGTCAGTGAATGAAGCAGCGCAAACAGGACCGTAGGAACTCCGGCAAGCAATCCACCAACCAGAGGCAAAAGATCTACCATAGCTACCCAAACTGCCAGGACAATCGGGAAGGGGACGCCAAGGACCAACAGCGTAACGTAAACTACCACTCCGGCAATAACAGAGGTAAGCAAATTACCCAGAACATAACCGGTGATGGCCTTGACGAGCCTTTCCCGCACTCTCATAAGGGCAAGCCTTTTCTCAGGACCGGCTAACTGATACATCGCACCAAAGAGTACCGGAGCCTCGATCTCAATGAACAAGGAAAGCAGGAATATCGTCACCACACGTGCAATACCTGCAAGAACCGTCTTTGCGGCCACGACTGCCGGCCCGCTAGCCTGCGACAACATACTGGTCAGCTTGGACGAGTTTGCCTCTACGTAGCTATCGATATGAAACCGTTTTATCAATCCGCCAAATTGCCCGGTGCCGGTCTGTGCTTGATTGACCAAACCCGGCAGCTGATGGGAAAACTTGACTCCCGCACCGTATAGCGGCCTCGTGATCAAAAATATAATTCCGCCAAATACGGCCAGAGCCATGACAAATACAATTACAGAAGCCACCGAGCGCTTTAAATGGAATCTATACAAATACTTGACCGCTGGATCCAGAACCATGGCGACGATCAGGGCAAGAAGAAGATCGAGCACTAGCGATCGCAAAAACCAAAGCAGCCAAACTGACAGGGCAATGCCGACCGCCATTAGCTGAATTTGAAAAATGCGCTTCAGGCTACTCGACTTGTTTTCCGAATCATCAGCAACGTTGCTCAACTCAGTTGTTCCATGTTCCTAATTCATCTAAACGTCTAAGCTTGGATTCAAAGCAAGCTTTAGCCGGGACCTGTACCAAAGTTACCAGGGTGTAAGATCATAAGTCATAAATTACAAAATGATCTAGGGTCTATTTTCGGTTGAAGGGCGTGGATGGTATTGGAGTTACTCCTCATAGGACAACGACAATGAGCAGCTTCGACGGCCAACAAACATCTGATTCCCGGTTGCATCAACCGTCGATATTGAGGAGCTACACGATACGCTCCATCAAGGTCGTAGCAATTTTGCTAATTGTTGAATATCTTGTCCTGCCACAGCTTGCCGGAGCAAGAAAAGCCGTGTCACTTATACAGCACCTGAATATCGGCTATGTCGGGCTCGCTCTAGTCGCAGAGATTGCCGCCTTGATGTCTTACGCCTATCTGACTATGTCTGTGCTACCTCCGCAGTCATTGAAACCCTGGACGGCCTTACGCATCGACCTGTCCTCATTAGCTCTTTCACACGTGACGCCAGCTGGAACAGCCGGAGGAACCGGCCTGTCGATCCGGCTGCTGGTAACGCAGGGAGTCCGAGCCGCAGATGCTGCGTTCGCAATTGCAGTTCAAGGAATCGGCTCGGCGGTTGTACTGAATCTCATCTTCTGGGTAGCCCTAATAATCTCAATTCCAATCTGGGGCTTCAACGCGGTATATCTCAGCGTTACCCTCGTTGGAATTTTGCTCATCTTGCTATTTTGCGTCTTGATCGTCGCATTTACACGAGGCGAACGACGCTTCACGCGGCTAATTGTTGGTTTGTTTTCCAAACTTCCCTACCTCAGCGAAGCAAAAATCGAAAGCACGCTTCAGCACATTTCGGAAAGACTCCGCAGCCTTGCCTCAGACCCACCATTACTTAAAAAGGCTTTGACATGGGCCGTGGCAAACTGGATATTCGACGCAGCCTCGCTGTGGATCTTCTTGGCCGCATTCGGACATTTCGTCAATATCGACGGCCTGCTGGTTTCCTACGGAATCGCCAACATCTTGGCGGTCATTCCCGTAACCCCCGCAGGGCTAGGTGTGGTCGAGGCGGCACTAACGACGTCCCTCGTAGGTTTTGGAACTCCGCGCGGAGTAGCGATCCTCGGAGTCATCTCTTACCGTCTGATCAATTTCTGGCTCCCCATTCCCGGTGGCGCTCTTGCTTATCTTTCGTTAGGGATAGGTCCTTCCTCTTCAGACAGGAAACGCACCAAGCAGAGCAAACGTCTCTCAGCTTCAAAGCTGAATCCAAACATAATAGCCAAAGATCTCGAGGATCCCCGAGGATAACTAACGCCACATCCGTGCAGCCATTATGGCTGCCGTTACGGCAGCCACCTAAGCGGATTTTCCCACTCGGCCGTTGGACTCTACGGAAACGTGTTCAGGCTTCCGTATCTTTACAATCAAGCGATCAGCAGCGCGGCTGCGCTGCGACTCGAACAAGCACCCGAAGCAATGAGCAACGACCTAGATTTGCCTCGACCACCCGGGCTGATCATTCTACTGCAAGCCGACACTCAGCAGATGTTAACTCAGTCGAGACCGAGCGACACCTTGACACCAAAGGTCTGCTCGAACAAAGACCGCTTTCTGCGCAGCCCAAACGACTCCAGCTCGAAATCACCGTCGGTGTTCAAATAGATGATCATGCGATCCTTTTCGATCTCGACCCTTACCGAATCCACAACGGCCTCATGAGAACGGTCCAGGGCATCAGCCAATCTAAGAATTCCAGCTAGCTTCACCACTACCGACTGCCAATCCGCGCTCAGGTGATCAAACGGAGCAAAATCTGGTTTTGGATAACCGCGGCGATGGAATCTACCGAGACAGACCAAAACCCATTTCTCCTGAGGCGTAAAGCCTCTCAATCGCGAATTCTCAATCAGGTATGCCGAATGCCTGTCATGATCCTCCATCGCGATATGCTCACCGATGTCATGAAGAAGTGCACCATAGAATAGCAATTCCCGCTCCGTCTCAGACAGACCATGAAGAAACGCCGTCTGGTCAAAAAGAGAAAGGGCCAGTTTCGCCACTTGCTCGGCATGAAAGCTGTTCCATGTAAATCGCTTCGTTACTCCCATCACAGAGGCATGCCGGATGGAATCAATACCACCCGCCAAAGACTCATAACCTTCTAGCTCGGAGAGAATTATTCCTTCCCTGAGGGCCCACTCCGAAAGAGTCAGCGCCTTGAAGCTAAACATTTGCATAAGTTCGTCGAGGACCAAGACTGCGGCCTGAATAATATCAACCCTCTTTGGGTCTAGCTCTGGAATTGCAAGCCTTTCTTGAGCACTGCTCTTTAGTATTGTCCTGCCAGTCACCTTGAGAGCTGAGCGCTTAACCGAGACCTGGTTCAAATCCTCGAGCAGCTTTGGATCGATATTCGGGCGCTGTGCAGAAATCGCCATACGCGCAATATTTAGAAAACTTCCCGATGAGCCAATCAGGGTTGACGGTGCAAAAGCCTTAATAGCTTCGTAATGCGGCAAAAGCGCCTCATGTATGAACCGGCGCATCTTCTGAATATCCTTAGCCGAGAGCTCATCCGTGCGTTGGAGAAACTTTGCCGTGAGCCGGCCGACTCCGAGATTTAAACTGTGCGACCAGAGAAGCTCACCCTGCGTCCCGATTATGAGCTCAAGGCTTCCGCCGCCAAGATCGGCGCACATCACGACCTCATCTTGGAAGGATACGGAGGTGCTGATGGCCTTGAAGATGAGCCCCGCTTCCTTGGACCCAGAGATAACTGATACCGAAACGCCGGTCTCGCCTTCGATGAGATCAACAACCTCAGATGAATTCTCCGCATCGCGAAATGCGGAAGTTGCCAGTGCGACCAGCTCACTTGCGCCCAAAGATTCAGCCAAAGTCCTAAATGAACGAATTGCATCAATCACGGATCTAATGTGAAGCTCATCAATGTAGCCAACCTTGGAAACGACGTCTCCCAGCCGGATCATCAACTTCTCCTTAAGCAGGACTTCGAAGCTTTTCTCGGATATCGCTCGGGCCACCACTAGGTGAAATGAGTTGGATCCCAAGTCCAGGGCCGCGATTGTAACTGCCGATTCAGCCTGATTTGGATTCACCATTTCTGTGATCTTCGAAAATGATGGCCCTCGATCCGAGCGACTTGCCGAGCTTGTCATCAACAACCATCCCTCTCTGGTGGCACAATTTCCGATGGGAAACAGCTAAACACACAAAGTGCCGTTAAGACCAATTTCCGATAAAAGCCTCGATCATGTCATCCCAGGTGTGAAACGCTGCCTTAGGCAGGTTTGCTAAGTCAGCTAAAAGATCGGCATAGACCTCCAAATCCGGCCTAGCTTCTCTGCGATATGACAGCGCCTTGCCAGCAACAAATTCTGAAACCTTGTCTACCGCGAGATTTGCTAACGATGGGATCTTCAAATGGCCTCCGGCATTGTTGCGGAGATCTTCGGACAGCAAAATCACTTGCTCGTCGATCACCTGAAATCGACCTGAACCCTTGCCACCTGACAACGGTCCGCACTCCGCTATTCGGGAGACCAATCCGGTGATGAACCGTCGGACACTTTCCTCCTGCAGGCCCGTCACCAGCACCTTAGCTAAATACTTCATCTGAGCCTCTGAGTCCTCGAGATTTTCGAGGACTAGGCAAGCAAGTAAGCTGAGCTGGCCGACCGCCTGGTTCTCATACCGTGCGAGCAACTTTGAAAAAAACGCATGATTTTGACGATTCTCTAGAGCCTGTTCCAGCTTGGAAGAACTCTCTGCATAGGATGCCCCTGCGGATAGCAGAAGTTGGACTATTTGCTCACACTGCTCTCCAAATCCATCAACCCTATGCTCGACTTCGATTTCCCTGAAACGCAATCCCTTGTTCGGCCCGTCGACGATCTCAACAAGATCATCATCAAGCTCAATTACTGGCAATCCGTCGGCGGCTTCAAAAATAACAATCCGCCTGACGGCCGCGAGTGAGGCAAGCTCATTCATTTCTAAAGCCGCGCCAAAAACCGCTAGAGCCGGCACGAATTCCTTGGGCACTTGCCTGCCGGAAGCCTCAATTTCGAATTCGGACCTCGAACTCGTATAGCCCTTGGCGGGCGGGCCAAACTTCAAAGTCCATATTCCAGTCTCATCCAAACCTGCGCCAGCACTTCTCCTGAACCGCAGCGCAGCGCCGCATGAGAAAAGATCAAAGTCCTCCGTGTCAAAATAGGTCGTAAGAGTCCGTTTCGTCGGCATGTCGATTTTTCGAAGCCCGGCAGCCGTCAAATTAATAGGTGGCAGTACCAAGTTGTCTGACGCAGACAGCTTGGTCTCAATCTCAAAACTCATTTACCGACACCCGATTTAAACCACAGTCGTCTTACATGCCTTCTTATCGGGGTCGCCCTTTCCAATGCAAGCTCTTGAAATCGGGCCTGTGCCGTGATAAGTCTCGGACCAAATTGCTTTGTCCAGTCACCCTTTTCAGAAAGCTCCCAAGATGCGCTGTCGTCTTCAAGGTCGAGGCTGACAATCTCTACGACACGTCTGCGCAGGTGCGAATCCTCGATCGGGAAAAGTGCCTCGATCCGGCGGTCAAGATTCCTTTGCATTAGGTCAGCAGATCCGACCAAGACTTTGGCTGAGCTGCTATTGAGATCGCCGAAGATGAAGATCCTTGAGTGCTCCAAGAATCTTCCAACAATAGATTTCACGCGAATGTTCTCCGAAAGCCCCGGAACACCCGGCCTCAGACAGCAGATACTCCGAACAAGCAAATCAACCTTTACACCCGCATTGGACGCCATGTAAAGAGCATCGATCACTTCGGGATCGATGAGACCGTTGACTTTGATTACGATTCGTCCGGCGTCGCCCATGCGAATCTGCTCAGTAATGAACTCCAACATCTTTGCCCTGAGAAGGCCAGGCGCCAAAATCAATTTTTTGTATTCCAGCCTTTTCGAAAACCCGGTTAGAAGATTGAACACCTCGGAAAGATCCGCACCGAATTCCGGGTTGCACGTCAAAAGTCCGATATCTTCATATGACTTAGCGGTCTTGGAGTTATAGTTACCTGTGCCCAAATGACAGTAACGCAAAGTTGAACCATCGTCTTCACGGCGCACGACTAGGACCGCTTTTAGATGTGTCTTCAAACCTGCCAGTCCGTAAACTACATGAACTCCGGCTTCTTCAAGTGCCCTTGCCCAGCCGATATTGGCTTGCTCATCGAAGCGGGCCTTCACCTCGACCAGAACTGCCACCTGCTTGCCCGACTCAGCCGCTTGAATAAGTGATGCCACTATGCGCGAGTCCCCGGAAGTCCTATATAGGGTTTGCTTAATTGCAAGGACATCCGGATCATTAGCTGCTTGCTCAATGAATCTTTCGACGGTGGCGGAAAACGACTCATACGGATGGTGCACCAACACGTCGCCTGTGCGTAGCATAGCGAATACGTCAATCGAACCCGAATCGACGTCGCCGAACGACAAAGGAGTTACAGGTACCCAGTCCAAATCATGCAGATCCGCACGCATGATCTTGTACACACTCCAGAGGCCGCTCAAATCAAGTGGAGTATCGAGTATATAAACGTCATCCGGATGCAACCGTAGCTCCTTGACCAGCAAAGCTACCACGTCCGGATCCGGCGTCCCCTGGAACTCCAGTCTCACCGCCCTGCCAAACCTGCGCCGTCTCAGTTCCATCTCCACAAAGGCAAGCAGGTCATCCGCCTCCTCTTCCTCGAGGGTCAGGTCGGCATTTCTGCTCACCCTGAATATGTGCTGCGCACCTACTTCCATTTCGGGAAAAAGCTGACGAACATTAGCGGATATCAACTGCTCAAGCGGAACAAACCTCAGTCCATCAGGAAGTCCGACAAATCGAGGCAGAATCGCCGGAACTTTGACACGTGCATATCTCGATATCTCTGAGACCGGATCGGTGACTCTGACTAAAAGATTGAGCGAAAGGTTGGAAATATAGGGAAATGGGTGGGAAGGATCCACCGCCAATGGGGTCAGCACCGGAAACACTGTTTTTTTAAAGACCCCGACGAGATACTCCCTGTCCTCGAACGCAAGATCATCCCAGTTCAAGAGCATGATGCCTGCCTCGGAAAGCGCAGGCGCCAATCCTTCGTTGTATAGCTGGTTGATTCTCTCAGTAATAAGAAGAACTTTGTGCCTTACTGCCTGAAGCTGTTCTTTTACGGAAAGGCCGTCGGGACTCAAAGAGCGTACTCCTGCCGCCAATTGATCCTTCAGCCCAGCTACCCTTACTTGAAAGAACTCGTCAAGTCCGTCAGAAAGGATCGCCAGGAATTTAGCCCTCTCCAAAAGAGGGACCGTCTTGTCCTCTGCGAGCTCGAGTACACGCGAAGCAAAATCGAGCCAGGACAGTTCACGGTTGATGAACCGGGAACTTCCAAAGCTTTCCACCTTTGAGGCCGAATTTGAACCCATACCGAAAGGCTATTTCATTTAAGCAAGAAATGGGTGGCTTTTTGCTGGCGCAAATGCCAAATATCCACGAGTTTCGGCATTCAGATCAACCAACTAACCCTTCCTTAGTTGCTACTATTTGTTTAGCGCATTTTGACCTGCAAGCGAGCGAGCCTATATGAATCCAGGAAATCTTTTAGCCAAACCTCAGGTCGAAGGGAACGGCAGGAG
>DAHVRV010000035.1:0-20939 GCA_027322285.1 Actinomycetota bacterium
GTAGAGGCTATCCCGACAATAGGCTGGTTCAGAGTGTGGCCGCCCATGGAGCCGTAGAACGCAGCGTTGCCGAAGGAGAAGATTCCGCCGTCCGAGGCCACCTCCAAGTAGCCTGCCTTTGCATTCGCGTACGACGTGGAGCTGGCCAATGGCGAAAACTCCACCTGCGGAACTACCCAAGAATTACTCGGCGCGGAGTTGTCCGAGTATTCCCCAGTTGCGAAAAAGACCGGATTGAGATTCTGTGCAGAGGTAGATGCCGAGATGTCGAAACCGACCGGACCAAAATAATCACCCCAGCGCAAATAGGGCTGAGAGGTGGAGTAGGCATAAGGTGCCGTGCCAACGTCTATGGGGCTAAGTGTCTCACGGTAACCCGAGGCCCCCGGCGTGATCGTAAAACTGTAAAGGGACGGGTTGAGCGAACCCGACGAAAGGGTAACTGTACCCACAAAGGATGAGTCAACGCCGTCGACCGACGTCACACTGGGATAACCCGAGGAATATCCGGAAACCTCTATCGGCATTACAATGACACCTCCAGGTGTCACCTTTGCGACAAATCCGCACGAAGAAACAATTCCACCATTGCTGCAGCTAGTGTTTCCCGAAAATACAGGGTAACGCCCGCTTCCGTTCGTGTTCTGGGCTACCTCAAACCTGTTGTCGTCCCCGTCCAGTGGAAGACCCGACCCGTTTTGCAAATTGGCCGAAGAGGCCATGACTATCGGTGAACCGCTTGGGTTAACGCCATCAGCAGTCTGGTAAAAGGACACCATACCCGGGAAAGACGACGTCAAGCTGAACGTCGGCCCTGATCCCGTAACCTTCCAATAAAGGGCTTGATTCGAATCATTGGCCCAGACGTAGAGCGAGTTGCCAATGTGACTCGGCAAACCAGCTGACGCGGCCCACGGTTCATCGGCAACCCTTAGCCAGTCGACGGTCGACACGGGAATAGGTGGATCTATGTTTCCCCCATTCTGTAGGACCAGCAAAGTGACAGGTGCAGAGCTGATACCTGCCGTCAAGTCGCTCTTAGGAATGACAGCGAGAGTCGACTGCGCCAAGTATTGAGACACCTGGCCGCCCTGGAAATAGAAATCGGACCAAGCGATACCAACTTTGTCCCCTGTTACCGCAATTTTAGGTTGGTCATGCAGAAGCTGCGTCGAGTAGTCGAGCTGATATGAGCCAACTTGAGGTGAAACAGAATCAGTTAGCACTGCCACCTCGACCGATGCAAAGGAAGTGCCATTGCAGCTGGCAATATTTATCACACAGTACGCAAGCACGCTCATAAAATAGCGGCCCGTAGTTGGATCGAATACTACGGAAGGGTCCGTGAAGGTCGCAGGCTGGCTCAAATTGAACAGCTGACCCATGGTCTCCGATCTGGACTCGGAAGGATTTGATCGTGAAGTAAGCACAATCGTTTCGTTTGTAGCAACCAATGTTGTTGAATTCCCCAGCGCCATTGTGGGATCCGGAGGACTGATCGAGCCCAGCGAAGTCATTGACTGCGTTGAATTGGATACTTTCACCGAATTCGACAGCAGGTTGATAGAACTTCCCAAGACGCCCGTTGATGCAGACGCAACCGCTAATGGAATCTGGGGAAAGCCGGACGTTTGAGCGGAGCCTTTGGGAATTTGTTCCGAAGGAGAAATCGTAACCATGCTGCTCCTGCTATTCGAGCCGGCAGCCGAATACCCGCTGCTCGTACTGGCGAATGCAGCCGAACTGGATCCAAGGACTACTCCCCCCAAACCGAGCATTCCCAAAAAACTTCGAACCACAATCAACCGCTTGCTGCGCCGCAATATTAAGCTCCTCATAATCGCTCGAATCCAATCGATCTCACAAGGATAGATCACAGTCTTGACAACAAGTGTTCGAATGCGCTGGTAATTCAGTGCCATCCAAAAATCGGGCTCAAGCAAGAGCAATCTATAACCTGCAATTAACCGCTACCGTCTGACGCTGATCCTCCAATGCTTTAGGTGCTGATATCTGCTAAACGACGGAAAAGTCAATTTCGTTAGAGTCTAAAGATATCTCCTGCGTTTGTACAGCGCGTGCGGGCCATCAATACGATCAATGAACAGCTTTCCAGCCAAATGATCAATCTCGTGTAGCAACCCGCGAGCCTCAAAGGCATCGCTCTCAATCGTAATTTCCTTGCCATCGATGCCCAAGCCTCGCACCACGACCTCGGACGCGCGCCTGACGTCTCCGGTTAGGTGTGGAACGCTCATACAGCCTTCGCGGATGATGACCGGGTTAGAAGCGGAAACAATTTCAGGATTGAACATCACGATCAGGCCATGACAAGTACTCGTCTTCTTGTGGCCCGAGACGTCCAAAACAAAAAGGGAAACGGAAATGCCCACTTGTGGAGCAGCTATCCCCACCGATCCCGGCGTTCCATACATAGTTTCAACAAGGTCGTTAGCCAAGAGCTTGTGCTCTTTGGAAACCTCACCAACTGGTTGTGCAATCAGCGACAAAACCCGACTGCCTATTTCCACAACTCTCAGCATTGCCATGTGAGCATCTGTCTCAAATCTCGAACCGACTAAAGTTCGTCGGAATCTGACGATCTTATTGAACAGCTAACACCAAGTTCAGAGGATTTAAGCACGAGAGCACCTTCCAACTTGGCCAGATCGCCTGAATCTTTCAGGGCGACCTCTAGGACCATGGTATAAAACGACGTTGATTCTGTATCGATCACTCTGGTGGTGAGATCATAAATGTTGGCGTGATATACCGCCAAGACCTCGCAAATGCCGGCCACAATGCCTGGTCGGTCCGTTCCGTAAACAGAAACGACAAATCGATCGCCATCCAGATCGTTCTCGACATAGTCGTCAATCCTCTTTACATCAACCAGCAGCGAAAGCTCTGAACATCGGGATTGCACCGCATCATAGATGGATTTTTCATCAATCTTCGACGATGCGTCCACCACCAATATCATTGCAAAATGACCGGAAAGGTTTGACATCGTGGAATCAGCGAGATTGCAGTTAAGCTCCGCCAGCGCGGAAGTAACACGCGCCACGATTCCATAGCTGTCAGGACCAACTGCGGTGAGCACAAAACGAGGCATGAATAAAAGTTAGTGCCTAATTCTGCGATGTTGGCAGGTTAATTCCAACACCTTCACCTATTATGGCCAAGTGGGCTTGGTAGCGAAACTGGTTGAATTAGATGAAATCGCACCGTCGCTTGGAACCAAAGAACTCCAGCTGTTCGACGTTCGTTGGTATCTAGATGGCAAAAGCGGATATCAGGCATTTCTCGATGGACATATCCGCTCTGCCGCGTTTCTTGATGTTGACACTTGCCTTACTGACCCACGCAACGTCGATCCGACCATGGGCAGACATCCGCTCCCCGATCCGAAGAACTTTGAGTCAGTTCTAAGCTCCTTTGGGGTGACCAAAGATCAGCTGTTGGTCTTCTACGACGACCAGGCAGGCTCAATCGCGGCACGCGCCTGGTGGATGGCGAGCGCCATCGGTTATCAAGCTGCGCTTTTGAACGGCGGACTTAGTACCGCATCTCATCTGCTGATCCAATCCGGCGAAAGCCCGATTAAGTCCATGCCGCGGCTTCTGTACACGTCTTCCACCGCATCATGGGATCCCGAACTGGTAATTTCGGAATCTGAGCTGAAAACCTTAGTGAATCGCGGAAAAGTCATCCTCCTAGACGCGAGGTCCAAGGAACGCTATCTGGGTATCAATGAAACCGTCGACCCTAAAGCTGGGCATATACCTGGTGCTGTGAGTGCTTTCTGGCGCCACAATATCGACCGCAAGAACAGGTTCAAGCGCCCGGATGAGATCGCAAAGAATTTCCGCCTGCTTGGAATCGAACCCACCACCCACAAGGAGGTAGTTTCAAGCTGTGGATCCGGCATAACGGCTTGTCACAACATCTTCACGCTTCTGTATGCGCTTCAAATCCAAGCCCGCCTCTTTCCCCCGTCATTCTCGGGGTGGTGCCACTCGCCGGGCAACGAGATAGCAACCTAGTTTGCGAACAGAATCGACTGCTTCCACCGTTACTTATGGCAGCTAAGTTCGGTAATCTGCTCAGTACCGGCTAGGCCTCCAAACGGTAACCGCGAAACCATCCGAGGACGTTCATGATCAGCGGCCATGCGACAATGACAACGTAGTCTTCTAATAATGAGGGCGACAGCCCTACTGCCTGTAGATGTCTCGCACGATTTGCCGCGGGCGACAGAGATGTTATTGCAGTGGTCAGGAATACGTCACGGATAGGGCCTAGCACTGAAACATTCACCAGGATCGCTTCTATCACAAATGTCCATCCAATCATTATGGCAATGGCTGGTCCTCTGGTACCGAACAATGAAGCTAATCCAGCAGCGGTTATGACATACACAAGGCTGACGCCAGCGCAATAAAGCGCACCCCCCGCCGCCAGCGCTATCGACGGCTCCTTGTTTCCACCTGCCAAGCCGTATACCACAGCCAGACCTATCAAAAATGCAATTATTAGTGGAATCAGCCAGACAACCACCGCACCTTGAAGCCTTAGAAAGAAAATCGATGTTCTCGACCTTCCGGTAACGATCAAATCTCTGATCACGCCGCTCTCCATATCCTGGGAACCGGCTGTCGTTCCAAGAATGGAAGCAGGAATAATAGCAACCTGTCCAAGTATCGCAATCACCTTGTCAAATCCGCTAATCCCGCCAATCGAAGTGTACTTAAGCGGATCGCTCAAATGATAAATCTCCAAGATCGCGAAGGTGATGACGATAGCCCCGACGGTCCCGACAATGGTGAACGCCATTACGCCTTTTCTGCGGGTCAATTTCTTGGTCTCTGCGTGCAGCATCTGCCAGAACAGCGTTCCTGCTTTTGCCTGAACGGAGGATGCAGCTAATTCATTACTTGCCATCTAGTCCTCGCTCGCTACGAAATTGCAAAGTATCAAATTCCCAACGCTGATTGCCCAGCGTCAGCAGTGACTTCAAAGAATCGGCTCTCCAGCGAGACCCGGTCTTGAGAGATCTCATAGATATCTATTCCGTTGCCGATAATCTCACGGGCTATAACCGCAACGAGGCTGTCGAACCCGACTTCGTTGCCCTTGAGCGAAATGTGAAGTGCGGTTCCGTCAGATTCCACACCCGAAACGAATTCGTGCACCCGAAGAAGCTTTTCAACCTCGCGATCCGACGAAGTTCGAAGTGTGAACTTTTCTCCAGTTCCCGAGAGAATCGAATCAAGGCTTCCGGATGCGAGAATTGACCCGTGCGAAAGTATCGCCACCTCATCGCAGGTCTTTTCAACTTCATCAAGTAGATGCGACGAGAGAAGCACAGTTTTGCCCTCGTCGACCAGAGATTTGATCAAGGCGCGAATTTCTAGGATTCCGGGAGGATCCAGACCGTTCATCGGCTCGTCAAGTATCATTAGCCTGGGGTCCACCAGCAGGCAACGGGCTATCCCCAACCTCTGGCGCATGCCCAGAGAATATCCGCCGACCTTGTCTGCGGATCTTTGAGCAAGTCCAACACGCTCGAGCGCATGATCGATGTTTGACATTGCCAGACGGCTCCGAAGAGATGCGACAATTTCAAGATTTTCCCTTCCGCTCAGAAAGGGGTGAAACCGCGGTTCCTCGACGATCGCTCCCACCATCGACAAAGCCGCGAGCTTTTGAGCTGGGATTGCGTTTCCAAGGACCTCTATACTCCCCTCGGTAGGGTGCGCCAAGCCTACCAGCATGCGAATGAGAGTAGTCTTTCCCGCGCCGTTCGGACCCAATAATCCAAAAGCGGTTCCGGTACGGACCTTTAAATCCACGGAGTTTACTGCGACACGTTCGCCGAATCGCTTTGTTAAACCATCGGTTGATATAGCCAGGGAAGAAGTCCCCATTGACATTTAACTTCCTATCTGACCGATTGGGTGCAACGAGGGCCCCAGTTCGACTTCACCTCGCTGCACATTGACTACAACCTCTACACTATCTCCCCTCGAATCAACCTCGTAGTTCCTGCCAGTTAGACTACTCAGCTCTTATTCATATTTCAGGCAAGAAATCGCTTCACCGTCGGCGCGACATTCGCTACATTGTGAGCGATGGCCGCAAGGTCTGCCATTTATAAAGATTCGCGACAACTCGCTATAGAAGCCGAGAGTCAAATCTGTTCGCTCATATTCCCGAGTCTTGAATCATATTGGCGGTCTTGGGCCGCCAGGATATCAAGAACCCAGACACCGCTGGAAATAGACGACCGCTGTATGCGGGCAGCCAAATGCAGGCATTGGGATCGATCGCTATCAGGTGGGAATACCCGCCAGAATCCGATGAGCTTTTAGAAAATTGGAGCGGACGACGGGATTCGAACCCGCGACCCTCACCTTGGCAAGGTGATGCTCTACCAACTGAGCCACGTCCGCACTAAGAGCTGTTAGTTTAGCGCCAGGTTGGCAACCTAGCGTCAAAGGCTACCGCAAACAACAACATCAAGAATACACCCTCAGCGAGCAACCTACTCACCCAACTCCAAAAGCTCCGCCATAATCCGATCAAACTCTCGTATAATGCTCTCCCCGTCGGGGTATAGCTTCGGATCTAGCACCAGGCCCAAATTGACTATCTTGCGGTAGGAGACAAATGCAAACGTGATCCCCGAGCCGTCAGCAACCGGAGCCATCGGAATAACATTTTCAAGACGACATCCCGCTAGAAACAGGTCAACACTCGGTCCGGGGACATTGGACACTACATAGTTGAACAGAGGTGGGACCAGGTCGAACAGTTCCGTATCGGCCGCAATCCTAAAGACAGCTTGAAGAAGAAATGGAGGAACTACTTCTGCTGCATCGTAGAAGAAAAACGATCCGATCTCAGAATGAGCCATCTTGGCACTGTCAGTGATTCCATGCACCGAAACCAGAAGATCCTCTGCCGCGTAAAATGCGGTAGGAATCCTTAAAAACATTGCTGAAACTTTGTTCTTCGATTCTATCTCTCCAGCTTGATTGTGGATTGACACCGGCACCATCGCGACGAGGCTTTCAGGGACCTCGAAATCCCGTCCCTTGAGATAGGCAACTAACGAAGCATGGCAAGCGGCCACCAGGACGTCATTCACCTTTACCTTGCGTGTAGCCGCGATTTTCGAAAGTGTTTTCAGGTCTATATCACTTGCAATAACCCTTCGGCTGGTCGAGGTAGCTCCCGACGTGCCGGACCGTTTGGGTACTACAACCATTTGCGCTGCCCGGTTCGGATATTGCCCTTTCAGCGCCCCGGAAAAGACATCTGGCAAGGCTTTCGCGACAGATACCCCTCCGGCAAGGGCCGTCAGAGCATGTTCAGTGAGACCAAACAAAGTCTTGGCGGCGACTTCAATTTGTGAAGGCGGCTCCTCGGGATTATACGGCTTTGGCAGAATCTGCAGGTCAAAGTCCTCGCTTAGGTCGAAAAGCGATGCCATGGCTTCCATTCCACTTATCCCGTCTGTCATCGCATGATGCATTATGGCGATTATCGCAAAGCGATTCCCCTGCACTCTTGGAACAATGAACAAATCCCAAAGTGGCCTCGATCTTTGGAACCGCTTAGGCAGAACTGAACTCCCAAAGTCAAGAACCTGTGCGAGATCCACCTCTTCATTTGGGTGTGCGAGGTGTACGTGATTGCTAACCGCGAAAGACGGATCATCCACCCAATAGGGCTGTACGAGCCCAAATGGTGCATCGACAACCTTTTTGCGGAAATGCGGAAGAAGGTGAATCCTCGCTGACAGCAACCGCAAAATCCTGTCATAACTCTCAACGGCAGAAAGGTCTCCCCTATCAAACAGCAGTATCCCACCCACATTTAGTGGCATAGTGTCTGTTTCGGCCGCCCAGAAAGCGGCATCTAATCCACTTAAAGATTCCAAGCTGTGCTCATCACCTGACTGTTCTATCTTCCAATTCCCGTATGACCAAATCCTCCTGTTCCCCGCACCGTCTCCGATAGCTCGTCAACTTGTGAAAATAGCATCGTCGGAAGGGCCACGACTATCAACTGGGCGATTCTGTCCCCCGGATTGACGACAAAAACATTGGATAGATCTGAATTGAACAAAATAATCTTGATCTCGCCGCGATAACCAGAATCAATCAGGCCTGGGGCGTTAAGGCACGTAATCCCGAAATTTATTGCTAGTCCAGAACGCGGAACGACGAGTCCTCCAAAACCTGCAGGAATTTCCAGTGCGATTCCCGTTGGCACCAGAGCACGCGAAAGTGGCGGAATTTCCATTGTGACGCAGCTTCGCAAATCGCAGGCTGCATCCCCGGGCTTTGCATACAATGGTTCTTCGGCACCATTGCTAAGCAGCTTTATCGGAATTTGAACACTTTGGTTGTCCAAATCGCTGTCAAAATTCATGACTCAACTTACCCGCTTGCGAGCTGACAGCACGATCGACTTCGCAACCGAGGTGGAACCGTCTTTGTGGTAATGGATGTAGCTGTCCCTGTTGCCGGAAATCTTTGCAATCCGGTCCTGAATTCCCCAAACGGTACAGAGGAAAATCGCCTCGCTCACAACCCGGTAGCTCATTTTTGAAGTGCCGAAATTCCGGTCGCGGAAAATGATTGGCTTTTCGACAACCTTGCCGCCGCAAGCTTGAACCCGAAACGCCATTTCGATTTGGAATGCATAGCCCTCTGCTGAAACAGTTTCGACGTCAATCTTCTTCAAAATCTCGCTACTGTAGACCCTGAACCCGCTGGTGGCATCTTTGATGGTAACCCCCAGCGACAAGGCGGCATAAAGATTGCCGGCGCGCGAAAGAAGAAGGCGGTATGCCTTGAGACCAGGCGATGAACCGCCTGTTACATAGCGCGACCCTATACAGAGATCAGCCCCCTCTTCTTCGACTGCTCTAATGAGTTGCGGGAGCGATTCGGGCTCATGTGATAGATCGGCGTCGATCTCGATAAGACTTGTAGCACCTCGTTCCATTCCGATCGCGAATCCAAGCCGGTAGGCAGAACCCAACCCGAGTTTGGTCGGTCTCTGGATCACCTCGACGTTGTCATAGACCTCAGCTAAGGATCTCACGATGTCGGCGGTCCCGTCCGGCGACGAGTCATCCACGACGAGAATGTCAATCTCTGGCGACTGCCTTTTTATCCGGTGAATAGCATCACGTATATTTTTGGCTTCATTGTACGTGGGTATCACCACAAACGGCCGCCTGTTATAGATCATTGAGGAGCTCCCATCTTAAAATCCCCCTCCAAAATACAAATCTAGACCGTCTTTGCTCTAACATTACCTAAATGTTGGTGTGGATTGACTTAGAAATGACTGGGCTAGACCCCAGGAGACACACAATCGTCGAAATCGCAACACTGATAACTGATGATGATCTGACAATCATAGAGGAGGGGCCGGACTTAGTCATAGGCGCCACTGCGGAGCAGCTCGAGACCATGGATGCCGTTGTCAAGAATATGCATACCAGGAGTGGGCTTATCGAGGAGATCCGGCGATCCCCTATCACTGTTGAAGCTGCTGCAGAGCAGACACTGCAGTTCATTCAAAAGCACATCTCGGCTGCAGGCGCCGTTCCACTTTGTGGAAATTCGATTGGCACCGACCGAAGATTTCTGGCCGAATACATGCCCGAGATTGAAAACTATCTTCATTATCGCTCGGTTGACGTCTCATCCATAAAAGAGCTGGGCAAAAGATGGTTTCCGGAAGCAATCAAGAATGCGCCGTCCAAATCCAGAGGCCACAGGGCAATGGACGACATTAAGGAAAGCGTCGTAGAGCTTCAGTTCTACCGGGAGCACCTTTTTAGACAACAAGGCGAAGCAACAATAGCCGGTGAGTCCGAGGAAGCTGCTATTTCAAATTAAGCGCAATCAACCCAGTTCATGCACCATCTCCACAAACTTCTCGACTGACCCAAGGGGATCGTTCCCGACCGGCGTGATCCCCATAATTGTTACGCCCGCTTCCTTGTGGGCGGCCAGTCTTTCTGCAACATAGCTCCTTGGCCCGATCAGGGATGTCGCCTCAAGAAGATCATCTGGAATCTCTGCCATTGCCTTTGTCTTCTCACCGGACAGGTAGAGTTCCTGAATTTTCCTGGCCTGCTCCTCGTACCCGTATCTGACAGCTAAATCGTTGTAGAAATTTTTTCCTTTTGCTCCCATTCCTCCGATATACAATGCAAGGACGCCTCTTCCCAATTCCCTCAGGTCCTCCAGGTGCTCACCCACCGCAAGCATTCCTCCTCCGACGATCTCAGGGTGACCTAAAGCCGGATCGCGCTTCGCCAATCCAGCCTCGATCGCGTCACCCCAGACCTCTTTAGCTTTTTCCGGAATATAAAAGATGGGCAGCCAGCCATCTGCTTCCGCAAAAGTCATCTCCACATTCTTGAACCCTAGCGATGCGACAAATATCGGTATGTTATCCCTTACCGGAGTGGTGATGATTTTCAGCGGCTTGCCAAGCCCCGTGCCCTTGTCTGGGGGTAGCGGAATCTGGTATATGCCGTCGTTCTTCAAGGGCTCGCGTGACCAAACGCGCCTGCAGATCTTAATTATTTCCCGCGTTCTGCCGATAGGCCTGTCGTAAATGACACCGTGCCAACCTTCAATCACCTGAGGACCCGAGGCGCCTAAACCAAGTATCGCCCTACCATTGGAAACCTCATCAAGCCCGGCTGCAGTTTGCGCAATCAGGGCAGGAGTTCGGGAGTAAATAGGCATGATTCCTGCACCGATCTTTACTCGATCAGTTTTGGCCGCCAAATAACCCATCAACGTCGGAGAATCAAATCCATAGGCTTCGGGCACCCAAGCAATGTCGAGCCCGCGCTTCTCGTAGTCGATTATCTGATCGACCGCCTGGAGGAAGCTGCCTGAATAATTTACCTGCATGCTGATCTGCATAAACTCGCCTCCAAGAATTGTGACTCCGTTAGCTACCCTGGATCCGCGAACCAGGTCATGCCATTCTGGCGCAGATCGATGCAAGGCGACTAAAGACCCCGCACCGAATAACTATTTCCGCAGCCTACCTGTCATCACGGCAGGCTTTCAAGGGATTCGATTATCTGGGTATTTACAGGAGTTAAATTGGGTTTTAATATATCTGATTAGACATGGGTCACAGCCGAATTGACGGTGGTGGGCCCGTCGCACAAAAGTCGACACCTTTGGTCGGAATTAGCAGCAGACGTAGCTAGGGTTTAAATTCGCTGTGAATAAATATCGAAAGCTACGAGAGTGTCTTAGGAGAATTTGATGGGACTTCAATTAGGTGACATAACACCCAACTTCACTGCTAATACCACGCAAGGTGAGTTGACATTTTATGAATGGCTTGGCGACAGCTGGGGCGTTTTGTTTTCACACCCGGCTGACTTCACTCCGGTTTGCACCACCGAACTAGGAGAGGTAGCCAAGCTTAAAGATGAATTCGCCAAGAGGAATACTAAGGTCATTGGCCTTTCAGTTGACCCGGTCGAAAAGCACATTGAATGGGAAAAGGACATTGAGGAGACTCAGGGCAAAGCTGTCAATTTCCCAATGATTGGTGATCCTGAGCATAAAGTTGCGGACCTCTTCGGGATGATTCATCCGAACGCATCAAACACGTTAACCGTCCGTTCGGTATTTATCATTGACCCGACAAAAAAAATTCGGCTTACTATAACTTATCCGGCCTCTACTGGGCGAAATTTCCAGGAGATACTGCGGGTGCTAGATTCGCTCCAGCTGGTCGACAAATACACCATCTCGACTCCGGTCAACTGGAACGACGGAGACGACGTCATAATTGCAAGTTCCGTATCCGATGAGGACGCCAAGACCAAGTTTCCAAAGGGTTTCAAAACCCTCAAGCCTTACTTGCGCCTGACGCCACAGCCAAACAAGTAGTTCAACGCGGCTGCGGGCCGCCGCATCTCTTCAAGCCGAAAATAGACGTGCCATGCAGCTGACCAATATGAGTCCGCATGGCACGTTTAAAAAGCGAGAGCGAGCTTCCGTTCTCAGGTCAGCTCGCCGGGTAATGTGCGAAATAAATTCGGGTCGCGCATTTCCAATGAGGTTTGTGGGCAAATCTGCGACTGCAAAACCCTCTTCAAAAACAAAGCCGTTACGGCCCGAATCATTGGCGGACCAAGAGCGCATTTGAAGATCTACTAATGAACTACCCGAGCAACAAAACCTTCGTCAACGTCATATCTCCATCCCTCAACGGTTATGCCAGCTGGCAACGAGCGACAAGATCGGATGAGCGCGACGTCCTCGGCCAGCGCCGCATCTGGCACTTCCATCGTCATGAATTCCCAGTCTCCAACATCCAGGCCTGCCGAACGCAGGTAAGCCTGGACGTCCAGATCGCTCAATCGGGTGAGAGTACATTTCGTGTGCTGCATCACAACGATGCTGTCAACACCGAGAAACGACGTGGCAAATATAAGAGTTCTCAATACGTCACGAGTAACCCGCCCGCCCGCATTTCGCATAATCTTGGCATCACCAGGGACTAACCCAAGCATTGCCAACGGCTCGATCCTGCTGTCCATGCAGGTCAACAGAGCCAAACCCTTTGCGGCTCTGGGTGCCAAGCCGGCAAGCGCAAACTTCTCGGCATATTCTTTGTTCGCATCTAACAGTTCTTCCAACATAAGGTCAATATAATTCTCCCCTTGGCCTGGAAAACCTATCTATGCCCTATTTCGCCAAGACGGTCTTCAAAACCTGGTATGAATATTGATGCCTGAACGAACTCAAATCCAGTTTTAGCGGCTAAACCAAACTACGATAAAGATCCTTTGTTGGGGACAGACGCCGAGTGATTTTCACAGGGCATTACATTATCCTGGAATTATCAAAGAGTTTTGAATTGGCTCGGAATGGAGTCCCCTCATTAGATGACAAGCCACACCTGGAAAGCACGCGATCACTCCCAGACACGCCTGCGCCAGAAATCAACAACTGCCAAGGTTTTGATACTCAATGTTGCTTTTCTCCTAGTTGTGGCGGGCTTTGGTTTCTATGCGAATTCGCTAGTCCTATTGGCCAGTGCCGTTCATCTGATTGCCGACACAGTGAGCCTGGCAATTGCATACGTTGCGATCCTCCTTGCGTCCAAACCGGTTTCGCTAAAATACTCCTTTGGCCTTGTCAGAGCAGAAGTAATTGGAGCCCTTGTTAACAGCACTATTCTGCTCGCCACTTCGATATGGATTGTTGTCGAAGCGGCAAAAGACTTGGTTCATCCTCATCCGGTGTCTTCGCTGCCGGTCATTCTCTTGGGAATACTCGGGCTGATTGTAAGCACTACGTCTCTAAGGACCCTGCACCTAAACTCTGGCAAGAGCCTCAACATGCGTGCGGGTGTTGTCCACATGGCCGGAGATGCAGCTGGATGGCTATTAACTATTGTTTCTGGCCTTGCCATTTGGATCTTCACCTTCAACCGCGCGGACGCCCTCGGTTCGATAGTTATATCGCTGCTAATAGTCATATCTTCTTGGCGAATCGTAACGAGCACGGTATCCGTATTGCTTGAGTCGACCCCGGGGGAAATTAGCCTTGACGAGATCCGCGAAGCAGTCGCATCCGATCCCAAGATTCTCGATGTTCATCATCTTCATCTCTGGAATCTAGCTTCAGACACAATCGCGCTGTCGACTCATATTCTCATGGAAGACGGGACAACGCTTCACCTGGCACAAATCAAAGTTCAGCAGATCAAGAATATGCTGAAATCCAGCTACGGAATCGACCACGTCACGATCGAGGTGGAATGTCACAGTTGCGGCGACATCGACCACGAGACGGGGAAATGATGCTCTCGATATTTCCTCTAGGAAAAGACAGCTGAGCCAAGGTATAATCTGACGGCTATCAGACCGATGGAGCCCACTGATAAGGCCAAGGCACCGGATAGCGAGGCAGTGCCGCTCGACACGGCCAGTTTGAATCCAACCACTAGCCAAAAAAGCGGAAGGATCATATCCACGCCAATCTTGCGACGCAGCAGAAGAGACAACTTCTCCTTTTCCATCTGCGCAATTCGTTCTGAGAGTTCCATATCGAACTTGCCCAGGCAACCTCCGCTTTCAATATCGCAGCCCGCCTGGGAACAGCCATGATCTCCAGTTGCAGCCGAGCATGATCCCCGAGCCTCATATGTTTTCATGCCGCTCTTGTAGTAGACGTAACCAATGAAAGCGATAACGCCAACAAGCCCCAACGAACAAACAACCGGCGTCTCCCAGGATGCTGAGATAAAATCTGCTGAAGCCACCTCAATGAGCCCGAAACCCCAAACTGCCGCAGCGACGATGCCAAGCACCTTGCTTCTAGCAAATACAGCTGAGAACTTGATCGACCCAGGAGTCGTCAGTTTCGCGTGTGGGTGAGACTGCAGAAAATTATCCACATTGAGACTTTAACCTCTATAGGTCGCAAACGATTCAGCTGCCGCAAAAGATCAATTCACAATTGCCCTACATATCATACGGGAAATTAGCGCCGAGCGTATTCGATCAGATCTGCTATCCTTCCGGAATTGAATTTGAATTCATCCTGGTTAGCGTACTTCTTCCAGATCTCATTCCCACCTGTCCGCCAATCGACGCTCGGTATCTCCAACAACACCGGGTCAACTTTTGTTTTGTATTCCTCGACAATACTGATTAACGAAGTAACAAGTGTGTCCGAAAGATAATGCGGCTTAAGTCCCAGGTCCATTAGCTTTGTATGCCGGGGATTGTAGTAATGCTCCTCCGCCTCAACCCTTGGATTCTCGATGTGCACAATGTCGGTTGACAAACCAATTCTAGTTCGCGCCGAAGAGACCAACCGGGCCAGATCATTGATGCTGAATTGCTCGGTGAACTGATTGAACACTCTGCACTCACCTTCCTGCGGGGGGTTCTCCAGCGTAAGAGTAATGCACGCCATCGTATCGCGGATGTCTAGGTATCCCCTGGTCTGACCCCCTTTGCCATAGACGGTGAGGGGTTCTCCAACTGCAGATTGCACACAGAACCGGTTGAGTGCGGTGCCCCAAATGGAGTCAAAATCAAATCTGGTCGCAAGATCCGGGTGCAGCGCAGTTTCCTCGGTTTGCACACCGTAAACGACACCCTGGTTCAAGTCTGTAGCTCTAAGCCCCCAGGTACGGCTGGCAAAGTGTATGTTCTGAGAATCTGCAACTTTTGAAAGGTGGTAAAAACTCGCCGGCACTTTGGGAAAAGGAAGGGTGTCACTGCGTCCATTGTGTTCGATGGTAATGTAGCCCTCTTCAATATCAATGTTCGGGGACCCGTACTCGCCCATAGAGCCCAACTTGATCAGGTGGCATTCGGGCACGATGGAGTGAATTGAGAAAAGCAAATTGAGGTTGCCAACTATATTGTTTACCTGAGTTCTGACCGCATGGCTACGAGAGATCATCGAAAACGGAGCGCTGCGCTGCTCGGCAAAGTGAATTACCGCATCGGGTCTCACCTCTTCAATTAGAGCATCGAGTGCTTCAGCATCACAAAGATCCAAATTGCGCCAAACGATTGTATTGCCAGTCAGCTCTTTCCACCGTGACACGCGGGTCTCCATTGATGCAATCGGAATCAGGCTGTAGGTGCCGCCTTCGCGATCCCAGCTCCGCCGGGAAAGATTGTCGACCGCAACAACTCTGTGACCCAACTTTGAAAGATGCATCGCCATTGGCCAACCAATATAACCATCTGCCCCGAATACGATAACCCGCTTGGATCCATCCATGAAATGTTCCTTTCCGAAATCTGGTAACGAGTCGAGCCAATAGTTTCAAATGCTGAAGCTCTGATAGACCTATTCTATTTACGGGTGCATTTTTGCCATGGCAATTCACTAACATTCACACAGAGTTCACAGGTTAAATAAAGATTTCAAGCAGCGACGATGCTGAATCGCAATCATATTCAAACGCAGAGCGTTACCGCTATTGAGGTCAGCAAGCGCTCATGCAGGACTGCGCTAACTATCCTGCAACAGCTGTAATTAGCTCCTCAAAATACCTAAAAACCAGCGATTAGGAAATGTTAACTTGACAAAAATATTCGCATCGCAAAAGACGAGAAGCGAAGATTCTATGGGTTACCGCCTAGAAACTCTCCATTTGGACTCAATGGCGAGCAAACCGCCTAGTCAAATTCATGGGAAATTGAGCAACGTGAGCATACGCCGATCAACAAACAGTTTGTGCCATAGCGTGCTGGTTTATTTCGAGTCCACACTTTTGTATTGAACCTAGCTGAAAGCTCAAATAACAGCTACCAACCGCCCCTTGACCTCATTGCGTTCTAGACGCCCAAGTCCTTCGGCAATTTCATCAAAAGTGATTTTCGTCAATGTCGGGTTCAGATCACCTGATGCCATCAATTCGTAAACTCCAGCAATATCTTCTACCGTGCCCCCCACGCTACCGCACAGGTCAACGGCTTTCAGGATTAAGCTACGTGTATCGATAGTGGACTGAAGTCTGCCCATACCAACCAAGACGACTCTGCCACCCACGGCGACGGCATTGATTGCGTCTGCAGTAGTGGTTCCAAACCCGGCATAATCCACGATAAGCTCTGGAGCTACGGCGGATAAATCAGAGACGTTTTCAAAGACTTCCTTGCAACCAATCTCTCTCGCGAGCTCACGGGCAGCGGGGCTAGTGTCCACTGCATAGACTTCACAGCCTTTTACAACCGCGGCACGAGCGGCCATTTGACCCAAACCGCCGATGCCAATAACGCCAACTTTCATACCGGGCTTTGCATCGCCACGCACGAACATCGCGTGAAAAGAGGTCATTCCAGCGTCGGTTGCGGCTGCGCCTTGCTCGAAAGTGACATTGTCAGGCATGTGAACTAGACAGTCTGCCGGGACCAGACATTTTGTTGCGTAGCCACCGTCACGCTGATATCCAATCGCTTCGCCGGTACTTGGAGATATTGGGCATACTCCAACCCGGTCACCTACTTTAAAACCGTTGACCCCCTCGCCAACTTTGGTGATAACTCCAGCGCACTCGTGACCGAAAATCAGTGGATTGGCCGTAATGATGCTCATCCAACCAGTGTCCTTAAGCGCAGCGACATCGGAATGACATAATCCGGCGGCCTTGATGTCAATTACGACTTCACCAGGGACAACTACTGGATCCGGTTTTTCAACTAATTTAAGTGGCACGTGAGTATCTGTGAATTCCCAACCTTTCATGCTGTACATCCTTTCTGTACATAACCTTTTAAGTGTGAAGTTGCTTATAAAGGTTATATCAAGTGGTTGAAGTGCTGTAATATGCAGCAGAGGGTTATTCTTTGAAGCTTAAGAAACCATCATCGACCGGAATTACTTGACCATTAATCGCTTCTGCGTCATTTGAAAACAAGAAGGCCACAACGCTAGCCACTTGTTCTGGTTGAATCAAGTTTCTTCGCATATGTTGATTTGCCAGCTTATTTAAGAACTCCTGATTATCCCCAAGAATTGGCGTTGCGATAAATCCCGGCGCAACACCTACCACGCGTATATTGTAGGTAGCCAGTTCTAATGCGGCGGCTTTTGTCATCGCAACAACCGCCGCTTTGGCAGCATGGTAGTTAATACTTCCGATGGACACAGAATAGGCGTATATGGAGGCAGTGTTAACGATGACACCATTCGTCCCTAACTGAACCATCTTTTTAGCTGCGTAGTAAATGCCGTAATAGACACCGTGTTGATTCACATTGACCACCCGGAGATACGTCTCTGGATCGTGTTCTAATAATGGCTTCACATCTCCAATACCCGCATTGTTGAAGATACCGTTCAAAGTTCCGTGTGTTTTAGCGGCGAATTCGACCATATTTTCCACTTCGGCAGCCTTGGAAACGTCAGCTTTAACAAAGGACGCTTTGCCCTTATTTTCACTAATCAGATCAGCCGTATTTTTTGCTGTTGATTCGTTGTAGTCGGCACATACAATAATTGCGCCTTGTGAGGCAAGGTTTAGTGCTGTGGCTTTCCCAATACCACTTCCGGCGCCAGTTATGATAACTACTTTATTTTATCTTTCAAATCCATGATGACTAGTCTCCTTTCACATGTTTGGTTAAGTTTTCGGGAGTTATTGTCCCACCATACCTCCGTCGACGGTGTACAGCGATCCTGTAACGAAAGAGGCTTCGTCGGATAGTAGGAAGTTCATCACCGCAGCGACTTCTTCTGGTTCACCATAACGACCCATCGGAGTAGCGGCTTCATTAGCAACTTTGTATTGCTCTGGATTACCGAAATTTTTCTCAATTTGGCGCATCATTCGCGTGTTGATGGTTCCCGGAAGGACAGCGTTTACACGAATACCGAAGGGCGCTAGCTCGTTTGCGGCAGTTCGAGTTAATCCGATAACTGCATGTTTAGACATGATGTATGGCGACATCCCAGGAGCACCCATTAATCCTGCAAGTGATGAAGTGTTGAGAATAGCTCCAGACCTTTGTTTCTTCATGACTGGAATGACAAAGTGCAGGCCAAGAAATATGCCTCTAACGTTGACGTTGTATACCATATCTAACGATTTTACGTTTTGCTCTTCGATCAACCCGTACGGTCCTTCTATACCGGCATTGTTGGCGAAATAGTCAATTGTTCCGAATTTCTCAACTGCCTCGTTCACGTAGTTCTGTACATCCTCTTCTTTGGATACGTCAGCTGGGACCATCAGGACGTCAGAATCGTTCAAATCCAGTTCGCCTATGGCGTTCTTTAGGGATTCTTCATTTAGGTCCACCAGGACAAGATTTAACTTTCTGTCCGCTAATCGCTTTACCAATGCTTTGCCGATGCCGCCTGCCGCACCTGTAACGACCGCTGTTTTGCTATGGGAATCACTCATTCTGTAGTTCTCCTTTTATGTTCAGGATGTCGGATAAGGGGATCCTTCATGTGGGATATTGTCGTTTTTTTCCGTTTGAAATACAAGGACAATCGAACAATATTTTTTCGCACAACATGTTGTCTACATTTTGACTCTACACGAAGCGACCGCTGCCGCAAGAGCTATACCGGAATCTTGTGTTTTGACCCCTTAGGACGATTGGCTGGGAGGTTGTTGCATGGTGAGCCAAGGATCCATTCACGTCAATGTCATTTGGAAGTATAGATTGCCGGTGTGACACGAGAAGCTACGTGATTCTTACAATGGACTGGGCCAATCCCGAAATATGTTGGCCAGCCTGACTGTTTTGTGGCGATCTTCTGGTTTTGCCGAGGTAATAACATAACGTTACCGAAAGATCTGGGAGGGACCTGGAGCACGGAAATTCTTTTGTGGCTCGAGTGCATCTCAAATCAAGGCTCTGCGTCGTTTCCTTCTCGCTTCGTAGCGGCTCAATTGCCAATACAGCTTCAACAGCTCTCATGACCCAAGTAAGTGGCCATGAGAGCTGTATTGCGGAAACGTAGCGCTAACGTAACGAACGGGAACTGCCGAAATAGCTCCAGTACTCGAGCAATTAGAACGAGACTTTCTAGCTGGCCAGTTGCTCTAGTTCTCCGTCGATGAACCTGACTCCGGAGATCACCAGGGCCAGTTTCTCCGATCCCTTGAGTCTTCTCCAGGACTTTTCAGCCTCGAGACCGAGCTGGAACATCATCGACATTGCACTTTCTTTCGAAAATGCCCCCTTTACCCGTATCGTTCTATGCCTGAGTGTCGAAAAGGTGGACTCGATTGCATTTGTGGTACGGATATGGGTCCAGTGAGAAGCCGGGAAGTCAAAGAACCTGAGCAGTGAGTCCTGGTCCTTGGTCAGACAGCGGACAGCTTTTTCGTATTTGTCTTCGTACTTGTCCCTAAAGAGCACAATCGCTTTTTCCGCCTCAGAGCGTGATGGCGCCATCCAGATGGCTTGAATATCGGATTTAGCCTTCGAATGAAGCGATTTAGGCAGGTAGTTAATGATATTTCTACTTTTATGGGCCCAACACCTTTGGTGTTTGGTATCTGGAAATACTTGAGAAATCGCAGCCCAGAAACCAAGCGCTCCGTCCCCAACTGCAAGGGCGGGAGAGTTCATCCCCCTTGATCTGAGATCAAGCAGTACTTCTCTCCAGGATTGGGTGGACTCTCTCACTCCGTCCTCTAAAGCGATGAGATGCTTTTTACCGCTATCGTCGACTCCTATTATCACCAGGACACACATCTTGGGATTGTCCCCTCGGAGTTCCTGGTAGATTCCGTCGGCGTAAATATAGGTGAAGCAAGTTTTAGAGAGATCCCGCCTCTTCCAGGTATTGAACTCAGATATCCATTCCTTTTTCAGTGCCGACACCACAGAAGGAGTGAGCCTTTTGGCACCATCGCCAAGGACTACTTCTAATACTTTTGCCATGTCAGCTTCAGAGACTCCCTTGAGATAGGCATAGGCTGCCCAGGCTGAGACTGACTTTGATCGTCTCAAATACTTGGGAACAAGCGTGGAAGTAAAGTTGACCGGCTCGCCTTCTTTTGAACGAATCCGTGGGACTTTGACCTCAACATCTCCGATTGCGCATGTTATCTTTCGTTCGGGAAGATAACCGTTTCTAACAACATCGGCTCCATTTGTCTTCAGCTCTGCAATTACAGCTGCTACTTCAGCTTCCAAAGCTTCGGCAATTAGCTTCCTGGCGTGTACCCGCAGGAGTTCGGTTATCGCATCTGGAACTAGATTTGACTGGTTCTCTTCCGAGAGGGAGTTCTGAGCGAAGTTGGGGGATAGCATTGTCATACGGCTGGGGTCTCCTTTTGAGATTGATTGGCAAATTACATTTCAGTTGGAGATCCCGCCCAACCAAGCCAATTATCCCAAACTTCTTACCTCAACCCTTAGATGGCCA
>DAHVRV010000036.1:0-18130 GCA_027322285.1 Actinomycetota bacterium
TGGATTACAAACTGCTTGAGGCAAATTTGGACGCAGTGATAATAAATAATCGTCCAGCCTGGCACGGAGCGAGTATCTCCCTGAGAATAAATCTTTTCCACAATTATCCAGACGCCTGGATGGTTGCCGCATGGGAGAACCTCAATGAAGAGCTTTCGAAAACTCGCAACCTTGCAGTTAGCGCAGCACTGGCTGAGGAAATAAACCAGATCTTTCCCAAAGCGCAAGCTTCGGTCCTTTATCCATTCATTGATCAAGAGATACTGAATGCCCGGAACATGGAACAACCTGGTCGCCTCGACAGATCTTCCACGCACATCCGCGCTCTATTCCCAAATCGAACTCTAGAAAAAAAGGGCCTGCGTTGGCTGATTGAAACCATCGATCAACATCTTGCCGGCAAAGTCTCGCTAACAGTAATCAGAAATATTTCACCGTGGACTCATGAAACGCATGAACACCGTGAACTCTTAGATCTGGCCCGATCAAGAAGTTACATAACGGTCGCAGAAAAGATCGTAAACACCATTGAACTGATCAGCCTTTAAAGGGACCATGATGTCGTTATCACTCCCTCTACACGGAACGAAGGGCTGGGCCTTATCCCAATCGAAGCTCAGGCGGTGGGCACCCCGGTCGTGGCTTCCGGCCTCGGCGGTTTGCGGGAGTCTGTGTTTGAGCCAAATCAAACGGTTCCCGTTGGCTCTACCGCGGAACTAGCCAGGGCAATATTGTCAAGCGTTGAAATACCGCTTTCCGAAAGGGAATCTATAGCCAAAATGGTCGCAAAAAGATATTCACCAGCAGTTTCCACCAGAAATCTGGCAAGCGAGCTTCAAAGCCTATTCGACAGTAACGGTCTTGGCTAAATTCCTAGGCCGATCCACGTCATTGCCCAGTGACACCGCTAAATGATACGCAAACAGCTGGAGCGGGACAACGTCTAAGACTGGCGCCAGCAACGGATGCGTATCCGGCACTTCAAAAACTGCATCTCCAAGAGCTGCCGATTCTGAATCCCCTTCGTTGGCAACCAATACGATTTGCGCTCCCCGCACCCTAACCTCTTCTACGTTCGACATAGTCTTTTCCCACAGGCGGGTGCGGGTTGCTATGCCAAATACCACGGCATCCGAGTCAATCATGGCGATTGGCCCGTGCTTCAGCTCTCCGGCCGGATAGCCCTCTGCGGGCAGATAGCTGATTTCCTTCAGCTTTAGCGCGCCTTCCAGAGCTACAGGATATCCGACATGCCGTCCAATAAAATAAAACCTTTTGACACCGACCATTGCCTGGGCGACCTCTTGAATGGAGGCGTCGCTCGTCAGAACCTTCTGAATTTTATCCGGCAATTGAGCCATATCCGAGAAGACCTCGGCGATTTCAGATGGTTCCAGGCTTTTGCGAACCTGCGCTAGATACAACGCCATCAACAGAAGCGCCGCAATCTGGGCAGTATGAGTTTTAGTTGCGGCGACACCTATTTCCGGTCCTGCACGCGTATATAGGACAGCATCAGCAGCCCTGGCCATGGACGAGCCCATGACGTTCGACACCACAAGAGTCTTGGCGCCCAGTAATGCGGCTTCATTCATTGCCGCCATGGTATCGAGGGTCTCACCCGACTGACTAACTCCGATTACCAAGGTCTCTTCGTCTAGGACCGGATCCCTATACCTGAACTCCGAAGATATATCAAGCTCCACGGGTAGCCTTGTCCAGTGCTCAATTGCGTATTTTGCCACCATTCCGGCATGGTAGGAGGTACCGCACCCAACAATGAATATCTTGTTGATCTTACGAAGTTCTTCGGGGTCAAGTCTCATCTCGTCCAGAACGATCTCACCTCGTTGATTGAGCCTTCCGAGCAAAGTATCCCTTACGGCAGCAGGCTGCTCGAAAATCTCCTTTGACATGAAGTCACGAAATCCACCTCTGACGGCGGCTTCAAGATCCCACTCTATTTCGATCTTCGAAAGCTCCAGGGGGTTTCCAAAAAGGTCGAAAAGCAAGATCTCGTGAGGTGAGACTACAACCACTTGATCATCACCGACTTGGTAAAAGGTATCAGCCTTGCCCAAAATAGCTGGAACGTCGGATGCTACAAAGTTTGCCTGCCTGCCGGATCCTACGATAAGGGGCGCCATCCGCTTGGTTGCCACCAGAACTCCGGGATCATTTGCGTCAAGTGCCACAAATGACATGGCCCCGCGCAGCCGCGACATTGATGCGGCAACTGCTTCTTTGAGCGCAACGCCTTCTTTTAGGTAGCTCTCGAGAAGATGCGCGATAACTTCAGTATCGGTTTGAGAACTGAATACATGGCCGGATTCCTCTAACTCGTTTTTTAGTTCCCTGAAATTCTCGACTATCCCGTTATGAACGACTCCTAAAGCGCCGCTGCAGTCGACGTGAGGATGCGCATTATCAGTTGTGACTCTTCCATGGGTCGCCCACCGAGTATGTCCTAGCCCGGCTATATACCCATCCGACTTGTCTTTAGCCAGCTCTGCAAGCATCTTGAGAGACGACGTGCCATCAACGGCTCGGATTCTATCCATTGTGCCATCGCCTCTTGTGACTGCAACTCCGGCCGAGTCGTACCCGCGATATTCAAGCCTGGCTAAGCCCTCCACCAAATCATTGAGACTCGCAGCTTCACCAGTCGACGCAATTATTCCGCACATGGGTACGAGTCTAGGGTCATTGAGCATGGAACCACTGCCCACAGAACCTGCGATAGCTGCCAGACGGCCGGGATACAACGGCTCAGCGATTTTGCTCCAGCAATTGGCGAATCTCGAATACAACCGCGTCGGCCAGTTCCCTTGTCGCTGCCTCTGCCATGATCCGCACTTTGGGTTCAGTGCCGCTTGGCCGCACCAATATCCTTCCAGAATCGGCCAGAGAAGCCTCTAGGCGGGCGATCAGATCCGCCAGTTCGGGAATGCTGTCGATTCTCTTGGGATCGTCGAACTCGATAGATACCATCGCTTGCGGCATCTTCACCATGGCGCCGCTTGCAAGGTCGGCCAGGCTCCGGTTGCTGCGGCTAATCAATTCAACCAGCTTCACTGCGCTCAAAAGACCGTCTCCGGTAGTGGCAACATCCCGGAATATTATGTGACCCGACTGCTCGC
Organism: Actinomycetota bacterium; assembly: GCA_027322285.1. Classification (GTDB taxonomy): domain Bacteria; phylum Actinomycetota; class Acidimicrobiia; order Acidimicrobiales; family Acidimicrobiaceae; genus SCQM01. Next base: position 3,141 of record DAHVRV010000036.1, read on the forward strand.
CCCCTAAGACGAGTCCTGCCTCCTCAAGGGTTTTTAGCACATATCTGTCACCGACCTGGGTCAGATGCACGTTGATCCCGTTCTGGGCCATGGCTTGGCGAAAACCAAGATTACTCATGACCGTGACAACTACCGAATCTCCCTTGAGTATGGATCTGGACTTCAAATCCAGCGCGAAGATGGCCATCAGCTGGTCGCCATCAACCAACCTGCCGTTAGCATCCACCGCCAACATACGATCCGCGTCACCGTCAAAAGCCATTCCAAAGTCAGCGTGGAGGGCAACGACGGCCTCGGCCAGCACTTCCGGATGCACAGACCCGCAGTTCTCATTGATATTTCTACCGCTGGGGGTGACTCCCAGGAAATGGACATCCAAATTTAATGCCGAGAACAAACCGGGAGCCACGGCAACTGCTGCCCCATTAGAGCAGTCAATCACGACCTTTAGTCGCCTCGACTCCGATGCGCCACAGTTCGACAGAAGGTACGAACTATATTCGTCCAGCGCAGTAGCGTCCAGTACAATCTCTCCTACCTCAGCTGAAGAAGGACTGACCATTCCTGAAAGGATGTTCGACTGAATCTGCGCTTCCAGCTCGTCTTCGATTTTCATCCCGCCGGGAGCAAATACTTTTATGCCGTTGTCTTGATATGGATTGTGGGAGGCCGAGATTACCACTCCGGCCACATTGCGCTTGGCAGCAATATAAGCGACACCAGGCGTAGGAATAACTCCCAAATCGACTACAGACACTCCTGATGAACTCAGACCGCTGGCTAGGGCATTCGAAAGCATCGCTCCAGAAATCCGAGTGTCTCGCCCAATTACTACGATCTCCGGCTGAAATACATTGGCCAAAGCCCTGCCAAAAGAAAGAGCGAATTCAGGAGTTAATTCCTGATTCGCTCTTCCCCTTACGCCGTCTGTCCCAAACTCGAGCATATCTAAATTATCTCTTGGAGTACTGTGGAGCCTTCCTTGCCTTCTTCAGGCCGTACTTCTTTGATTCCTTCTCGCGCGCGTCTCTGGTGAGGAAACCAGCCCGCTTCATTGGGGTGCGCAGATCTGGAGAAATCTCGATAATTCCACGAGCAATTCCAAGTCTCAATGCACCTGCCTGGCCTGACAACCCTCCGCCATCGATGGTTGCGTCGATGTCATAGATTCCAGCTACATTAGCGACCCGCAACGGCTCGGTTGCCAGATTCCTCTGAGCCAACGAAGGGAAGTACTGCTCGATCGGCCTCTTGTTGATGGTTACGGTACCGGTTCCTGGTCGAACCCGAACACGAGCAACCGCCTGCTTGCGCCGTCCTGTTGACTGTGATAATGGATTGGGCATCTATTCATTCATCCTTACGAAACTTTGCGGCCATCTGAAATTACATACGGAACAGGACCCTGGGCAGTATGCGGATGCTCGGGTCCGGAGTAAACCTTAAGTTTCTTTGCCATCGCACGACCAAGGCGGTTATGCGGAAGCATCCCTTTGATCGACTTCTCTACAACGAACTCCGGCTTGGTAGCCAAAAGATCAGCATAACTTGTTGTCGTCAAAGAACCTGGGTACCCAGAGTGCCTATAATCGAACTTCCGTTCGGCCTTGTTGGAGCTCATTACAACCTTCGCGGCGTTGACCACAATTACGTAATCACCGGTGTCAAGGTGTGGAGCATATATCGCCTTGTGCTTGCCGCGAAGCAAGCTCGCGGCAACTGTGCTCAATCGACCCAGCACAAGGTCCTCGGCATCGATAACGTGCCATACGCGCTTAATATCCGCTGGCTTCGTCGAGTAGGTACGCATTTATTCCTCGCATGAAAACTGGAAACTTCGTCGAGAGGAATCTTCCTCTTCCCCCGCCTATATAAAACGGTAGAAATTCGACACGGTATTCAATAATACCGGATTATCTCGAAACACCAGCACCAACAGGTCCGATATTTATAGTCAGCCCCACTCCGGGATTACCTCGCCGTCGTAGCCAACTTCCCACAGGTTAAGCCCCGCGGCGGGTGCCAATAACTTCGCCTTGGAGCGATCCCGAGCGCTCAGCGCAATCCCGACATACTCAGGTTCAACCTTCCCCGTTCCAACCTGGTAAAAAAGACCAATAATCGATCTAACCATCTGGTGGCAGAACGACGACGCAGTAATCCAAACGTCGAGTCCATCGGCCAACGATTCGACAATGATCTCGTCAATGCGTCGCATTAGCGAACCTCCGTTTGGGTCCTTTCGGCAGAAGCTGGAAAAGTCATGCTCGCCCAAAAGATATAGAGCCGCCTCCTTTATCTTCGCCGTGTCCAAACGATCCCTCAAGAGCCACACAGTGGGGCTGACAAATGGATCCGGCGTAGACCCGTAGACAATGCGGTAACGATACTTTCGATAACGAGCTGAAAATCTGGCATCAAAACCCTCGCTAGCAATCCACGCGGCGCGAACAGACACACGCGAATCAAGCAGAGAATTCATCGACCTGACAAACCTCGCGATCGAAAACCGGCCATCCACTTGCAATTTAAATGAAATGACCTGGCCCCGAGCATGTACCCCCGCATCCGTTCGCCCCGCAACGCTAAGTCGCGGCTTGGCTCCGACGCAGATCTCGATAACTCGCAGGAGTTCCCCCGCGACCGTCGATAGCCCTTCTTGATATGCGAAGCCGGAATATCCGGTTCCAACATAGGAAACTACCGCACCGATGGTCCTGGTATCGAAATGCAAAAGATCCACATCCCGGCCTTCCCGGCCAGGGACATGGATCTCAAAGGATTCCGTGGAATCAATCACACAAGTTCGATGACCGCCATGGCAGCATTATCCCCATGACGGGTTCCAATCTTCAACACGCGGGTGTAACCGCCGGGGCGGCTCTCATAGCGCGGACCAATCTCCTCAAAAAGCTTGTGAGCCATATCTTTATCCCTCAGAAATGACACCACTAGGCGCTGATTATGAAGACCGCCCGACTTCGCTTTCGTGATCAGCTTTTCGGCAACCGGACGAAGCGCCTTGGCCTTGGCCTCGGTAGTCACGATCGATTCAGCCGCAAACAATGAGGCTGCTAGGTTCGACATGATTGCCTTTTGATGTTGAGCGTCACCGCCGAAGCGGCGGCCCTTCTTTGGGCGTCCCGGCATTTCTAATCCTTACTCTTTAACAGAAGCCCGCGCTCCTGCAAACGCGAAGTAACCTCGTCAAGTGACTTCTGACCGAAGTTTGTTATTGAAAGTAAATCATCTGCTGTTCTCAGGATCAACTCACCGATGGTGTTGATTTGTGCCCTCTTGAGGCAGTTCCTAGGCCTTTCAGTCAGATCTAGTTCCTCAATTGGCAGACTCAAATCCGGCGAAATCTCTTCCTCTTCTATGATCTCGGAAAGCTCGAGGCCCATGGGGTTCTCACTCATTTCGGCGATTACGCCAAACAAGGTCCGTAGAGTATCGCCGGCAGATGCCAGCGATTCAATAGGAGTTATGGAACCATCGCTCTCGACATCCAGGATCAGCATGTCATAGTCGTTGGATTGCTCGACACGGGTAGGCTCGACCGAGATCATTACCCGGCGTATCGGTGAAAAGATCGAATCGACTGGAATCACGCCAATAACCGAACTCGTCTTGTTGCGCTCGGCCGATCTATAACCACGACCTTTGTCAACCGTAGCATCCAAGGCCAGCCGGCCCTTTGCCGAGAGAGTCGCCAGCGCGAGGTCAGGGTTTACGATCTCCACATCAGATGTAAGCTGGAAATCCCCCGCCCGGACTATGCCTGGGCCTCTTACATCCAGACGAATAGTCACCGGCTCGTCAGAGTAGCTTCTAAAAACGACGTCCTTCAGGTTCAGCATGATGTCTGTGACATCCTCTTTCACGCCCGAAAGGGTGGTGAACTCGTGGAGGGCTTCGTCAAAGCGCACCTGGGTTAGAGCCGCTCCCGGGATTGAAGAAAGCAGCGCACGCCTAAGAGAGTTCCCAATTGTATGGCCAAAGCCAGGCTCTAGAGGACCGATTGCAAACTTTTGGCGGTTGCCAACCTGTTCTCCCAATTCCTCAACGGAAGGCCTCTGAATAAAGAGCAAAGTATCTCCTTAGATCGTCTACTTGGAGTAAAGCTCAACTATGAGCTGCTCGCGGACGGGAACATCGATGTGCTCGCGTAATGGCGGATTGAGAACTGTCGCACTAAAACCGTCTGCGCTCATCTCCAACCAACCTGGAACTTGTCGATTAATGGTGTCGCGATTGTGGACGACCACAATGTACTCTCGAGCCTTTTCAATAAGCGAAACAACGTCGCCCTTACGAACACGGAGCGACGGAATGGTCACCCTGCGACCATTCACCCGAATGAGACCATGGCGGACGAACTGTCGGGCCTGGGAGCGCGATGCCGCCCAGCCGGTACGAAACACCACGTTGTCAATTCGCAGCTCCAGCATAGTGAGCAGGTTTTCACCGGTGATACCGTGCTGGCGGTTTGCTTCCTTGTAAGTGTTCACGAACTGTTTTTCCAATATGCCGTAAATTCTTCGCGCCTTCTGCTTCTCTCGCAGCTGGCCCAAGTATTCCGAACCCTGTCGACTACGCTCTCGGCCATGAACACCTGGCGGGAATGGACGGGACTCCATCGGACATTTTGAAGAGTCACACTTTGGACCCTTCAAATAAAGCTTCATTTTTTCTCTTCTGCACAGACGGCACACTGGTCCGGTATAACGAGCCACTTGCTTCCTTTCTCGGACTAGACCCTACGGCGCTTCTTGGGGCGGCAGCCGTTGTGGGGAACTGGAGTAACATCCTTGATCGACTTGATTTCAATACCGGAATTGGCGATTGCCCGATGGGCAGTATCTCTGCCGGATCCCGGCCCCTTGAGCAATACGTCAACGTGACGCACCCCGTGCTCCATAGCCCTCTTGGCACAAGCCTCAGCAGCTAGCTGCGCAGCAAATGGCGTCGACTTTCGTGATCCTTTGAAACCAACATTTCCCGCGCTAGCCCACGCTAAGACATTTCCTTCTTGATCGGTAATTGACACGATCGTGTTATTGAATGACGAGTGGATATGGGCAATGCCGTACGCAATATTCTTTCTATCGCGCTTTCTGGGGCGTCGGCCTCCGGGCTTGGTTTTAGCCATTACTTACGTACCTTCTTCTTACCGGCAACGGTCTTCTTGGGACCCTTACGCGTCCTTGCATTTGTATGAGTCCTTTGACCCCGGACCGGGAGCCCTTTACGGTGCCGCAAACCTTGGTAAGAAGCTATTTCCATTTTGCGCTTTATGTCTTGGGCCACATCTCGCCTAAGGTCACCTTCGACCTTGAGATTGGCTTCGATCCAAGTCCTCAGCTTCAAAACTTCATCGTCGGTGAGATCCCTAACTCTCGTATTGGGATCGACACCGGTAGCTTCGCAAATCTGCTGTGCGGTAGTCAAACCCACTCCGAATATGTAGGTCAAAGCAATCTCCAACCGCTTTTCTCTCGGAATGTCTACTCCGGCTATACGTGCCATTTATTAACCCTGCCGTTGCTTGTGTCGTGGATTCTCGCAAATGACCTGAACGCGCCCATGGCGGCGGATCACCTTGCATTTTTCACAAATTGTCTTGACGCTAGCTCTAACCTTCAACTTTTTCCCCTGATCAATCGGGATTCTGCATCCAAACCTGTTCGGTTTTTGGAACTTTACTTATATCGGTAGGTTATTCTTCCTCGTGTGAGGTCGTAAGGAGTAAGCTCGATCTGGACTTTATCTCCGGGGAGAATACGAATACGGTGCATGCGCATCTTGCCTGAACTATGTGCGAGCACCTTGTGTCCGTTCTCAAGCTCGACACGAAACATAGCATTGGGCAAGGGCTCCATTACCGTTCCCTCCAATATGATCGCATCTTCCTTGGGCTTGGTCAGCTCACCCTCCTAAAACAACATTCCACTACTTTTGGAATTCTCCGATATACTCACTCAAACTGCGCGAACTGTTCACTAGGTTGGCTTAGTGAAATACTCGACTTTGTATGGCTCTCAGATCTAGATTTCGCCTATGTAGGACAAGGCTCTACCAACGATCCGAGGAAACATTATATTAGTTGGTGCAGCACATTATGCCTGCCATACAATCGCTTTTGAACCCAATCCATTCTATAGATCGTTCTTCGGTATACCCGCTCTACATCGTCAGAACCTCTGGACCGTTTTCCAGTATCGCAATGGTGTGTTCAAAATGGGCAGAGAGTGACCCGTCTTTGGTCACCACGCTCCAGCCGTCTTCCAGGGTTGCGGTATCCGAACCTCCGACATTCACCATTGGTTCTACCGCTAGGACATTTCCAACTTTCAATTTCGGTCCGGCGCTTCCCGGCCAATAGTTCGGCACGCTAGGAGACTCATGCATTGATGTCCCGATTCCGTGCCCCACGTACTCACGAACCACGCTAAAGCCCTCAGCTTCGACCACGTTCTGCACCACTCTGCCGATGTCATGGAGCCTGTTGCCCTCGAACATCACGTCAATTGCGGCCATCAAGGAGCGCTCGGTGACATCGATCAGATGCTGCGCAACCTTCGAGATTGTTCCAACTCCAACCGTATAAGCCGAGTCCCCGTGATAACCGTCAATAATTGCCCCGCAATCAATCGACAGGATGTCTCCCTCTTCGAGGCGATAGCTTCCGGGAATACCATGCACGATCATTGAGTTCGGAGAAGTGCAAATCGTCGCGGGAAAGCCGTGATAGTTTAAGAAATTCGACTTGGCCCCGCGCTTTTCAATTACTTCTCGGGAGACTTTATCCAGTTCCAAGGTGGTGATACCAGGCCTCACCATGGCCCGCGTGCGCTCTTTGATCTCGATCACCACATTGCCAGCCTTGCGCATCTTTGCTAATTCTTCAGTATTGCGCCTCACGCCTGCTCCCATTCAAGTTTCTAAGCTCGCTCGAGTCAGTGTGCTTGTCCTCTAACCCGATCAACAACTTCAACAAGTCGCTCCATGACTTCGTCAGGCGTACCCACACCGTCGACTTCAGCCAGCAAATTCCTATCAGAATAAAATTCCAACAAAGGCGCCGTCGATTCCTCGTACAGATCGAGCCGACGACGGATCGCTGATTCGGTATCATCCGGACGCTGCACAACCTCACCACCGCAAATGTCACACGTCCAATTCATTTTTGGCGGCGACTCCAGCGAATAGTTGGCCCCGCAAGTAGAGCACACCCTTCGCGACGAAAGCCTTTTGAGAACGAGATCGGTTGGTACGTCCAAATCAAGGACAAGATCAATCGACTTAGGTTTTACCATTTCATCCAGCGCCTTAGCCTGAACCGTAGTTCTGGGAAATCCATCCAACAGAAAGCCGCGCGATGCATCGGACTCAGCTAGCCGATCCTCGACTATCCCCATGATCACATCATCCGGGATAAGTTCGCCACGATCCATGTATGCCTTTGCAAGCAGTCCAAATTCAGTCCCCTCCTTGACCGCAGCCCGGAGCATATCACCCGTTGAGATGTGCGGAATTGCGAGGTAATGGGACAAACGTACGCACTGGGTACCTTTACCTGCACCTTGCTTACCAAGGACTACCAGCCTTGCGCCACGTGTCACTACTCTGCCTCCCATCCAAACCTTTAGCGAAGGAATCCTTCGTAATTGCGCATTGTCAGCTGAGAATCAATTTGCTTCATCGTTTCAAGTGCCACAACTACGGCAATGAGCAACGTGGTACCAGCAAATGGATATCCCGTTACGTGCCACAACGCCAATGCAATGGCTGGAAGTAATGCAACGACAGCCAAAAACAGCGATCCCGGCAAGGTGATTCTCGCGAGAATCTTCGAAAGATACCTCTCCGTCGCGTGACCAGGTCTAATGCCCGGAATATATCCTCCTTGCTTTCGCAGGACATCAGCCTGCTGATAAGGGTCGAAGGCCACCTGAACATAGAAGAAGGTGAAAAGCACAATCAGGACGCCGTACACGCCAATGTAAACGAAGCTTGTAGGCGAAACCAGATGGTTGTTCACAAAAGCCCTAAATCCGGCACCCGGAATCACATTCGACAAAAGGACCGGGAAGTACAGGATCGAGGAGGCAAATATGATCGGAACAACGCCAGCCTGGTTCACCTTCAAGGGTATATGGGTGGTTTCACCGCCATACAACTGGCGGCCAACCATCCGCCGCGGAAATGTGACCGGAATTCGTCTTTGTCCCTGCTCCACAAAAACTATCGATACCAGAATCACAAGCGCCAGGAGAATGATGACTGAAAACTTTGCAATACCGGCCTGTTCATAGATCACACGTCCGCCGCCCGGTATTCCAGCCACAACGCTCGCGAAGATCAACACTGACATACCCTGGCCGATACCCCGGATAGTTATCAGTTCGGCCAGCCACATCACGAATGCGGTTCCGGCGGTCATCGTTACAACGATGAACAGAACTCTGGCTATGGTGAAGTGGGGTATCAAGTCGACGTTCTGTCCGTTTGGCAGAATTCCAGCTCCTCCGTTATGGAATACGAAGGCAAGTCCCGCTGACTGCATGACGGCCAGTGCAACCGTGAAGTACCTGGTGGTCTGAGTAATCTTCTTCTGGCCGACCGCACCTTCATCTCTCCATTGAGACAGCTTCGGTATGACTGAGGTCAGCAGCTGAATGATGATCGATGCAGTGATATAGGGCATGATCCCAAGCCCGAATACGGCAAAACGAGTAAGAGCGCCGCCGGAGAACAGATTCAGAAATCCCAGGACACCACCCGTGCCACTGGCACCTGTCTCGAATTGCCTGACTGCATTGAAGTCAATTCCAGGGGCAGGTACGTTGGCACCCAACTGGTAAAGAGCAATCACCATCAAGGTAAACAGCACCTTGTTGCGCAGCTCCCTAACTTTGAATACGTTCGCTAATGATCCAAACACCAAATAACCGCCAGTTCCTATATCCGATGTGGCCACTGCTCTACCGTCCCAGTGGCCTGTCCACTACAAAATCTTTTGATTACACTAGTTGAAGAGCTAGTAAAATTCGAATGCAGGTCCGCGTTTGCAAAAAAAACAGGTGGCCAGCAAGCAACCGACCACCTGTTCCCTTACAAAACGGCTTAGCGGTTTGTTAAGGCATTGCCTTTAGCTGGCGGCCGCCCGTTTCCAAACGGAAGGTCCAGCTTTATCGCCGATCCGCCCTTTGCGAGTATTGCAGACCGCGCCGACTCTGAAAAGGCGTGCGCAGAAACGGTTACACCAGAGTTGAGACTGCCGTTCCCCAATACCTTGACAAGTCCGTTCCTAGAAACAAGACCACGTGCTTTGAGCAGCTCAACGTCGATAACAACCTCGCCACGGGAGGCTAGGGTCTCGATGTCATCTAGGTTCACGACGTTGTATTCAACTCTGAAAGGATTCTTAAAACCTTTCAGCTTTGGTATCCGCAGGACCAATGGAAGCTGGCCACCTTCAAAACCCACTGGAATGGTATCACGAGCTCCCTGTCCCTTTGTACCTCTACCAGCAGTCTTTCCACCCCGGCCAGCCGTGCCCCTACCTACGCGCTTTACACGCTTCGTGGCCCCGGCAGCAGGAGCTAAATCATGTAACTTAATCATTACTATGCCTCATTTTCCTCTACCGAGACAAGGTGGCTTACTCGCGCTATCATGCCTCGTATCTCTGGACGGTCTGCGTGGAGGCGAGACTTGCCGATTCGGCCCAGCCCAAGGGCCTTTAGCGTCCCACGGTGCTTCGGCTTACTCCCAATCGACGATCGGACCTGTCGCACTAGCAACTGCTTTTCAGCCATTAGCCAACCTCCCCGCTGTGAGAGCGAGCTCTGGATTCGTTGTAGGCGTTCAAGACACCATGAGGAACGATCTCATCCGCCGGCTTGCCTCTCAGCTCGGCAATCTTGTCGGGCCTCTTGAGGCTCTTCAAGCCTGCAATCGTTGCATGAGCAACATTGATGCTATTTGACGAACCAAGGCTCTTGGCAAGAATGTCATGGATTCCGGCCATCTCCAAGATCGCTCGGGCAGCACCGCCGGCTATGACCCCCGTACCGGGGGCAGCGGGCTTGAGCATTACGCGTCCGGCCCCAGAACGTCCGATAGTAGGGTGAGTAATCGTAGAACCGGCCAAAGAGACGTCAAAAAGATTCTTCTTAGCCTCTTCGATCCCCTTCTGAACCGCTAGCCCGGCCTCTTTGGCCTTCCCGTATCCGAGACCAACCTTGCCGTTTCCGTCGCCGATGACCATTAGGGCCGTGAAAGAGAAGCGGCGACCTCCCTTGACAACCTTGGCAACACGGTTGACCTTTATAGTTCTCTCTTCAAATCCCGTATCAGCCATTCCTAGAACTCCAATCCACCGGCTCGGGCGCCATCTGCAAGCGCAGCGACTCTGCCGTGATATTTGAAACCGCCCCGGTCAAACACAACAACCGAAATACCTTTTTCCTTTGCCCGGGATGCCAACAACTCTCCCACTGTGCGGGCTGCTTCAATGTTGCCTGTCGCCTTGCCCTTGAACTCACTCTCAACCGTTGAGACTGACACCAAGGTCCTGCTGTTGGAATCGTCTATCAGCTGGGCAACGATGTGCTTGTTGGATCGGAACACCGCCAGTCGTGGCCTCGTACTCGAGCCCACGACGAGCCGCCGAACTCTAGCGTGACGCTTCTGTCTCAGCGCCTGTGAGTTATGCGTTGTCGATGACATCTAACACTTTCCTTCCAAAACCATAAACAAACGAGCACGCGCGGCACGAGTCAAACTGACTAAGCATGAGTGCCACCGGTTACTTACCTGACTTCCCAGCCTTGCGGAGCACCTTCTCACCGAGATAGCGAACTCCTTTGCCCTTGTAAGGCTCAGGCTTGCGAATCTTACGAATATTTGCCGCTACCTGCCCGACAAGTTCCTTGTCGATACCCTTGACATTAATCCTTGTCGGCACTGGCGTCTCAAAAGTTACGCCGCTTGGCGCCGGAACAATAACGGGATGCGAAAATCCAAGAGCAAGCTCCAGCTGAGTCGGAGACTTTGCCGCAGCCCTGTATCCAACGCCTACAATTTCAAGCTCCTTGTTGAACCCTGATGTAACGCCGACAACCATGTTTGACACAAGCGTCCTGGAAAGACCGTGCAGCGCACGATTGCGTCTTTCATCATTGGGACGTTCGACCACGATCATCTCACCGTCTTTTCTGATTGAGATTTCAGATGGAAAGGTACGCTCAAGCGCACCCATCGGCCCCTGGACCTTCACTGTACTTCCAGAAATCTCAACATTCACGCCTGCAGGAACCTGAACCGGAAGTTTTCCAATACGAGACATAGTCTTTCCTTTGTCCTAGAACCTGCTACCAGACATAGCAGAGTACCTCGCCGCCAATTCTGTTGCGGCGCGCCTCTGCATCGGTCATTAAACCCTTGGATGTTGATAGAACTGCAACACCCATGCCACCAAGAACCCTCGGGATCGCATCGGCACGCGAGTAAACGCGCAAGCCGGGCTTCGACACCCTTTGAATTCCAGAGATCGTCCTTGACCGGTCGGCGGAGTACTTCATTTCGATATTCAGCACTCTGCCAGGCTTGCCTGGAATATCCTCCACTTTGTAACCCGAAATAAAGCCTTCACGGGCGAGAATGGCTGCGAGAGCCTCCCTCAGATTCGAGCCAGGCATGCGTATGCTATCGTGCATCGCCACGTTTCCGTTACGAATACGGGTCAGCATGTCCGCTATCGGATCTGTCATTGTCATGCTATTACCCTCCTCCTACCAGCTCGACTTGGTGACGCCGGGAATCTCACCCTGATGCACCATGACTCGTAAACAAATCCTGCAAAGCCCAAACTTGCGAAAAACTGAATGGGGACGACCACAACGCCTGCATCTTGTGTAGGCACGTACCTTGAACTTAGGTGTCGCCTGTTGTTTGTTAATCAATGCCTTCTTGGCCATGATGCTCCCGCTACCCTTCCCGCTTGAATGGGAAACCAAATGCACTCAGCAGAGCCCGACCAGCATCGTCTGTCTCCGCGGAGGTCACGATCGTGATGTCCATACCTCGTATGGAGTCAACCTTGTCATAATCGATTTCAGCAAAAATCAGCTGCTCTGTAACACCAAAGGTGTAGTTGCCCCTGCCGTCAAAAGAATTCGGGTTCAACCCCCGAAAATCTCTAATCCTGGGAATTGAGATGCTTACAAGCCGATCAAAGAATTCCCACATACGGTCGCCTCGCAAGGTAACCTTGGCGCCGATCGCATTGCCCTCGCGCAATTTGAAAGCCGCAACGGACTTGCGGGCCCGCGTTGTCACTGGCTTCTGACCAGTCACGATCTCAAGGTCCCTCAATGCGCCTTCAAGCTGAGAGGCCTGCTGCAAGGCACGTCCCACGCCTATATTGAGTACGATCTTCTCGAGCTTGGGAACCTGCATAATATTTGCAAGCCCCAATGACTCCTTGAGCTGTCCGCGAATCTCGTCGTTGTATTTGATCTTGAATCGAGGCCTCTCAATGGTCTGTTGCGCCATTACAGATCACCTCCGCACTTACGGCAAATCCGGTTCTTAGCTCCGGTGTCGTCGACCTTGTACCCGATGCGGGTTACGCCGCAGTTCGAGCAGACTACCGCCACGTTTGAAGCCTGGATCGGCATCAGCTTGTCAAGAATACCGCCGTTTTGCATGGCCTTCGTAGGACGCTGGTGCTTGCGAACCACGTTCACGCCCTCCACAATGACCTTGTTGTCCTTGGGCAGGACGGTGATGATATCGCCAGTCTTGCCCACGTCCTTTCCGGAAAGAACCCGGACTTTATCACCTTTGCGCAAACGCACTTAAATCACCTCCGGCGCCAGAGAAATGATTCTCATAAACTGCTTGTCGCGCAACTCTCGGCCAACCGGGCCGAAAATTCGGGTGCCTCTTGGCTGCTTCGCGTCAGTGATCAGCACCGCGGCATTCTCATCGAATCGGATATATGAGCCATCGCTCCTGCGCCGCTCTTTTGCCGTGCGTACAACAACGCATTTGACGACATCACCCTTTTTGACCGCTGCGCCCGGAATTGCGTCCTTGACAGTTCCAACGATGATGTCACCGATGGAGGCGTATCGTCTCCGCGACCCTCCCAGCACCTTAATGCAAAGGACCTCGCGTGCGCCAGAGTTGTCTGCAACTCTCAATCTTGTCTCTTGCTGAATCACTTTGCACGCTCCACGATCTCGACAAGCCTCCAACGCTTCAGCTTCGACAATGGCCGAGTCTCAGCAACTCTGACACGGTCGCCTATGCCAGCCTCATTGTTGGCATCGTGAGCGTAAAGCTTCTTGGTACGTTGGACTGTCTTCTTGTAACGAGGATGACGTACTCGCTCGATAATCGCAACAACAAGTGTCTTGTCCATCGACGATGATATGACCGTTCCCTCGCGGAACTTCCGACGATTAGGTCGTGTTGGCTCTTCCATCTTTACGCCTTCTAATTCACTCATTGCCCACCACCATCCGCTGCGATCCCAAGTTCCTTCTCCCTGAGAAGGGTTCGAATTCTGGCTACCTCGCGCTTCAACGAACGGATCCTGGCTACGTCCGACAACTGGGATGTGGCTATTTGGAAACGAAGGTTGAAAAGCTCTACCTGGCTCGCAGACAACTTGGTTTCCAACTCATCTTCGGACATGCTCCTAAGTTCAGCCGCCTTGGCCATTACTTCTCACCTCCATCCAGGTTCGCATATTCCTTCACAATGAAGCGGGCCTTGATTGGAAGCTTCTGGATTGCCCTCTCCATAGCGGCGCGAGCCAATTCCTCGGACACGCCGTCAAGCTCAAAAAGAATCCGTCCCGGCTTGACGACTGCAACCCAAAACTCTGGATTGCCCTTGCCGGAGCCCATTCTCGTCTCGGCCGGCTTCTGCGTTACCGGCTTATCCGGAAAAACCCGGATCCACACTTTCCCGCCTCTGCGAACGTGACGGGTCATGGCAATACGGGCAGCCTCGATTTGACGTGCAGATAGCCAGCACGCTTCAAGAGCTTGAATGCCGAAATTACCGAAATTGAGTTCGTTCCCGCCCTTTGAAAGACCGGTCCTTCTGCCACGCTGCACTTTGCGGTGCTTTACCTTCCTAGGCATCAGCATTGTTAGTCAACCTCCCGCTTGAAGTGGGGTGCCTCATGGTGCCCATCTCGCGTGCGACGCTCGATATCTTCCTCCTCGGCAAGCAATTTCTCTAGATCGTCATTGCCGGAAGCGGCAGCCTTGGGGACTTCCGGGTTTTCGATTATCGTCGGCACTTCAACTTCGGCAGGCTCGACGGCGACAGGAGCAGACGATCCAGGATCTCCCTGCTCTGGACGACGGCGCCCACCTCCAGCGCTAATTACGCGCTTAGGCCGGGTTGAAGCCTCTGCTATTGGAATCTCCTTGGCTGCGGATTCCCCGGACGACACCTTGTAAGGCAATATGTCGCCCTTGTAAATCCATACCTTGACACCGATCCGCCCGAATGTGGTGCGAGCTTCGCGAAAACCATAATCTATATCCGCCCGCAAAGTGTGCAGTGGAACCCTTCCTTCGCGGTACTGCTCCTTGCGAGACATCTCAGCTCCGCCCAGACGTCCGGAACATTGCACCTTTACGCCGAGACCGCCGGCCTTCTCCACAGACTGAATGGCACGTTTCATAGCGCGACGGAAGCTGACTCGTCGCGATAGCTGATCGGCAATGCCTTGCGCAACAAGAGCGGCATCCAGTTCAGGTTGCTTGATCTCCTGGATGTTGAGCTGCACTTTGGCATTTCCGGTTATCTCAACTAGCTTCGACCGAAGCCTTTCGGCCTCCGCACCTTTTCGTCCGATAACGATACCGGGACGTGCGGTGTGGATGTCTACCTTTAAACGATCCCTGGTCCTTTCAACTTCAATCCTCGAAACAGCTGCCGACTCAAGTTCAGTA
>DAHVRV010000037.1:0-17282 GCA_027322285.1 Actinomycetota bacterium
GACCAGAGTGTTTTGACATGTCAATTACGGTCGACGAGAGTAATTACACGTATTCAACCAATCAGTTGTAAAATGAGACCAACTCGTGTATTATTCAACCTAATGGTTGAGAAACGAAGTCCAGAAGTTAGGGAACAGCAGTTGGACGCGGTTTTCGGGGCGCTTGCTGATCCAACGCGGCGCGCGATCGTGCGCAGGTTGGCGTCGGGTGACGCTACCGTTGGTGAACTCGCGGAGCCATTTGCCATGAGTTTTCAAGCTGTCTCAAAACATTTGCGTGTGCTTGAACTCGCCGGGCTCGTCGAGAGAAGTCGCAGAGCTCAGCAGCGCCCGTGCAAACTGCGTATTGAACCGCTCGTTGCAGCTGGAGGTTGGCTCGGTGATTCTCACGAACTTTGGGAAAGTTCTTTTGATCGTCTCGATGTACACCTCACAAAGAAGAAAGGTTCAGCACATGCCTGATATGATCCCCCATATCTCTATTGCGCGTACATTTGCCGCTTTCCCGGAAGAAGTGTTCGCTGCGTGGACCAACCCAGTCGATTTCGGCCGATGGTTTGGTACAGAGTCCACGAGTGTGGCAGACGTCACCATGGATCTTAGGGTTGGGGGTGAGTGGAGCGCTCGCATGATTCTAGGCGACGGTAATGAGATCAGTTGGCACGGCTCCTATCTCGAACTGGCGCCACCGCATCGACTTGTACTTAGCCTGAGCGATCGTCCTGGCGACCTGTTTGAACGAGTGACTGTCGATCTCAAGGCGATCGCAGAAGGAACGGAGATGCTGTTCACGCAGTCCGGCGGAAACATGCCATCAGAGAATTATGCTCAAGCTGAATTGGGTTGGCGAGCGTTCTTTGACGACCTTGCAAATGGGCTAGCTGGATAAGCGCTCAAAGGGTGCCGCTAGTCCCATTGCTTGTCCTACCTGGGGAATTGTTGGCTTCTCGGCTTTGTCTCTGCACATGGTTATTTTCCTCAATTGAACCGGGCGCTGTAATTCGGTTCGCTTGGAGACAAAATGTTCGAGCGAATGTGCATGGCTGAGGTCGAGGATTCGAGTCCCTCGTCGCATACGTGGGGGGGCTAATCAGGTTTGGGCAGGCCTGGAACGGGCGGAGTTGCGGTTCGTATTGTGTGACTCAAGGTCCACCAAAAGTCTCTTGGTCAATTCTGTGAAACATTCTGTATCATCCATTGATCGACTCACCGAATCAGAGACATCATTCGATTTGAGTGGTGTTGATAGAACTGGGTCAATCTTCAAATTGGGATTCAGAAAGGTGAGGGCGGTTCCCGACCCGTACAGGCAGTTCTTGTCAGAATTATTCGGCAGTATTTATGCGCGATACGAAACTGTTCACGGTATCTATCGCCTCCTCCAGACTGATTGATAGTCCCTCGGTCTGCTGGAGATTTCCCCAGAGTGCATTCCAACCTGGGAATTTTCTAATGATCGGAGGCCAAGGCTGCGCGGCTCTCGTTGCGAAGATCTCGATGCAAGCCGATTTTATTTCCGGTAGTTCAATCGTTGAAACTCCGAGTTCTTCTATGAGCATGAGATCAGCGAGGTCGCGTGCCCGATCATTGGCGTGATCCTCGGAGGAGGCTTCAGTGCAGGCATGAAGTTTCTGAGCAATCTGAAACCTTAGCGGCAAGAATGCGACGACATCCGGTTCTTTGAGTTTTACGGGCTCAAGGCTGATTGCTAGGCTGATTACTTCTGGGTCGCGCAATGAAGTGGCTTCTTCGGAAGATATTTCGAATGGGACTGTCATGAAGTCCTTTTCTAAGTAAGAGAGTTTGATCTTGAAACGTAATGGCGAAGGCGAGGTACGCGCCTTTTCAATTGGCTGTGCGTCGGTCACCCTTCCAGTGAATCCATGCCAGCCAGTAATGGCTTTTCCTTGGATCAATCTGACCGCTTCGTCTAACTCGCCACGAAATGCGGCATCGAGATCCTTGGTAGCTCGTGCGTTCATTCCGAAACGCATAATCAGGGCAGAACCTCCCTTGAACACAATCCGATGTCTTCCGTTATCATCAGGCAATCCGTCGAGCATCTGAGCAATAACTGATATGCCAATGAGATGGCGGAGCCGAGCAACGGTAATCCCTTCCGATTTGGACCATTCCGTTAGCAAACGCTCCAGATGTTGCTTATTGCTGGGAGATGGTTTTTGTTCAGTCATTGCTCAACGATTTTTTGGATATACCTCTGTCTGCCAGTTGGACACGAAGGCGAGCTTCGGTAACGGAGCCAATTAATTCACGTGCTCGTGCATTCACGATGGCCTGAGTAACGAGCCCACCAGCGATGCCTACCTTGATAGCATCGGCAATGGCGACCTGCGGAGTAAGCACTGGAATGTTGTTCACTGTGTCGATGTCGGTCACTTTTAGCTTTCGTCGGCGTGTTATGTATCGATCCCGTCCCTGACGTCGAGGCTGGTAGGTGGGAGGGACTATGATCTCGATCTTCATTGGGTTGACGTCTGCAAGGTTCCACAGGGCGAGTGCTGATTCCCCTGCTATTACTCCTCGTCCATTGGCCCACAAAACAGCTTCGTGGAATTCATCTTGTTCAGTGATAGGAATGGCTACGAGCCGGTAGAGGCCCCATCCCCGATGTTCTAAACGACCAATGGCAGCAAGCTGGCGGAGTACGGCTGGGTCGATGGAAAGCTCTTGGGCCTGGGCCGCGCGAATGAAGCCATGTTGGTCGACGGCCCGCTCTACCAGACGCTCGAAAACAGTCATTGTAGCCATATGTACTAGTGTAGTCTCAGACAACGATAATGCACACCTAAAGGTTTATGGCTGTGCAAAAACGTATCTATATTCTACGATTTTGCACATAGTAGATGAGCTGTCCTGATTTGGTAGTCATTGTTGATTGCTTCGGTGGTGTTTTGCTAGTGCTTAATGGTTGCAGTGGGATCGAGGCGTCACCTCTAAGTCGTTTCAAGTCAACTTTGCTGAGCGAGGCGGAGCATCGGCAGGAGTTTTCACCCAACAATCCAACCAACAAATGTGTCCGAGGGCGTCCCGTTCAGTCTCACTGAGTTTCAATGGTCTTCAAGTTGCAAAGCTTGGAGCTGTCATTATGGGACACACTGCGACACTTTGACGACTAGCTCGGACACTTTGGAGCCATCTCATAATCCCCTGGTCGTGGGTTCGAGTACCACCGGGCCACTTTATTTATGCTGGTCAGGGCTGATAAAGTCTAGAGTGTGGATAGCACTAGCCCGCGAAAAACCCAACATTACAGTCATTCTGGTCCAAGACTTGCCCTATAAGATCATATGGACATGATCGTTAGCTCGCAAAGCTCTACGGTGTAGAATTAGAAGTAACCATTCTAGGCAAGGTCGGAAGGGGTGGCAATGCAAACTCAAGGACGGATCACCATGGAAGCTGGAAAGCGTGGAGGTAAGCCTTGCGTTCGCGGATTGCGAGTCACTGTCTATGACGTGCTTTCTCTGCTGGCTTCCGGCGAGTCGCAAGAGGAGATTCTGGAAGATTTCCCTGAGTTAGAGCGCGAGGATATATTGGCGTGTCTGGCTTATGCCGCCGAGCGAGAGCATGGCAGCGTAAGGATGGCTGTTTGAAGCTTTTGCTGGATGAGAATCTCTCGCGACGCATGGTGGCACTTTTAGAGTCATATTTCCCAGAGAGTACTCGTGTCTGTCTTGTGGGACTTGAGAATGCCCAAGATGCTGAGATCTGGTCTTATGCTGGCCAACATGATTTTGTGATTGTCACCCGCGATAGTGACTTCAGCGATATGGCCGCATTGTATGGACCGCCACCGAAGGTGTCACATCTGGGCATACGTAATTGTCGTTGGCGGGAAATGGCAGTTCCACTCATCCAAAATCACGTAGAAGTGCTTTTGGAACTAGAACGACCCGATGTAGCGCTTGTAGAGCTTCCCTGATTGTCGAGCCAGACGAGTCCCAGTATGATCATGGTCTCGATGGGATTTATGGGTTAAATTCCTAAAGTAATGATTTGGTAGAGTTTTGTCACGCCGGGATTGTCCAAGGCTGGCCCATAGGCAAATGCTGGATGTAATCGCGACAATAAGGTTACCACGGGGATCATAACCTGAAAGTCGATAGTAGCTACCTATCGCTAGCGTTCTTCACCGATCGGAGAGTGGAGTCATTGGTGAGAGACATGGGCTTCGGCAAGTTCTTTTTGTTTCGAAGGGGATCCCGTTATGATTATGGCTATCCAACCGTAGTTATCAGCCCGGCATGTTTTACAACGAGATTCTAGGTTTGTCAGGAAGTTCGTCCCGATTTCCTTTGAAAATTGTCCATTAGGGCTCCCTAGATTACTAGCTTTACACCGAACATTTCACCCAACAAATGTGTCCGAGAGCGTCCCATCCAGTCTCACCGTGTTTCAAAAGCCATATGAATGCAAAGCCTGAATCGCCCCGAGTTTCTTGGTTATGCCGAAATCAACATAACCAAGATTCCCGGGGCATATTAATAAATGACGCAGTCATGGACCGGCTACTCCACAATTCTCAGGTAATGCAGATGAAAGGATCCTCAATGAGAACAAAGAAAGCGTGAAAGAAGGCGATCACCAACAGATTCTATTTACACTGAAAAAACCGCCTCCATACGCCAGCTAGGGGTGGCAGATTTCGAAGGAATACACAGAGCGCGGCTCGGGCATCGGTCGAACGTGTCGTGCACGCCGTCGTCGCGGCAGCTCTGAGCGTGCTCCGCGGCCGAACCCGACCAGGACCATGACTCCGAGCACCACTGTCGCTGACATCGCACAACCTCCACGCGCACGCACCCTGACGAAGGGGTTAACCTCCAGTTCTGGCACTCGCATGTTGTGAGTGCTAAACAGATATATGCGACGACCGTGCGGCTATGTCAACTCAAAAATTTATATTCTCAGCTACTTGACAGACAGATAATCTGTAGTTAAAAATATAGATGTGCCCGCCACTGGGGCGGGCAGTCGCGAAAAGGAGGAGCGACAGATGTTGATGCGTACCGACCCCTTCCGTCAGTTGGACCGTCTCGTGAACGAGGTCTACGGCACGTCAGCCCGACCGGCCGCGATGCCGATTGACGCTTACCGCAAAGGCGAGACCTTCGTTGTCGAGTTCGACCTGCCTGGCGTGAAGTCCGATTCCATTGATCTCACGGTTGAGAAGAACGTGTTGACTGTCCATGCGGAGCGCGTTCTCACCGCCGAGGACGGTGTCGAGTTGCTCGTTGCCGAGCGGCCGCAAGGCACGTTCTCTCGGCAACTATTCCTCGGCGAGACGCTCGACACCGAGCGGATCAACGCCAACTACTCCGACGGCGTGTTGCGTCTGGAGATTCCCGTCGCCGAGCATGCGAAGCCGCGCAAAGTAGAGATCAGCTCCACGCAGCGCGAAAGCGCGGCGATCGGTGCTTGACCCGATGTTCGAGCCAACTTCGGGTGGGATCGGCCCTGTTGCCGATCCCACTCAGGCTCTCGATGCTTCTCCCTCGCAGCTCGTGTTCGACGACGAGCACGCGTCGATCTACACAATGGGGCAGGTCTGCGGGATGCTCGGCGTGCAGCCAGCGTTCCTTCGCCGCCTCGATACCGAAGAGATCATCTGTCCGATGCGCTCTGACGGTCACCATCGTCGCTACTCGCGCCAGCAGATACACGACATCGAGCATGTGCTCAGCCTGACTGGTGAGGGTCTCACTATCGCAGGCGTGCGGCGGGTCCTCCTACTCGAGGCCCAGGTGCGCCGACTCGAAGCCCAGATCGCCGAAATGCATCCTGCGGCCACAACACAGCAGTAATCAATCAGCAGCTCGGAGCTGCGCGTCGAAAGGAGGAACAATGGCGCTGCTCCCCGTCAAACGGCATACAAACGACACGCGGCGGCCCGACCTCACTCGGCTCGTGGATTCCTGGCCCGCGTTCACCGCGTTTTTTGGTGTCACCTTCGCTCCGGTTGCGAACTTCACAGATGCCGACGACATCGAGGTCGCTATCACCGCACGGCGACGCTCGATGGCAACCATCTCACCGTGCACGCGCCGAAGTCGCCAACCGAACGCCGACGAATCGACATCCAATGACCGGAAAGAGCCCACGGGGCGAGGACGATGCGCCAACCGAGGTGAGCGATGAGGCCAGTGCCACCAGCGGTCAACGGCTGGCGCGCCGCCAGGTCGACCAGGACCGGACTCTCGAAGCGATACAGGCTGTGGAGGAGGTACTCGCTCGCCCATCACCGGGGCGCGAGGTTGCATGGTGAGAATTCCTGCGAAATCTGCCACCCAATCCTGCTGAAATCTGCCACTTGTTCTTGCTGAAAGTTGTCACTGCGTATCAAAAGCGAGGATCATTAGGGCAATCAGCAGTTAACGGTACTTCTATCCATCCGAGATCTCTCTTGTGTCGAACTCCTTAAAGAGAAATCGAGATCTGTACTCCGTTTGCGGTGCAAGGGGATTAGCCAGCCCTGTGTCTCCGATGGGGTAACATTTCTCACTGCCAGGCCTGTAGTAGAACAGGGGTTGATATCGGAAATCTCGCATCGCTAAGAACAACTTCGTAATTCCGCGGGAAAATTTCGGGCAAATCGTACTGCCAACGAAACCTAAACATCAAATGTGACAGCCGTATGAGTGTGTTTCAGGACCACGCTCATAAGGCTGTTTTGATTATCCCTCCAGCAGATGCGCCCAGCGCTTACGGGCCTCTTCGCGAAGCTCGCGCGGAGGCACGTTGACCGGGGGAAACTTGTCTCTCCACTCCCACGGCCTACACGCATCGATGAGAGCCCTGGAGCTGGTGTAATCTCCGATATCTTTGCGATCCGGCGGGATGATCGGATCGAGCGGGCTGCTCCAGGCACGGTTGACGATGTCGATAGATGTCGCCGGATCGGTCCTCGTGCACACCGCCCACATAACCTCTTCTAGGTCCGAAGGATCGATGTCTTCGTCCACCACGATGGTGTACCGGCCCACATATGCAGCGGAGCGACTCTGGGATGCCAGATGGAGGACCTGGCGGGCATGGCCGGGGTAGCGCTGCTTGATGGAGACCACTGTGAAAAGCCTTGTCCCTCCAACCTCGTGCTGCCAGACGCCTACGACGTCGGGGATGCCGAACCTGTCGAGCTCATCTCTTAAAAGTGCGGAACGGAGCACGGCGCGGTAGCGGGAGATCTCGTCCGGTGGCTGTGCGGGTGGCACGCCGACGATGATCGCGTCGTTCCTGTAATAGACCGCCTCCACCTTCAGAACCGGCTCATTGCGGCTGCCTGAACCGTAGTACCCGGTCCATTCCCCGAATGGCCCTTCGGGACGCATGTCGTCGACGCTGGCAAATCCCTCGACCACAATCTCGGCGTTCGCCGGTATCGGAAGCCCAGTTACCGGACCTTCGATGACGTCAACAGGGGCACCTCTTATGGCTCCAGCCCAATCGTACTCGCTCACTCCGTATGGGATCTCGATCGAAGAGGCCATGAAATGGAGTGGATCACCACCGAAGACCATTGCGACGGGGCAGCGCTCTCCGCGCTCGAAGAACTTCTGCCTGTGCATCCGACCGTGCTTTCCAGGCGATATGTAGTAGCCGAGAGTATTCCTATCATAGAGCATGACTCGGTAGGTCCCCAGGTTGACCCAGCCGTCGTCAGGATCACGGGTTACGTCGAACGAACCCGTTCCAATGTATGGGCCCGCATCGAGTGGGTGCCACTTGGGCGTCGGGAAAATCGTCATGTCGACTGCGTCGCCGCGCGCCACGTTTTCCATTACCGGGCCGTCCTTGACGACACGTGGAGGTATGAATTTAAGGCCCTTGATCTTGGCGCGCCAAGCCTCGGATAGCTCTACCTTCCCCAAGCCGAGCGGCAAACCGAGGGTGAGCGCCACCCTATCGGTGTGGCCCAGAGTGTTGAGCACGACCCGGAAATTCGGATTGTGGCCTTGGATCTTGTCAAATAGCGCAACTGGTGACTGCGCCTCGTGTTGTAATAGATCCGCGACCTCGCCGATCTCAGGATCCTTGGCCGCCCCCGAGATCCGCCGCAGCTGCCCCATCCCTTCCACCACTTGGAGCCATTCACGCAAACCATCAGGCACGCCAGACTTGGAAGTGGTGCTTGAGATGCGCGATTCCGTCAGAGCCATATAGAATTCCCCCCTCTAGCCCGGAACCCGGACAATACGATAAACTATAGCGCTTTGCTTTAACTAAAAGCCGAGCTCCCTTCACTGGCAGATTCCGCGAAAAGACGCAGTTGCTGCCCTCAGGGTGAGTGGGCTGGGACCTGGCCAATGAGCTTGGAATTAGTCCAGATCAGAAGTATTTCGAAAAACAGGCTGAATAAGGATGAGAGCAGATGAAAATGGTCGTCCGCTTGAAAGCAATGAAGTAACGCTATTTTCACCGCCGCGCGCCCTTGTCCACAATGGCTTGCGCGGCGCTTGGCGCGCTGTCATGTGCGGGCAGGTTATGCACAGTGATTGGCGAACGGCTAAGCCAGCCTGTTCTTTTAGAAGCGATGGACCTTATGCTGGGTTCCCATCATGGATCGGCCGGAATCCAGCGCATAGATAATCTGGCATCAAAGATTAAACCGAGCACCAGAGACGGCCAGGCCAGACTCGTCCCAGCAGCTAAGTCCTGTGTGGCGATCGTGAAATCTTGTCCGCGGCGGAACGGCAATCCCGGTAGAGTACCTACCATGAGGCAGGCGCAGGCAATGACGGTCATGATGTCGGCGAATTCAGTCTTTCTGACGGGTGCTCCTGGATCAGGCAAATCATACGTTTTGACCAAGTTTGTTCGTAACGCTCACGCGCAAAAATTGAAGGTTGCCGTTACCGCCTCTACTGGAATTGCTGCAACTCACATTGGTGGAACCACGATCCACTCGTGGTCAGGCATCGGCATCCGAGAGACCATCGATTCGAAGGGTATTGCCTCGCTAGCGAGGCAAGCGCCGCTTGTTTCGCGCTATCGCACTACGGACATTCTGGTCATAGACGAGATTTCTATGTTGCCTGGATGGTTTCTTGACCTACTCGATACTGTCGCTAGAGTATTGCGCGGTGACGAAAGACCATTTGGAGGGCTAAAGGTCGTCCTTGTTGGCGACATGTTTCAGCTCCCGCCGGTGAGCCGAGGTTCAAGTGGAGAAGCGTTTGCCCACCACTCGGTGGCATGGAGCGATCTTGATCCGCTAGTCTGCTACCTCGATGAGCAGCATCGCCAAGGCAACGACGGATTGCTGGCAGTGCTTGAGGCTATGCGAAGCGGGGAACTCGCCGCGGAGCACATACAGCTCCTTGAAGGCCGGATGAGTGTTCGGCCGCCAGCAGGTATCGAGGTAACTCGCCTCTACTCTCATAACGCGAATGTCGACGCCATCAATCAAAAGCGCCTTGCGATGCTTGATGGACCTGCCGAGTGCTTTGAGATGGGCAGCAAAGGACCGGCCGCCGCAGTAGATCAACTTGCCAAGCGCGTACTTGCGCCGCGGTTGCTGCAGCTAAAAGTGGGCGCGGAGGTCATGTTCGTCGCCAACGATCCTTCGCGGAGCTTCGTAAATGGGAGCCGCGGAAAAGTCGTCCGCTTCAACGATGGCCAGCCTGTGGTCGCTTTGGCAGGGAGCGGACGCAATGTCGCCGTTGTTCCCTACGCTTGGCAGAATATTGAAGACGATAAGGTTCGCGCGGAAGTGGTCCAGCTGCCTTTGCGTCTAGCTTGGGCAATAACGATCCATAAAAGCCAGGGAATGAACATTGACGCTGCGGAGATCGATCTCAGCCGTTCATTCACTCCTGGCATGGGTTACGTCGCGCTCTCTCGCTTGCGCAGCCTGGAAGGATTGTATTTAAGCGGTATCAACTCTATGGCATTACGGCTACATCCCGAGATATTCGAGCTCGACGAAAGGTTGAGGAGAGCATCCGCGGCCCTAGCGAGAACCACGCCCGATCATGTTGAGCCGATTGTCACCGCTGATAAGTCCGCGATAGCCATGAACGCTGTTGACTACGGAGGTGATCTGTTAGGGGCCCTGAAAGTCTGGCGCCGTTCCCGCGCAGAGTCTGCCGGCGTCCCAGACTATATGATTGTGCAAAACTCACAGCTAGAAGAGATTGCCCGGAATATTCCAATTGATGAGGCGGCACTTCTGACAGTCAAGGGGATAGGCGCATCGAAATTGGCCAGCTTCGGCGACGATATCCTTGCTCTAACGCGTGCTTACGCAGTTTGAGTGACCTCGTCACGGCAATGAGAGATTTCGTGATCCGCCACGGCACTGGCGCCGCTGACTGAACGCATACCGAGCGTCCTCCTCGATGTTGCATAAGCGGAATTCTGCGGCATCCTAAGGTCTTACGCAAAAGGAGGAAGCTGCGGGAACTGCGCCTTTGTGATCTTGTCGACAGCCCTGGAAGTCACTCGGGATTTTGGCGTAAGTATCGTAGAACGCTTTGGCGCAGGGGAAGTGGAACGTTGATTAAGGTCTCGGCGGAATTTGTGAGGCCCTGTGGGTCCCGACTCTGCTGAGATTAGGAACGAGCCTGTTTATAACCGGTTCCCTCGAGGTAATTCGCGGCCAAGAGGGAGTCGGAGGGGATCGTATTAGTGACCGGGGTTAGGGTAACCTGATTCGGCCAGAGCGAAGAGCCCCAACTTCATCGATGCATCACGGAAAATAAGGGAGTGCCAGTGAGCGTGAGGGATTCTAAGATCCAATAAGACGTTCGTCAATTGAAGACCAAGGTCGGCATCGGCTAGGACCTTCGGCGGATTCAGCGTAGAAGTCCCAAGCTTCAGTAGAGCGGTGGTCGGAGATCTGACCGTGGCTTTCAGACTTGAGAAAGTTTTATTGGGTGGGATTTCATGCTTAGGATTAGCGTGCCAAATTTGGCAATTCAAGCTTGAGGCTGTGGTCGGGTAATGGTTTCGAGATGCTGCATCCTAGTCTCCTCGGCCGCCAGCAGCCCCGGGGCGGTTTTAGGCAGATCGAATACTCGGTGTAAACTCGGAGAGTAAACCAAGCATGAGATCAAACCAAGCAGTAGTTTGGTTCTCGCAGCAGAAAGTTCTGAACTTACCCAAAGGGGGAACATGTCTGACAAAGCCTACGTGAAGGCGACAAATCACGACATGCTTTCCCTCGGCACTTCCTACCGCGAAATCGTCGACTCGTTGACACAGGGTGTCATAATCTACAACTCTGCGAGCGAGATTGTATATGCGAATAGGTGTGCGTCAGAAATTCTGGGTCTGGACCATAGCGTGATGTTTGGTTGGAGATTGAGCGACTTGGTCTCGCTGGTCGATGATGACTACAGTCCTATTGCCAGCGATGATTTTCCCAACGTTCTCACTCTGCGAACCGGCAATTCTTTTCAGATGAAAACCGTTGGTATCGACATGGCGGGCAAGGCCAGAAGATGGGTCATGCTCCACACCAAGAGGCTCGCGTTCGATGATGGCTCCATGGGTGTTTCGAGTTCTTTTATCGACATTTCTGAATATCGCAGATCAAATCTTGCGGCCAGTCTTTTCGTTGCTCTGAACAACTCGGTAGTCCATACGACCGACGAGGCAAGCCTTTTGCAAAACATGTGTGACAGTGTTGTCAAGGTGGGGGGTTATGCCCTGGCCCTTGTTGGCTTTGGCGAAAATGATCGAGAGCGTAACATCAGGGTGGCTTATGCTGCCGGGGTAACGGACTATCTCTATGAAGGGATATTCTCCTGGTCGGATTCCAAGAGTACGGGTCGCGGGCCCGCAGGAATGGCTCTGCGGACTGGCGAGGTCCAGGTCGCGAATGATCTTAGCAGCCACCCGGGATATGAACCTTGGCGCAAACGCGCGGAGAAGTTCGGGTTTGGATCGTCGATTTCCCTGGTCTTCAAGATCGGGGCGCAATCTGCGGTTTTGGCGGTTTATGCTCGCGACAAGTTCGCATTTGATGATTCCGCGGTGCGCCTTCTGAAAGAGATCGCCTCGGAGTTTGGTCTTGGAGTAGCTCACGTGCGGACGGTACAGCAACTTGCAGCCTCCCTGGATGGTACCCTCGCCGCGTTGAGCCGCCTCGCCGAAGGTCGCGACCCTTACACTGCAGGCCATCAAACTAGGGTTGCATCTCTCGGTGCGGCCATTGCCGCCCGTATGAATCTGGATTCTGAAACGGTTGACCTCGTAAGAAAGAGCGGACAGGTTCACGATATCGGTAAGGTCGCGATTCCCATCGAAATCCTCACGCGGCCGGGGCAGCTCACGTCTCTCGAGTTTGAACTGATCAAGAATCATACTTTGGCTGGCGCCGATATCTTGTCTCAAGCTTCGTTGCCTTGGCCTATCGCAGAGGTGGCAATGCAGCACCACGAGCGATGGGACGGATCGGGTTACCCAAGGGGTCTCAAAGGAAGCGATATTTGTTTTCCGGCTAGAATCATCGCGGTTGCTGATCTAGTCGAGGCGATGAGCCAACATCGCCCTTATCGTCCGGCGCGGGGCCTTGATGAAAGTCTGGCTCACATCTCAGCAGAGTCAGGAAACCTATTCGACGCGGCTGTAGTGGATGCCTGCCTTGGAGTCTTCGGCGATGGCTATGCCTTTGAATCGAGCACCTGGACTGTAAACAACCGGTATGGCTAGTGTGTGCGCTTCAGTTATTGTGATCATAAACCTTAGGGTTTAGAAGAAGTAAATATCCGTTATGNTTTGCCGGATGCATGGATCTGCCGCGGATACCTGCGAAACTAGCTACGCCAGATATTGACCAGCAGACTTGCGAGTTTGGAGCATTGCGATATTGCATGTGATCAGAGCGAAAACTCGAAATCAGGCTTTGGCGCGCCGGTACGAGACGCGACGCTCGGAGTCCGTCATTGCAGCCCGGGAGCATGGACCCGTTTCGAGTTTGGGATCGACAGGGCAACGGGCAAACCTGCGGCGCGCCACCGTTTCTGGTTCCCGGACAAATCACCGAGGATACTGACCGTATGCCGGCATCTCTAGTGGTCTTGTTTGCCCTCTTGGGACTTGCGGCTGGATCTTTCTTGAACGTTGTGATCTATAGGGTGCCTCTTCGCCAGTCGGTGGTGTCGCCGCGCTCTCGATGCGTGGCATGCGGCGTGCAAATTCTTGACCGCGACAATATTCCTTTGCTTTCATGGGTTGTCCTGCGCGGGCGATGCCGGAACTGCCATGCGCCGATTTCGATGCGCTATCCGCTCGTGGAGTTGACGACAGGGTTGCTCTTCGCTGGAGCGGCTGATCGTATTGGGTTTAAATGGGACCTTCCGGCATTCCTAGTGCTGCTTGCCAGCTTGCTGGCTTTAGCCATGATTGATTTCGAGCACCTGATGCTGCCAAAACGAATTGTCTATCCGAGCACCATCATTACAGGCGCACTGTTTCTGTTGGCTGCGGCTGAAACTGATGGGTGGAGTCGGCTTTTAGTAGCTGCGCTCTGCGGGTTTGGATGGTTCGCTATCTTTTGGGTCATCAATTTGATCAGCCCTCGCGCGATGGGTTTTGGCGATGTGAGGCTCGCCCCTTTGCTGGGGATCGGGCTGGGTTGGCTTGGCCTGCGCTATGTCATTCTCGGATTTTTTTCCGCCAATCTCATTGGAGCGGTTGTCGGATTACTGCTTATAGCTAGCAACCGGATGAGGCGTGACCAGCAAATTCCTTATGCCGTGTTTCTGGCCCTTGGCACTGCGCTGACCGTTTTTGCCGGAACCGAGATCCTCGCTCCAATCCAGCGGCTTCTTTAATACGGCATCCAAGGCAATTCGGCCCGAGTCCAAAGGCTGTTCTTCTAGTAGACCATCTCTATACGCAAACCTTCGCTGTCCCACTCGGCTTCGAATGGAATTCGAATAGCGGCCCGGCCGAACACGCGCCTTGCCGTCCAGAGAAGAGCAGATCCGTCCATCAGGTATTTTCCCGGAATTCTGCCAAAAGTGGAGTCAAGGATCTTGTCTATATCAGGTATGCGCTTCTCGAGGAGCACCCGGCGCTCAATTCGACCCGTTTCTGTGTTTTTGGGCCATCGAAGCGGCACGTCGCCGTTGAGCTGGTAGAAGCTCAACTCGGGATGGCCTTCGTACACCACTCGCTGGCGGTATGGAGACATTTCAGCGGCCACTTCCCGGTAGCGAGGAAGCAGCGCAGTGCTCACCGCATCGAGGCGGTCTTTAATCTGGTGGGTCAGATCTTGAATCGCGGCTCGAGAGGGTGCGTTTTGGACCGTTGATCCGCGTCGTCCCAGAAGAGCCCGGGCATTCTGATCACAAGTCCTTACTCCCGAACCGGGCTTGTCGACATAGCCGATTGGGGCGTTTACGACTAATTGCGAATACGCGGGACTCTCACTTAGAATCTCGCCGAACGAGCCGTACAGCCGCGGCTCCTCCGGGGCGAAAGTGGCCCCGGCAATCTTTGCGCTTGCCACGAGCCAGCGTGACTTCCACGGCGTAACGCCTGCAACGATCGAGTATGGCAAATCCGGGCCACGGCGGGGAGTCACCGCAGTTACCGTACCTTGGCAGCTGGCCGTCCTGACGGTTCGATGTGGCGGGCTAGCTCCTTTGGATGTGCGCTGGCCGCCAGAGCGTCTTCGTAGGAAACCACTCCATCGGCTATGAGTTTGGCAAGACTGCTTTCCAGAGTCTGCATTCCGTCCTTGGTCCCAGTGAACATGACGTTCGCGAGCTGGCTGGAACGGCCTTCGCGAATGAGGTTCCGCACCGAATTTGTCGCGACAAGGACTTCAAATGCTGCGACCATTCCTCCCTCGGTCTTTGGGATAAGGCGCTGGGCGATAATTGTGCTTAGCGATGCCGCCAGCTGGACTCTTGTCTGCTCCTGGCGTTCGGCGGGAAACACGTCGATAATTCTGTCGACTGCCTGTGCGGCGTCGTTGGTATGGAGCGTGGCAAAGACCAGGTGACCGGTCTCAGCCATCGTCAGAGCTATTTGGATAGAATCGATGTCGCGCATCTCGCCGATGAGCAATACGTCGGGATCTTCGCGCAGTGCTGAACGCAGGGCTCGGTCGAACGACGGGCTGTCCAGCCCAATTTCGCGCTGGGTGACTGCCGACATCTTGTGGTTGTGCACGTACTCGACCGGATCCTCAATGGTGAGAATATGCGCGGCGCGGGTGGCATTTATCCGGTCGATGATCGAGGCCAGAGTCGTCGATTTTCCTGAACCTGTAGGGCCGGTGACCAGGACAAACCCGCGTGGTTGTTCTACCACCAAGTTAGCGGCGAATGGGAGGCCGAGATCCTCGAAGCTTGGGATCTTGGAAGGGATGATTCGAAGCGCAAGGGCGGATTGGCCTCGTTGGGTGAACATGCTTCCTCGTATCCTTGCGAGGTCGCGCCAGGAGAAGGAAAAGTCGACATCCAGCTGCTCTTCGAAGATCACCCGCTGGCCGGCGGTGAGAAGCGGAAGCGCCATCTCGTCGATCTGCTCGGCGGTAAGCGGCATCGCTCCCTCCACCGGTTTGAGACGGCCATCGACACGGATCCGTGGGGCCGATCCTCCTGCGAGGAGGAGGTCAGATCCACCCTGGTCCCAGAGAATCTCCAGCCATGGATCAATTAGTTTTGACTGCGCATTTTCCACAAGGCTACATTCTACCTGTAAATAGGCAAGAAAGATAAAAGTGCCCAGCAACTGAACTGGGCACTTTTAGGCAAAACAGATAGGCTTAGCTAACTCCGGTGCACGATCCTGGGCCGGTGTAGGCGATAAAGCCCGTCGTCGCCCCTGACGGCGCTAACGGCGGAGCTGCTGTCGTTGTTGGTACCGCACCAGTAGGTGTGGTGTCGATTGCCAGCACTCCTCCAATGATCGCGTAGACATAATGTGGCACGTTGGAAGGCCAGGACTGTATATACGGGCCTCCGAATCCGCTGGAACTTGGGGCGATCAAGTCAGGCTGTGTTACCGTCGTACTGGGATTCTGGGCGCTGAATGCAGCCATAGCCGTTGAAATTGTGTTGCCGTCGGCCTGGCACGCGGCAACTGCGCTCTTTCCCGTTATCCCGCCAAGTGCGAACACCACGACTGCGGCCAAGATGCCCAGGACCACAATCACTATGAGGAGTTCAATGAGGGTAAACCCCTCTTCCCCCTCTTGCGTCGCTTTCCGCTCGATTATTCGGCGGTAGGCGGCGAATAAACCTGTCTCGCTAATCAATGGACTCGCCATCAGTAGAACTCCCCGTCTCCGTTACTACTTGTAAATAGATTGACCGTTAATTTACACAAAATTCGAATGGTGGAATAACAAAACTGTTTTTTGGTAAATAACATATTTTCGAAGCAAAAGTGTCGATATTGCAAAAATTAATTGAGAATAGCCTCTGAGCTGCAGGAATGCTAGAAATGGAATTTTGAGCAATGCTAGTGGCGTTGTCGCAACCACTAAGAGTGGTAATAAATCTGAGTAAATTCGCTCTTTCTGCCCTCGAGTCAAGAAGATTTACAAGTTTCTTACTTATATTTCTTTAGCTTGAGACTGTGTTGATAGCCGTGCGCATCGAGCGACCGGTGCGAAAATGCGCCCAAGCGAAGAGATTTTTTGCGTCTTCGATCAGTTGAAGGTGGGTCCGTATGTGCTGGTGCCGGTCGCAGTGGTGACAGTGACGTAGTAAGCAATTCCGGCAGTCATTGGCGGTGTTGTCGCCGTGATGGTTGTCGAGCTGAGGACGGAGACGCTGGTCGCGGCGAGAATGACATTCGTATTGACGTCAGACGCAATGAAGTCGACTGTGGCCCCGTTAATAAAACCGGTGCCCGTAATGGTGATTGTGGTGTCTCCGCCTGTAGGGCCGGTGACAGGGGATATGCTTTGCACGGTTGGAGGAATGGCGTCGAATACCCAGCTGTCTATCGTCATACCGACGCCGCACGTCGTGCTGCACTGCGCTGTCGCCATCGAGCCCATAGGCGAGGGGTAGTCATCGAAGGTCACTTTGGCCTCGAGCACCGGGTTTGCGGCGCATGCCAGTGCGGAGACCGTACTTCGACAGGATACGAAGGTCACCAGACGAGTATTGGGGCTCAGCGGAGTCCACGCAGTGGAGCACCATACAGACACGCTTTGGCCGTTGAGTGTTACGTCTGACGGAGTGGGACCTGTCGTCCAGCACGGTTGTGGCGGCGAGGCGTTCAGCGTTTGGGGCATGAAGTTGTAGCGAATGGTGTTGACTGCCAGGTTGGTCGCACTGTCGGCAGCAGAC
>DAHVRV010000038.1:0-16596 GCA_027322285.1 Actinomycetota bacterium
TCCGCCAATCCACATCTTGTGACTATTCAATGCTTCCTCCATCCAATGTGATACGTCGCTCTAATAGCGCGCAAAATTCTGACTCCTTTGAAATCAGACTTGAAACTTGTCAAAAATTTCCCCTCGAATTACCCGCATCGACACATGAAATTCAAATCATCGTCACTTTCATTGAACATCTTGCTACTTGTTTACTACAACAAATGGCGCCAAAGCCACTTTTGGATCGAATTCTGAAAAATAATTTCAATCCATCCATCAATTAGAAGCTCGAGTCACAATTCTCTTCGTGACATTTTCCAATAGGCACCTAAATCAGTTGCCGATTGATTCGCTTGAAGGAAGTATCTGTTGCATTACCGCGTGATATTTTCGGAAAACAACGGGAGTTCGGCCTCAAAGATCGAAAATGGCCGCTTTTACCGAGTGGATCTCATCAAGTACTTTCTTATAAGTAAGTCCGACCGGTTTTCCCTGACCTGAGCGTACTGATAATGACGTGGACTCGGATAAGACCGTGCTGGAAATGTGACATGGGACCAAATAATCAACCTGAGACAAAGAGCAAAGGCCGGAGAACCAAAGGCGATGCTGGCAAGAGAGTTTGCATCAGTCGCGCCACGTTATACAGCTACCTCAAGCCCCGGACTCTGGAATCAGAGAGTCTGAGTCGGGCTATAAAGGTTGAGCCCGATTGATACGCCCCGGGAATCTTGGTTATGTTGAATTCGGCCTAACCAAGAAACTCGGGGGGATCATTTTTGTTTCTGAGGGACAAACACTCCAAGAATATTGTGCGACACTTGTAGGTACATTGTATTTCATGGAGGGTTAGAGATGCCGACTATTGGGATTCGCGAGCTCTCGAATAACGCAAGTTCTGTCGTGGAAGAGGTCTCCCGAAGCGGACGTCCAACGTTAGTGACAAAAAATGGCAAGCCGGTTCCTGCCTTGGTTGCGGTAGATGAGGATGCTCTGCTCGACTATGTCCTAGCGACCAGTCCTGAATATGTGCGCACGATAAACCTGGCACAGACGGAAATTGCCCTAGGAAATCGTGGTCGTGACCTCGAAGAAGTGCTGGACGAACGCGACGCGGAGGAATAGTCCTGTCTCGCTTGGTGACGATTTCTAAACGAGGCGAGCGGGACTTGGCCGCAGTTCCCGTCCAGGAACGTAAGAGAGTTTCCGAAGGACTTCGGCAACTTGGTGAAGAAAGTCCCAGTGTTGACGTGAAAGCTTTAGTAGGTCATACAGGTTGGTATCGACTGCAGGTCGGCAATTGGAAAGTCCTTTACTTCTTGGATGATGATGGAGTGATAATAGAGCGAATTATCAATAGGCGAGATTTGGAGCGATCAGTACGCACCCTACTGTGAAGGCACGCCGAGCCAGTGTCGGTTAACACTTGTTTTCCGAACCTCCGCTACGCCCAACCGCCCTATAGACCGTAGACCGGGCGACACCGAAGAACTCAGCCAACTCTGCAGTAGTGTGCTCCCCAGCCCGATAGAGGCTTACCAAGTGCGCCTCCAGCTTTGACGAGAGCCCGTCGAGCGGCATAAAGGTGGGCGTCACTTCGGAGCCGGATGGCAGAGAAAACCTTATATACCTACTTATACTTATGACGCCTAAGCTTTCTGGACGCACGTGTTTCGAGGCTGAATCTGGTCGCCTTTTTAGGTCATCTCTCGTGACAAGGTCGGGACCCTCGGGCTGGCTTTTGGAACCACAATGGGAGAAGTATCGTAACGGCATGGTGAGACTAGAATCACTTTGGATTCTTGCTGAAAGGTTTTGGTCTTGTTCGGAATAGAAGTAGCAAGTGCATCTGAGAATAAGGAGTCTTGATGGACCCGTCAGAAATACCTGATATCCCAGAAGTGGCATCAGGCATCAAGGGGAAAGAGGCCCACAAACTTATCAGAGCTACAAAAAAGATCGGCCAATCACTATTCAATTCTGACGGGATGGCGATTGGGGAAGTCATCGATATCGTAGTTCGATGGGATGGGCAAGATCCCCACCCGCTTGTGACTGGACTTGTCGCAAGCGTCGGCGACCTAGGCAAAGTTTTTGTATCGTCGGCGAGACTGGTCACTTTTACGAAGAACAATAATGTCGTTGCGCAAAGAGAGGACGGATTTCAGCCGTGGGAAAGACGCAGCGGCGAGCTTCTTCTGAATGAGGACTTTATTGGCCGACAGGTTGTCGATACCGACGACGTAAGGGTGTTTAGGGCTAGAGAGCTTTTTCTAGCTCGCCTAGCAGGGCAGTATCGCTTGGTGGCAGTCACCGGGAAGAAGAAGTATCGTCTTCCCGAGCCCGGGGAGGAACAAGAAAACGAAGGAGATCTCGTTGACTGGGCTGATATACACCCCTTTGGTGATCCAGGTTCAGAGCTCAGGCTAAAATTCCCCCACGAGGGGCTAAAGCGACTTCGCCCAGGAGATCTTGCAGACATCATCGAGCATCTCGACAAGGAGGCCAGGGACGAGCTGACCTCAACTATGGACCCGGAATTTGTCGCTGACGCGATCGAAGAGATGGAGCCTGAAGAAGTTGAGGAGCTGCTGATAGATTCTGATCCTTCGAAGGCGGCTTCGCTGATTTCAAAGATGGAGCCCGACGAGGCGGTCGACGCGCTCAGGGATCTCGGAAGAGCCGAGGCTGATGAAATAATTGCGAAACTTCCGATGTCGGAGGCAAGACAGATAAACGCGCTCTTGGACTATCCAGAGGCGATGGCGGGCGGCTTCATGACCACCACTCTTGTAGTAGCTCAGTTGACAGATACCGTAGAAGAAATAACAGAGAGACTCAAAGGGTTCAGGGAGCATTCGGTTGATATCGACGGTGTAGTCGTAGTCGATGAAGATGGAGTTTTCATTGATGATCTAGGACTTTTCGATATCTTGATCGCCTCCCGAGGCGATCTTGTTTTCGATCTTGTACATGAGGTTGAACCGGTCATGGTCGGCGCAGACTA
This sequence comes from Actinomycetota bacterium, assembly GCA_027322285.1. Taxonomy (GTDB): domain Bacteria; phylum Actinomycetota; class Acidimicrobiia; order Acidimicrobiales; family Acidimicrobiaceae; genus SCQM01. The sequence continues at coordinate 2,990 of DAHVRV010000038.1, forward strand.
CATGGTCAAAGAGGTGGTGGACAAGTTAAAGGAGTCTAGAAGGTCGTCTGTAATAGTTGTGGATGAGGGCCGACATCCAATAGGACGTGTCCTTGCGGATGACGTAATCGACGCCTTAGGCGCGGGTTCAGGCTTTCGTTTCAGAATGCCATGGAATCGATAGCGAGCATCCTCCTCATTTTTCCCGTCCACCCTTTGGGCGTAGACACAGAAAAGCGATCTTCGCGCGACCTGGGAGCCAATGGTGGATCGATGCCATTTTGGGCGGACAACCTTAGGAGGCATCTTCCCCAACAAAGCATACTTGCATGACGCGTCGGCAATCATCGTTCTAGTGCCCTGCGAGTTGGGCGATCTTTACGATCACCAACACTACTGCTAGTACCAAGTAGAGACGAAGGATGGTCAGCCCAACCCGACTTGTAATGTGGAACTTCGCCTTGGGAAGGGTGTCTAAAGGTGGAGTGCGCCAAGTGTCTTTGTCGATCGGCTCAGTTGGCTGGTCAGGCTTGCCGTCCACTTTCCCGTTTTTGCGTGAAGGCAGTTTTGAGCCGACAAATCCAACAAGCCCCGCCAGGACTCCAAACGCAGCACCAATCAAAAGACCCGAGGTAAGCTCGGAGCCAGAGATTTGAGGGAACATCGTCGCTGCGGTTAGCGCGAGTGACATAAGAACGAGTACCCACACGATAGCGCCAGCCACGACATTTCTAATCGGCGTGTTGATCCATGGACCGAGGACATCCTTGTCATTGCACAAAAGGACCAAAAACACAGTTGCCGACGGCAGCATTATCCCGGCGAGTGCCTGAACTCCGGTGGTGATTAGGCCAAGTGGAGCATTTGGAATTAGTACCACGATTGCGCTAACCACGAGGAGACCCGCGTAGATGAGATAGAAGACCGGTGCCCTTCTCGGACTCCAGTGGAGCGAATGCCGCACTTTGAGTACGTCCCCAAGTGCGTAAGTGGTAGAGAGAGTTACGGCAGACGCCCCTATCAAAGACGCGTCCAATAGAACAATCGCGAAGAGTGCACCAACGACTCCTCCTGCGTGTACTTTAAGCGAATTCGCAGTGGCTAGCGCATTGGAGAAGTTTCCGAACGCATGGGTATGTCCGAGTGCATAAGCGGTTACGCAGACTAGAGCGGCCGCGCCAATTTCCGTCAAGACTACGCCGATTGCCGTATCAACTCGTTCATACTTAATCCATCGTGGTGTTATCCGCTTGTCTACTACGTTTGACTGCTGAAAGAAGAGCTGCCAAGGGGCTATCGTAGTGCCAACTATGGCGATGATCAGGAGCAGAAGTCCGGAGTTCAGTCCACCTGGAAAGTTTGGAATGAGGGTATATTTGGCCGCCGTAGCGTAGTTTGGATGGACCAACATCGCCATGGGAATCACCGCTAGATTCAAGACGATGAGTCCATACATCCACCTTTCCCACTTTCTGAAGCTTCCGCCGGAAGCAAACAAAAAGAGAAGGATTCCAGCGGCCGGTATGCCTACGTAGCTGGGAATACCAAAATATCTAAGGGCCAGGTCTACCCCGATAAATTCCGTTATTACCGTTAGGGCATTCAGGATAAAGAGGTCAATGATCGAAAATGAACCCCAGAATTTTCCAAAACGAGAATATATAAGCCTTGCGTGGCCGACCCCACTTACCGCCCCGAGCCTAACGACCATCTCCTGATTTATATACAGAACCGGTACCAGAAGTAGTAGTGTCCACAAGAGGTGTGGTCCATAGTTCTGGCCAGCCTGGGCGTAGGTTGCCACTCCACCTGCGTCATTGTCACCCACCATGACCACTAGGCCGGGACCCATAATTGCCAAAAGGGTTAAGACCCTGCGCCAACCCGTGCGTCGCCCCTTATTTTGATCGACTTTTACGGTTCCGAAGGCACCGATAATGTCGCCAAGGTGGGCGGAATCCAGGACTGCGCTTCCTTGAGTGGCTATTATCTGATGGCTCTCGGCGATGGCGGTTGGCGCCTTCACGCTTGGCTTTACCCGCAAAAGGGTTTTTCTTTTTTCGGTCATCCTGTCTCCTGAAGGGGTTCACGTGGTGTTATTGAGCCCCGAGGACGGATCGGATGATCAGCTAATGACCTAGGAGCTACGACCGGTGGTCGAATTCTTATTCGTTGAGGGCACCAGGGCCCACGGACTTGGGGGTTTAATTGTTCTCGACCTCCTTCTACGCTCCATTTTTGGGAATCCACAGGATTGCATAAGCTTGACCCAAATGCGACTATCGATATCTAAGAAGCTCCTAACATGGTAATTCGTCGAGACTCTTTTCGGTTCAATGCGCCAGAATCTTGTTTGATTTGTCCACGTCGGTCCTAATGCCATCCACTGAATGGAATCCTTGCGACGATGCGCAAAGCACGAAGAAGGCAAACGGCTTCCGAGGCTCGAGGCGTTTAGATCAACTTGCGGACTTGCCAGCCTAACGGATACTTCGCTTGGCGTTGCGAGGATTAGAACGACCGCTACGATCGGGGTTTCTGGCTGGAAATCTGGATTCCTGGGTGGAGCTGGACTATGCGCTTGAGGTCCCACTTCCAGAGAACACTGCGCATGAAGTCGTTGATGTTTCAGCCAGAGACAAATTGGAGATCAACACCAAAGCAAAGCTTTTCAGCTCTGTCAGCTATACCGTCGCCTCAGATTGGATGAGGTTGGCCAACGGATCGTACGACCAGATGTCGACCGAAGGGCTTTCTGCTGAGGAAGTTCTTCAAACCACCGAGTTCTCGGACAACAATCGAATACGTCTCCGCGAGTGCTTTGCTGCTGTTGCCGTGGACAGGTCGCACCCAACGCTGGTGAGCCATCGCGTGACTTTGCGTTCGGTCAGTGACTTAGCTCCGAGCAAGGGCGTCGACCCGGGACTCGTGGCAATAGCCGAGCGTGGCAATAGCCGAGGAAATGACCTAATCACTTTCTGAGCACAGAAACCGCGGGGCTGAACAGAGGTCGTGTGACGAGTTTGCACAGGACTTTGCGGATTAGGACGGCGACGGCGAGTGCTGGGATGTCTACGAGAATGAACTCCCAACCGTCTCAGAATGCGGCCATTTGGTACCGATGAAGATTAGCCGGTTCCAGAATACGACGAAAGTGACGATGATCCACAACCGCCAGTTGATGGTTTCGGTGAAAAAACCCTGACAGAATTTCCCCAAACCGTCGCCAACGAGAACGTGGAGTCTAAGCAGTCACAGGCGGAATCCGTCGAAGAAAGAAATTGCTCGGCGTTGACTGCCGTTTCTGCGCGTAGTAAGCGTTCCAAAACGGCTTGCGGAAACCGAAGTCCCGTCTTCTTTCGCACACCCGGGTTAGCGAGGTGCCTCGACAAGCGAGTTCGCGTTCTTCGAGGAAAAGTACGTGACCCTTCGAGCGCACCAGGATCGCAGGCCATTCGTCAGACATATCGCTTACAAAAGAACGCGGAGGTCTTTATCGATCTGGCAACGACGATCGACCTGTTTTCAATAGCAGTGGCTAACTGGGTGATCGATGACAGCATTTACATTGGCATCTAACAAGAGCACTAGAGATGACCCAAAGACGCATTGCAGTAACCTATGGTGCGACAGTTTTCCATTCGGACGCTTAGGCAGAGCCAAGATATCCTGCCTTGCGACAAACGGTACCACAAACAATAGACCTGGATTTTCCCAGGCCATTTGGTGCTTTTCAATATCACTGCATCCACGCTCCTGCTCAAGTGCGGATAAAGGGACTAGGGTTATACTATGAATCCCATTGCGGGTCAAGTCATCCCCTTTCTAAAAAGTTCGGCAAAACGCTGCCAGCTACATTTTTCCTTGACGGATCAGCTGCCTTGGGCAAAGACAACTAAGGAAACCAGGTCATATTGAACCCAGCATTTCCGAACCAGACGGTCCTACAACGGATTAGTAACGCAAACGGCCCTCCAACCAATGGATGTCTTGACACGGTTTCCACTGAGCAAAAAAGGTGAGAACTAGCCCATTCACTACACGGCTGCAGTTCGCCACGACAAGAACGGTCTCATGCGGGGCTCTATCCAAATATTCATACAACGACTTAACCGACAGGGTGACAGGGTCACGAAAACCACGACCCACGCGGTATCGCATTCCTGGGACCATCTCCGATTGCGACTCTCCAATATCTTGGACTTTCGGGCTTGCTACGGAGTCCTTCGTAGTATCACCGCCAACCACCAGTAGGCCCAACCGATGAGAGACACACAAGATTTTCCGGAATCCCTGAGAAATGTGGTTTCTGAACAGAACAGCCCAATCGCTGCTCCGGCTATCGCTCTGTTGAGCACGTATCCCCCAACGCAGTGTGGACTTGCGACATTCACCTCTGCGCTGTATGAACAGCTGAGCAAATTATCCGGTCACGTTGGAATCGTAAGGGTGCTTGACGATTCCGAAGACAGGCAAAACGGGCCGGAAGTCATTACACATTTGATCAATGGATCAGAGATCAGCTCCGATGCTGTCGTGCGCTGCTTGAACCTCCATGATGTTGTGATCATACAACACGAATATGGAATCTACGGGGGTCCGGATGGCGAAGACATTCTGCACATCGTCGAGGCCCTCACCGTGCCATCTGCTTTGGTTCCACATACCGTCCTATCGGATCCAACCCCTAGGCAACGTCATATTCTTGAAAGACTTGTCAGTGCCTGTGACCTGATCGTGACAATGACTGAGACCGCAAGGCTGCGTCTAATTGAGAACTATGACGTTGATCCGGCACAAATCACCGTAATACCGCATGGGGCCATCGACCACCGTGCCTTCCAGGACCCGAACCATGCCACTCAGGACCATTCTGGCTTCGTCAGTGCCCGCCCGGTCATCCTCACCTGGGGACTGCTTGGTCCGGGTAAGGGCATTGAGTGGGCGATCGATGCCATGCCAAGTCTGCGTGATCTGAAGCCCCACTATCTTGTGATTGGCAAAACTCACCCTAAGGTGCTTGAGCGTCACGGCGAGGAGTATCGGGTTAGCCTCGCTGCCCGTGTTGACAAAAATCGGGTCGCTGACATTGTGGATATCGACCCCAGCTATCTCGAACTCCCGGAGTTGGCCAGACTGGTCGAGGGCGCGGACGTAGTACTGCTGCCATACGACTCTCCGGATCAGGTCACCTCTGGCGTACTGATTGAGGCCGTCGCTGCCGGTCGGCCTGTCGTTTCAACTGGTTTTCCACACGCGGTCGAACTGTTGAGTGGCGGCTCTGGCCTAATCGTTCCCCGGCAAGACCCGAATGCGATAGGGTTAGCACTGCGCCGAGTGCTAACCGAACCTGGACTCGCCGAAGAAATGGCTGTTCGAGCGGCACTTGAGGCACCTGCCCTCCGGTGGGGCGCAGTTGCAAAGCGCTATCGGGCAGTCGCCGCACGCTTGGTCATTGATCGATTGGTTCCTTCATGATGTTCCCAATCCCCTCGTTCAGCCACCTGAAACGGCTGACCGATGACAAGGGCCTCTTTGAGCATGCCAACGGCACTGTTCCCCGCTATAACCACGGCTACTGCGTTGATGACGTTGCACGCGCTCTCGTAGTGGTGAGCCGTGTTCCTATTCCGACGGAAGACTCAGAGGTACAGGAAATCAGTGATGCATATCTCGCTTTTGTACTCGCAGCACAAGACGCCGAAGGACGGTTCCACAACCGCCTAAGCCTTGATGGGAGCTGGCAAGACCAACCTTCACTGGAAGACTGTTGGGGACGCGCTCTCTGGGGACTTGGAACATACATATCCTCTCATATGGAGGACCAATCCGGTGAAGCGGCACTCAAGGCCTTCACCCTAGGCAGCAATCAGCGCTCTCCCTGGCTCCACTCAATGGCATTCGCAGCCCTAGGAGCAATCGAGGTGCTCCAAGTGGTCCCTGACCATCTCAATGCGCGATCACTCCTTAGAGATGCCGTCCTCCGGATCGGTCGGCCGCGTCCATCCAAGTCATGGCCGTGGCCCGAGGACCGCCTCGAATACGCTAACGCCGTTCTTCCAGAAGTCCTGGTGGCTGCGGGTACAGTTCTGCAGAACAGCTCGCTTCAGGACGACGGTCTGCATCTCTTGGGCTGGCTGCTCGACCTTGAGACATACGATGGACATCTCTCTGTCACGCCGGTCGGAGGCCGCGGACAGAACGACATCTCACCCGCTTTCGACCAGCAACCGATAGAGGTTGCCGCACTTGCCGATGCCTGCGCCAGGGCACACAGAGTCACCGGAGACAAACGATGGGCCGATGGGCTTAAACTGGCAGTTCAGTGGTTTCTAGGTGTCAACGATGGAAACACACCACTTTATGATCCAATTACCGGCGGCTGCTGTGATGGTCTCGAGCCATTTGGCCGCAATGAGAACCAAGGTGCCGAGTCAACCCTCGCAGCACTTTCTACCCTTCAACAGGGTCTTTTGCTTACTGAAAGAGTTATATGAGCACCGTCAAGAAGGACCTGGTAACACGTTCTGATTCACGCCTTTTCCCTGATCCGTCACGCGTCTTGGCCCAGCTGTTTGTCCCGGGCCTGGAACTTGTCCTGGACCGCGAGTCCCGTGCCACTGGTGTGCTAGCCCGACTTCTTGCATTACCGGAGGAAACGGTGATCACAACCTTGGCGGCGCTATCTGAACGCTTCACCAAACGGCACCGGGACTTTAATTCAATATTGTGGGAAAACTACAATCGAGTCATGCATAGGGTGTCCTCTGACGCCTCACTCACGCTGGAGCGTCAACTGCTCATCGGTGCAACTTTCACGAAGGAATTCTCGGTTGAGTCCGCCGCGCTGTTCAATCCTTCGGTGGTTCCTCATCCAGACCAGTCCGGCCTTGAACCCGGATCGGTCCGGTTCGTATTGAGTCTGCGGGCCGTTGGCGAGGGTCATATCTCGAGCGTCGAGTTCCGAACAGGTATTGTCGGTCCGGATCACTATCTTAAGCTCGACGATCATGGAGAATTCCTCGAGGCAGGACACTATGGACCAGCCATTCACGAAAAAAAGCTTTTCCAGGACAAGCTCGCTGAAGCTAGTAATGATAGAGAAAGTTCGTCCTTCCTCATGCGGCAGTTCCCAGCGCACTTCGACGATGACATGTTGGAAACCGCTTTATCGAAGCTGGTCGACCAACGCGATACCCGCAGGGGCGGTGTTAAAATCAAAGAGTTGGCACGACGGATTGCCGCATGCAACTACGAGGTGGATTTTGACGAAACATCCCTACTCTCGGAGCGAATTCTATGGCCGCACTCCCCCTCGGAATCTCACGGAATAGAAGATGCACGCTTTGTCCAATTCATCAACGATGACGGCAGCAAAGTGTACTACGCGACCTACACCGCGTTCGACGGTGAGCAAGTCGCGCCCAATCTGATTGAAACCGTGGACTTCCAGCATTTCAAAATTGGTCAGCTATCTGGCCCAGCGGCTAAAAACAAAGGTATGGCTATCTTTCCCCGTAAAATCAACGGCCGCTTCTTCGCCCTGTCCCGCTGGGACCGTGAGAACAACGCAATCGCAACGTCTGCCGATGGACGAGTTTGGGGAACTCCCACAACTCTGCACGTTCCAGAGCAACCGTGGGAGCTTATTCAACTTGGCAACTCTGGCTCGCCCATTGAAACCGAAGCAGGTTGGCTCGTCATTACCCACGGGGTCGGGCCAATGCGCGAATACGCCCTTGGGGCACTCCTCCTTGACATCGACGACCCAAACAAGATCATTGGAAGTCTAGATGAACCTCTTATGCGTCCAGAGGAAGGTGAGCGCGACGGGTACGTCCCAAACGTCCTCTATTCATGTGGCGCCATGGCCTTTGGAGACCAGCTGCTGCTGCCTTACGGCATCAGCGACTCTTCGATCGGCTTTGCCTTCGTCGATGTCACAAAGTTATTGGAACGACTTACCGGTGCGCAGGCGCATCCTCGTTCCAATAAGACCGCAGTTGATTTGAATCTCTAAACACAGAGCGCACCAGCCAGAGCCATGACGCGTGCATATGCCCGAAGCGTATCACTTCGGTTGGTCTGCCCTCCTCAAGCGAGGGCTGTAAGATCCGCTCCAATAGGATAGTCTCGATGGCACAGCCCTGGCCGGCACGTTGTATGTCGAGCAGGCGACGGTTGGCAGCTTTGGCCTTGTTCACCAGCTCGGCGAGACTGCAAAGACGGAGCTGGACGCCAAAGTCGGTAGGGCTGTTTACGAGATATGTGAGGGTGGCTATTTTGAAAGCGATGGGTAGTCCAACAATCGATTTCGGGGCCCTTTAACTCAAAAGCAACTGGGGTCAATGCTGCTTGGCCGCAACGCTCAAATTGACCAAACGATGAGTCGTTTCGACTACGGATGCTGCAATTCCAGAGTGCTCTCACCACCTGAGAAAACTTGCCTAAGCAAGTGGTGTTGAGCTGAAACCTCTCCATTGCGTTGGAGAAGAGTTGGATCCGAGGCGCATCCTGGAGGTGAGTTCGAACTGGCCAGCACTCCCGCCAAAACGAACAACCGTTACGATTCCCACGTCTCCAGTTTCTGCCGATGACCACTCAACGAATCCCATGGCCGAACCTATCTCGCTTGCGACTACAGAGAGCTGTGTTTCGGCCAGAGAATTAAGGAATGACGACACTATTTCAGCTATGGCGGTGTCACCACTCAACCATGCGTTCTGGCTGACCTCTCTGTTGTTTGCGCTTGATCCGAGATTTTGAACTTTGGTGCCCGCAGGCAGAGAAATGCTTGGCATCCTGGCCATGAGCCCGCGGTGAAATTCTGGCCTTCCACGATGTTGCGCGCAAGGTGAATGTTCTGGATCGATGTGAATTCGAATGAATACTTTGTTAGGGCTGCTGTTTGAGCGGACCGCAATAGACCATGCGGGATTCTTCGGGCCACCGCAGAGTATGAGTGGCTGCATCACCTCCTCTCCGGAGACTTTGAAGCCAGGTGGTTGCATCATACGGTATACGCTTACCGAATAGCCTCGTGAACCCAGTCGTGCTTTGTAGAAGGATTCAATCTCGTCTCTTGAGAGCATTGAAGAGAAAATTAACTCAAGCGATCCATGTTCAAGATCTTTGTAGTGCACTGAAGCCAAATCGGCGGCATCTTCCGGAAGCGGCACTTCGAAACCTAGATCCGGCAGCGTGCCTGAGCTGATTGAAACTCTTGGACCACCATAGCCAGGCACGAACCGCTGTTGTTCGAGCAGGGATTCTACCTGTGTGACCGGAATCATTGATGCCATATCCTCAGGCTCTTCCATTTTTCCCCCACGGTAGCCGCCAAATCGGGCTCATCGCAGCCAACTTGCAAAGTCTAACAAGGCTTGTGGCGATGGCTGACCCAACTTTCGCAGCGCGTCGTTACGAACAGGCGTACATTGAAGTGAGTCTGGCAGCAGAAGTTGGCGAAAAAGTTAAAACAGCACGAGAGGCAGCTGGCCTGAGTCAGCGTGAATTAGCTAGGCGTATTGGAAGGAGTCAATCTGCCATCAACCGTCTCGAAGCTGGCGGCGTGGGGGCAACCCTGACAACACTCCAAAGGGTGGCCTCTGCCCTATCGCTTCATATCAGCGTCGAATTGCATCCATCAGCCTAAGCGCCATTCCTTTGGCATGTTAATACCAGTTGCGAAACTGAGTTTTGCTGTCATATTCTGAAATAGCCTCAGAACGGCGTAGATTGATTTGGCGCGCTCGGAGGGACTCGAACCCCCAACCCTCTGATCCGAAGATAGATAAACCTCGTATCAAATGGCGTCTTTTGGTGTCAGATTATTGCATATAGGCGGTACACGACATAGTTTACGAAGGGAAGCTGCAACAACGCGTAACAATTGGGCGCTAGCTGAAGCGGCTTGTTGGGTTTCTGTTGGGTTTTCAAAGTGGCAAAGACCCTGTGGAGTTATCCCCAGAAATCGTCAGCCAAGAACGGCAACGAAAGTCCTGAGGAATCAAACTAAGCAGGACAATTCGGTAGAAACCACTTTAGTCATGTTGAAAATCTCCAATGAATAGACGTCACAATATCCTCGTCGACCATCGCAATCAATCTACAAATCATCTACACTTAAATCATGACATCATCAGATACCACAACCGTTCGGGTTCGGCGCCCCGACTCTGAACGACTGCAATCCTTAGCAAAAAGCAGGCAGACTACTGTTATTGAGATTGTTCACACTGCAATAGAGGCTTTGGAACGTCAAGAGTTCCTAAGTGGTCTGAATGACGACTACCGACACTTGCGTGAGGATCCAGAACTCTGGAAGGAGTACTGGGCAGATCGTGGTGAATGGGACTCACTGGCTTGATTTGGCGTGGTGAGATTTACGATATCGAATTAGGGCAACCGATAGGTCACGAGCCGGGATTCACTCGACCAGCAGTTGTCGTGTCCGTGGACGTTATCAATAACGGCCCAGGAGAACTCGTGTCAGTGGTTCCCATATCGTCGAAATTCTACGGTCTGCGGAGTCATGTGGAGTTGGAACCTGGGACCTCGGGTCTCGATCATGTTTCATATGCCCGTTGTGACCAAATCCGTACAATATCAACACGCCGCCTTTCCGCTCGCCGTGGAGAGGCATCCCAAGATGAACTTCACGACATCAGTCAGGCGCTTAGATTTATTCTGGACTTATAAAAAGATCAGACCTACCACTGAAATATCTTTCATCAGCTTCACCAGAACGCTAATTCTTCCATCAATTGCTATCGGTCGACTTGAATGTTTGATAGAACACTCCTATCTTCGGCGATTTTTGACGAATCAAACATCTAGAGTAAGTCCTATAACACATAAGTGCTGGCTATAGCTCTGTGATGTCTTATGTTAGGTGTGCATTTTGCACACCTATAGTATTTTGTTCGTGTATATCGAAATCTCGAACTACAAGGGAGCTAAACGGGTAAGAATCCTAAGACGGCAAAAGATCGAGGGTCGCTGGATCAACAAAGTGGTCAAGCACGTTGGCACCGCCAGAAATGACACCGAACTCGAGATTTTGAAGAGTATCGCTGTCGTAGATCGTTCTAGGCTAGTTAAACCAGGTCAACTCAGCCTGGATCTTGAGCACAGTTCGACTAACGGAATCTTTGCACTTGGAATACACCATCATGGTGCAGAGCTAGTACTGGGCGATATATTCGACTCTCTAACTATTTCGATCGGCAGATTGACGCCGCTGCTTCGGCTTCTCACCATTGCCAGAATCATGCATCCTGCATCGAAAAGGGAGACTGCTTATTGGATGGAAGAGTCACTTGGCTCTGCTTACAGTTTGGATCAGATTTATAGATTTCTAGACGTCGTTTTCAAAGCTAGAAAACAGATCTCTTCATCCATTCAAAATGCAGTATCGAAGTCATACCCAGGGGCTATGAGCTTCTTGCTCTATGACGTCACGACTCTTTATTTCGAAATCGACAGAGAAGATCCCGACACCGAAGGTTGGACGGGTCTCAGAAAGAGAGGGTACTCAAAAGACCATCGAGCCGATCTTCCTCAAATCGTGTTGGGCTTGTGCGTCAACGAACTCGGCATGCCGCTGTCGTACCAGATCTACCCTGGCCATACATATGAAGGCAGAACTCTGGTTGACGGAGTCGAATTCGTCAGAACCCAAATTGGTGCAGAACAAATGACAGTGGTTGCCGATGCCGGAATGCTTTCGCAGTCCAATATCTCCCTCATTAGCGAACTGGGCATGTGCTACATCATCTCTGCGAGGGTAAAGAACTTAGACCTAGCTACAACAAATGAACTGCTTTCCCGTGACTTCACTAAAAATCCCATCTTCGAGATCAGGTACCGAAGGTCCCGGCTCATAGTTTCCTATTCGCACAAGCGCGCTGGAGCCGATGTCAGAAGGAGGCAGGCATCGGTAGCAAGGCTTGAGAAACTTATATCTGAGAACAGAGCCATAAGAAGACACCAGTTCTTGGATCTGAAGGTGAGAACCAAGCCCGCCATCAAGTGGCAGGCTATAGAAGATGCTGCACGCTTCGACGGCCTCAAGGGGTACCTCACCAACAACGAGGACCTTTCAGCCGAAGAGGTGATCTCTCACTACAACTCTCTGCCCACAGTAGAGAGATCCTTCCGCATGACAAAATCCGATCTCAAGGTTCGCCCGGCCTTTCACCAGCGATCCAAAAGAATAGAGGCACACGTGGTCTTGTGTATGATCTCACTTTGCGTAATGCGAATGCTTGAACAAAAAGTGAGATCCGCCGGACTTACCTATCCTCAGGCCCTTTCGATAATTTCAAGGACCAACAGCGCGCTAATTGGCAACACCAGAAAATCCCACCTAATACCCCCACTGTATTCGAGGGAGTTCAAAGAGATTCTAGAGAGCCTTCGTCATAACGACGAGTGAACTCTTTGCACACCTATTCGCCGAAGATAGGATGAAATCTTCGAACCCGTTTATAGCTGTCATGGGCAGATATACCACCTTGCCCGAGTCCGCTTCCACCCTTGCAGCAAGTCCGGATCTTTGATTGAAGCCGCTCAGCAGTGCAGGACGGGTCTCGTCCTGCTCGTCATCCCCCTGATCGCGATAGCATCTTGTGGTACCCAGTGAAGTGTTGCGAAGCGCGTCCAACGGATAGGGCCGACCTCCATGTCGGGCCCGCAGTTTCGCCTTGTGACATGTGCTATTTGCGATTAAAGATTGGCTGACGTCGCACACTGGAGAAACAGGTTTGGAAGGATTGGGTGCTGATCCTACAAGACTCTCTTGCCCCTCACCAAGTGGACAACCACCAATATTACGGCAACGATAAGCAGGAGATGTATAAAGCTTCCTCCAATGCTTCCGATGAGACCTAGTAGCCAAAGAACGAGTAATACGAGTGCAATAATGAGTAACATCTCTTCTCCTTAGCCGCGAACGGCGCAATTGGATTGCTGCAATTAATTGCTACTGCTGCCGATTAATTCTGAAAGCTTTCCAGGCTGAAGTGTGGTAAATCAAAAACGTGGGAGCGATATCTAAAGTTCATCGACAAATGATTAGGGCTTTAAAAACACAACGCTTTCGCTTACTAGCCTTCATGGCACTCTCCGTTATGGTTGGCTGCCGTGACCTTTGCTGCGTCGAACTGCGCAATTCTGACTCGTTCTCCCAAGCGGACTCCAGTTGCCGATTTGAGGAGCAGTTGTGGCGCATCACAATTATAGCCCAATATATATGCCTACATTTCTCATCCTTGTCGGCCATCAGGTAGTTGGCGAACCAGCTAAAATTGCCAGGACCTATTTTCAACCTTTCATCGAGACGCCCGCGAATAGCAAAGAAGTCGAGTTTCGAGAATTTGCGCTTGCCTGCAGCCGAGGAATGCACAACTCAAGTCTTGGGAACAATCCTTTGGAACACGATCGGACGGCCGCTAGGCGCCTTTCAACCTCTGGACGTTTTTCATCTCGCATAGGTCGCAGATCCCTAATTTGAAAATCCACCAACTGCAAGAACGGTCGCCGCCAGCATGCCAAGGACCTTGCGCAAAAATAAGTTCGAAAAGCATCGACTGTCTTTTGATAACGTTGCCCGGAATGGGGGATGG
>DAHVRV010000039.1:0-16005 GCA_027322285.1 Actinomycetota bacterium
GTTGAAAAAGATCTCCGCCGAGGTCGATCCAGTGCTCGAAATGTCGACAATAACTTACATGGCTGGCAAAGAGGTCGGAGGACCGACGCTCCTTTTCGAGAACATCATGGATCGTCCAGGTCAAAGGGTGTTGTTCAACCCATATGGCTCGAGTTACAAGAGGCTGGCGTTGGCAATCAGGGAAAACCCCGACGATAAGCCGATAGAGCTGGCTCATACTCTGGCCAGGAAGATGAAGCAGAGGATTGCGCCAAAGATAGTCGATGGCGCCACCGCTCCAGTCAATGAGAACATCGAGACCGGCGATGATATCGATGTCACCAAGTTTGGCGCCCCTGTAATGTGGCCAAGAGACGGCGGGGCATACATAGGTACCGCGGACGTGGTGATAACCAGAGACCCCGAATCATCGAGGGTCAACCTTGGCACCTATCGCCAGATGGTCGAAGGCCCGAAGCAGGTGGGATTCTACGCATCGCCCGGCAAGGACGCTCTTTTGGATAGGGAGCTTTGGTGGAAACAGGGCAAGCCTGCTCCGGTGGCGGCGGTATATGGAGGCGACCCGCTTCTTTTCCTGGTGGCGGCGACCACATTTCCAAAAGACATTTCAGAGTATGAGTTTGCCGGAGGAATTGCGGGAGAGCCGATCGAGGTATTCGAGAGTGAGATCACCGGCCTGACGCTTCCAGCCCACGCCGAAATAATCATCGAGGGCTTTGCGTATCCTGACCAGACCGCTCCTGAGGGTCCCTTCGGAGAGTTCCAGGGTTACTATGGACGTCCTGGAGGACCCACCCCGTACATAGAGATAAAGGCAATTCGCTACCGGAATAACCCGATCCTTATGTCTGCGCTCATGGCGGATTGGCCATCGAACGAATGCGGAGTAATGTGGGCTCTGGCCAAATCGTCCAAGGTCTGGGATGATCTCGACTCCATGGGCGTCCCTGGAATCAAAGGAGTCTGGTCTCCGCCTGAGGCAGCTGGATGGGGCTGGACGGTGGTCTCGATAGAGCAAAGATATGCTGGTCATGCCGCGCAGGTGGGAGCGCTAGCTGCCCAGTGCATGGGTGGTGCTTACTTCACCAAGTACGTTGTGGTGGTGGATGAAGATGTCGATCCGACGAGTTTGTCTGAGGTGGTATGGGCCATGGCTACGCGTTCATGGCCCAAGGATTCGATTGACATACTTCGCGAGACTTGGAGCACCTACTTAGATCCGAGCCAGAACCCAGCGGAGATGAGACCCTGGGGTTCGAAATGCATAATAAACGCCTGCAAAGAGTACAAGTACATTAATGAGTTCTCCAGGCGAACCCGGTTGGACAGGAAGGTCTACGAGAAGGTTTCGGCAAAATGGCAGGAACTCGGGCTAAATGGCCTGCCTCCGCAGATCGACTATTTCGAAGATGAGAACATTTAGCTCTGGCCGGCCGTAATTGAAATAACGGAAGTTGCATATCAAGCGTTCCAAATTAGGCCTGGGCCTAGCGCGGGAAGTTGGATCATCGGATGCTCGGCGCGTGTGGCAGACAGCCACATGCGCCGATGATCGAATCGACAGGCGAATTCTTCAGGATAAAGCTATTTTTGCTCTTCCCGACCCCGGCGGGTGACCGCAATTAGTTTGGTTTATCCGGGATCGCGAGCGCGCGCCAACAGCTGGTGAAGTTGAACCTTAAGGTTTGGGCGAGATAGATCCCAAGACGATGAAGGAGGCTCGCGGCTTCTCAGGGCACGGCTTTGAGACCTTTCTTCTTAGATGGGGGAGGCATTTTCCGCATCAGACCGCAGGGCAATGGGGTGGGCGATCTGGAGTTGTTATCCGCCCCGCTGTTTCACGCAAGCTGTCATCTGTCGTTCTTGGCCCAACCGGCAAATGTGATATGTCCGATATTGCCTGATGATAGACTCGCATTGATTTCAAGTGGAATAAGCGACTTTCGCAACCGGCAACCGGATTTGCGAATTGGCGCAGGCCGCGTCAGCGGATTCATGAGCGGTGCGCGCGACTCTGGCTTGGTCGCGTTGGATGGCAGGCATCGGGGGTCTGGCGCCGCTGGCGGCAAAGTAATACCATTAGTCGGTAGCTTGGCAAGCTAAATCCACCGGCGACCTTCGGGAAGCTTTTCTGAGGTCAGCGGCGGTGAAATGTTTTGAGGGGATCAAAGCGCAACGTCTCAGGTTTGGGCTTGAAAAGAGGGTGGAAATGGCACAAAGGTTCAGGGATTATCTCGATTTTATGGAGAGCAAGCATCCGTCGGAGATATTGCACATAGACGGAGTGGTCAATCCGGCGGGTTTTGACGTGACAGCCGTTTTGACGCACCTGGAGCAGCAGGGGAAGTATCCAATGGCGCTTTTCTCCAACTGCCTCAACTTGAAAGGCGAGATATCGCGTTTTCCGCTTGCTACCAACATCTACGCGTCACGAAAGCGTTGCGCAATTGCGTTGGGACTTGAATCTGAGCAGAGCGGGCTTCCACTCGGCATTGAATACGCTCGCCGGGAGGCTGGCAGGAAGACGCCGCTGGAGATACCAAGATCACAGGCTCCGGTGTGTCAAATCGTAAAAGTAGGGGACGAGGCCGATCTCGAAGAATTTCCTATCGTCAAGCACCACTACATGGACGGGGGACCCTATGTTGATATGACTCCGGTGATGAAAGACCCGGATAGCGGCGCCTATAACATCGCATTTATGCGGACCATGTACAAAGGGCCGCGAAAGCTGGGCTTTCACATGTCACCCCGTCACAACTGGCAGATAGTTAGGAAGAATGAAGAAAAAGGCAGTGGCACGCCGGTGGTGATCGTGGTGAGTCACCATCCTTCCTTCTATCTCGGCGCACTCAACGTCTCACCCTTTGGGGTGGATGACTACGAACTAATCGGTTCGATTATGAACGAGCCGCTTCGCCTGACCCCATCCGCGACCTGGGGAAGTAATTTCATGATCCCGGCGGATGCGGAGATAGTTATCGAAGGAGAAGTTCTTCCCAATGTTCGTGAGGTCGAGGGTCCCTTCGGAGAGTTTCCGGGAACTTTTGGACCTCAGCGGGTACGCTGGGTCATCGATGTCAAAGCCATCAGCTACCGTGAAGATGCCGTGTACCAGGATATCTTCGTAGGGCACAAGGACAATTGGACTCTGGGCGCCATACCCAAGGAAGGGACAATATTCAACCGAATAAAAGGTGTGGTTCCAAGTATTCGAGGCCTGCACATGCCTGACTCTGGCGCTGGAAGGTTCAACTGCTACATCTCAATTGACAAGAAAGTAAATGGAGAGAGCAAGCAAGCTGCCATGATCGCACTGGGCGAGTGTGACTTCGTCAAGAATGTGATCGTCGTCGACGAGGATGTCGATCCCTTCAATGAGCATGAAGTAATGTGGGCCGTCGCAACCAGGGTCCAAGCCTCACAGGATGTGGACATCATTAAAAATGTCAAAGGCAATACGCTTGATCCATCTCAGATCGACGATGTCTTGACGGACAAGATGATCATTGACGCTACCAAGCCCCTGGGGCGTCCTTTTGCCGAACGGGTACGCGTCCCCGACGAATCGCTGGAGCGAATAAAGCTGGAGAATCTGGTTAGCCAAGATGAACTTGAGAAGTTAGCGAGGGGATAGTCAAGATGGTAAAGCTCTTCGACGCCGTATGCCCGCAGTGCAAGGGCAAGTTCCACTGCCACTGGGAGGACTTGAGGCACAAGGATTATAAGCTGGTGTGTCCTTTCTGTGGCACATCGTTTGCCCAGGACGAAAGTCCGCAAATTATCGAGTGATTGCAAAAGTGCGCCCGCCGATGTCTAATTTTGGCGGACTGCGGATTGTCTCAATCTCATTATCTGGCGCTTGAGAAATTATTTAAGATTCGGCTGCTGCAGCCAGGATCATTCGGCGCCTTGTCCGAGTTTGGCGCGACCCTGGATGTTTTAACCTCTGCTTTCGGGGTATGAGCTGCTGTTGATGCTTGCGATATCTGCCCGGGTTACCTGCGCGTCCCATTCCTCTTTAGCCGTTAGGCGGCTTCGCCGATGGTGCGGTGCTCCGCGGGTTCACTCGCAGGTTGGCCTTGTCGCACTAACCGATCAGAGATACGGTCATGACCGGCCTCCGTTAGCCAGGTGCGGCTGCTGCGCGCAAGAAGAAGGATATTTCACTCGAGAGCCCTGTCTTTGGAACGGGCCAATAATTATCGCCGGCTCGGGCGGCCCAAATCAGCAGCTGTTTGCATGCATGGCTTGAACGAGCGGCTTCGTTTTGCATGTTCAAGTACTGCACCGAAGAATCGCTTGGCTTCCACCACGTTGCCGGCAGCGGTTTACCTGGGAATGATTTGCAGTGCCACGGTGGTGGGTAGCCGAGTTTTACGGGTAGCACGGTGGGATTCGGGCCTTGAACCACGTAGTTTCCCAGTGTTTGATACCGGTCTGCCAGCATACGCTTACGCTCATGTTGACAGCAGTCGAGTATACAGTGGCTATCTTGGTGAGCATCTCGCTGCTGGTACTTATTGCATATGCGGCATTTTTTCTCAGCGTAATTTTTATCGGACTGTTTTCAAAATGTCGCGACCCCTTGACGGAAGAACTCGATGAGTTTCTCGACGGTCTTCTCGGCCCTAATGCGTCTCCGTGGCGGGAACCGGAGAGGCTGCACGGAAAGAGGCATCGATGAGTCTTATCTTGACGGTGCCGGAGCCGAGATAGGCACGCATCGATAATGACCAAGCAGCGGGGAATAACAGTAACAGCATTTGGAAAGAGTTTTATGTATTTAAAAAACGGTAAATCTGTTCATGAAAGCGGGCGAGCATGAGACCTTCTCAGCGATTTATTCAAATTGTTCTCGGGGTTATTTGGTTGGTGGATGGAATACTCCAGTTCCAGCCTTATATGTTCACTAAAGCGTTTGCTACCGACGTGTTAGCCGGAGTTGGGCAGGGTCAGCCAGCCTTCGTGTCGCACCCGGTTACTGCCATGGCCCAGTTTCTAACGCCGCATATCGCATTTTGGAATGCGATTTTCGCCACGATCCAGGTGCTTATCGGTGTCGGACTGTTGATACGCAGGACTGTGAAGCCGGCCTTGGTAGTTTCGTTCGGATGGGTGATAGCAGTTTGGTGGTTTGCTGAGGCTTTCGGGCAGATGTTCGGTGGAAGCTCAACAATTTTGAATGGCGCCCCCGGCGCGGTCTTGCTCTACGGCTTGATTGGCGCGATGGTTTGGCCGACCAACCAGTCCAAGGAGATTTCGGCATCAGGCAGCGGCCTGGTTGGAGACATGGGCGGAAGAATAATTTGGGCAGCGCTGTGGATTCTGGATGCGGGGCTTCAATTTTTGCCGGCTAATCATGCCAAGGGCGCTCTGTCTTCAGCAATCACCGGAGCCGCTTCGGGCGAACCCGGGTTTTTGGCTTCAATAAGCAATAGCGTGGGTCACACGATTAAGGGATTCGGTCCTGAGATTGCCATACTCCTCGGGATCGCTGAAGTTCTGATAGGTCTTGGAGTTCTGGGAAAGCGGCCAAACATCGCGCTCATGGCCGGCGCTGGGTTAGCTCTTGTGATTTGGGTGGTAGGGCAGGACCTGGGAGGCATACTCACCGGCCAGGGAACCGATCCCAACGCAGGCCCGCTCTACATCTTGTTGGCTCTCACTTGCTACCAGTGGCCGAACACGGTTTCCGAAAGGTTTTCTTTCCGCTTGCTGCGAGTCAGGGAGCGTTCGGTCGACCAGGTTCCCGCTAGCGCGTAAGGCTCTTTTCGCCCCGGGGTCGACAGCTTGTTAGCCGAGACCCCGCAGCATGAAGTTCCAGTAAAAGAACGGCAGCCCGAATCTTTTCAACAGCCACATGTCGTAGCGCTCTTTCTTGGTGTTGATCAAAGGCACGGTCGGGTGTGGAGTGAGACTGTAATCAAACTCTGCTAGGAGCATCTTGCCTCTTGCGGTAGTGAAAGGGCAAGCGGCGTAACCGTCATATCGGGCCGTCAACTCTTTGCCATCTATGGCTGAAAGCAGATTTGCGATCACTACTGGCGCCTCTTTCCTTATCGCCGCGCCGGTTTTCGAGGTTGGCGCATTGCAGACGTCACCCAGAGAAAAGACTTCGGGATAGCTGGTGTGCCGAAGAGTATGACGGTCTACGCTCACCCAGCCGAAGGGGCTTGCCGGGTCCGCCAGCGGAGAGTCCCTGACAAACTTCGGAGCGCGCTGTGGCGGCGCAGTGTGGAGGATGTCGTAGGTGATCGATTCACGCGTCTTGCCGTCGGGAGTTGTAATCTCGAAAGTGGCTGCGCGTTTGCCCGGGTCGACCTCGACGAGCTCATGACTGAACCTGGCGTCAATGCCGTAGCGCTCGATGACGTTAGTCAGCACTTTGGCGAATTCCGGGACACCGAAGATTCCTCCCGCCCCGGTTGCAAATACCAGATCCGTATTCGCCAGCGTGCCGGATTTCTGCCAGTAATCAGCAGAGAGATAAGCGGCTTTCTGGGGTGCGCCAGGGCACTTTATGGGAGAGCCTGGCGCGGCAAACAGCGCCGTGCCTCCGCGAAACTTTCGAACGAGCTCCCATGTTTTCGGGGCCAGTTCGGCAACGTAATTTGAGCTGGCGAAAGGCGTGCGGACGGCATCTTCCAGACCTGGCACCAAATCCCAAGCCATCTCCAGTCCGGGGCAGACGACAAGGTAGTCATAGGATATTTTGGCTCCGGAGGAAATGGAAACTTGGCGTTGGTCCGGATCGATCTCCACCGCTTTGTCCTGAATCCAGCGCACCCCTTTTGGCATAACGCTGGTTTCCGAACGCCGAGTGTGAGAAAGCGAGCTCACGCCGCCCCCTACCAAAGTCCAGAGCGGCTGATAATAGTGGATGTCAGAAGGCTCGATGACGGCGACGTCATCTTGGCCCGCACGCCGGAGCCTGGCAGCAATGCTTATTCCAGCCGAACCCCCTCCGATGATGACAATTCGATGATGCATTTGAATCTCCTGCTCTAATTTTTTCGATAGCTTTTTGCTTACTTTGCGGAAAGTTAAGAAAGTTTATCGATTTAGTCAACATTAGTCAAGGCCGTAGAAAATCTTAGTTGTGAACAGCTAGTTTGAGAAGTCGTGGTGCTCGGCCCTAATGTTTGCGGGCCAATCGGGGCCTTTCAGGGCCCACTCGGGGTGTTATCGCCTCTGACTCGCAAAGCAGCAGAGTTTGTACTTCTTTCCGCTTCCGCACGGGCAAGGGTCATTTCGCGACGCGTCTTTCCATTTGCGACGTTCACCAATTTCCGATCTTTCGATCTCGGCCATGATCGACTGGGGGGACATCCCCTTTTTATAGAATCCGAGAACCTGCTCCAGCTGTGGCTGCAGATGTTGGTAGTAAGTTCGATAGCCCTCGCAGAGGTAGTTGAGGCCGTCTTGTCCGTCGGGAGCTTGCGCAAAACGGTCCTTTGGACATCCGCCATTGCACAGTGAGAGCACTGGGCACTCTTTGCAGTAGCGGGGCAACGAGTCCTTTTTTGACTGTCCGAAAGCCTTCTGTTTCGGAGATTCGATCAGTTCCGCCAGGCTGTGGGTAGTCAGATTGCCAAGGAAGTTGTCTGGATTCACGTAGTGGTCGCAGCTGTAGGTTCCGCCGTCGTGTTCAACCGCGAGAACCCTCCCGCAGGTTTCAGACATTATGCAAATGTTGGCGGGCTGGCCACTCACCACCAGAAGGCATTCCAGGAAATTCTGGATGCCAATTTCCCCCAGATCGTGGCGGATCCATTCATCAAAGACTGTACTTAGGAAACTCCCCATTGCTTGAGGATCCACTGACCAGGGGGCAACGCTTCCATCGCTTAGGCGGCTGACAACGGGCAGGAACTGGAGCCAGCGGACATTCTGATCGAGAAAAAACCGGTAGACCTCGCGGGGAAATTGCGAGTTCCTGGAATTGAGAGTGCAAAGTATGTCCGGCTCGATACCGCGGGCGCGAAGCTGGCGAAGCCCTCGCATGGCATTGCGGTGGCTCCCGGCGCCGTTTCGGTCGATCCTGTGGGCGTCGTGAAGGTTTTCCGGACCGTCAAGGCTGAGTCCTACCGTGAAGCTATTCTCGGCCAGGAAATCACACCAGGCCTCGTCCAGACGCGTGCCGTTGGTTTGCAGATTGTTCAGGCACTGCCATCCCTCGGGGGTGTACTTTGCTTGAAACTCCAGCGCCTTCCTGAAGAAGTCGATCCCCGACAGCGTAGGCTCTCCCCCGTGCCAGACAAAGTGAACTACTGGCCCGGGACTTTCAGCTATGAACGATTTGACATATTCCTCGAGCACCTCCGGTCGCATTCGGAACCGCTCATCGGAAGGAAACAGGGACTGTTTTTGCAGGTAATAGCAGTAGTCGCAACTCAGGTTGCATATCGGCCCTATTGGTTTGGCCATGACAACAAAAGGAATCGTTACGGTCATTGTGCTGCTTGCTCTCCCTGGTTCTTGGCAATTTTACATTGGAGCGTATCACGCGGTCTGGTCGCAGTGCCAGACGCCAAAGTGCACCGCAGGAAACTTTAGGAGCAATTAAATGAGGCGGCAGTTTTCGCATTTGGCACCGGTTTTGACCTAGAATTCGAAAGCGTCGAGACCAAAAGGGAATCGGCTTGGATTTGTAACCGAGGTGTCGGCTGATTCGCCGTAAGGGTGAACGGCCGACTGACGTGGCAGCAAGGGAATCGCCGTGAAGCCTTCATTGCAAGCTGGAATAGAACATGAGTTTGTTTTTCGCATCCCGGAGTCAAAGACTGTGCCCGGTCTTTATCCAGAGGCTGAAGAGTTTCAGGCGATGCCTGACGTTCTTGCCACCGGATTTCTAGTAGGCCTGCTGGAATGGGCCTGCGTCAAGGCTCTGCATCCTTATCTTGACTGGCCCAACGAACAAAGCTTGGGAACGCACATCAACATCAGCCATGAGGCTCCCACTCCCCCCGGGTTCGAAGTCAAAGCTCGGGTCAAGCTCACAGAGGTTGATGGGCGCCGCCTCTTCTTTTACGTCGAAGCCGATGACGGCAAGGACATAATTAGCAGAGGAACCCATGAGAGGTACGTGATCGACAAGGCCAGATTCCTTGAAAAGGTCGAAGAGAAAAAGGCCTGGTCTTCTCCTCAACCGTAAGTCGAGTTGTGTCCCAGGCGCCGGCTGCTTGCGGGCCCGTCTTTGCCCTTGGCCAGGATTCTCGCGGATCCAGCCGTGCCAGGAGCGTTTGAAGCCAAACTGGCACGGCTGGAATCCAGGAAAGTTGCTTGTTCGGGAATCTAACGCGTCGTTGTTTCAAGCTGGCTGCTGATCCCTTGGCAACCAGACCAACGCTGGAATCGCGTCATTTCATGTTCATGTCGAAAACTGTAGGAATTTCCTTGTCCCAGTTGTCCCACAGAAAGTCATTCTCAATGCCATCTGCTATCAGTCTGAGCACATATCGCACCTGATCCTTGTAAAAGTCGCAGAATGCGCCGCGCTGGTTGACCCCGCCGCTGATCTCGTGTGCTTCGGCGGGGCAGGGAGCTCCGCAGAAATGGCGGATTGGACATGATCCGCATTCGTCGATCTCTTCGATCTTTCGTTTGGTCACAGTTTGGAAAGCGCTTGTTTCGAAGCAGGTCTCGAGTCCCCCGCTGAAAAGGTTTCCTCCATTGAAATCAGGAAGGCCAATGAATTCGCTGCATGGGAAGAGATCTCCGCGAGCATTGACCGCAAAGAAGCAGCGGCCTCCTCCGCAGGGGGAGATGTCGCACATCAGCCTTCGAGCGGTAGGTGCCACGACGGCAAGCACAATGTTGGCAAAATTGGCGACAACTATCTTGCGTCCGGTCTCTGCATAGAGCTCGTGAGTCCTCTCGAGCGCTTTGATATAGGACTTTGTGAAGTCCTCATCGCTAGGCCGGACCTGCAGGCCTCCAGGAAGCGTGCAGCGCACCTGATTGAGCATGCACGTTGGCACTTCCAGAGAGTGGAAAAGTTCCACCATTTCGGTCAGGTGATCGAGGTTCTGGGTCGTGACGGTTGTGATCACCGAATAGTTTTGGTATCCGCGCAGGCTCTCCATCACCTCTATCACGCGATCATGGATCCCGTGTCCGCTGAAGGTGTGCCTTGTCCGGTTTGTAATCTCAGCCGTAGGTCCATCCAGGGATAAGCCGAGACTTATGCCTCTTGAAGTTATGAACTCGATGGCTTCCGAGTCGAGCAGGGTTCCGTTGGTTTGTATTCCGAAGATGAAGTCGTCTTTGAAGTGATCGATTGTGGCGAATACGTTTGCCCGATTGAGCATTGGCTCGGAACCGTGAAAGATTAGCTGCGGTTTGACTTCGGGCGGCATCTGCTTGCGGAAATAGTCGAGAAGCAGATTCAGGGCTTCAGTCAGCTGCTCCTTGGACATATTTTGGCCATGCCGGCGCATGGTTTCCGGCAGATAGCAGTAGGTGCAGTTCAGATTGCAGCGCTCGGTGGGATTGAAGTACACCGCCGAAGGAACCAGACCGAATCGCAAATGGTCCATTTCTTCGGCGAAGGCGCGCCTGTTTCCGCCTATCTTCTCAAGGAACTCTGTATCTGTGAGGATTTCTTCCGAAACGTCTTTTCTGACTAGCGACCAAAAGGCAGTATCTGCTTCGATGACTGCTTCATATTCCGGATGGTGAATATCGAACCTTACCAGAGACGGACTGGCGTCAGAGATCAAGCGGGTGTCGGTCATTTGCTTATTCTCCGTTTAGCTTTGCTGTTGGACTTTGCAGAGTCTGCCAGTCCGGTCTCTTGTACTGCAAGAAGCGTGATGGGTTCAAAGCGTCAAGCGACATCGGCTCTGCCCTCGTTCTCTTCCTGGTGAACCGGCGTGTTTACTACCAGTACGTAGTGGGACAGGCCTATACCGGTCGGCTGGCATGCTTTGCGGTATGCCGTTACCGTTGATTTATTGGATTTGGTCGTCATTGTGTCACCCCCTCCCGAGACAGTTTTGCTCGTGTGAAACTAAAAAGGGTGTGCGACGATGGAAATGTAAACACCAGGCAAGCCTCCCGTTGCCAAGCTGCCGTTCCACAGGCAGGCTATGTCCTTACCGTCGAGGCCGGTCTCCTGACTTGCGCATCGTCATTCGCGTCACCTTCCCAGACGGCCAAGCATCCAGTGGTCAAAGACGCAAACTCCACGCTTACAGTGGCGGGTCCGTGCCGGATTCTCACCGGCTTCCCGATTCTCCCCAAATAAGGGGCACCTCACGGTATTCAATTTGGAGTCACCTTAGTAGTCAGGCGGAGCGATGTCAACTTCGTCCGGCAATAATCCACGCAACTAGTTGAGCCGAAAGCTGCCGGTGCCGTTCGCGCACGCCCTCCAAGCGGCTATCCCGGTAGGCGCTTGTCTAGAGCTCCTGACTCTGGCCCATTCTTGGATCGTCTGGCCTCCGGGCGCATTTCAGCGCCGGCAAAGCTCACCTTGGACAGGAGATCAGCTGCAAAGCAAACGAGGGAAAAGCTCAAGCGGGACCGCCGCCGACGAGCTCACAGTGGCTCAGCTGGACTGAAAAATAACTGTTGGCGGGTACAGCTCAAATCGAGTCCGGCTTCGCTATTTGTTCTTTTTGCACAGGCTTAGATCACTTGAGCATGCGGGGGGTCTCAGCCGCAGTTGCGGGGAGGCTCAGTCAAGGGGCTCGAATGCGTTCCCATGCGCAATGGAGATGACCAGTGACCCGGCAAATTTGTCATGCAGAGTCTGGCGCTTCGCGTCTTTGAGCATCATGAGATAGCCGAGACCTAGAATGAGCGCGCTAATTCCCGAGACGAGATATCTGATAGTGGCCCTCAAATAGCCAAGCTGGCTTCCGTTTAGATTGATGACCCTCACTTTGGCGACCTTTGCGCCAACGGTCTGGCCAAACGGTCCTCCGAGCAGGACCACCATATACCCAAGGTCCACGAATGCGCTCAGATCATTGCCCAGTCTGGGATTGATGTGGACCAGGGCTTCGCCGATGGCCGCCATAATCACGAGGTCGATCAGCCAAGCCAAGGCTCGTTGGCCGAATGAGGCGAGAGGATAGGTGAGACGGCCATTCAGCTGCGGGTTATTTTCTTCGCCAAAACGGCTTGAGGAGGAAGATTCCCATGGGCTGGCCATTGTGTCCTCCTTGTATCTTGTCTTCCCTATTTCACCTTAGCTTTAAATATCACTATCGAGAGCTGCAGGCGGGGCACAAGACTTTCCAGAGATTTGTACGATGTAGGCTAGGTTTGTGTCAATGATCAGCCATTTGGCTCGATATATGTTTGGGATTGCTCTTGAGTAACAAAAATGCCGCACCTGCCAGAGGAACGAGGGATATCCTGCCCAAGGAGGCACAGCTCAGGAGCTGGGCTGTCACAAGGATCCTCGAAACTTACTCAATGCATGGTTTCAGCCAGGTAGAGGTTCCTATTATCGAGAACATCGACTGGCTGACCGGCGGAGTCGGGGGTGAGAACGAGAAGCTTCTGTTCAAGATACTCAAGCGGGGTGACAAGCTTGATCTGACAGAGGTCAAAAGTGAAGACGACCTGTGCGATCTTGCTCTGCGTTTCGACTTGACAGTCCCGTTGACACGGTATTTTGCCAACAATCAGGCGCTGCTTCCGATGCCTTTCAAGGCGATACAGATCGGACCGGTGTTTAGAGCCGAGCGTCCGCAGAAGGGGAGGTTCCGCCAGTTCACTCAGTGCGATATAGATATTCTCGGAGAACCCAGCTATTTGGGCGAGATCGAACTTATCGCGGCTTCCGCAGAGGCTCTGAAGGCTCTTTCCCTGCGCGGGTTTGAAATCAAGATCAACGATCGCCGGGCTCTTGAGTCATTCCACAACTATTGCGGATTCGAAGAATCCCGGGCGGGCGAGTTTTTCATCATTCTGGACAAGCTGGACAAGGTCGGAATCGATGGTGTTGCAAAGGAGCTTGCAGCGAAGTCATTTGCCCATGGCCCGATAGAAAGAGCGATGAAGTTGCTGCAGGAGCTGTCAAGCGGACGGGAACCTTTGGATTTCTACTCCGAGATCGGAGTTGCTGATGAAACTCTGTCCCAGATAGAGAAGATAGCTTCATTCTCCAGGGATCTGGGCGGAGGGGACTACTCGGTATCTCTCGACCCGACGGTGGTCCGAGGAATGGGATATTACACCGGGACGGTCTTCGAGGTGGCTTATCCAGGCTGGGGTTCATCCATTGCCGGCGGCGGGAGATATGACAAGATGCTTGAGCGTTACGGCAGAGGTTCCCCTGCGGTTGGGTTCTCGATCGGGTTCGAACGAGTTATGTCGATACTCGCCGATAATGCCGATTCTTCACAGGGCGCAGCGCAGCGATACCTCACTATTCTCTTTGGCGAGTCCGACGAACTAAAGCCCGTCTATCAGTTAGCTGATCGGTGGAGGCAAGCGGGTTACAGCGTATCCCTGCGCCATCGGCATGCCAAGATTGGCAACCAGTTCAAGAGGCTTGAGGCCGAGGCCAACCTTGCCCGGCGCGAAGGGGACTTTTTCGGCGTGCTCGTTCATGGCGAGGATACCGAGCCCAGGGAGCTCTAGGGCGGTCCGATCAATGCCCTGCCGACGGGCAAATTGTGACCAAATGGTAAGAGGTATGCGATTTCTCTCGGCTTCGACTGGTCGGTCCTTCATCAGGTCCAACCTAAAGTTGAGCAATGACACCTGCTAGTTTCGATCAGCTTGTCGGCACAGGGAAGGCTCTTCGCAAATCCAAATCGGCGAAGCCGAGTGAATATGCATCAAAGAGCCTGCTTGGCGGATCGGCGTTGGTTGCTTTTTCAATGGTTGTAAGCGCCTGCGGTTCTGCGCCAGCTTCTCAGCCTGCGAAGAGAGTGGCCAGCAATTCTATTGCGCCAACTCTTTCGACGTCACCGGTTGCGCTTCATGGGGCGAAAGCAACCTGGCAGCTCCAGAATCCGCTCAGCCGGATGGTGCTGCTGCCGGCCGGCAACAATGAACTGGTGATCCTTGGCGGTCTTACTGCCGCGGACGCGTCAGCAAGCGGTGTATTTCGCTTGGATCTTGCCAACGGCGCTCTGGGTCAGGACGGCACTTTGCCGGCTGCGGTGCATGATGCCGCCGGGGCTGTGGTAGGCAGCGATTACATGGTCTTTGGAGGCGGATCAGTAAGCACGGTGAGCAGCGTCGAAGCGGTGCCGTCGTCGGGCGGAAATGGAACTGTCGTTGGCACTCTGCCCCAGCCTCGATCGGACTGTTCTGCCGTAAGCGTAAATGGGTCGGTAGTGATCGCCGGCGGCTACGACGGTTCCGCGGCGGATGCGGCGGTACTCGAAACAACCGATGGAACCAGCTTCAGGCAGATATCGACCCTCAAGGTCGCGGTTCGTTACCCCGCGCTGGCTGCTGTTGGCAATTCAGTCTATGTCTTTGGCGGCCTTGAGGTTGGAGGACAAAACTCGGGACATTTGTCGGCTGCCATTCAGAAGATCGATCTCTCAACGGGCACAACCTCTTTAGTTGGCTCGCTTCCCCAGCCGCTGGATGGGGCGATGGCGTTCGTCTTGGGCGGCAATGTCTTTCTGGCGGGAGGCGATGGCGGATCGGCGTCTAACCCTGTCAGCAATTCGTTGGTCTGGCATTACCGGCCGGGGCAGGGATTGACCCAGGTTGCTACCCTGCCTTTGGCGGTCTCCAACGCTGGAATTGCGATATCGGGAAACACTGCCTGGATTGTCGGCGGAGAGCACAACGGGAAAACCACCGCGATGATCCAAACGCTTAGCGGCTCAGGCAACTAAAGAGCCAAATCTTGACTTGCAGTCAACCACCTGTTGTCGGGGTTGCGGCCCCGCTCGCTTTGAACGGCGGGATGCCGACCGTAGAAGCATGGGTCATCATCAGCGAGTAAGGCGGCGCCAGATCCACACCGTTGGGCTTGTCGAGATATCCTTGCTTGGCTCCAGATACTCCGGTGTAACCGTACTGCCAGACAATCTTTTGAGTCTTTAGGTCCACCACGATGACCCGGTGGTTCCAATCGTCTGTGGCGAGAATGTCGCCATTTGGAAGCGGCATCGCAATCGAAGGCTTATCGAGCGCCTGTGCTCCAGCGGGAGCAAATCGCCAGGTTAGTTTTCCGCTCCGGTTGAATTCCTCGATCACTCCCGGCTTGGTGTCAGCGACAGTCAGAAAAGTCCCCGGGGCGACTTCATTGGAATCTGACGGATGTGTAATTCCTGGCGGATGTGTTGAGAACTTGATCTGGCCGTCAGGCGTCATTTCGTCTACCCAGTCGCCGTTGATCTCGGTCACCAACCAGTCGCCGTTGGTCATCGGAAACATGCCGTTCGGACTTCCAAAGCGGAGAGGTGGTTGATGGTAGCAGTAAGTAGTGGTTGCGCCGTAGATGTGCAAAGGCGCAAGCGAGGACGGCGACAGGTACAGCAGCCGGCAGTTATTGGTGTCGGCCGAGATCATATTTCCATTAGGAAGGATCATCGCATCGTCGGGGTTGTCAAGAGATCCCGCGCTCGAACCGCTGGCTCCGGGGTTGCCGTAGCTGAAGGTGATGTGCCCGCTCTGTGGGGAAATCTCGGTGAGGACGGACTGGCTCTTCTGCGTGGCCAAGATGTGGTATCCCTTCGGGCCGAAAAACGCATCGTCGGGCTCGGCGAAACTCTGCCCTGGAGCGAGATCTCCGCGTACCGGGAACTGCCAGATGATCCTTCCCTTGGCGTCGACTATCAGAATCCTCGAATTATTGCGGTCGGCGATAACTATCGGTCCAGGCAAAACTGAAGGATCGGATCCGGGTTGAAGATGCCCAGCCTGCCCCTTGACCTTGGCCTCAAGGGAGGCGATCCACGTGTCGGGAGCCATTGATGAGTTTTTGGCAGCGGTCGTAACCTTGCTTCCAGATCCAGTAGAGGTGACCTTGGTGGTGGACGGCGAAGTAAGAGCCCGGGAAGCGCTGGTCTTGTT
>DAHVRV010000003.1:0-130711 GCA_027322285.1 Actinomycetota bacterium
TGCTCGGCGGGCGGTTGTAACAGGCGGCGCCACGCGGTGTCGGTTGGACGCCCGCCGTGTATGAGCACCTGGTGGGCTCCCCCGCCTTCAAAGCGGCCGGGACGGGAGAACCCCGTTCGGCGGGTTCGATTCCCGTCCACCTCCGCCAACAATTTACAGGAAACTACCTTTTGATGACGATAAGCGCCACTCCTTGGGGGTCAATTGCGGCTGCAGGCGGGCTCAACCTATCCACCAGTACACCCTCTTTAGGTTCAATAGGGTTCGTTAGGACTCAAGCGCTCCCAGCCGTTATTTTGGCCGAGGGAACGGCCGTAAGCAATTCTGCTGCCACGGCGAGATGGGCGACAGGCAATCCAACCAGATATCCCGCCAAGAGCATGGGTTCCTCGTGTTATCCCGACGGTCTCCACAGTCGACTAAAGGGCAGCGTAGTGCTCCTTTTTTAACAAGCACCGGACCCCGGCAAACAGAGGTCCCAACCTGGTATTCTCGGATTTCCGATGCACACCCGGTACGTCTCTCGCCCAGTGATAATGGTGCAACAATTCATTAAATTACAATGGATTTCCCCTTGATTTTCTCACGATTGCACGATAAAACTTTATGGGGATACTTTCCCCAGAGACTGACTTATCTGTGGCACCATATCGACGTGATCTGGGAACAAATATCCTCCTACACACTCAGCGGGGTTTATCGCTGACAGACCACAAAACAAAATCTCGGCTAAATTGGGAATTAGTCGGATATGTCTCATAAACAAAGGTAATTGAGTTTGAACCTCATTGACGAAATCGAATGGAGCACTGATGTCCGAGAGATCAGAGGTAGAACGAACAATAGAAAGCCTGGGGGATTTGCGACTAATTGACTACCATACGGTAGGTGAGGAAATTGTCGCCCAAGTCGAGACACTGAGGAAGCCGGTGTATTGCCCTATCTGCAACACTGTAGCTGAACCGAAGGACCGGAGAACTTCAACTATTCGCGACCTGCCGATTGGTGGCAGACCTTTGGTGCTTCTATGGAAAAAGAGGGTCTGGAGTTGCACAAATCCGGACTGCCCTCAGGTTACCTGGACTGAAAGCGCACAATTTGTAAGCTCACGACACTCCCTTTCCAACCGCGCCAAGCTAGATCTCGCGCGACAAGCGCTTATCGAACACGTTTCGGTTGCCCAGCTGGCCCAAAAATGGAAGGTTTCGTGGTCAACCGCAATGAGTTCCATTAGAGAGGTCGAAGACCAAATAAAGGTTTCTTCCTAAGTTTTCCTTATCCTGGAACCATGCCGGAAACTAGACGGTAAGCAGGTCCCTGGCGCCGGTGTCGGATGACGGGTGACGCAGCTTTGACATGGCTCTAGCCTCGATCTGGCGGATGCGCTCTCGAGTCAAATTGAAATGTTCACCCACTTCTTCGAGCGTTCTGGGCTCTCCACGGTCTAACCCGAATCGCAAACGCAAAATCTCTCGCTCCCTTTCATCAAGCGGTGCCAAAAGACGCGCGATCTCAACTGGAAGCAGCGAGGTGGCAGCAACCTCGAATGGCGACTCCGCAGAGCGGTCCTCAACAACATCGCCCAGCTCGGCGTCGCCATCCTCGCGAAGCGGCTCAGAAAGTGACAATGGCTCGGACCTGAAGCGAAGAGCTTCTATAAGCTTGTCTTCGGGCATTTCCACCTCATAGCCGAGCTCGTCAAGAGTCGCAGGCCTGCCCAATTTCAGTTCGAGCCGTGCTTGAGCTTTCTGAACCCTGGCCAAAGTGTCCCCAGCATGCACTGGCAGCCTGATGGTTCGACCGGTATTGGCAATGCCCCTGGTGATGGCCTGGCGAATCCACCATGTGGCATAGGTGGAAAACTTGAAACCCTTACGCCAATCGAACTTCTCAACGGCGTGCATCAGGCCAAGATTTCCTTCCTGAATCAGATCCAGAAGGGGCAAGCCAGAAGCTTGGTACTTCTTGGCGATGGATACCACTAAGCGAAGATTTGATTGCACAAACGTCATCTGTGCTGCCTCACCCGTTCGAACCGTACGCTTCAATTCGCGTCTTCGTGTCGGCGAAACTTCCTTGTTCTTGGAGTTGAGTTCCCTGAAAGCTTTGTACCCAAGCTCTATATCCTGGGCAAGACGAACCTCATCGTCTTTATTGAGCAACGGATATTGACCGATATCGGTGAGATAAAGACGAACTAAATCCTCTTCATCCCGCTCCAAGCGTTCTTTGGCCATATTATGCCTCTCGTAATCAGATGAGAAAAGGCAGCCTTTCCCATCCTTTTCTGCTACCGCTCACCACTCTGAAAATGACAGCCCACACTCAACATTTGTGATGCTGATGACTTCTTTGCACTAACAGTAGCTGCTCAATTTAAATTACATACCACCTAAATAAAGCTATAAAGTCCTGCAAAAAATCCGGCTACTTCGGCCGCTGCAAATCAAATAATTCTCTCAACATTCTCAAATTCGCTGGCGATTCTGAATAGTTCGCATCCCATTTGAAATCGTCCATGCTTAAAACCTGGGGGAACTCCTCGAGCTCCAATAGTGCCCTCCGAAGCGCCCTTGAAAAAGATTTGTCACAAATATCGCTGCAACGCGACAAATAATGCGAAATAAGCGCGGAGAGAAACTTTGTGAGATGCGACTGCACGAAGTCGATTGATCCCATGGGACCAACCTCACGATAAAGACCTTCAGCTGAAAAACCTTCCAAGCGTCCTGAAAAGCTTAGAACCACACGCTTGTCGACGGCAGGTATCGCCGGAATATACTTGGCCAATTCCTCGCCTATTTCGCCCATCAAGCGAGATTGTGCCGCAAATGCAACAACCAAACTGTCGGATTCGATTTCAGCAGATGCCCTACCAAGCAATTCAAACCCAATCAGAAACAACGTGCATATCCCTCCGGCGACAGCACCGGTTTCAACGATTCCCAAACCCAATTCCGATGCCGATGAGGTTCCGAATACTTTCTCGATCCCTTCCGTGGATATTTGCACTATTTCACCGTTTCCCAGGGCTTGTAGCCATTCGTAATAGGAACACGCCTGTCCTTGCCGAAAGCTCTTTGAGTAACCCGCACGCCAGGAGGGTTCTGTCTTCTTTTATATTCATTAAGATCGATCAGGCGTGCGACTCTCACAACGGTTTCATAGTCAAATCCAGCATCAACCAGTTCAAGGAAGTCAAAGTCAAGCTCCACTAAAGCCTCGACAATGGGGTCCAGGACTTCGTACGGAGGCAGGCTCTGGTCATCTCGTTGATCTGGACGCAGCTCCGCCGACGGCGCTTTTGTTAGGATAGCCTCGGGGATAACTTCCCTTCCCTCAAGTCCGTTCCTTAATCTCGCCATGCGATATACCATAGTTTTGCTTAGGTCCTTGATAACGCCAAAGCCTCCTGCAGTGTCACCATAGAGCGTGGAGTAACCGGTCGCCAACTCCGATTTATTGCCGGTTGTCAGTACCAGCCAACCTCTCTGATTCGACAGCGCCATCAGAAAGACTCCTCTGATTCTAGACTGCATGTTCTCTTCAGTGACGCCCGAGAATTTCTGTCCGAGAACTTCTGCGGAAGTGTCAAGGTAGGCCTGGTGAACCTTCTCGATTCCAAGTACCAGTAGCTCCGCCCCGAGATTAGCCGCTATTTGCTTGGCATCGACGACCGACCCTTCCGAAGAATATCTCGAAGGCATCGCAATACAGTGGACCTTTTCCGGGCCCAGAGCATCGCTGGCAATCGTGGCAACTAGGGCAGAGTCAATACCGCCGGAAAGACCCAGAACCACCGCCCCAAAACCGTTCTTTCTAACATAATCCCTGGTACCTAGCTGGAGAGCCTGATACGTCTCAAGCGCCATGGAGTCTTGAATCGATTCGCTCAATGATGCGAAGGGCTTTTTGACCCAGGATTTAGGGGCAAAAGATCTCGCAGATTCCCTAGGATCGGGCGGCCTGGATTGCGTGCCAAAAGGCACGAATCCATCAACGCGCACCAATGCTTCGACAAATCCGTCACTATTGCCTTGTGACAGCCGCACAAATTCGCCGTTGGACGCTTGGGATGAACTCTTGGGGTACATTTCGCGCGAACCAGAATCAGAGCTCTCCAACTTCATATAGAGGATCTCCTCGACAAACGACTCAGCCAACGCCACAAGATCGCCGTTCGGAGAGTAAACCATGGACGCGCCATCAAATACCAGCTCATCCTGACCGCCGACCTGATTCAAGTAGAGAATCGAGACGCCGTTGGACTTGGCACGGGCTTCGAGCATTGCCGCCCTATCTTGGCGTTTGCCAATCGAATATGGCGAAGCATTGATATTAATTAGCACCTGGGCGCCTTGGCGAGCGAGCTTGTCGATTGGTCCTCCGGCAAACCAGGCATCTTCACAAATCGATACCCCGAATTTGACGCCATCCTTCTCGAAGATTATCGAAGGGCCGGTTCCAGGAGTGAAGTATCGCTTTTCATCAAAAACGAGATAGTTGGGAAGAATCTCCTTGCGCACATATCTAACGATCCGGCCATTGTCGATTACCGCAGCCGAGTTGAAAAGGGCACCATCCGACTCGACCGTGCCGACGACAGCGGTGATTCCATATACCTGTGCGGCAAATCGCTGAAGTTCGATTTCACACTTGCGGATATAGCTCGGCTTTGCCAACAGATCCTCTGGCGGATAACCGGACACTGCCAGCTCGGGAAAGACCACCAGTGAGGATCCGGCCGCTTTGGCCGTTTCAGTCAATCGGTACATGGTGTCTACATTGGTTTCTACGTCGCCAACGACGGGATTTATCTGGCAGGCCGCTATCGCTAACGATGCCATATGGACTCTCCGCCAATGTCACTTCCGCGAACATGGTGATGCCCGCTTCTAGAAGTGATCGCTAAAAAAGGCAGGTCGGCCGAATTCCCCGCGGCAGCAAAAAAAGTGGGTTTAACTTCACACATCACACCAGCAATGATAACGGCATGGATTCCTCGAAACTTCACCTGGTACCCAAGCAAACCGGCACAGAAGCCTAGGACTTCAATGGCCGTTTCCAGGAGGCTACACCTTTTTGGCGCGCGTAAGCTAACGCCTGCTCTGCGGAACTCGGATAAAGGAAGTGATAGCCTTGCGCATATCTACAGCCGGAGGCGCTAAGACTGCTCGCTTGGAATCCGGTCTCTACGCCTTCTGCGATTGCATTCAGCCCAAGCGCTGTTGACAAGCGCACGACTGCGTCTACGATCTGGGCATCAGGTCCTTCACTTGCATCAAGTCCTGAAACAAATGACTGGTCAAGTTTCACAGCATCGACAGGGAGACCCTTCAGGGCTGCAAGCGTCGACTGACCGGTTCCAAAATCGTCCATCATGATTGAAAATCCCATATCGGAGAGCTCCCGCAACGTACTTGTGCTCAGTTTGGGATCAGCCATGACAGCGGACTCGGTTACCTCGAGATGAAGAAGCGCCGGCTCGATCGCGAACTCCTCGACCGTGGAGGAAACTTCATCCAGGAAGCTGCCCACAAGCTGGTTCACCGAAACGTTAACGCTAATTGGAATCCTGATTCCCTGGTTCAGCCACTCGCGAACTTGCCGAGCCGCCCTGCGCAATACCCATTTGCCCAAAGAAGGCATGATCCCTGCCTCTTCTGCAAGCTGAATCACTTCATATGGGCGAATCGGTCCGCGCGTCATGTGGTTCCAGCGCAGTAGCGCTTCAAACCCAACCACTTTGCCGGTCTCTATTTCAACGATTGGTTGATAAACCTGGGTTAGCTGGTCGGAGGTGATCGCAACCTTGAGCGCGCTCTCCAGTTCTAGACGGGTCGCCAGCTGCGTTGCCATTTCCTCGTCAAAAAATACTACTTTGTTGCGGCCCTGTTCTTTTGCCCTATACATCGCGGTATCAGCCTGGCGCAGGAGGTCAGCTGCCGGAAATGACTTATCGCTTGTGATGGCAACGCCTTGAGCGATTGCCAGCGAGATCTGCGATGATATCGAGGTATACGGCTCCGAAATCGCGTCAATGATATTTGCCGCAATACCATTTATCAGACTTATCGAAGCATCGGGGACAAGGACGACAAATTCGTCCCCGCCAAGCCTCGCAACCAGCTCATTCCTGTGAGATGAGAATGAAAGCCGCATCGCGACTTCAGTCAGGAGCTCGTCTCCGGCCTCATGGCCAAGGGTATCGTTTACTCTTCTAAAGCCGTCAAGATCCAAAAAGATCAGCCCCAAAGGACTCTCAGGCCCGCAGTTCGAAATGGCCTCTCTGAGCTCACTGATCAAAAGGTGCCGATTTGGCAGGCCAGTGAGGGCATCGTGATCCGCTACCCAGGACAGCCTCTGGGCTCCTAAAACCCTCTCGGTAACATCGGTGTGGGAGATTACCACTCCGGTTTCCTCGTTCGCCAGAACATTGAGAACAACGTCGACATGCAGCCACCTTGCCCTGTCTTCCTTGGCCGCATTTACATCGACGCTGAAGCGGTCGATTTTCCTCGACAAAACATCGCGAATCCCGCTCGCTATTCTTTCCGCCCCTTTAGCTCCAAGAATGTGCGTGGCGATCTCGACGTAGGAGCGTGGTATGTTTTCGTCTACGTGCCATCCCGAACGGCTCGCAGACCGGTTGACGGCAACGATATTCGACTTGGAATCGATCATCACCACCTCGGCGGGAAGAGACTCGATTACGGACCGCACAAACTCCTCGCGCCTGGTGGCGGCTATCTCTTGAGCTTTGCGCTCATCCAGGTCGTGGTGGATCGCGACATATACAAAAGAGCCATCTTCTCGGTCGAATACCTTTGCAACGGATATCGCCGCCCAGTACGAGCTTCCATCCTTACGATAGAACTCCATTTCTTCTGAAGCGACACGTCCTCCGTAGACGGCGATAGCAATTCGCGCAAGTGCATGCAGATCCGTTCGGTCGCCGAAAACAATTTCCGGCGAAGCGTCTATCGCTTCCTCGTGCGGATAACCAGTGCGCCTCTCGAAGGCTTTATTAACGTACAGAATGCGGTGCCTTGCCCGATCCATCGGATCAAGCTCCGCAATCAAGACCGGATCGCCGATCGAGTCAACCACAGCCCTGTACATGTCGGCCTGCACTTCGCTTTTTGACGAGTTTCTCCACCCGTCGGGCGTGGCATCTCTTACTCTGTACTGTTGGGTGACATCTTTGAAAATACACATCCTGAGAACTGATCCAGGAAATGCAATGAACTCTATATTTGCATCAAGCATCGAATAGTAGGATTCAAACTTGAAGATCTGGTGCTCAGCGGCACTCTTGGCAAGAGATTCGATGAAGCCTTCACCGCCAAATCCCGGGAAGAGTTTGACCAAAGGTATGCCTTCGGACTCAGTTTCAGTTATCCCTAGGATACGGATTGCAGTCTTATTGAGCCAAACAACATTGTTTTGTTGATCGAGGATCAAAATACCGTCGGAGATATTCTGAAGAGCCGACCGCATAAGCTCAGGGTCGCCCAACCTAAATTTTAATGGATCCAAAATAGCCATTGTCTTCTTATCTCGATTTCCCCGACCACTTCCGAAATCATATCCGGGAGGGCTATCCTCTGCACCAGATTATCCGTTTCCCGACTTTGCTGACCTTGAATCTTCTCACTAGGCCCCAAGTACGTAATGACCCGCCTGAAGAATCGCCCCCTACAGCGACCGAGAAAATGCCTCTCCAATCTAGTCCGAAGTTCAGGTTCCCAAACGACCTGTAGACACATTGTCAATATTCTGAGCAGCGTCTCTATGTTTGATTAGGGGTAAGGTGTAGTCATGTAATAGGGACTTTTAGTTAAGAGATATTCCAGGCAGTACTTGTAATAGTTTCATGTGTGTGATATAGTTGTCGACATGTACGTAGCAAAGGTTCCAAATCGGGGCTCACCACCTGCGATACTGCTTCGCGAGAGCTACCGCGAAGATGGCAAGGTAAAGAACCGTACGCTCTCCAACCTCTCGCATTGGCCCGAAGAAAAAGTCGAGGCCCTATCGGCTGTACTGAAGGGTATTGCACCCAAGCATTCGATTGAGGACAGCTTCTCCATTGTTCGCAGCCTTCCCCACGGACACGTTGCAGCGGTACTGGGAATGGTAAAAAGTCTCGGATTAGATGAGTTGATAGATGCGGTTCCCTCTCGTTTTCAAAGACTCGTGGTGGCCATGGTTGTCTCTCAGGTGATTGATCCCAACTCCAAGCTTTCCATCTCAAGAGCTCTCCGAGCAGATACCGCGAGTTCCTCACTTGGCGAGGTGCTTGGGCTGGAATCTGTAGATGTGAACGAACTCTATGAGGCAATGGATACACTTCTGCTTCGCCAAAAAGACATAGAGGACGCACTCGCCCTGCGCCACCTAGAAGGTGCAACGCTGGTTCTATATGACTCCTCCACCGCAGCCTTTGAAGGTAGAACCTGCCCGCTTGGCATGATGGGACATCCCAAGGACGGTGTACGTGGAAGACTCCAGATCGTCTACGGGCTGCTTACCTCGGTTGATGGTGTTCCCATAGCCATAGAGGTGTTCGCTGGTAACACCGCTGATCCAAAGACCATTTCATCTCAAATTGAGAAGATAAAGCAGCGCTTCGGGATCACAAATATCTGTTTCGTGGGGGACCGCGGGATGCTTACCAAAGCACGGATCAATGAGGACATCATCCCGGGCCGCCTTGATTACCTGAGTGCACTTAGGGCGCCAGAGATAAAAGGACTGGTGGAGAAAGGTGCTATCCAGCTCTCACTGTTTGATGAGGCCGACCTGTTTGAGATAGACCACCCCGACTATCCCGGTGAGCGCCTGGTGGCGTGCAGGAACCCCTTCTTGGCCATTGAACGGGCCGCTAAGCGCGAGTCGCTTCTTAGAGCCAGTGAATCTGAACTACAAAAGATAGCCTCCGCTGTAAGACGTGAGAAAAGGCCGCTAAAGGGAAAAGAGCAGATTGCTCTAAAAGTGGGCAAGGTTATAAACCACTACAAGATGGCCAAGCACTTCGTGATCTCGATTACAGAGGATTCCTTCGCCTTTAGCAGAAAACAG
This sequence comes from Actinomycetota bacterium, assembly GCA_027322285.1. Classification (GTDB taxonomy): domain Bacteria; phylum Actinomycetota; class Acidimicrobiia; order Acidimicrobiales; family Acidimicrobiaceae; genus SCQM01. Next base: position 9,085 of record DAHVRV010000003.1, read on the forward strand.
GACCAGATCGCCAAAGAGGCGGCGCTCGATGGGATATATGTGCTCAAAACCAGCGTATCTTCTGATTCGCTCACCACCAAAGCGGTCGTCTCCTCATATAAGTCGCTCTCGAACGTGGAGCGGGCCTTTCGCAGCATCAATACCGATCTTGACCTAAGACCCATAAGGCATAGAACCGAGGACAGGGTGAGAGCGCACGTGTTTCTAAGGATGCTCTCCTACTACGTCAGCTATCACATGGAGCGAAAACTGGCTCCGATGCTGTTTCGAGATGACGACAAAGAAGCTGCTTTGGCAATGCGCACCAGCCCAGTGGCACCGGCACGGCGTTCAGAGAGCGCACTTCGAAAGATCCATACCAAATACACCGACGAAGACCAACCGGTTCACAGCTTCAAGAGTCTCTTGGGGGATCTTTCCACCATCGTTTCAAACCACATCACACCAAACGATGAAGATCTCCCTGGCTTTATCGTGATAACCACTCCAACGGTACTTCAGAAACAAGCATTCGAGCTATTGGGTGTTTCACACCGCCTGGGGTACATGTAGTCATAACTTTCGCCTCTGATTATCGCAAATACACTGGCAGATTGCTTGAACCCTGATTTATGAACCTGAACTTCGGTCTAGTCACCCAGCAAAGCCAAGCCAATCTGCGTCATCCCCAAATCCGCCAGCATTCGGACTCGGGATTACCCCAGCAAGAAAAAGAGGCAGAACCCAAATCTGGATCCTGCCTCGATAGCGGTATTTTCCTACCGGCTAAATATCGTAGTACATCATGAATTCCCAAGGATGCGGACGAAGCCTAACTGGATCGACTTCGTTCAACCTTTTATAGGAAATCCAGGTGTCGACGAGGTCCTGAGTGAATACTCCACCTGCCAATAGGTAGTCGTGATCTGCTTCAAGTGCATCAAGAGCGCCCTCGAGAGAAGCTGGAACTTGGGGAATCTTTGCAGCTTCGTCAGGTTCGAGATCAAACAGGTCGACTTCCAAAGGCGCTGGCGGCTCAATCTTGTTCTTTATTCCATCGATACCCGCCAGCAATTGTGCCGCAAATGCAAGGTATGGGTTGGAGGCGGCGTCCGGACAACGGAACTCCACTCTCTTTGCCTTCGGGCTTGGAGAATAGGTTGGAATCCGGCATGCAGCGGACCGGTTGCGCAAAGAGTAAACCAGATTCACGGGCGCTTCATATCCAGGAACCAAACGCTTGTAGGAGTTCGTGGTTGGAGCGGCAAAGCCCAGAATCGATGGAGCATGCTTTAGTATTCCGCCTATGTACCATCTGGCCATTTCGGAAAGATCAGCGTAACCGCCGTTGGCATCGTAAAATAGTGGCTTGCCCTCGCTCCAAAGGGACTGGTGAGTGTGCATGCCAGAGCCGTTGTCCTCGAACAGAGGCTTAGGCATAAATGTCGCCGTGCAACCTGCGTTGTATGCCACATTCTTTACTACATACTTGTAGAGCATCACCTTGTCAGCCATACGAAGAAGGGTGTCAAAGCGCATATCGATTTCGGCCTGGCCTGCTGTGGCCACCTCGTGATGCTGAACCTCTATGTCGATACCGAGACGAATCATAGTGAGGATCATCTCCGAACGGAGGTCTTGGAACTTGTCATTGGGTGGAACCGGGAAGTAACCTCCCTTGATTCCTATCTTGTAACCAAGGTTTGGACCCTCTTCCTTGTCTGAGTTCCATATGCCTTCGATTGAATCGATTGAATAGTTGGCGCTTCTCTGATCTTGAGAATATTTAACATCGTTGAAAATAAAGAACTCAGCTTCAGGGCCGAAGTAAGCAGTATCTGCTATCGCAGTGCTCTTCAAATACTCTTCCGCCTTCTTGGCGATGTAGCGGGGATCCCTGGAATAGGGCTCATAGGTTACAGGCTCGTGGATAAAGCAGTTCAAGTTTAACGTCTTGTGCTGTCTGAATGGATCAAGCACGGCAGTCGAAGGATCTGGCAGAAGTAGCATGTCCGACTCATGAATGGCCTTGAACCCTCTTATGGACGAGCCATCGAAGCCGAACCCCTCCTTAAATGAATCCTCAGTGAGTTGTGAAATGGGGACAGAAAAGTGCTGCATAACACCTGGAAGGTCACAAAAGCGGAGATCAACGATTTCTACGCCTTCGTCCTTTGCCAAACGGAGCACTTCCGCCGGAGTACGCTCTTTCATGATCCTCCTCAAAAGTAAAGAAAAGATTTGGCCCTGCGCGTCACGGCGATGGCAAACTTCTCTTGGAGCAAGTTAAATAACTGAAAATAGGCTAACGACAAATGGGCGCAATTTAGCACAGGATTTGTGAATAATTCGTTAACAGTCAACCATCTGAGGTCTACATTTATATGTGAGTAGATAGGTATTTATACGTGAAACCTACAACGAAATTGGACGCCCAGCGAGATTACGTTCTAAAAACAGCCGAGGAAAGACAGATCAAGTACATTCAGCTCTGGTTCAGCGATGTGCTTGGAACCCCAAAAAGCTTCCAGATTACTCCAGCTGAACTTGAGAATGCGCTTTTCGACGGGATGACCTTTGACGGCTCGGCCATCGACGGATTCTCCAGAATCCAAGAGAGCGACGTCCTCGCCATGCCCGACCCGCAAACTTTTGCGATCCTTGCGACCGACCACAGCGTAGCCCGAATATTTTGTGACATCGTCAATTTAGACGGGTCTCCGTTTGATGGCTGCCCCAGAAACGTACTAAGGCGAACTTTGGGAAAAGCTCATGACAAGGGGTTTGCCTTTTTCGCCGCGCCCGAACTCGAGTACTTTTATTTCGCCGACTCCGATCCGTCGCATCCACCAAAATTACTGGATTTCGGCTCATACTTTGAACTCACGGTTGCCGACTTCACGTCGAAGCTGAGAAAAGAAACCGTTCTGGCCCTTGAAGACTCGGGAATTCCAGTTGAGTATTCTCAGCACGAAGATGCCCCGTCACAACATGAGATAGACCTGCGCTATACCGATGCCCTGACAATGGCAGACAATATCCTGGCTGCACGTTTGATAATCAAGGAAATCGCCTCTCGACACAACGTCCATGCGTCTTTCATGCCAAAACCGCTTGCCGGAGTCCAGGGGTCAGGAATGCATACCCACTTTTCCCTCTTCAAAGACGAGAAAAACGCCTTTAGCGATTCCACCGACGAATATCGGCTATCCGACACCGCAAAGGGGTTTATCGCCGGGATAATGCGCCATGCTCCCGAATTCACCGCCGTCACCAATCAATGGGTCAACTCGTATAAGCGACTTGTTGCCGGATACGAAGCTCCAATATATGTTTCATGGGCGAGAAACAATCGTTCAGCGCTTGTAAGGGTTCCGGTTGCAAAAGGAGGGGATCCAGACTCGTCGCGCATCGAATACAGAGCTCCGGATGCAGCCTGCAACCCGTATCTGAGCTTTTCCGTAATCCTAGCTGCTGGACTGAAAGGCATAGAGGAAGGCTACAAACTTCCGGAGGAAGCCAGCGCCAACCTTTACAACATGTCGGTAGAAGAGCTCCAATCCTTAAATATCACCTTCCTGCCGGGAAATCTTGATGACGCCCTTGCGATGATGGAGAAGTCCGAACTGGTTAGAGACACCTTGGGCTCGCACGTTTTTGAGTGGTTCATTCGCAACAAGCACGACGAATGGTCAGCTTACAAGACGCACGTCTCCCAGTTCGAACTCGATCGCTACCTGCGGTCTCTGTAGGCCCCCAATGGAATCCTTGCTCCTCCTTGGTGGAAACGATAGCGACAAGCTCACAAATGTACTCAGGGACCTTGGATATCAAGTGATCGCTATAACCAAACAGAGCCAGATTGGGCCCTTTGAGCCTGATGACGGCTATCTCGGCGCTGTCATCAATGCTGTAGACAACCTCGAACTTGCGCTGACGGTAACCCGATCGGTTCGCAAAAGAGAAACTCCGGTTGAGCCTGTGATCTTCATAGTTGGCCAGGCGCAGCTATCTGAGCTCAATCTGAGAGACGACCTTTTCGACGACTTTCTAATCAGCCCGATCGATACGGCCGAGTTAGATGTCAGACTGAAGCACCTCCTATGGAGGTCTGGACGCGGGCTGATGCCGGAACTAATCGAATACGGGCCGCTAATTCTGAATCTCGAAACCTACCAGGCCACCATCTCTGGCCGGGCCATGGATCTTACCTACATGGAGTACGAGCTGCTCAAATTTTTGGCGTCGCGCCCAGGCAAGGTTTTCAGCCGGGAAACGCTTCTCTCAAGAGTGTGGGGGTACGAATATTACGGCGGTGCACGCACCGTGGACGTCCACGTCAGGCGGTTGCGAGCAAAGCTGGGGGAACAGCAGGAGTCTCTGATCCAGACAGTGCGGTCCGTAGGTTATAGGTTCGGCTCGCAGCGGCGCAACCTGCCGACCGGTTCTAGATAGCCCGGAAAAGCAAAAGGCCCGCCAATTGAGACGGGCCCAAAAATATTGTATTTATTCAGGCCGGCATTAAGAGAATGAAGAGCCGCAACCGCAGGTTTTTGCCGCACTGGGGTTGGTAATGTGAAATCCTGCTTCCTGAAGTCCATCCCGGTAGTCCAGTGTGGCTCCCTTGAGCATTGCGGCACTGGTCTCGTCAACTACCACTTTGATATCGCCAAATACGCTAACGACGTCATCGCTGGCCAGCTCGGAATCAAAGAACATATCGTAGCTGAATCCTGAGCAACCACCAGGACGCACTCCTACTCTAAGAAATAGGGAGCTTGAGCCCTCTTCCTGGGCCAAAAGCTCAGCAACCTTCTTAGCTGCTACATCAGTAACAGTTATACTTGATGGCTTCTTGCCAATTGTTATAGTACTGGCTGACATGTCTCTCCTTCAGCTTGCGTGATGCGCCGCCATTCAAGCGTTACGCCACTTAAAGACCTTTGACAATAATTCTAGCAAGCCCGCGATTTAATCGGTAATTGAATACAAACCACTAACCACTCGCTAGCAGTGGTTGACACTCACAACTTCGAAAAACTTTGCAGGGCGTCTTTGGCTTTTGTCAGTTTCTTGGACCTAGCCCAAGCGGTATTTCGGTCAAAGGGCCTCGTATTTTGGCCTCGCCAGCTCAATCTCAAGGTTTACAGACAGCACCTTTTGAGAATCCTCCACTTTAATGAGGTCTAAGCCACGCGGTAAAGGTTAGGAACGAAATCCCATTATGTGGAGGCGCGCCAGCGAAGATTCTGCTGGCAGCAACCCCAAACCAGATATTGCGAGAGGTGGCAAGGCTTTCGCCCAATAGTGACGCCCGCGTCAAAACCATGCAAGGCTGGATCGCAATGGCAATAAAAATAGCTGGGCTGCCAGCCACGCAGAAGGCGAAGAGAAGGCATCAGCGGTAGCCGTTCCTGTAATTCTCCCACACGCCAGAAAACTTCTGGCACTCTCGGTTTCGCGACCATCCTCGAGATTCACCGAGTTGAAGACTGCGAACTTCATCGAAATTCTCAAAAGTGCCGCCAAAGAGATCCAGCGGCTTGGACACGATGAGTAACCTCGCTCTTGTCGTCAATCCGGAGATGCTACCTGGGAACAGCAACAATTATGAATGCAGGGGCAATCGCTTGTGAAGTCCCAGGCACTAGCCAGCAAGCGCGTGCGAGTCGGCACAAGGCATTTGCAAAGTTGGCTGCAATAGCAGTGAGTTGCCCACCATCCGCCGCGAAGAAGAATGGCACAGGTGACATTACGACATCGTGGTCCGCGAAGGTATCGATCGGAGGGAGGACTGCCTCGACTGCGACCAGGCCCTTGCCCTAGGCAAAACTTCTGTGCGGCAATAGACTCTAACTGATGAAGAGTACCGGCGATAAAGAGTTTCAACAGAAGGTATCACGAGCCCTGGAGAATGTTATCGATCCCGAGCTAGGGGACAATATCGTTTCGCTTGGCATGTACCTGGGAGCTGCGCTGGACGACGATGGAACTGCCGTCATAAAAATAGGCCTAACCGCCGCAGGATGTCCCCTGCGCTCCCAGATCAAGGCAGACATTCATCAGTCGCTGGTGCATATTTCAGAAATTCGCAAAATCGAAGTGGAGATGGGTGAGCTGACTAAAGTCCAGAAAGCCCGGCTCATGGACATAGCTCGAAAAAATGCCCAGAGGGAATCTCCCAACGTTGTGATCCCCCAATCGTCCAGGATTATCGCCATTTCCTCAGGCAAAGGCGGAGTCGGAAAGTCTTCGCTCGCGGCTAATCTTGCGGCCGCCATGGCCTATGAAGGCTACAAGGTGGGCCTCCTGGATGCTGATATTTGGGGCTTTTCGCTACCGCGGATGCTGGGAGTTTCCGGAAGAATCGAAGCCGAGGGCACCAAGGATTCTTGGAGAATGTCTCCGATCAAGAAACCTGTTGGAAAGGGTGAGCTGCAAATCATTTCAATGGGATTCCTTGCCCAAGGAGACTCGGACGCCATCATGTGGCGCGGCCTGATGCTCTCCAGAGCGCTCCAACACTTTATCGAGAACGTCGCCTGGTCGGATGTGGACTATTTGTTGATCGACATGCCTCCGGGAACGGGCGATATACAGATGGCCTTGTCAAGAATGCTTCCAAGGACGGAGATGGTGATAGTCACTACGCCGGCCGCAGGGGCCTCCGTAGTAGCGTCTCGAATGGGTGACATGGCCAAAAAAGGTCATCTGCGTATTGCCGGAGTCATAGAAAACATGTCCGGATTTACCTGCGCCCATGGAGAAACTTACGCTCTCTTCGGGACCGGCGGTGGACAGGAAGTTGCCGACCAACTGGGTACTTCGGTTATTGCTCAAATACCTTTCACGCCATCGATCGCCCGGCTGGGCGACCAAGGGGTGACGCTCGTTGAAACCGAGCTTGAGCAGGAACATGAAATTCTGGCCAGGGATGCGCTGATCAAGCTCGCCCATGACCTGGTCGCCACAATCTCACCGTTGTACGAGGTTCAAAGCTGCACAGCGAGAATGCTGGACACCATAAATGCCGCCCTAGGGCCTCTTTAATTCTTCGCCCGGCAAGACAAATTTGGCTTCACCGTTCTCGTAGACGCGAATTGGGGAAAGTCTGGGTATGTTGCTCAAACCCGACGCCCACTCTAAAACCTCGGACGCAGTACTGAACTTTGCAATAGCCCCGAGATTGCGCAGCGTCGGAAAGATCATCCTAAGCTCGCCTTCCTCAAAGCGGCGCAGAGCATCCGCTGGTTTCAACCAGATGCTATCGACTATCTCCCCTTTGTCGGAAAGCGCCTCCTGGTTGTCCGGCGCGAGAGCAACGAAAAATCTGGTGTCGTATCTTCGCGAGCCACCGGGCGGAGTTACCCAATGGCTGATATAGAAGAGATCCGACGCCGTGAGAAAGAGATTATTGGAATTGACAGCGTCAACGAACCTGACACTGCCCTGATTGAGCTGCCTGCGAAGCGAGATGTATTTATCCTTCTGATCTGCCGCGCCCAAATCGAGATGCTTTGAACCGGATCCCGTCGGACTATCGTCCGCAGAGATAAGCATTATGCCTGCTTCTTCGTAACATTCCCTAATTGCGGCCACATAAGTGGCGATTCCGCCTTCATCGAGTTCAAGAATCTTGGAAGCCTCATGGTCACTAATCCCTAGGCAGCGCGGTCCAAGCTGAATGTCTTCAGGATCGACCGCACCTCCGGGAAATACATACGCGCCAGCGGAGAAATCAAGTTCCGTAGAACGCTTGAGCATCAGAACTTCGAAACTCTGCCGACCGTCGATTTCACGCATTAATATCACTGTTGCAGCAGGTCTTGGCTCCACATGAATCAGGCTAGTGCCAAATACTGCCCTATATGGCTTGACATCCATGTAATCTTGCCCTTGTGAGACCTCCTTCTGTAGATTCCCTTGCGAACTCGCTCAAGCCCTCCGGCCTGCCCCATCAGTTGAGAGTAGAGGCCGCAAGGCGGGCAATCGCGAACAATGATCACGAAAATGCGGCAGCCTATGCCAGCGAAATTTACGATGAACTTCTGCGGCCGGTAATCAACGGAACGGGAGTGATCATCCATACCAATCTGGGGCGCGCTCCATTAAATCTTGAGCCCGCGCTCGAGAATGCATTTCGATATTCAAATCTGGAATTCAATCTAGCGACAGGCAAGCGAGGCTCCAGGGGAGAAAGGGCGGGCTCGCTCATTTCCAGGTATATCGGCGCAGAAGCTGCAATCGTTGTCAACAATGGTGCGGCCGCCATATTCCTGGTTCTTGCGACCCTGGCCTTCGACAGAAATGTCGTCATCTCAAGAGGTGAATTAGTAGAGATTGGCGGCGGATTCCGCATTCCCGATGTCCTTGAATCGGCTGGAGCCCGTCTGGTCGAGGTCGGCACAACCAACAAGACTCGGCTGAGCGACTATGCAGACGCCGCGAAGACTTCCAACCCCGCATTGATCCTCAAGGTCCATGGATCCAACTACAAAATGATCGGATTCACAGAAACAGTTTCGGTTAAGAGTCTGAAGACGCTGGGTCTACCAGTTATTTTCGACATTGGCTCTGGCCTGCTTGACGAATCAGCCCCCTGGATGGGATGGCCCAGACCATCGTGGTTAAAGGGCGAGCCTGGGGCCAAACAGACACTCGAATCTGGTGCAGATCTCATAACATTTTCGGGCGACAAGCTCCTTGGCGGGCCTCAGGCGGGAGTCATAGCGGGCGCAAAACAGTTTGTCGAGGCCTGCGCACGCCATCCACTATATCGTGCGCTGCGCCCTGGAAATCTCACCCTTCAAGCGATGGAAGATACTCTGTTGGCGTACCTTGATGACCGAGCTGACCAGCTTCCTCTTTGGAGAATGGCGAAAACGACACCGCAGGAACTCAAGACACGAGCCGAGTCGCTTGACCTAGGCCGCGTGGTACAGCTCAAATCAACTGTGGGCGGAGGTTCTCTGCCGGGCCAAGAGATCGATTCATATGGAATCGCCCTGGGCGGCGACAAGACCTCAGATTTGCGCAAGCTGAAAATTCCAGTCATCGCCAGAATGGAGGGTTCGGATACCGTAATCGATCTCAGGACAGTAGACGCCGAAGACGACCGTTACCTGAGCAGCGCAATTCGGGCGCTGATATAAAACCCTAGATCCTCACGGTTTTTATTCTCGATGGAGAAAGTAACTCACATGCACGTGCTCTCAACCGCTGGCCATGTCGACCATGGCAAATCGTCGCTCATACTGGCCTTAACCGGCACAGACCCGGACCGTTGGTCCGAAGAAAAAGAACGGGGCCTCACAATAGACCTCGGATTTGCGCACCTGGTGCTTCCCTCAGGCAAAGAGCTCTCGCTCGTCGATGTGCCCGGGCACATTCGCTTCATCAAAAACATGCTGGCCGGAGTCGGCGCCATTGATGGAGCGATATTCGTCGTGGCGGCAAACGAGATTTGGAAGCCACAAAGCGAAGAACACCTGAGAATCCTCGATCTTCTCGGAATAAAAAGCGGGATCGTGGTAATGACCAAAGCGGACTTGGTTGACGAGGAGTGGCTCGATCTGGCCAGGATGGAGATCCAGGACCACGTTTCTGGAACCTTCCTGGAAAACGCGCCGATCGTTGCCGTGGATTCGCTATCCAAAAGAGGCCTCGATGAGCTGATCATAGAGATCGAGGCCCTGTTGAGCGCCACCCCGCCTGCGGCGGATCTCAATCGACCGAGGCTTTGGATAGATCGGGTATTTTCGTCGCGGGGTTCCGGTACTGTTGTCACCGGAACGCTCTCAGGCGGACATATAGAGGTCGATCAGGAACTCGCGGTCTTCTTATCTTCGGGAAAATCCTGGAACGTCAAGGTCGCCAATCTGACCAGGAGCTTTCTAGAAAACCTAAATGACGCCAGTCTGGCCGTGAGGGTCAGAGGACTCCAGTCCCATGGTAAAAAGCTTCTTCGTGCCGACCCTGGACGCCGATTGGCACTGAACCTACTGGGAGTCGCATCTGAGCAGCTCTCCAGAGGAGACGTCCTCATAAATGCCGACCAATGGTGCGCAACTTCCACGTTCGATGCCAACGTAAAGGTCTTGTCAAGCCTCTCCCACGGCATTTCCAAAAAGGGGGCTTACGCCGTTTATATCGGCTCAGGAGATTATCCGGTAAAGATTAGCGTGCTTGGCAAATCTGAGCTGGAACCTGGCGAAAGAGGAGGAATAAGAGTACACATGACCTCTTTGGTTCCCTTGTGCATGGGTGACAGGTTCATTCTCAGGGAGCTCGGACGCCAGGAGACGGTCGCCGGAGGAGAGGTTGTGAACATCAACCCAAAGACCTCTTTGACCCATGCGTTGCTGTCAGGCAATTCAGCACAAATTATCGAGGAAAACGGCTTTCTAGACGCCAAACTGCTTTACAAGATGACCGGCGAAACGGTAGCTCCCAATCTCGGCAGCCGTTATGTGATTTCCAAGCGATTACGAGCCCAGAAAATCAGGGAACTCTTGGAAAGAGCGGCCGCTGCCGGCCAGTCCGGTTTTGAACTCTCCGAGTTGGACGATATTCAGCGACTCCTCGTGCTCGAAGCTGCTGAACTAACGGTCGATTCTTCTAGGGTCTACAGTTCGGAATTCGGCCAGGTGAAGCAGACTTTGGCCAATCACCCATATCTCGAAGAACTTGAGCAGTCATTATTCAAACCGCCGCCAGCGGACGGAGTCGATCGCCAACAGATCCGCGAGCTCGTAAGACAGGGACTGATTATCGAATGCGAGGGCATTTACTTCTCGCCGGTCGCCCTGGAAAAAGCGAAGGAAGTGATCTGGAGAATTGCAAAGATCAACGACAGCGGATTTACGGTCTCACAGCTGCGAGACGAGCTGGACAGTTCTCGAAAATACCTATTGGCCCTGGTCGGCTATTTGGACGCCAAAGGCTACACAAGACGAGATGGTGACTACCGCAAGCCGGGCCCGGCTCTTGTCCGCGAGTTCAATGGAAATTAGATATCACTTCAAGAAAATTGTTTGGATGCGTGCTGATCCAGCTGTGGGTTCCATCCACCCATACCGGATCGACAGATGCGGACCTGGCAAGATGCAAAATCGAATCTTTGGTTATGACCTTGTCTTCGATAGCCCCTACGACTACAACTCTCGTATTTGACACGACAATTCTTGGCAGCTCCACTTCGAGGCTATAGTTTCGTGCTAGACGTGAGAGCCTCCAAAGTCCTATCGGATCGCGGATAAGCTGGATCATTCCCGTACCGACCATGGACAAAATATGATTGTAAGATGCCTGAGACGAAAGAAGATCCAGCGGCAGGGATACCGACCATTCCAAAGCGGAGCGGGTTTCCGCCAGACTTTCATTTGAAGGGCTTGTCCCGCCAACCGAGGACAGAAGGAATAGCCGCTCCACCTGACCCGGATAATCTGACACGTAGCTGGCAGAAATTCCGCCACCCAGTGAATGGCCGGCTACCAAGGTCGGCCTTTCCTCGCCTGACTTGTCAAGGAGTGCTTCTATCCACCTAGTGATACTGGAAGGTGAAGGCCAAGAGCCCAAGAGCGACTCGGAGGGTCCAAAACCGGGAAGGAACGGGGCAATTATCCTATAGCCGCTTCGGGCGGCCAGATCTAGCGCAACTTTATAGATGTAAGGAGTGACCGCCCAGCCATGTAGGAAAAGCAGGGTGGGACCCTCGCCGCCAGAAAGATATGCGGCCGACCTACCAGAGACTTCGTACCTCGACATTTTCAGTGAAATCGAATTTTTCACGACTCTAGTCATATTAGTCACAATGACCTCAAACGGGGGATGGCGACATTTCGCAAATTATGCAGCCTTGGATTCCGCTTTCAAACGGGCCGGGACCGCAAAGCATTGGGGGGATGGTAGCTTTTTGAGAAGTTAATTCGTTACTGAGTCGCTTAGCTAGTATGCCGGAGGATAGATGGCCAAGACCAAGAAGAAAGCTGCTTCTGCTCAACGGGGACAGATTATAACTCTAGTCTCTATCGTCGTTGTGCTTTTGATCATTGCAGCGCTGATCCTAATCAAAATCAACAAGCCGTCCTCGGCCGCAACGCCCACGACCCTTGCCCCCGCTGATGTGGTGGCGGCTACAACTAATGTACCAGCGAGTGCCTTCAGCCAGATCGGCTACGATCCCACCACCCCCAGTCCCGTGCCCATCAAAGAATCAGCTTCGCTGACCAGTGCCGGACTACCGGAAGTTCTGTATATGGGAGCAGACTACTGCCCATTCTGCGCAGCTCAGAGATGGGCATTGGTATCAGCACTCTCGCGCTTTGGAACATTCTCCAACCTCGGCGCGACCTCATCGGCGTCTAATGACGTATATCCAAATACTCAGACCTTCAGCTTTTACGGTGCCACTTACACTTCTAAGTACATAAGCTTTGTGGGAGTTGAGCTGCAAACCAACATACCCTCCAACGGCAGTTACACCCCTCTTGACAAGCCAACCGCACAGCAGAACAAGCTGATTGCGACCTGGGATGTCCCGCCGTACACACCCAAAAGTGGCGGGATTCCGTTCGTTGATTTCGCCAACAAATTTGTGCTCGGGGGTGCTGGCTATAACCCAAGTATAATTAATGGTCTTTCCCTGCAAACAATCGCGGGGAGCCTCTCGAATACCTCGTCCACGCCGGCAAAAGCAATACTTGGCACTGCCAACATGATCACGGCCACTGTTTGCAAGATAGACAACAATCAGCCGGCGGGCGTTTGTAGTCTAAGTTATATTCAGCAAATCGAGAAAACCTTGAAATAGGCTAAACCGTAGCCAAACTTTGAGCGGGCTCATTGGAGCCTGACCCCATGCAAGGGAAGTCCGGCATCTAATGTCCGGGCGGCGCAAAACCCGAGGGAATCGTTGGAGCGTAACTGATGGAAATTATGGGAGATCGACGAGCCAGAGCGATGACGCCGGTCAGAAAGGCCTGCTTTGGACTTAGCTTGATCGGCGTCGCGGTGGGAATTTATCTAACGATTGCCCACTTCACTTCCTCTTCTATTCTCGCGTGCCCATCGCAAGGAATAATCAACTGTGCAAAAGTGACCAGTTCCCAACAGTCGTACTTCTTGAAAATCCCGGTAGCCCTTTGGGGACTTGCCTTCTACATATATCTTTCGCTTATTAACTCACCATGGGGTTTCCGGCAAGAGAGCCTTAGGTTGCCGCGGCTTGGATCAATGTTCCTTGGGGTAGCGTTTGTACTCTGGCTTATTTCAGCGGAGCTGTTGATCATCAATTCGATATGCCTGTGGTGTACTGTCGTACATGCCGTCACAATCTTCACCTTTGCATTGGTGGTGTATGACTACTTTTCTTCGCCCTCTTCGCAAATTGGGGGTGAATAAGGCCGACACCGCGACAGATCTTTACTTCCGTGCACAGAACGTCCGACTGGAAATGTAGAGCGGAGATTGAATTTTGCCTGGGACTGGACCAAATGCAACAAAACTCAATAACGAGACCGTCTTTGATTTGTTCGGCCAGAAGGTTCTGGTCATCGTGGGAAAGGGAGGCACGGGCAGAACCACGGTAGCCCGGATTCTTGCTGAACTTGGCACCAGGTCCGGAAAGAAGATCTCTGTTATTGCCGGAACGTCAGGCACACATTTCTCCTACCATGAGAACCCGCTCCTGAGCTTTAGCTCCCTGGAGCCTGGTGAAGTTCTAATCAGTTACTTGAATGACCATGGCCTGGGGCAGGTGGGCAAGCGCCTTTCTTCCACCGGTCTTGCGAGTATTATATCCACCGCGATACCGGGCATTGCAGACCTGCTGGTGCTGGCAAAGATAAAGCAAATGGAAAGATCCGACTCCGCAGATCTCATTATTTTTGACGCTCCTGCATCTGGACATTTCCTTCAACTGATTGCCACCCCTAAAGGACTTGCCGATATTGCTGCCGCGGGGCCGCTGCAAAAACAATCGCGCGAAGTTCTAGACATGCTCTCGGACCCAAAGCGTCTTGGCGTAGCTCTCGTAACAACCGCCGAGGAGACCCCGGTTAAAGAGAGCATCGAAACCATGGAACAGCTCAGCGCGAAATCTGGAATTAAGCCTCGGGTGATGTTTGTCAACTCCGTCTTGCCGTCTCTCATAAGCAAGAGTGCCCTGGAAGGAGCCTCGAACACAGACGCGCCCCCATATCGGGCGGCTCAATATACCTATGCACGGGCCCAGTTGCAAAAGGAATTTGAACGCCTTGCCGCCGAGAAGCTCGGCCTAGGGCTGCTCGAGATCCCGCTGGTTCCAACGGTCGAGCTCGTAGACAGCGACATTGTCTATCTGGCTGACGTTATCGCGTCCAGAATTCGGGTCGGGCCGTGAGTCTTGAACTGCTCAAAGAGTCCAAAGTGATCATCTGTCTCGGAACCGGAGGCGTGGGAAAGACCACGACTGCAGCTGCGCTCGGATACATGGCAGCCAAAGCCGGGAGAAGCGTATGCGTGGTGACAATCGATCCAGCCAAGCGTTTGGCAGATGCCATGGGACTTGACGAACTCGAGAATACCCCAAAAAAGATCGAGACCTCATCCGATCTCGACTTGTGGGCTGTCATGCTCGACGCCAATTCGACCTTCGACGAGTTGGTCCAGAGGTTTGCCACTTCCCCCGAACAGATGGAGAAAATCTTTCATAACTCCATTTATCAAAATCTGACTGAAAATCTGTCCGGGACCCAGGAGTACATGGCAATGGAGAAGCTCCATGAACTTGCCTCCGACCAACGATTTGACCTGTTAGTTGTGGATACTCCTCCCGCCAGAAATGCAATTGAGTTCCTAAATGCACCTAAGCGACTGATTGGCTTTTTAGAGAACAGATTCTTCAGGCTTCTCATTTCCCCCAGCCAAAGCGTATTTCGCCCGGTAACAATTGCGACCCGCATGCTGCTTAGAACTATTTCAAAGGTGGTGGGATCCCAAGTAGTGAGCGATGCCGCAGAGTTTTTTCAGGCATTCGAGGGCATGGAAGCTGGGTTCAAAGAGCGCGCCGGCGAAGTTCAAGATCTTTTGGCTCAGAAGTCGACATCTTTTGTCCTAGTCACCGGGACCCACAAGGACACGGTCGACGAGGCGCTATATTTCGCTTCAAGACTGGGAGAATTCGATCTTGAGGTGGACCTGGTGATTTCCAATAGGGTAACGCCAGACTTCGGAGAAGCAAATGATGGCGATCATCAAAATTTGCCAGGGGAAATACAGGAAAATCTCGATTATCTGATCAAACTGCGGTCAGCCGAATTAGGTGAGCTTTCTAGACTCGCGTTGATAGTAGACAGCGGGAGGCATATTTTAGTTCCGCAGCTGTCTCATGATATAGGATCTCTTAGCGAAATCCAGGAGATCGGAGAAGTTCTGATAGATTCCAAGTCGAGGTTTGTAAATTCTGTTGTGCCATGAAAATGCAATTTCCGCAAAAATAAAGTAGGTTTTTTACCGTGCCATTGATATACATAGTTTCCGACTCGCAAAACTTGAAGAACTCGGTGAGTTCAGCTATAGCGGGGTCCACCCACGATGTGGTCGAGCTGTCTTCGGGCAGCGAATTGATATCGCTCCTTGAAGACGAAAGTCCAGATCTTGTAATACTCGATCTGCAGATAGGCAACATGGGGGCAACTGCAATCACCCTAGACATAAGGCTGGGCGAAAAAGCCGGCAGAATTAAGCCAACCAAAGTTCTTGTACTTCTGGACCGAGACGCAGATGTATTCATGACTCGACGTTCGGGCGCGGATGGCTTTGTCATTAAACCGCTGGATTCGCTCAAGATCAAGCGTGCCGTTACCTCGGTGCTCGAATCCGGCCGATATGAAGACCCGGCTTTTGCACCTGCCAATTGAGTTGAATCCCAACTAGTATCTATCTGAGCCGCCGGTGCGGCTTTCTTGTATCACGGGAAGTAGCGCAGCTTGGTAGCGCGCAGCGTTCGGGACGCTGAGGCCGCGGGTTCAAGTCCCGCCTTCCCGACCAGCAACACCGCGGGTCGCAGGTTCATCTGGCAATGTCGAGCAGGGCCGGCGGTAACTTGAGCATGCATTTAGTGCACAGCTCCTGCCACCCGCACAGCTCGGCGGAACTGACAAACCTGCCCGCACTGATCGCCATTGCAGCAACCTCATGGCTGCCCCCCTTCCACCTCACCCGGCATGGTGGTCCGCACCGGGCGGTTCAAGAAGTTGAGGTCGTACGAGCCTAAGACCGCTTCGTGATCTTCTTCACCCCCAACCTCCATCGTCAAGAACCTCCATGGCCGCAATCTGACATAGATCATCGCTAATAGCCCGGAGACCATTGCGCAAGACCAGGCGTGTTTGAAGCTGCGTCTCCCGCGCAACCTGTCAATGGATTCAGGCCTCGGTCACATCCACGGAGTCAGTCGATTCATCTTCAGTCTGGGGTGCAGCTGCGTTTCCATGGAACATGTATATGACCGTATGCCGTTTGACTAGGAACACAAATGCAATGCCCATCGCGATCAGAATCCCCACGACGTAATCGACGGAACCTCCGATGGCCTTTGGCCCAAAGATGAAGAACCCGATCATGAACATAAGAAAGGTCAAGGCAGAAATTACCGAACCCGCCAGCAAAACCCGGTGTTTGTGGGAAACTCCATCAACCCTCGAAGTGTGCATCCTAAAGAGGAACACCGAAGCTGTGACCGAATCCAGAAAGAACTCCGCCACCAGAAAAAATCCAGCCGTCGAAAGCACCAGACCAAAGAAAGAACTCAAAGTGGAAAACAGACTTTGCAAAAGCGTCACCGCAAAAGCTGCCCCCAGGGTAGCAATCGTCGCAATTCCTGGGATCCCCCGGTTGTTCACCTGCCCAAAGGCCCTAAAGACCAGGCCTTCTCGCCCCATGGCATGCATGGCCCTAATCAGGATGAATGAAGTAAGCCAAAGGCCTCCAGCGGTTGAGGCCAAGACTGGAATAAGCATCAGAAAAGACGCATGAGGCAACAGGCGCTGCGCCCAGACTGACATCGGGTTTGCCGCGCCAGATAATAAACCCAATGGGGTCTCACCGAACATCAGGGGATACATCAGCGCATAAAAGCCAAGGGCCAACAACGCACCGACAATCCCGCCGATGCCAGGATCGCCCTTTGGATTGACTGCCTCCTCCGACGCATAGCTGTCGATCTCCCACCCGTCAAGAATCGTTGCCGCCACCACGGCCGTAACGATCATTCCCCCGATTGGCGGCTTCCCGAAGTGCATCGGCACGGAGATGGCATGCCACCTGGAAATGGCCAATACGACGATTGCCAGGACGGATAAAATCTCAACTGCCAAAAAAATCTGCGTCAACTTAGCCGTTGGCCGTGAGCCCCTCAACAGCGGAATCAATGCAAACCCCGACCAAAACATTGCCGCGATTATCTCGGCGAAGGTAGAAGGGTGATATGAAGGGAAAATCAGATTCAGCGTGTAGTTTGCCGCGGGGATGATGATTGGCGGTATTGAAGCGAAATATGCCAGTATCAAGACCCAGGCTTGAAAACGTGAAGCCCTGATTCCCAACACCCTGGCAGACCAGTGATACGATGCTCCGGCATGAGGAAAGTGCCTATTCAGCAGTCTAAAAATGAACGACGCCAGAATAAACGGGATCGCAATGAGTCCGATTGACGGAATGGTCCATAGCCCCGCATTTGCGGCCATCACGCCGCCCGTGGCAGCAATAGAGAACAGAGGTCCAACACTTGAAACAGAAAGGGCCACCAAATCGGCCATCGTGAGATTCTGCTTCAGAGCGTTAGGCGCTTTATCCTGGGTTTTAGGTACCATCAAAAATTTTCACCTTTGCGACAGACCTCGGACCCGGGCGGTGCTTGGATTTCATAATTGCGACTAGTTCGCAGTAACCAGTATAAGCAGGCCGGGTCTCCATCAGTCGGAGGTGGCAACCAGCAAGGCCCCGGAATCGCCAATCAAGCCGGACATAACTTCACCGGGCGGAAATCTTCATGAAATCTCGAGGTCACCAACCTGTCTGTGAGGCATCTGTGCTGCCGGAATTCGTCCCAGCCTCCCGGCTTGGTAATCCTCGAGAGCCTTGACAATCTCATCCTCGCTGTTCATTACAAAAGGACCGTAATGCACTACTTTTTCACGAATCGGAAGTCCGCCAAGGATTAGAAGCTCGAGGTCCGCTGCCCTTGAATCTTGCTTGGCGTCAGCGCTAACCGAGATCCAGTCACCTTCGCCAAATACGACTAACTGACCGGTCTGAATCGGCCGGTGGTCCTTTCCAACACTCCCATTACCTGCCAGCACGTAGACGAGAGAATTGAAATCACTTCTCCATGGCAGCTCAAGGGTCGCACCTGGACTTACAGAGGCGTGGACCAAGGTTATCGGGGTAAATGTAGAACCAGGACCCTTATAACCTGTCACATCACCGGCTATGACCCGCAAAAAGACGCCCCCATCATACGAAGAGACCAGAGTAGCTTCCTTGGCCCTGATATCTTGATACGCAGGTGGACTGAACTTGTTTGCAGAAGGCAGATTCACCCACAGCTGAATCCCGTGAAAAAGTCCGCCGGCCAACACAAGATGCTCTGGCGGTGCTTCTATATGGAGTATGCCAGCGCCAGCAGTCATCCATTGGGTATCGCCGTTCGTGATAGTTCCGCCGCCTCCGTTCGAATCGTGATGGACGAAAGTTCCATCGATTATGTACGTTACTGTTTCAAAGCCGCGGTGCGGATGCCAAGGGGTACCCTTGGCTTCTCCCGGCGAGTAGTCGACTTCCCCCATTTGGTCCATGTGAACGAACGGGTCGATCTCATTCATGCTTACCCCGGCAAATGCCCGCCGGACCGGAAAGCCTTCGCCCTCAAATCCGCTGGGGGCTGTGGTAACAGACTTCACCGACCTTTCCCTTAGCACTCCCTTGTCCACCCGGGGGATTCGAGGCAGGGTCAGAATATTGTCCACAGAAATAGCTGGCATGTCGAACTCCTTAAAAATGTCGCGTTGGTTCTAAAGCCCTCTCAAGACTGAACACCGCGAACGCACCTACTATTCCTCGCGCAAACTGACAACAGACTGCCAAGCAGTTTCGAACAGAATGGGCTTTTCGGCCAAGACAAAAATCGTCCTCAAGCGGTTGTTATCGAACTATTGAATTTCACCATTTCGATACCATCGGCCCACCAGTTTTAGAAAGCTTCTTGCCAGTTCGTTCATGTCCGAGCTTTTAGACCAGAGGGCCCTTATTGATCGATCGAGGGCGATCCCCTTTGTCTTGACGATCACCAACCGGCCGCTTTCGACCTCCGCCTTAGTGACAAGCCTAGAGAGTACGCCCGGAGCGACTCCGGAGCTAACCATGGATCTAATTGCCACGTTTGATCCGAGTTCTACCATCGGCAAAGTCTTCAACCCCTGGGCTTCCAGCGCCTTATCAAGAATTTCCCTGGTTCCTGAACCGATCTCTCGCACGATCAGGGGAGTTGAAGCCAGCTCCCTAGCGGTCACAATCTTTTTCCGATTGGCCCAGGGATGCCCAGGCGCCACAATTACAACCAAATCGTCACTACATATCATGGTGCTGCTAAATTCCGGAGCCACACTCCAACCTTCAACAAAACCGATATCCGCCTTTTGGGCTCTAATTGTCTCGATTATTCGTTCGGTATTGCCCACCTGAAGCGACACAGAGATATCCATGCCGGCCGATCTGAGCTTGCTCAGCCAGACAGGCACCAGATACTCCGAAACCGTCATGCTTGCCGCCAACCTAAGACTAGTTTGGCCCTGCTGACGCAGCGCCTGAGTAGCTCTCAGCAAATCGGCTACACCCTCGAGAATCGGTGCGCTCCACTCCACGACAGCAACTCCAGCAGGGGTGAGTTGGGCACGCCCCGTAGAACGGTTCAAAAGAGTCAGGCCCAGTACCTTTTCCAAAGAGCTGAGCCTCATGCTCGCCGCAGGCTGGCTGACACCATGAACAATGGCAGCCTGGCGGATCGACCCAAACTCGCCTACGCTGCGCAGCAAATCGAGCGACACCAAGTCTGGCACCGGCAATTGAAGGGGCATAAGGCAAGCTTATAGGTTGCTAATTAATTCAAGGCAACAAGGAACGCGAGACACCCTAATACTGTATCCATGGCAAATCCATCTACCATTTCGAACCTAAGCGAGTCTTCGCTTGAAGATAAAAAACCCAGAAATTCAAAACGAGCCAGCCTTCGTCAAATAGGTCCAGGACTTACCGTAGCAATAGCCCTTGCAGCCGTCGCTACCGTTCTTGGCAAATTGGCGCCCATCGTTGGAGCGCCGGTCTTTGCAATTGTGGCTGGGATTATATTTGCGAGCATTCGAACTCATTCACCCAAGCTGCAGCCCGGACTTTCATTCTCCAGCAAGGCAATTCTGCAAGGTTCGATCGTAGTGCTTGGTACCGGGCTTTCCTTGCGCCAAGTCGTGTCAACCGGAACAGCCTCGTTCCCGGTCCTTCTGGGAACTCTATCCGTTGCGCTGATCGGAGCATGGCTGGCGGGACGAGCGCTGAAGATTCCCAAAGACCTCAGGACCCTGATAGGGGTTGGCACTGGAATTTGCGGTGCTTCGGCTATCGCGGCGACCGACGCGGTAATCAATGCTCCGGAGACTGACGTCTCTTACGCCATTGCGACGATCTTTACCTTCAATATCTTGGCCGTACTCACGTTCCCCACTCTTGGACACCTGATGTCGCTTGCGCCACACGCTTTCGGTCTCTGGGCCGGCACCGCGGTAAACGACATGTCCTCGGTGGTCGCAGCCGCATCGATTTTCTCACCAGCCGCAACCTCATATGCAGTCATAGTAAAGCTCACCAGAACACTGATGATAATTCCGATCACCGTGGCATTGGCAATCTGGCGCTCTAAGATTATGGGCGATCCTTCCGGCCGCACCGTCAAAACCAGTCACTTCAAGCATATTCGCCAAATCTTTCCTATGTTCATAGGATGGTTTCTGGTCGCGGTCTTCCTTAACAGCTTCGGGCTAATTCCCAACGCATGGCACTCGCGGCTGTCTACCTTGGCTCAATTCATGATCACGGTCGCCCTCGGCTCGATTGGCCTATCCACTCGAATGGACAAGATCAAGCAAGCAGGCCTGAGACCTTTAGCGCTGGGAGCAATTCTCTGGGTGCTGGTCGCCGGCGCAAGCCTTATTCTCCAGCTCGCAACCGGAACGCTTTAAGAACTCCAAACTCAAACAAATATCCAAAGGCCAAGCCACGAGCGACTGTCTGGAGTCAGCCAGCGAGCTCAAACGCTGTGAAGCTTGCCCTTCGAGTCTTCAATAATCTTGCTGAGCTCCTGCGGTATTCCGACCCAGCGTGGCACTCGCTCTTTGTATTCCAGATAAGTTTCTCCAAACTTCTCCGTCAAGCGCGCTTCATCTTTCTTGACTCTCTCGTTGTACCAGGGTACGAGGGCAGAAAAGGTGGCAAGAGCAACTGGGGACCGAGTGAGTAGGGTCAGGCTGCTAAGAAATATTATGTGCCCTAGGTACATTGGATTTCTGGTCCATCGATAGATTCCGGATGTGACGATCCCTTCTGGAAATCCCTGCGACATTCCCGGCGGCCCACCGCCTATCCTCTCCCGATAATTGCCGGTCAAGCGGTACTGCAGATAGCCCCATGCAAGCAAAGGTAGGAATTTAAGGTGCAGTTTTCGTCGTGAAAGTAGCTGTTCAGCCATCACGACCGCCGGAATGACAAGAAATGTCCGGGTCGAAGTGGATGATATAGATGGTCTCAAGCAGAGTCCTTCCTTATTATATTTCGCAGTTGAGTGCACCTTATTATTCCAGATTACAAATCTACCAGCTGACGAATATACCAATCAGGCTGGAAACACTCTCAAAGACATGATTTGCCCGTTTTGTGCGCACAAGAAATAAATTAGGCCCAGATAATGTTGAGATATGCGCAAACCCAACCAACGCAATATGAAATTTGGAGTCCAGATGAGCGAACAGGTCAGGAATCAGACAGCATCAGGGCTACGCATGCCGGCCATCTATCTTGGACACGGAGCGCCGCCTCTACTTGACGACCCGCTATGGACCAGCCAGCTTGCCGAGTGGTCGCTTTCCATGCCGTTGCCAAAAGCGATCCTCGTCATCTCTGCGCACTGGGAAGCGGCTCCACTAGCGCTTAGCTCGCCTGAAGCGTCTACGCCTCTGGTATACGATTTTTGGGGCTTCGAAGACCGCTTTTACAAGATGACTTACCCGACGCCGAATGCAAGCGCGCTCGCAAAACAAGTCGCTTCCATAATTCCCAAAAGTTACTCTCTCTATCAGCATCCGGATCGAGGCCTGGACCACGGTTCATGGGTGCCGCTTAAGGTTCTGTACCCAGACGCCTCGATCCCGGTTTTACAGCTATCCCTGCCAACACTGGATCCGGCGGAGTTGATCAGTCTGGGGACTCGGCTACGCCCGTTGCGCGACGAGGGGGTGCTGATCGTTGGATCAGGCTTCATGACCCATGGTCTCCGGTTCCTGCGGGAATTCACGCCAAACGCAAAGGCGCCGGGATGGTCGGTCGAATTCGATGCTTGGGCAAAGGAGACTTTGGAATCCGGTGACCTAGATGTGCTCATCAACTTTGAAAGCGCGCCAGGAATGCCCTATGCCCACCCCACAACCGAACATCTTGCTCCCCTCTTTGTGATAGTCGGCGCTGCCCAGGATCCCCACGCCAAGCCGAACACGATAATCGACGGGTTCTTTTGGGGTCTGGCGAAACGATCGCTCGAAGTAGCCTGACCTGAGTTGCGTTGCCGTCAGCAACGGCCAGCTAGTTCAGATTTCAAGCGATGGTCCTTGGAAGGTTACGGGGACAATGCGGCGCAAAGGCAATCAAGCCTTGACATCGATGATCGACTCGGCAATCTGGATCGCATTGAGCGCAGCCCCTTTGCGCAGGTTGTCGCCAGAGACAAAGAAGCTGACAGCAGGTCGAGAACCCGGATCTTTGCGAATCCTGCCTACCAGACAATAATCTCTTCCTGCCGAGTCGAGCGGGGTCGGAATATCCACGACCTTGACGCCCGGAGCCGCCGATATCGCCGCAATTGCCTCGGCCGTCGAGAGCTCCTTGCCAACTTCCGCATAGATCGACACCGAATGCCCGGTGAAAACCGGCACCCGCACGCAGGTCACGCTCACCTCGAGATTCGAGAGCTCTAAAATCTTTCGCGACTCGTCGCGAAATTTGTGCTCTTCGTTGGTCTCGTCGTCCACAAGAGTTCCTGCTATCGGCAGCACATTGGCCGCAATCGGCCCAGCAAATGCCGTGGGTTTTCCAAAATCCACGCTGCGGCCATCGTATGCGAGCCACATCAGCTGGCCTTCTTTGTCGCTCAACTGCTGCGCCAACTCGGTAACCCCTGCAAGCCCGGCACCAGACACCGCCTGATAAGTGCTGACTACGAGCTTCCTTAAGCCTCCCGCCCGGTCAAGTGCCTTGAGCGCGGACATGGCGACAATAGTCGTGCAATTTGGGTTGGCGATAATTCCCTTGCGCACATCTGCAAGAGCGTGGCCGTTAACCTCAGGTACGACAAGCGGCACGTCAGGATCCATCCGCCAAGCTGAGGAATTGTCGATGACAATTGCCCCTTGCCCAGCCACCTTCGGAGCCAGTTCCGCCGACGCGGACGCGCCGGCCGAAAACAGCGCGATATCAATGCCGCCGTAATCGCCGGAATAGGCGTCCTCGACCGCAATATCGAGTCCCTTCCAGGAAAGAACCTTCCCTACAGATTTCGGCGAAGCAAAATAACGAATTCTATCTACGGGAAAGTTCCGCTCCTCAAGTAAGGTCCTCATCACAGTTCCAACTTGTCCGGTCGCGCCAAAAATTGCAATATTCACAAAGGTCAATTCTAAAGGATGAAAAATCTTTGGAAGCCAGCTACCGCATAATGCGAAGGTGGAGCCAAACGACCTAGAGCTGAAAAGCCTCGTGCAGCAGATGCACAGCGCGCTCTATTGCATCTTCGCGCACTACGCAGGAGATCCTAATTGCCGAGGTCGAGATCATTTCGATGTTGATTCCCGCCGAAGCAAGCGTCTCGAACATCTTCGCAGTCACGCCAGGATTAGTCTTCATGCCTGCGCCAACCAAGGAAACCCTGGCGATGTCGGGATCAGCGTAAACATCTCTGGCGCCAATTTCCTCGGCAGCCTGGGTAGCCACATTCATGGTGGCCTTCATATCAACTTTTGGCACGGTAAAAGATATGTCGGTCAGCCCTTCACGCGAGGTGTTCTGAACTATCATGTCAACGTTCACGCCGATATCCGCGATTTCCCTAAAGATCCGGGCGGCTATTCCCGGCCTGTCAGGCACCCCGGTGATAGTTACTTTGACTTCTGAAGTATCGTGGCTAACCGCTGAAACTACCGCCTGTTCCATTTCCTCATTCTCCTTCCGGACCCAGGTGCCGGGCTCCCAGGTAAAGCTTGAGCGGACGTGTAATGTCACGTGATGGTTTTTTGCGAACTCAACGCTCCTAAGTGCCAGGACCCTTCCGCCGGAAGCAGCAAGTTCCATCATCTCGTCATAGGAGATCTCATTCAGCTTGTGCGCCGTTGGAACAACTCTGGGATCCGCGCTGAAAATACCGGAGACGTCCGTGTATATCTCGCAGATATCAGCATTCAGTGCTGCCGCCAGGGCCACAGCGGTGGTGTCGGAACCCCCCCGGCCGAGCGTTGTCACGTCCTTTTCCGTCGAGACTCCCTGGAACCCCGCCACCACTGGCACAGAGCCCTTTTTGATCGATTCGAGCAGCCTGCTTGGATGAATTTCCAAAATCTTGGCCCTGGTGTGGTCCGTATCGGTAATTATCCCGGCCTGGGAGCCGGTAAACGAGGTTGCATCTACTTCAAGGTCGGCGAGCGCCATGCTCAGCAAAGACATGGAAATCCTCTCGCCGGATGTCAGAAGCATGTCGAGCTCCCGGCCTGGATGGGAATGCGATACCTCGTTGGCTAGCCGGATCAGGTCATCGGTTGTTTTCCCCATTGCCGAAACGACTACCACAACATCATTTCCATGCTTCTTAGTACGCGCTATGTGATCAGCGACCGCACGAATGCGATCCACATCACCAACCGAAGTACCGCCAAATTTCTGAACGATCAATGCCACGTCTCAAAGCTAATAGAAGTAGCCGCCACATCTATTCACATCCTTCAAAGTTCCAAACCAACAAACTACTCACCAATTCGGACAAGCATTGGCGCAAATTGCGACTAAGTTCTTCTTCCGTGCCTAGTGAAAAAAGACAAAGAATTCGTGAAAACCAAGCCAAAAAGGCTCAAGCCGTGGCTGCCAAGCGGCGAAGAGGGAAAACGCTCAAGCGGGCAATATACATTGCCGTCGGTGCGGTTGTCGCCGTGGTATTGATTTACTTCGTTTCAAGGAGCTCTTCCTCGACCAGTGCGGCTCCAAAGGTCAAAAGCAGCGCCACCTCGTCGACCACCACGACCGCCAAGGCCGCTGCTCCGATAGCGCCGACATGCCCGCCGCCTTCAGGATCGGCAACCCGCGTGACTGCATTTACCAAGGCCCCTCCGATGTGCATCACCACCTCGGCCAGTTACACCGCTGTCGTCAAAACTGACGTTGGAACCTTCGACATCGCCCTAAATGCCAAGGCTGCACCCAAGACCGTCAATAACTTCGTCTTCCTTGCCCGATATCACTTTTATAACGGCGTGATCTTCCAAAGGGTTATACCGGGATTCGTCGTGCAGGGTGGGGATCCCACTGGAACCGGCACCGGAGGACCGGGCTACACGTTCGCCGATGAACTTCCAAAGGCCGGCTCATACAAACTTGGCTCGGTTGCAATGGCAAATGCCGGACCCAACACCAACGGCAGCCAATTTTTTATCGTCGTCGGAACCCAGGGAGAGCAGCTTCCGCCATCGTACTCACTTTTTGGCCAAGTTACCTCAGGCATGTCGGTTGTACAGAAAATCGCCGCAGACGGCTCTACCGGTGGCACTCCTAAAGTTGTCCACAAAATGATTTCGGTCACGATTGAGGGACCTTAGAAATACCCGGCAGAATATATGAATAAAGTTCGATCCGAAAGGGCGTAAGCATATGGCAACGACGTTCCCAAATTTTGACGGTTCTTCTCCCAAGACTCAGAAGTTTTCTTCTCCCCCGGAAATGGGAATCGATTCCTCTAAGCGCTACAGCGCCAAAATGGTCACTTCAATGGGAGAAATGGTCATTGCCCTGGATGCTCAACTAGCCCCAAAGACGGTCAATAACTTTGTTTTCCTTAGTCTCTACCACTACTTCGAGGGCGTCGTTTTCCATAGGATAATTCCCGGCTTTGTGGTGCAAGGTGGCGATCCGGAAGGTACAGGCAGGGGTGGTCCGGGTTACCGCTTCGAAGACGAGCTTCCTCCGGCAGGCCGCTACGAAATCGGCACCGTAGCAATGGCAAATGCCGGACCCAACACCAACGGCAGCCAATTTTTTATCATTTCCGGCAATGACGGCACAACGCTTCCGCCTGCATATTCAATATTTGGCAAGGTGGTCAAGGGAATCGAAATTCTCAAGGCGATCGAGGCGGTTGGATCACGGTCGGGAACTCCAAGCCAAACAGTGACAATCGACTCTGTGACCATTACAGAATCGTCAGACTAAGCCTGTGAGAGGTGCTCCGCGGCCTTAAGCACCTAGGCTCCCAGCTTGACTCGCTCCGCGAGAGTTGACATACCGGCCTCGGTACCATTACAGATCAAATGCACGGATCCTTTGCCCATCGCGCTCCAAGATCCGTCGGCTTCTCTGATTAGCGCAGTCTGTTCATCGATGCCCGCGATAACAACATCGGGATCCGCGAGCGACTCCGTCCTGTGCTTGAGTTCAGCTGAGGTAGCCGAGTAATGGGGCATGACCGCAAGACCCTTCACAAGCCCGAGTCCCAGCGTCAATCCGCCGCCCCTGGGATCGACCATGGGGTCGCCAAGCACCATGGCTCCCGCCGATGAACCTGCCAACACAGCTCCCTTGTGAAACGCGCTCAGTATCGCTTGATAGCAGTGCGAGTCCTTGAGCACTGAAAACAGATGCAGCGGCGATCCGCCGCCCAGATAGATGAACGAGGATTCGGCCAACTGAAGGGCGAAACCGGGATCTTCGGCATCATGACGGGTTATTACCATTGCCGGCTTGACCGTGGCTCCGAAAGTTGCAAGCCATCTCGTAGCGTGTTCAATTGCCAAATCCGGTCTTTCGTAGGCCGCTGCGGTGGGCAAAACGGTAACCTCTTTAGAACCAGATTTCTCAATTAGGTAGGCATCGAAACTGCAGCTCTCGTTCCATTCCGCACCTCCAATGAGTCCAAGGATTCCTACAGTCATATCCCCCACCTTCGTTCACTAGATCCTAACAAAATCTAAGCAAAGAAATCGCTCTTCAGCCTTGCAGTTCCCATGATTCCGTGGGGTATCAGCGGCCTTCCGAGAGGAAAATTAAATCGAAACAATGTTGTCACGACCATTTGTGATTGATCGAACGACCCGAGGAGGTCGCGATTGAGATGACAGCCACCTGCCAGCCTTTTCCACAGCGGCGTCGCGAGATTCTGAACCAGTTCGTAGATGCCCGGAGTTACAACGTGCTCAATAAAAATGAACTTCCCCCCGGGAGCAAGTAGCGTCGATATAGTTTGAAGCGCCTCGTCCATATCAGGCACGGAGCACAGCACCAAGGTGGTCACCACGAAGTCAAACGAATGTGGGGCTATGCCGCTGCTTGGCAAATCGTCAACTGATCCTTCGATGATCTCGATGTTGCGACCCGCTGCCCTGGCCCTGAGAATCTTCAGCATTTCCAAGTTAGGCTCCACAGCCACGAGTTGGATATCCTCGGGGTAGTAGGACAGATTGAACCCCGTTCCCGCCCCTATCTCCAGGACCCTCCCCGACACCTGGCCCAGAAGTTCCTGACGCCTTCTGGCAAGACCGGCCCTCTCTACGAGTGGCATAAATGCCTCATAGACCGAAGCGAACGAAAATCTCAATCTCAGTCGTTGGTTGCTGGCATGCATGTAACTCTAAGTTAGGCGAAAAAGTCACCCAGGCAACCTACTTGCGGGGATGAAATTCAAAGAATTCCCCTGTGTCAGATCTGCAGCTGCTGTCTTATCTCTTGTGCCTTGACCGGGCTCCCGAGAAGATTGCCCTGCGCATAGTCACAACCAGAGTTCCGCACGCACTTAAGTTGCTCCTGAGTTTCGACGCCTTCTGCAACCACCTCCATGCCAAGCGTGTGCCCAAGGTTGACAATTGAACATATGATCGCCTCGCAGCGCTTCTCGACAGCCAGGCGAATGAACTCCGAGTCAATCTTTAAAGCTGACATCTCCGAAAAGCGCACTAGATAGGAGAGCGATGAGTAGCCGGTGCCATAGTCGTCGATTAGAAGCTCTACCCCCAGCTCGCGCAGCTGCATAATGGTCGATCCCGAGATATCGCCGGATTTTAGTATCACTCCCTCAGTAACTTCGAGGCCGAGCATTCTGGCGGGAAATCCGGTCCGTTGCAAAATGCCTTTTACGTCCCCCACGAATGCCTCGTCCTTGATCTGAAGAGCGCTCACGTTGACTCTCAACCTGATTTCGGGATTAATTCTTTGCCAAATCATTGCCTCCCTGCATGCGGTTTCCAGCACCCAAAAACCGAGGTAACCAATTTGGCCCGTCTCTTCCGCAAGTTTGATGAACACATGTGGGGCGATCGGACCCTCAACGGGATGGTCCCACCGGCACAAAGCCTCAATCGAAGCAATTTTTCCGGTGGAGAGCTCGAAAATCGGTTGATATGCCAGCCAAAGCTGGTTCTGCTCGATTGCAGTGTGCAGATCAGTTGCGACCCGGAACCGGTCCCATGACGCCTCACCCATGGTCGGTTCGTACATCTCCATACCGCCAAGACCCGCATTTTTAGCTCTATACATGGCTGTATCAGCCTCACGTACCAGTTCCGTAACCTGGGAACCCGCCCTGGCAATTGTGATCCCAATCGACCCGCTCAAAAACACGGAACGCTCATCTACCAGAAACGGCTCATTCCAGCTCCGTCTCAGCCGATTCGCGAGATCGATGGCTTCAAACGGAGAACGCACGTGATCGCACGTGATCAGAAATTCGTCGCCCCCAAGCCTTGACACCGTGTCGCCGTCATGAACCGCACTGTGAAGTCTGGGCACGAGATCAACAAGAACCCGATCACCGTTGTCATGACCAAGCGAATCATTGACAGATTTGAAGTTATCCAGATCCAAAAGAAGTACCGCCATCAGATCGTTGTCATTGTTCGTTTTCAAAGTTGTCAGTCCATGTTGGATGCGGTCGAGGGCCAAAGCCCGATTCGCAAGGCCGGTCAGCGGGTCATGAAGCGACAGGTGCCTGAGCTCGCGCTCTACTGCAATTCTCTTCTGCGCAGATGAGAGTACGCTCGCGACTGCTTCAAGGAAAATCACATCATCCTCAGTAAACTTCCTACGCGTAAGAGAATGAAGACTGAGTGCGCCATGGGGCTGCCCGTTTTCGAGAATCGGCACCGCCATGCCGCTGGCCATCCCGCAACGCCGGCCGCCGGAAGTATCGAACCTGGTCTCGAGATCTATGTCTGGAGTGATTACAGGCTGGCCGGATATCATCGCATATCCCGACTGAGATTTGGCGCCGCCGTTAATTACGTTAAAGTTAAGAGCCACTAAATCGTGACGGGCGACCAAATGGAGCTTGTCGCTGCCTTCGATCGGCTGCGCTACGACCACGAGTTCCACATCAAGAGTGTTAGCAACAGCCCCCACCGCATTGCGCAGCAAATCCAGCCACCTGATGCTTTGTGCCTGGCGAGCAAGTTCAGCGACAACTCTGTGCTCTCGCACTCTTTGCTCAATTTGACGACTGAGCTCACGTCGAATGCGATGGTCTCTTATGGTCCAGATGATGTCACAACCCGACCTGGAATCTCCGCAAGCCAGTAGCGTAACGTTAATTGCCGCCGGTATTGCCTCGCCTTGCCGTGGCTGCAGCAGATAACTGTCCGACTCCCAGCTCCCGTTTTGGGATAACGTGGGTTTTATTATCTGGCCGAACAACGACCGGCCATCAGCCTCAAAAAAGTCCGATAACCAAAGGTTCCCCAGCTCCATTTCACCGTCAAGTCCAAGCAGACTGCGGCCCGCCCTGTTGATAAAGAGGATCTTTCCCTCTGGATCGGTGACCGCCATAAGGTCCCTTGATCTTTCAATCAAAGCATGGAGCCATTCTAGCTTTGAAGGCAACTCGGCACCTTCTAATGGCACGGTTGCGCTCGAACCTACGTCATTCCTCTTCTCGTGCATGAGTGATAATGTTCCTCGCCCCCGCGAAACAGTAAAGCTATGGTTCGAAGCTTATTTTGTCTCTAACAAGTCAGTTCGAAATGATAATAACATTATTCGCAGCTTGACATTCAGGTTTCAGTCGCACAAAAGACGCATTGTTGGCGGCAGACGATCACTTCAGCGAGAATCCCACTGTGCGGTTGGAAAAAATATTGAGGCGACGCCTAGGCATCTAGCTGTCGTCGCGAGTCTCCGCGGCAAGGTGCATCCAAGCTCCAAAACGTTACCGATCTTGCTCCGCGCCTGCTTAGTTGCCCGCTTGTTCTTTTTGGCACCGTGGAAGAGCGGATTGCGCGCAAGCCGTTCTATAAAAGCCTCTGAATCGGGCAAAATTAAGGCCGGCTCTTAGTAATGTATCGGAATGAGGTGCGATTCAGTTGGTATAGTGGGTTCCGGCATCATGGGTTCGGGAATTGCTGAAACCGCAATTGAATCCGGATACGCAGTAACTTTGCTTTCGCGAACTCCCGAAAGCGCTGGGGCGATAGTTACCTCGATCAAAGACTCGTTTGCAAGAAAAATCGAGAAGGGCAAGAAGAGCACCTCCCAGGCCGACGACGACCTCAGCCGTCTGCGCCCCACGAATGACATCGCCGATCTTGCAAACTGCGACCTCCTTATCGAAACCGTGGTGGAAGACATCGATGTGAAGCTGCGAGTGATCAAGGGCCTAGATGCGGCGTGCAAGCCCAGCGCCATAATTGCTACAAACACTTCGACCTTCCCGGTAATCGAACTTGCTGCCGCCACATCAAGGCCGGACAAAGTATGTGGGATCCATTTTTTTAACCCGGTGCAGGTGATGAAGCTGGTCGAAATCGTCGAAACTCTGATCGTATCCCAAGACACGATTCAAGCAGCTACAGCTTTCGCGCTATCGTGCAACAAACAGCCTGTAGCTGTCAAGGACCAGGCGGGCTTCATAGTAAATGCCCTGCTTTTCCCCTACCTGAACAATGCTGTAAAACTTCTTGAGCAGGGAGTGGCCTCCAAGGAGAACATCGACCTTGCGATGAAAGGCGGATGCGGCTTTCCAATGGGACCATTCGCTTTGCTCGATCTCGTTGGTCTAGACACAGCCCTTTCAATACTCAATTCTCTCTATGACGAATTCAAAGATCCAAATTTCGCTCCCGCACCGCTGCTGAAGCGAATGGTGACAGCTAAGTTGCACGGCAGAAAGACCAAGGCCGGATTTTACAAATATTGAGACCGGAATCAGTCAAGCCCGACTCTTAGCCTTTGAAGCCAAGCACATTTCCAATTCAGCTTGCAGCCAGCCCAATTACGGACGTATTAATGACATCCCTTGTGCAACTCGGCTGTTCCTAGGCTGGCAGATCGCAGATAAGCAATTATTTGGCAAGAACGCCAGGTGCGGACGCCCATCGAAATAAAAGCGGCAAAGTGCCGATATCGTCTGTAATCGCTCCTTTCTTATCGCGAGAACTTCATACCTGTAACGGCGCAACTGTTGTTGCCAGCCCCCGAGAAACTGACCTCCGTTGATCTGAGGCGAGCACGCTCGGTTCGCAAGTCGCCCGCAGATTGGGGTAATCTACGTGTGCGGTACAGCTGCGAGTAATTTCGGGAAATCCCATCTGTTGGATGTCTGAATTTACATCACTACTAAGGGAAATGAACGAGTAGGTTTCATCATTAAATGTGCAAGGATAGGTATGACTTCAACTGAAAAGCAAGACAACTCAAGACTGTCAGGGAGAGACAAGCCCTGGGTAATGAGAACCTATTCCGGTCACTCCACGGCCAGGGCCTCTAACGAACTCTACCGCAACAACCTTGCAAAGGGTCAGACCGGCCTGTCGATTGCTTTCGATTTGCCCACGCAAATCGGCTATGACCCGGACTCGCCCCTCGCCAAAGGCGAAGTCGGAAAGGTTGGCGTTCCCGTGGCGCACCTGGGCCATATGCGCGAGTTAATGGACGGGATCCCGGTCGAAAAGATGAACACCTCGATGACCATAAACGCGACAGCGCCATGGCTGCTTGGCCTGTACATTGCGAACGCGCTTGAAACCGGAGCCGAGATCTCCGGGTTGTCCGGCACCACCCAGAATGACATAGTGAAGGAGTACCTTTCGAGGGGTACGTACATCTTCCCGCCGGAGCATTCCAAGCGGCTGATTGTGGACATGATCGCTTACACAGTCAAGAATCTTCCCAAATGGAACCCTATAAACGTCTGCTCCTATCATCTTCAGGAAGCAGGCGCCACTCCATCCCAGGAAATTGCATATTCCCTGGCTACCGCCATTGGAGTACTGGACGCGGTCAAAGAATCCGGGCAGATCGATGAAGATATCTTTCCCGAAGTGGTGGGAAGGATTTCGTTCTTCGTCAATGCCGGAATCCGATTTATCGAGGAAGTCTCGAAGATGAGGGCGTTCACCAAGTTATGGGACCAAATAACGAGAGACAGATACGATATCAGCGATGCTAAGCTGCGCAGGTTCAGATATGGGGTTCAGGTCAATTCCCTTGGCCTCACCGAGCAGCAGCCCGAAAACAATATAACGCGTATTGTCCTCGAAGCCCTTGGCGTCACCCTTTCAAGGGATGCCCGAGCCCGCGCTCTTCAGTTGCCGGCCTGGAATGAAGCCCTTGGACTTCCGAGACCCTGGGATCAGCAGTGGTCGCTGAGAATACAGCAGGTACTCGCATATGAAACCGATCTCCTCGAATATCCAGACGTATTCGAAGGCTCCAAAGTGGTCGAATCGCTCACCGATTCCCTTATCGAGAGTTCGAACAAAGAACTCGCCGAGATACTGGAACTAGGCGGCGTCTTCAACAGCATAGAAATGCTCAAGTCTCGTCTGGTGGCATCGCAAGCTGAGCGAACCAGGAGGATCGAGATCGGCGAGCAGAAGGTGATCGGCGTAAACATCTTCAAAGAAAGTGCGCCCTCCCCCCTGACGCAAGAAGGCACTGAAAGTCACCTGGTGGTTGATCCAAAGATTGAAGCGCAACTGGTTGAAGATGTCATCTCCTGGAGAAGTTCCAGAGACCAAGAAAAGGTTGACAAGGCCCTCGCGGACCTGAAGCAGACAGCCCGAGATAACAAGCTGAATATCATGCTGCCCACCATTGAACTTGCCACGGCCGGCGGAACAACGGGTGAATGGGCCCAGGCGCTTCGTGAAATCTTTGGAGAGTACAGAGCACCAACCGGAGTCGCAGGCGGCGTGGGGAGACGAGGCGCCGAGTTGAAGGACATTGCGGAAGCTGCCAAAAAGCTGAGCGGTGGGCCTCCAAGGTTTCTTGTCGCCAAGCCCGGACTGGATGGGCACTCCAACGGAGCGGAGCAGATCGCCGTATCCGCAAGGGATGCCGGCTTCGAAGTCGTATACCAAGGAATCCGTCTGACACCGCGCGAGATAGCCATCGCCGCCAGAGACGAAGACGTCGATGCGGTCGGCATATCAATCCTTTCCGGAAGCCACCTTCAGCTTGTACCCGAAGTCGTCCGCGAACTCAGGACCGTCGGCAGCGACGCCCTGGTAGTGGTTGGCGGTATCATTCCCGACTCAGATCGCAAAAGTCTGATTTCGCAAGGTGTCTCGGCCGTATACACACCCAAAAATTATGAAATTGCTAAAATCATGGCCGAGGTGCTGGAACTCATTTCAGCTCGCCGCAAAGGCAAATGACACCGCTTCCAAGACCTCTGAGTTAGCGAAGAGTGGGGCGGGAACGGCCAATCGGAACCGGATGATTCCACCACCGGCCGGAAAACCGCCAAGCTGAAAGATCTTGGGGAATTTTGGCTTCCGTGGAACCCTTCCTTGACAGGATCTCTCGCACTGCAGCGGAAATGATGGCCACTGCCTCGTTATCACTCAGCTGCTCATCAGCAAAATCCATATCAGATCCAACCTCTAAAGCGGGACATTTCCATGCTTTCGGCGTGGCAGTTCTTCGCGCTTGGTTCTCAGCATTTCGAACGAGGAGATGAGAATCTTTCTGGTGTCAGCGGGATCTATCACATCGTCGACGAATCCTCGCTCGGCGGCAATATATGGGTTGGCATAGCGGTCGATATACTCGTCGACCAGCTCCTGGCGTCTTCGCATTGGATCTTCGGCCTTCGCCAATTCCCTGCGGTGCACGACTTCCACCGCACCTTGCGGGCCCATAACTGCAAGCTCGGCGCTCGGCCAGGCAAACGCGAAGTCTGCGCCAACAGACTTTGAGTTCATCACCACATACGCGCCGCCATAGGCTTTGCGGGTAATTATCTGCACCCTGGGCACAGTTGCCTCGCAGTATGCGTACAGGAGCTTGGCCCCATGACGGATGATGCCGCCATACTCCTGATCGACTCCTGGCATGAATCCGGGAACATCGACAAATGTAGCTATCGGAATGTTGAAGGAGTCGCAGGTACGAACGAAGCGAGCCGCCTTCTCGGAAGAGTCGATATCCAAGACACCGGCAAGCACGCTTGGCTGGTTCCCGACGACTCCCACCACGTAGCCATTCAGACGTCCAAAACCACAGGTAATATTTCGCGCCCAGTGCGGAAAGTATTCGAAGTACTCACCATCATCCAGCGTTGCAGTTATCACCTTTTTCATGTCATATGGCTGGTTCGAGGAGTCAGGCATGAGATCTAGCAGCTCAGGCAAAAGCCTCTCTGGATCATCGGTAGGCTCAACCCTTGGAGGGATTTCCAGATTGTTCGAGGGAAGAAAGCCGAGGAGGTACCTGACCTCATCAAGGCAAGACTTTTCATCTTCCGCCACAAAGGTGGCTACGCCGCTCTTTGACGCGTGGCTCATAGCCCCGCCGAGCTCTTCTAGCGTAACGTCCTCGCCAGTCACAGTCTTGACCACATCTGGCCCGGTAATGAACATGTGGCTGCTTTCCTTGACCATGAAGATGAAGTCGGTCATCGCCGGCGAATAAACCGCACCGCCGGCACATGGGCCCATCACGACCGATATCTGCGGGATCACTCCGGATGAGGCGACATTGCGATGAAATATGCCTCCGTAGGAATGAAGAGATACCACACCCTCTTGGATTCTGGCTCCAGCGCCATCGTTGAGACCGATCATCGGCACCCCCACCGATGCCGCCAAATCCATTACCTTATGAATCTTTTCCGCAAAGACCTCTCCGAGAGCACCCCCGAAAACAGTGAAATCCTGAGAAAAAATGCATATCTTGCGACCGTCAATGGTTCCAAACCCGGTAATCACTCCATCGGTGAATGGCCGGTTCTTCTCCAATCCCATCCCGTGAGCCCGATGCCGCGCAAGCATGTCAAGCTCCTGAAATGAACCCTCGTCCAACAGATACTCGATGCGCTCGCGGGCAGTCATCTTGCCTTTTGCATGCTGGCGCTCAACCGCGTGAGGCGTACCGGCCACCAGGGCCTCGGCCTTGCGTGCTTTTAGATCTTCTAACTTTTTTGTGATCGGCTGTTCCGACATGGTTATTCAGGCTAACAAAAATATTCGCAAATGCGCTAATTTTTCAGTAATGAGTTTGAATCCAAGAGATCCAGGATTTTCAAAATTCGCCGTGCCGCAGATCGCAGAACTGATAGACATCCTGGTCAGCTCCAATTTTAACAGTGATATTATATTTCAGGGCGGAGATTTGAGTCCTGCAACATTATTGGCGGCTTATCGCTCCGGACTATTCCCTATGCCTCTCGAGGGGAGCAAACTTGGGTGGTTTTGCCCTAAGTGGCGCGGAACTTTTCTCGCCAACACACGAAACATGGGCAGTATCCCTTACCAAATTTCCAGATCGCTCAGGAAATCAATCAACAGATTTACCTATTCTATGGATCTGGCATTTCGGGATGTGATTTCAAATTGCGCAAATCCCCAAAGACCGGGATTCTGGATTACTCCCGACATTCAAGAGGCCTACATCCGCCTCCACGAACTTGGCTGGGCGCACAGCTTCGAAGTATGGATAGGACAAGGGGCGCAGAAAGAACTTGTCGGCGGTCTATACGGAGTCGCGATAGGTGGCCTTTTCGCTGGCGAGTCAATGTTTCACAAGAGATCTGACGCATCAAAAGCGGCATTGGCAGTTCTGATCTCAACGATGCTGGAACAGGGAGGGACCCTGATCGACACCCAGTGGATGACCCGCCACCTTGAATCGCTCGGCGGACTTGCAATCCCCAGAATGGAATACCTTCACCTGCTAGACGAGGCCGTCTCGCTCCCATTGCCCGAGATCTTCGAAAAGGGCCAAGGCAGGCAGATCGATTTCAAGATCTAGACATATTCGCGACATGACGCGAAAATGCAAAAAGGGCGCGGGCAGTGCCCGCACCCTGATAACGCCTAGGTAAGTTACTTCGAGAGCTTGCTAACTGCGTACCATGCACCCGGCAGCAAAGCGGTCGCGAGGACGAGCTTGACTAGGTCTCCCGCAAGGAACGGTGTCATTCCAAGCGCGATGGCCTTGGAAGCCGGCACGTGGATGGACGCAGCCAACCAAGCCACACCGAATCCATAAATAACGACATTGCCCAACACCATCGCAGAAGCGGTGCCAATAAACTTGCGATCCCATCCTGCCTTCGCAAGCATCCCAACAAGCATGGAACAGACGACAAATCCGACTATGTATCCAAAGCTTGGCGAAGAAGCGATCTTTAAGCCACCTGTTGCGCTGGCAAACCACGGAATGCCAGCCATGCCCGCGACTGCGTACAGCAAAGATCCGGCGCCTGCCCTGGCCCAGCCCAAAGCCGCGGCACCAATAAGAACAGCAAATGTTTGCCCCGTGATAGGCACAGGAGTGAACGACAGATGCACGCTGATTTGCGCAAAGAGGCCAATGAATGCGGCGTACCCGACGACAAGACTAACCTCTCGAATCGCGCTTCCAGCAACTAGATCCGCCAGCACGCGCGGCTTTCTAATAGTCAACGCAGATGTAGTCAACTTCAACTCCTTTTTAATGATTACCCCAAAATGCCGAACAAAGCACCAGTGCTAAAACTAAACCTAGCCCATAGCCACCCTTTGACGCTAGAGAATACTAGCAGCGACTACGGATTGGCCAATGGTCCAGAACGATTCGCCAATTGCGCAAAATCGGCGTATGGCAGAATTATACTAACGACGCCGGCTGCCGCCGCTCCGACCTGGCCTTGGGAGAACGTTACCTCCAGCCCTTTTTTTGTCAGGTTCCAGCTGGCAAAATTCACGGCGTTGGGCTGCGTCCCACCCACGATGAGACTTTGGTCCGCGCTTTGGCCAAGCTGGGCTTCAACGGCAGTTCTCGAAAGGCTCGATAGAAGGTGAAGATAGTTCGGTGCGGAAAACAGATCAGCCAGTGACAGCACTTTGCCGTCGCTCAGATCAAAAGTCAGGCTCCGGGCCTGGGCAGTCGAAGATGCCGCACCGGCAAAATAGGTTGTAATGACGAATCTGAAAGAAACATATCGCGAGTCCACCAACTCTTTTGCAAAAGATCCAGTGATCTCGCTCTGGCTAACGGCATTGCCTCCGGTCCCAGGAAGAACTATTCCGGGCTCGCCCTTGAGCGAGGTCTCAAACGCCGACACATAGGCGGTCACCGATTTAAAGATGGTGGAATTGATTTTCCCCTCGATCTGGGGAGATGCCATCTTATTCACTACCGGATAGGAAATATTTGCAACGAGGTCTGGCGAGTGGACCGAGGTAACATAGCTTTTCAAGCTGATGGCGGGAACAACAGTTGGGGAAGTCGTAAGTCCGCCAATGGTTCCGGCGGACTTTGTCGGAATGTTAAGCGTCGAAGAGGTCCCACCGACGCGTTGACTGCCACAACTGGCAGCTGAAAGACTGAGGATCAGGGCAGGAATGATGAGCTTCCTATTAGACACCCCGACCATCCTAGCGAATGGATTCAGGATCGCTTCGAGCCCAGGCCGAATCATTTCTCCAATGCAAAAGCTTCAAATCCTAGCCCTGCTCCCTTAGGCCGAAGCAAACTTCTGGGTTGAACCTAATTGGCGCCGGTTCCTCTAGCGGGTTGAAATCTCGAATCACAGGCATGTTAGTTCAATGCTTTTAGCTAATGTTTCAGGGCCCGCTAGGATGGCGTCTGCGCTGACCAGCATCGCTTGCATTCCGCCGCGAAGCCGGACTTTCTCATCGCGGCAAGAACTAATCTATGGTTTAAATATGAGCACCATCGAGAACCAGTTAACTGACAAGACATTCCGACCCATCTGCTGTGAAATCATGGCGCACCGTGGAATATATAACTGACCCGGTAGCCAGATCCGAATCTCTTGGTCGTATAATCGACCGGTTTATTGAGCTATTCAACGCGCAGTTGAAGGCGAATCCGGCGATGGAGAAACCCATCAACACCTCTTCCTCGCTCGAGCACCACAACAACCTGATGAGACAACATCTCAAACGGATTTA
Organism: Actinomycetota bacterium; assembly: GCA_027322285.1. Classification (GTDB taxonomy): domain Bacteria; phylum Actinomycetota; class Acidimicrobiia; order Acidimicrobiales; family Acidimicrobiaceae; genus SCQM01. The sequence continues at coordinate 48,000 of DAHVRV010000003.1, forward strand.
TGAAGAGGGCGATTCGATTGATAGGTTTGAGCTCTCTCACAACGTGGGTGGCAGTCACATCAACTATGAAGTCCGGCCCTCCTGGTACCTGACCACTTATATCAAGATCTTCCAGGCATACCATTCCATCCAAAGGGATGGCCCTGATGATCTGCCAGATCTCGACGAATTCAGAAGGATTTGGCTGCGTGACGCCTGCGATACTTCCGATATTTACTATGACCTCCTCGTCCAAGAGCACAATAAAGAAAGCGGGTTGCTCAAGAAGTCGATCATCGAATTAGACATTCAGGCCAGGACAGACCCGCTGACTGAAATACTCAACAGGCGAGGATTCCGAGCCGAACTGGATCGCACCGACGGTTCTGGGATATTTCTTCTTTTGGATCTAGACAATTTCAAATCCATCAACAATATATACGGCCACATCGCAGGTGACGAGGTGCTCAAAAAAGTTGCCGCTGGATTGACCTCGGAGCTTAGAAGAGGGGACCTCGTTGCAAGAATTGGCGGCGATGAATTCGCTGTCTGGCTGCCGGCGCCCGCTGAAATAACCGTTGATGACATAAGGCACGTTGCAAAGAGGATCCTAGGAAACATTCCGTTTTCGACATGGAATATAGGAATCTCTGGCGGATTCGTCCTGAAGCCTAGTCCTGCCAATTCATTTGATGAACTCTATGCCAATGCCGACTCTGCGCTTCGCAACGCGAAGCTAAATGGGCGTTTCACTCTTTGCAGGTTTGGAACCAACCAAATGCTGGATATTAGTCCTAAAAATTTGAGCTCGAATGGCGATGCGATCTAAACCTCTATAATTGCTTCAATTTCAACACAAGCGCCTCGAGGCAATGCGGAAACTCCAACCGCAGATCGCGCGTGGCGCCCGTTCTCTCCGAATATTGTCAGGAATAGTTCCGAAGCGCCGTCAATTACTTTTGGCTGATCCGAAAATCCAAATGCACTGGCTACAAAACCGTTGATTTTGAGAATTCTCTTTATCCGGTCAACCGAACCCAAATGGCTAGCTGCATTGCCAAGTATGTTGATCGCGCATATTCGTGCCGCGTAATTCGCAGCTCCAATGTCAACAGTATCTCCTACCGTTCCCGGGTTGACCACCATGCCGTCTTTCACGGGAAGATTCCCCGAAACGTAAAGTATGTTTCCGCTTTGCACTACGGGAGAATAAGACCCGGCAGCAGCAGTAGCAGAAAGGACTATTTCCAAAGTCTCAAGAATTTCCGAAGGTTTAGACATGGGATGACTTTAGCCGGAATTTATCCCCACATAAAGGGACGTTACCAATATCGTTGCACCCCGAGTTCGTGTGGCCTGCCTGCTGCAACTTAGCGGGTCTCGAGTCAGGATCTCCTGCAAGGTTCAGCGAATCATTCGCCCCTTGCGCCGCACGGCATTGTTTCGGTGCTGGCTAAAACGCAATGAATACCCGACCATATAAAGTCGCGACAAAGCTAAAATGGGCGATTCCCTAGCTGATGCCGGAAATCACCTGCGGTCTCAGCCAAAGAGGCTCCAGAACGCGACTTTGAAACGCTGGTTCCCTTCCCGAATTCGCAACTCAGCTTCAATGATCGTCGCATAATTTCCCGTGGATAATGAAAACCTCCTTTGCTCCTCAGCTGTTCAAATGATGATCGAATGCACTCGGCGGTTCGGAATGAAGGCATCTGCCCAGAGTTGGATCTTGACTGCATTCGCACACAGATCAATGGCGCTAAAGGTGTCCGACGATTGGCATCAACCAATTGGCAGGCACGGCCTAAACTTCTCGGGATCTTCCGACGAGTGCGTGCCCAAGGCCCATGCTACTCATACCGAACATGCAGATTACAGATGGCTCGGCATCCCGGACTATTGTGGGACCGAAGAAGATTCTCCAGGAATTTAACCTCCAGCAGGCTGGTTAAAATACAGGAATAATATTTGAATACACCGCTATGAATTGGGCAGCCATTGATTTACTTGAGTATCTACTCAAAATTCATCGGGGGCGCTGAAGAAGCTTTATACATGTTTTGGGACACCGCTTGGGCCCTTATTTTGGGCTTTGCAATTTCAGGTGCCGTCCAGTCTTTCGTAACTCGAAAAGAGATGGAAAAAACATTAGGGGATCACAAACCTGCGACGGTAGCTAAGGCATCCGTTCTTGGAATGGTCTCATCGTCATGTTCGTACGCCGCTTCGGCAATGGCAAAGTCATTATTTTCCAAAGGCGCGGATTTTCTCTCTGCGATGGCTTTCATGTTTGCATCAACAAACCTTGTGATCGAACTCGGAATTGTACTGATAATCCTCCTGGGATGGCAGTTCTTCGCGGCTGAGTTCATCGGCGGCTCAATAATGATCGTGCTCCTAATTGCAATAGGTGCCGTCGTTATTACCCCGGCCGCCATAGCGAAAGCAAGACAAAGAGTCAGGTCGCCCGAGGGGGACTTTGACCCAAGTTGCGAAAATCCGTTCTCGATGCAGTCTTCCAGCAGCGCGCGCAACCATGAGCACGCTCAAATAGCATCAGAGCCCGAGGCAGACGGTCAAACTCTCAAAGCTAGATTGAGAAACCCAGCCATGTGGGCTGACGGTGCCAACTATGCGCTTTCCGATTTGAAGATGCTCCGAAAAGAGATGCTCATCGGGTTCGTGGTTGCCGGCTACTTGGCAACCATTGTTCCGGCATCGGTATGGAGCGTGGTATTCATAAGCGGACACGGGCTCTTTACCCAAGTTGAGAATGCGCTCGTAGGGCCATTAATTGCATTTGTGAGTTTCGTTTGCTCCGTTGGCAATATCCCGCTCGCTGCAGCGCTGTGGAAAGGCGGCATATCGTTCGGAGGCGTCATCTCATTTATATTTGCGGATTTGGTCGCATTTCCGTTGGTGATGATCTATCGCAAGCTATACGGAGGCAAACTGGCAATCCGGCTGGTACTGCTGTTCTGGCTTGTCATGTCCATAGCTGGATTCATCATTGAAGAGATCTTCGCCGCATTTGTAGTCGTTCCGACCAACCGGAAAATCAAGATCCTGACATCAGGAATAGGGCTGAATTCTTCGACCTACCTCGATATCATATTCTTTCTGGTTTTCATTGCCATGATCTGGCTTGCGCGAAATCGCGCTCGTTTCGGCGGCGGGAAGGGCTACGCAATTGACCCGGTATGCCAAATGCAAGTCGAAATGGAGAATGCGCCGGCGAAGCTCTTTGTCAATGAAAATTGGGTCTACTTCTGCTCAGACAACTGCAAGGACCGATTCGCAAGATCTCTGAATAACCAGACGAAGATCCCAGAAAAGACAGGCGCCATGCATACCACAGACAGCTCATTGCAGGCAATGCCCGCAGCTGCCATTGATCCTGTATGCTCCATGACTGTTGACACTGCCAACGCGGAATACACGAGCAATCTTGATGGCATTAAATACTACTTCTGCAATAGTGCCTGCAAAGAACGCTTTGACAGCGCACCCGACATATATCGAAAGGACACCCCAGTGAGCACTCAGCATAACGAACACGGATCCGACCACGCCGCAACCGCGATCGACCCGATCTGCAACATGACGGTAGATATTGCTTCCGCGCAGTACAGCGCGAATGTCGGCGGAGTCGATTACTACTTTTGCTGCAGCGGCTGCAAGGAGAAGTTCCTTGCACAGAGCCAGTCCTAGCCATGCGGCGCATTCGCGCCACATGGTCCTATTCGTGGACGGCTGCGCGGCTTGGGATTGGCCGCGCCTTACTTATATGAACGAATAATCATGGCGTCCCCCTGTCCGCCACCGCCGCAGAGGGCGGCTGCGCCGACTCCTCCGCCGCGCCTATTGAGCTCTATTGCCAATGTCAGAGCCAACCGTGCACCCGACGCACCAACTGGATGACCAAGTGCAATAGCTCCACCGTTGACATTCACGACACCATCCCGAATGCCCAGGTCGTCCATAGAGGCTACGGAAACTGCAGCAAATGCTTCATTTATCTCGAAAAGATCGATATCAGAAACAGACATGCTGACCTTTTCCAGTGCAGCTTTAATTGCCCTGGATGGTTGTGTTAGCAGCGAGGCATCAGGTCCGGCAACCTGCCCGTAGCTGATGATCTCCGCAAGCGGTTGAATCGAGAACCTCTCAGCTACATCCCGGCTCATTACTACCACGGCCGCTGCGCCATCGGAAATCTGCGATGCGTTCCCGGCCGTGATCGATCCGTTCTTGTCAAATGCGGGGCGGAGGCTCGCAAGCGTCTCAACGGTTGTTCCAGGGCGAACACCCTCATCACTGTCCATGACAATCGGGTTACCCTTACGCTGGGGTATCTCCACATCGGCTATCTCGTCCGCAAAACGTCCCGCCTTGGCAGCTGCGGCAGCGCGCTCGTGGGAATTGGCAGAAACCTCATCCATCCGCTCGCGAGTAATTCTGGCATTTTTACTCACGTAGTTTTCGGTGCCTAGACCCATGGCGCACTTGTCGAATGCGCAGAACAGGCTGTCGTACATTAGCGCGTCGATTATGTTTGCGTCACCCAGACGGTATCCGCTTCTTGCCCCGGGCAGAAGATATGGGGCATTGGTCATCGACTCCATTCCACCAGCAACAACGATGTCCGCTTCACCCGACTGGATCAGCAGATCCGCAAGGTAAATCGAATTCAGGCCGGATAAACATACCTTGTTGACGGTAGTGGATGGCACGCTCATCGGAATGCCCGCCTTTACCGCTGCCTGGCGCGCGGTTATCTGACCCTGGCCCGCCTGAAGCACGTGGCCCATGAAAACATATTGAATAGCCTGGGGACTGAGTGCCACTTTTGACAGTGCCGCAGAAATAGCCAACCCACCCAGATCCATAGCGCTGAAACTCGACAAGGCTCCGGATAACTTCCCAATTGGCGTGCGAGCCCCAGAAACGATCACCGAACCCGGCATTGCGTACCTCCCGATCTTACGTATAGTCCAGTCTACGCAAATAGCAACAGAAACCTAAATTAAGAATGGGCTTTCAATGATTTCGCATAAAGCGATCTCCCGTGAGGTGCTGGCTCTGACGCGACCACGCTGTGCCACCTGCTTTCATCGTGGAATAGCTCGAAAATCTGGAACTCCAGAGACGGCTTCTTCCCCGTGCGCCAGCAGGGCAAAGCCTGAGTCGCTGGCAAAAAAAGCAACTCTCACAATAATCGTATTCACTGGACTTGGCGAAGCAACACTTCGATGTGCAGAGAAAGAACTCCGCTCTTTGCTTTAACGGGCATGCAGCGGATAGGATTTATCGATCGGGACGCCTCTATCGCCGTAGAAACTGAGTGGAGCCATGCAGGAGTTTGCCAAAGCAATAGCAGCCGGAGCATCTGAAAAGGAACTGAAGAACATTCCTCTTCCAGAGACATACAGAGCGGCATTTGTGAAAAAAGACGAGATTTCAATGTTCAAGGGCCTTCCCACCGCGGAGAAGGATCCCCGGAAGTCGCTTCACGTAGACGAAGTTCCAGTACCTGAGATGGCCCCCGATGAGGTGACTGTAGCGGTGATGGCCTCATCCATCAATTTCAATACAGTGTGGACCTCGATATTTGAACCGCTCCCCACATTCGAATTTTTATCTCGCCTCGGACGATCAGGGCATTGGGAAAAGCGGCACGATCTTCCTTACCATGTTGTCGGCTCCGACGGTGCCGGCGTCATAATCAGGGTCGGTTCGGCAGTTAGAAACTGGAAGGTCGGCGATAGGATCACCATCCACTGCAACTATGTCGACGATCAAGACCCGTCAGCGCACGATGATTCCATGCTTTCAAGTAATCAGAGAATCTGGGGTTTTGAATCCAACTTTGGCGGACTCGGTGACCTCACGGTAGTGAAGGCCAACCAGATAATGCCTAAGCCATCCCACTTGTCGTGGGAAGAAGCTGCAGTCAATGCGCTTTGCAACTCCACTTCGTACCGAATGCTGGTATCACAAAACGGAGCGTCGATGAGGCAAGGCAACGTGGTTCTCGTGTGGGGGGCCAGCGGGGGCCTTGGCGGCTATGCCGTCCAGTACGTCTTGAACGGTGGAGGCATCCCAGTGGGCGTGGTTTCATCCCCGGATAAAGTCAAGCTTCTAAACGACATGGGAGTTGAAGCCGTCATTGACCGGCGAGCTGAAAACTATCGCTTCTGGAAAGATGAGCATACTCAGGACGAGTCCGAATGGCGAAGGCTCGGCGCCGATATCAGACGGCTCGTAGGCGACGACCCGGACATAGTGTTCGAGCACCCGGGACGTGAGACAATGGGTGCCTCAGTCTTTGTCACAAAGCGTGGAGGCGTTATCATGACCTGCGCAGCGACAACGGGCTACATGATCGAATACGACAACCGCCATCTTTGGATGAAACTCAAGAGCATCAAATCCAGTCATTTCGCGAATTACAGAGAAGCATGGGAAGCGAACAGACTTCTGGGCAATGGAATGCTGTATCCCGTCATCTCTAAAACCTATAAGTTGGAGGACGTGGGAGAAGCTGCATATTCTGTGCACCACAACCAGCATGAAGGCAAGATCGGAGTGCTATGCCTGGCTGACACTGAAGACCAGGGGATTGAAAACTTCGAGATGCGGGACAAGGTAGGGGAAAACAAGCTCAGGCTGTTTCGCAACCATGCTAAGTATGTTGAACAGAAGCGTTCTTGAACCGCGCTCCAAATTCAAGTTCGGATCGAAGTGGGACCAAAGAATACTAAGCTCTAGCAACCTTCGGAGGAAGGTAGGACCTCATCTCAGATATCTGGGCCGTGCTGGTGTCTTCGACCAACTGCAGCGAAGGGCCTGAATCAAGCAGAACTAGATGTCCGCTATCATCCCAAGTCACAGGGATTGGATCGCTTACCTCGCCAACAAATTCACCATTTGCGTCCTGATTATGAAAAGCTAGAAGCATCCAATTACCCGACCTATTGCGTACCAAGCGGCCGCTGTAAAGACGGTCGTCGCTCAGCAAGTGGGCATTGGCGATGTCAAATCCGCTAATCAAATCATCCCCGACTGCAACCCAGATTCCGCCTCTAGTCTCCTTCTCGCGCTTAGAGGCTGATAGCTCAGGATGGGGACACGAGAACAAAAGTACGGATCTTCCCTCAACCATCTCGACCTGCATAACCTCCAAGACGCCGAAACCACAATTCGGCTGGCTTATTGGAGCTGTCATCTCCCAGTGGACTAGATCATCCGATTGGAGGTGGCCTACGACACCCCTGTTATCCTCATCACCCTCGTTGCTTCGGGCAGTGACGAACATATGCCACATTTGGTCGGTCGAGTTCCAAAAGACCCACGGATCCCGCCAAGCCTCGCTCGTCCAGGATGTGTCGCCAAGCTTTTCGTACCATCGTGAATCAGCTCCCAAAACATTGAACTCAGGATGCCGGTTCCATCGGATCAGATCTTCGGAAGTCGAGAGTCCGATCCGTTGCACCAGCCCGCTCTCTTCAGCCGAAATGCCGGTATAGTACATGTACCAAAGCCCATCCGGACCATGCACAACCGATCCTGTCCAAGTTGCGATATCATCAAAAGCCGGTCGGTCACCAGGGACCAAAGCATCTGGCAACAAGTTCCAGTTGTATAAATCAGCCGACACCGCATGGCCTACGCTGGCACGAAAATGCCGTCGATCAGGAGCTCCAAGCGCCCGCGATGCCCTTAAAAAGAAGAGGTGAAACTCCGTGCCGGTATCGGCCAACCAGAAATCCCAAGTCCAAGCGTCAGGAAGCCGCAACATCTGTGGCCCTTATGCAAATCTGCGAAGCTAAACATCCCGAGGAAAAATCATTCCAAGTCATTTGCCCAAACGTCCCTAGAAAATACACACACCTAAGAAGCAACAAACCAACAAGTGCACAGCCCGCTTCTAAAAAACCTTGTTAGTCATTTTGCCCAGCAGCGCCAAAACATCTCAACTGCTTCAAACTTCGTCTGAGAACATGTGCTAGCCCGTAATCAAAACATATCTCTTTTAGGCCATGTTTTCAGCACTGTAATTACAAATTTGTAAAATATCTCTTTTTTATTTCAAACATCAACAACTCAAGATTTAAAACCGGAATTCTTAATCGAAAATTCCAACAAAACGCCCCAGCTATTCCAGTAAATCTACATCAGCCGTAATATTTACCTGGGATTATTTTTCAATGCCTTGTCTAATTTACAGGCCATTGAAGAATAATATGAAATCAATAGAGCGAAAAATATCTTTCCCGCACATATTGCTAATGCAGCCTTTTATCTATCTCTCATGAACCTCGCACCCATCAACACTTGTCCACTTATTGGGTCGGGGGTCCCAGATGCACCACGTACCACTCACCCCTCCATGAAATCAGCGAATAGACGGGAAAATAATGTCTCACGCCATCTTCTGAAAACACGAGTTCCGAGCCATAGACGCGCCAGTAGCTCCCCTTGTTGTATTCCTCGCCTGGCAATATCCAGGCTGCTTGGGACTGTGGAACTTCAAGCCCGATCAGCTCAGGAGTACCTCCGAGTGCGTTTAGTTGGGCGTGATACGAAAGCAAATCCGTATGGTACGCCTTCATCAGCCGGGTATCGTAGTCATGCACCGGATCAGAAATTGCCTTTACCTGCACGTATGCGGTCAATGGGAAAAAGAACTGATCCCCAAGCTGGGAGTTTCCGCTCCTGATGGCGCTCCACAACTGATTCACATTGTTGTCGAAAACGTCGCCTGAGGCAAGGGGCAGCGCTTTTGTTTGCGGTAGAAGACCGCGGGCCTCTGGCGACATCGTAGTGGTGACAAAGGTTGTGGTGGAACTGGTGGTGGTTGATGACGCAGGGATCGACGAATCTGACTCAGCCATGCTTGAGCCAGCGGTGCCGCAGGCCGCAACGACCGAAACCAAAGCAGCCAAAAATGCAGATTTACGCAGCAAAATAACTCACACCTACCCCATGGATGACTTGCCGTGACAATCTAATCTAACCGGCCCGCGAAGGCATATATTTTTGTCACCTCAGATACGAGTTTCAGAAATTCCGCCAAGTCAGCTATCTTCGAAGAATAAGTATTCCCAGTCAACGTTTTGGAGGATAAAGATGCTGAATGATATCGACCATATTGCCATTGCGGTAAGGGACCTGGAAACATCTATTTCCTTCTACAAAAATACATTCGGGGTCGAGGTCGAACATCGTGAAGTCATATCAAATGACCTGGTAGAAGAAGCAATGCTCAAGGTAGGTGGCTCCTACATCCAGCTGCTGTGTCCAACTTCGCCAACGTCCACGGTAGCAAAATTTTTGGAAAAGCGGGGCGAGGGGCTTCATCACGTTGGTTACCGCGTAACGAATTGCGCTGAGGTCCTAGACAAAGTCAAATCTCTGGGATTTGAGGTTCTTGATGAATTTCCGCGACCGGGATCTCGGGGAACCACTGTGGCTTTCGTTCATCCCAAGGCGGCATTTGGCACTCTAATCGAGCTGGTTCAGATCTAGCAGATCACATGGGCCGGCGGCCCTCCAGAGCTCTTCCAAGGGTCAGCTCGTCTGCATACTCAAGGTCGCCCCCGACTGGAAGCCCGCTGGCTATCCTGGTCGCCGCGATCCCGGTCGGACCGAGAAGGCGTGAAATGTACATGGCCGTTGCCTCACCTTCCAAATTTGGATTAGTACAGAGGATGACTTCTTTGACTTTCTCATTTCCAAGGCGGATCAACAATTCTTTGACGCGTATCTGTTCTGGTCCGACTCCATCCATGGGGCTGAGAGACCCTTGAAGGACGTGGTAAAGACCGTTGTATTCTCGCGTCTTTTCAATCGCCACTATGTCTTTCGGCTCCTCCACAACACAGATAATCGAATGATCCCTCCTTTGGTCACGACAAATTTCGCATGTCTCGGAATCCGAAATGTTAAAACATATCCTGCACCAGGTCGAATTCAAACGAGCTGTGGTAATGCTCTCAGCCAGGCGCAACGCGTCAGTCTTATCTATCTTCAGCAAATAAAAGGCAACGCGCTGTGCTGATTTGGGGCCTATTCCAGGGAGCTTTCCCAGCTCATCTATGAGCGCCTGCACTGACTGGGTATACATTCGATAACTGCCTTTTCAAATTGTCAACTTTGTAACTTACGCATTGAGGAGAAGACCCTCCGGGCATCAAAATCAAGATTCAATCTTTTTGGCTCCGGGAAATATCTCGAGTATTTCAGACTCAGCGCCCCCGGTGGCGACCTCTTGGGCGGTCGAAAACTGCTCTATCAGCTCAGCGGCGTTGTCTGGCTCGGGAACACTTTGTGGAGCATGCCCAAGTCCTTCATCGGAAATCAACTCGACCGATAAATCAGTCCTAGAGTAAAAGTTTGCGATGGCCTGTGACACATCGCTCAGTTTTGCCAAAGCGCGACTCCTGTGGGCCTCATTGGGAACCGAAACCACCACTCTTGAGGAGCCGACTGACTCCACTCGTGCCGCAGCGAAAAGCGCCCTGGACTTGCCGGCAAGCAACGGCAGAATTTCCTTCTTGAATTCCCGATTGATATCTCCTATCCCGAGTGGCTCCGCGCCTGGAGGCATATCTTGAGTCTCCTCACTGGAAACGTTTGCCACTGATGGCGGTAGGCTTTCCACGGCCGCGGAAGACGACGAATCTGCTGAAGCAGGACCATCGGATTTGTGCCCGGCATCTTCGGTTAAAGGCGCCGCCTGGCCGACTGAGGTACCTGGGGATTGCGCACCTGAAATTGCGCTTCTGAGACGATCCATGGTATCTCTGGACCGACCATGAGGCTGCGATGGAGCCTCATTGATTCTTTCCCGGACTTGCGCCGGTCCGCCGGGTCCGGCCAGCCTAGGCTGAGGTCGATCATTCTGCGAAACTTCCGTGAATTGAGCCAGGGCTTCATTTTTTTTATCGGTCGTATCCGCGTGCGATTTCCCAACTTTTATAAGCGATATTTCGTGCTCTAAGGCCCTTATTCTCTCGGATAGTGCGGCTACTTCCGGATCAGAATCTCCGCCGATTAGCCGGATCAGAGCGACTTCTAGCAAGATTCTCGGATCGAGAGAGTCCTTCATGGAATCGAGTGTCCTGCCCAGTACAGAAAGTGCATTCACAAGCCACTTTGACGAAAACGGCTGCTCCGCTATACGGCTCTCGGCATCGCTGGCTCCAATCGAGCTGAGAAATCCAGAGCGAAAGATGCTGATGAGATCATTACAGATTTTTTGAGAATCTCGTCCTGACCGCAGGGCAGTGTCCAATGCTGACATTACCGCCTGTGCGTTGCGCGCCCCTAAGGCTCGCACGACCTCTTCGAGATCGCCTCGTGATTCTGGAACATACCCTAGTGCAACAATTTGGTCCAAATAGGACAGGGTATCCCTTGCCGACCCTCCCCCCTTGCTAGTAAGCCAGCTAAGGGCGGCTTCGTCAAGATTGAGATTCGCTTTTGCCTTAACAGACTCGATCAGCTCCCCAAGGGTGCCGTCGTCAAGAAACCGGAATTCGTAGTGCTGCGTACGGCTCTTAATGGTCGGAATGACCTTTTGCGCGTCTGTTGTGGCAAGGACAAAGACGACATGGCTCGGAGGCTCTTCCAGGGTCTTCAAAAGCGCGTTGGAGGCCGCAGAAGAAAGCATATGAACTTCGTCGATGATGTACACTTTCCATTTCCCCATGGTGCCCGTCGGAGCCAGCGCTACAAGGGCCCTCATGTCCTCGACCTTCGAATTAGAGGCCGCATCGAGTTCAACAACGTCGAACGACCGGCCCTCTGTTATCGAAAGGCAGGAACTGCATTCACAACATGGTTCGCCATCGACGGGAGCCAGACAGTTTAGAGCCTTGGCCAAGATCCTCGCCGTCGACGTCTTGCCGGTGCCCCTGGGGCCTGAAAACAGGTAGGCATGGGATACACGGTCTTGACTAACCGCATTTTGCAGCGCCTTAGTGACGTGTTCCTGTCCCAGCACCTCAGAAAATCGCTGAGGCCTGAAGCGCCTATAGAAAGATGTGTAGGTGGGTAATTCAGCCACAATTGGAGACTACATCGCAAGAGAGACTTAAGAGTCCAAAGTGTCAATTTGATGACAAGAAGCGAGAAGACCGACGTCCAGCGGACATCGATTTGAACACTCCAGTAAAGCGCGTAACCTTTAGTCGCTTCGTGCGATGGCCAGACTTGCTGCGGCACCCCTGGTGATCCGCTGAGAGCTGCTGCCTTCCGACCCTGACTCGGTTCACAGAGCCAGGCCGCGCAGGGCCCAGCCACCGCACGAAACGACTTATCAGGTACCTAGAATAGCGTGTTGATACTTGGAGAGGTGCGAGAGAGGCCGAATCGGCGCGACTGGAAATCGCGTGTGGGGCAACTCACCGTGGGTTCGAATCCCACCCCCTCCGCCAGGTAGGACTAGCAGCGCCCAAAAGGGCGCTGCTAGGGGCCGCTTTTATTGCTGGTTATCCTGGCAGGCGCGCAATAAATGGGGGCAAGTTTTTGATAAAAAATCAAGAAGATTACACGGCAGACGGCGATGAATCTTTTATGCGCCTGGCGTTGGACGAAGCGGAACTAGCCGCCCTGGAAGACGAGATCCCGGTCGGCGCGGTCTGCGTCAAAAATGGGCAGATAATTTCTCGAGCCCATAACGCCAGGGAATCCACTCAAGATCCAACTTCGCACGCAGAACTGATTGCGATTCGTCGAGCGGCCAAGGTACTAAAAACGTGGAGGCTGAACGACTGCACACTCTACGTCACATTGGAACCATGCTTGATGTGCAGTGGTGCGATCATCAACTCAAGGATTAGCCGCGTGGTATTTGGTCCATATGATCCCAAAGCAGGAGCCCTTGGTTCTCTTTACAACGTTGGAAGCGATCCCCGGCTAAACCATGAAACCATAGTTATTGGAGGCGTGTTACAAGAAAATTCCAGCAAGTTGCTTTCTCGGTTCTTTCAACGACTGCGCAGCCACTAATCTGTTCGCCGGAGGGATGCGAGAGCGGACGAATCGAACGGTCTCGAAAACCGTCGTGTCGAAAGGCACCGTGGGTTCAAATCCCACTCCCTCCGCGCTGTAATGTATGAGGGTTTCGTGGGCAAGCGAACCCTCGTACACCCCCGTATTCGGCTCGTCGGAATCTAGAGGGGTCTCTCATTTCTAAGTGCACTCAGATGCGACGACGGTGCTTCATTGTTGATTTGTCACAGTAAAACAAAGAAACGCCTTCATCCAGGCGCGCCGTAACGAGATTATCGACGCTTTGGCGGGTCTCACCGATAGCCGAGTCCTGCACTACATGCGCAATACAAGAAATGTCGAGCCTCAGATCGAGCAGATATCGAAGGACTTTGGATACCTACTCAGTGGACGCCACATTTGGGATCTTCGGTACACTCACGTACAGCCTTGCGATTCTGCCAAGATTTTGCGCTGCAACAAGCAAGACAAAGCCAGCAGTTATCTTGGTTGTTCATCGCGCGAAGGCCAACTTGTCAGACACCCTTTTACATTCCAGCCAGGGTTGCCAGCAGCTGCTGTGTCCCAGCGGCCTTATCTGACCAAGCCTGCAAAGAAGGAAAATCACCAATATTCTCATCGAACAGTTTCATCTGACGGACGGCCATCGCTTCAATGCAGCCAGCAACCTCCGTTCCCCCTTGGGCCCACAATTCCTCTAGAACAAATCTCTTTCTCCCGACCCGAAGAGCCATTCCAAGCAGCTCCGCAAGATTGCTGATGTCCCAGTGGGTCACAATGATCCCTGAACGGCCTGGGGTGGTGATCCAGCTAATCAACTCCGAGGAAGAACCGGGCTCTGCAAGCTTTTCGTCATACGCCCGCGGACCAGGAACGACATATTGACGTTCGCCAACCATGACCGAAAGAAGATCGAGCGCGCAAGAGACCCAGCCCAAAAGCGGTCTTGGAGCTACCTCCTCCGCCCTCAGAAGATACGCGGGAAGCCATGGGGCAAGGTGGTCATTCACCAAGACCGATCTTGCTCTCGACACCGAGGCAAGCCGGCTTTCATCCTCTGGGTTAGAACCAGCACCCGCAAGCTCCGCCTCTTTGTTCAAGATCCCCGACAAGAGCCGGAGAAGCGATGCGAGATGGTCGGGATCAGACGGAGTCGGGATTCCGAGCGCAGAGTAAAAGCCTGCTATCACTGACCTGCTGTTGCCGCCAATGTTACCGTCAGACGAGAGATAGATTGAAGCAAATGGCGGAAGCTCATTGACAAAAAGCTGATACAGGTCGGAAGCGGACACACCCGCAACACCAAGTGAGGCAGACAACTCCTCTCCCAACGATGACGCTTCCGCCACCTCGGCCAGCGCGGCGGCAATCTGGGCGTAACCTGCCAGCTCTGCTGGGGAAAAGTCCACCCGCGCGATACCTCTCTTCGATGAACGGTCCGACGACAGAGCCGACATCTCAGTCCCTTGGCGGCAGCATCGACGCGGCCTTAGTCGGTTTGAGCGGCCTCATCAGCCATCTGGGCCTTCGGGTTCCATCCGGAGAAACGGTATAGGCGTCGCGCGTCAGCTCCAGCCAGCGCCGGAAGACCTCCTTCGACATCGACCTGTCCACGTAAACCTCCCCGAAGGTATCTCCCGGTTGAGCGAGCTCAACCCGAACCGCCTGGTGCCAGCAGTGCATTCCGGATACTGGATCAGGGTGCACAGGGAAGATAAGGTTCTGATGCACTCCCACATCCTGCCACCAAAACCTGGTGGTGTCCTTGTCGTTGGATTCAAACGGCTTCGGAGCCGCCTTTGGCACTAGCCGCCTATCGTCGCCCGAAGACTCTATCGAAGCGGTTCTCATCATGTATGAATTGACATCCTCGCTCAGCTTCCACCGGCCCATGTGATGGGAACATGCCACCACTCCCGGGCGAATCCCTTCGGTTATCCAGGGCTTTGCCACAAAATAGCCGATCTCCGAATTAACCCTTATCAGGCTGGTCTCTTTTATGCCGAGTCGTTCGGCATCGACCGGGTTTATCCACACCGGGTTGGTATGGGCTATCTCATCGAGCCACTTCGAGTTCGCGGAGCGGGTGTGAACTTGCACCGGAAGCCTGAAGGTAGAGATAAGGACCATCTGGCCATCGCTCAAGTTATCGGGATGGATGTGACTCTTGATATACCAGGGTATTGCCTGGTCGGCCCAGCCCCAATCGGCAAGCGTCTTGGAATAGAACTCCAACTTTCCTGACGGTGTGGGAAATCCGCGAAGCAACTCCGCGTCAACCTCCACCCCAACCGGACGCCTTCCATCTTCGTCGGGATCGGGATCGCCCGTCGGGGCAATATTGGGATTTGGAGGCTTTGGCGTTCTGGTATAGATGCGCCCGTGATCGTTGGTGACTGTATCGTCGAGTTCCGATGCCGGAATGATCTCCTCATAACGTTTGCCGACTTTCTTGGTCACCTCGAATGCACCGTGCTTCTGCATGTAGCGCAACGGAGTGACCTCTTCTTTCTCGGCCATCTCGGGAAGACCGGGAACGGAGTTCTCAAAAATATAGGAATAGTACTCCTCAACCGTCAGCTTCTCGCCCGGCCTAATTTGAGATTCGTGGAACTTTCGGATTCCCATAGCACCATCTGGGTCAATCCGCCAAGATAGTTCGATCCAGAATTCGTTCTCCTCCCAGACCTCTCCGGGATTTGAAACCCTTGTGTCCGTGATCTCCTCACCATTTTGATTGCGGTAGGTTCTTAGCACCGGCTGGCGGAAAGCCACCCATTGTCCGTCGTACTGCTCGTATGACGCCAGGTCGTGCCGCTCTGAGGCGTGGCCCATTGGCAGGACATAGTCCGCAAAGTAGGCCGTCTCGTTCCAGGTCGGAGTAAGCGCCACATAACATCCGATCTTGCTCTCATCAAGCAGGACGTCTATCCAGGTCATTCCGTCGGGGTTCGTCCAGACCGGGTTGTAGACCCTAGTGAAATAAACTTCGAGTTTGCCCCTGCCCTCTTCGATCAGGTGGGGGAGTATGAAGCTCATCTCATTCATCGACAGCGGGTACTCGCTCGGCCAGCTCAGCTCATTCCAAACATCGGGATGAGGTGGCACATAAATTGGTTTGGGAACAAACTTGTTCCAGGCGTTAGGATAGGTTCCGCCCTCCGTGGCAATGGCTCCAAGAAGCGCGTTGACAAGCAGCATGGTCCGCGAGATCTGCCATCCACCAAGGTTGCCGGCAGCTGCCGACCGCCAAATGTGGCTGGCAAACTTGCTTTTTGCCGTCGCAACCACAGCCGCAACCTCGGCCAGGACACTCTCCTTGATCCCCGACTCTCGGGATGCAAATTCAAATGTGAAGTCTTGATAGGTCGCCCTTAGCTCATTCAGGAAGCTCTCAAAGGTGGCCTCTTTGTCGGGATGAGCATCCTCCATCCACTCCTGCCAGTTCCACCAACGCCGAACGAACTCACGGTCAAATAGATCGTTCTGCAACAAGTAGTTGGCGATGGCCAGATTGATGGCCGACTCGGAACCAGGGTAAGGGGACAGCCAGTAGTCTGCATGTGTGGCGGTGTTGGAAAGCCTGGTGTCCACGACAATTAGCTTGGCTCCGCGCTGTCTGGCCTCGGTGATTCGCTGGGCATGCGGGTTAAAATAGTGGCCGGTCTCAAGGTGAGCACTGGTCAGAAAGATAACGTCGGCATTGGCGAAGTCCGCACTGGGCCTGTCCATTCCAGTCCAGTAATGCCATCCAGCCCTCCCGGCGCTCGAACAGACGTTAGTGTGGGAGTTGTGACCGTCAACTCCCCATGAGGCCAGGACCCTTTCGGTGTAGCCATCCTCTCCGGGTCGCCCGATATGGCAGACGACCTCGTCCTTACGATCCTCGGTGATTGCAAGACGTATCCTTTTCCCCAGATCGTCTAGAACCTCATCCCAGCTAACCCTTTGCCACTTTCCATCGCCCCGCTTGCCCGCCCTTTTCAGCGGGTACAGAATGCGGTCCGGATCCATTACCTGATTAAGGGTGGCTGGACCCTTGGCGCAATTCTTTCCTCTTGATCCAGGGTGCTCCGGATTACCTTCGAACTTCCTAATTAGACCCGTATCCTTGTCGACATAGGCCAGAAGACCACAGGCCGACTCACAGTTGAAACAGGTCGTGGGCACGAGGGAGTAATGACGCTCCGTCCTCTTTGGCCACTCTTTCGAATCCAGTTCAACCCAGTTATCCCAACGCTCGAAAGGGGGGTGCGAGGCCAGAGAAATCTGCGAAGCGCCTTGATAAAAGGTCTCCCCATTGGCCGCCACAACCTCCTTCGCCGAAGAAATCAGGCTGGCCCGGTCCATCAGACGCCCACGAGCGGTCTCAGATCTTTTCTTCATGTTCAACTCCGATTCCCAGGTTTTTAGGCAAGCGGGACTGACTGGCCAGCCTGAATATAAGCGTGTTCGTAACCCAAGAGTCCTATTCCAGCAACAAGCAACGGAACCATGCCAAGCGCGGGCGCGCTGGCTCCGAGCAATACTGCAACAGCACTCACCCAGAAAGGCGCGGAATAACGGCCGATCGTCATATGCCAAACCGCTGCTTTGGAGTGCGAGGTGGGGTGGGCAATGGTGGTCTCGACCAGCACAAAACCAAGGTGTGCAATACACATGAGAGCGCCAAGCATGAGATCGAACCGCTGTGCGCTTTGATTAGATGTCACAAATGGGGCCAGCGCTGAAGATCCAAGCAGAAGGGCCTGTACCAAGAGGTGCGGCACTCTCAACGGACTTTGCCACAAGTCTCTGGCCCTCGCTTGGGAAAAAAGGTATGCAGTATAGATTGCCCCCATCACAGATGTCACCGCTAGGGCCACCCCGATTGCATCCATTGCAGCCGAATTCAAGCCCAGCAGGGCGAAAAGCAGCCAAAGTACCAGGGCTGCCCCGTCGGCACCGATTATGAACCCACCCTTCACAAGCCATGACTTCCAGTGGGGCCTTGTGAAGAGGTAGATGAACCTCTTAGGTTGCTTGAGGTCAGTGATGAGCAAGAAGCCCGTCACTGCCAGGGCCACCAGCGCGACTGCCGGCATGTCGTACTTCACGGCGGTTGAGGCAACGGCTAACTTACCAAGAAGCACCGCCAATAGTGCGCTCAAGGCGGTACCCATAGCTATCCCTTTTGTCCATGTGTAGCCGCTTACCCGCCAGCCCCAGGGCATGGAGTGTGACACATCGTAGACAAGCCTTGATTCAACCGAATCATTGTTGTGGTGCTCCGCCACATGGCCGGAGTTAAGAATTCTGTTGGACCGGTTGATCTGGGACCACATGAAAGTGTCGCCGGCAGGCTGACGCGCGGCGATCGGATCCAGCGTCGACTGGTGTGCCCCTTTGTAAAACAATTTTGGCCTTGTAGACTTTTCTCCCCTCCGAACCGTCACAGGTTCGCGGTGAATCATCTTGGTGACCTTGTCGTCCGGGTCATTGGCATTGCCAATCAAAATCGCCTCGGTTGGACAGATGATAACACAGGCCGGTTCAAGACCAATTTCGATACGGTGCGCACAAAAGTTGCACTTCTCCGCCGTATGATCATCGGGGTTGATGAATATTGCGTCATAGGGACATGCCGCCATACACGCCTTGCACCCAATGCAGATGGATTTGTCAAAGTCGACGATCCCGTCATCACGCTGGTACATCGCTTGAGTTGGACATATGGCCACACAAGGAGGGTTCTCGCACTGGTTACACCGCGTGACCTGAAAGTTCCTTCTAACCTGAGGAAAGACGCCGGTCTCGACGGCCTTGACGTAGGTCCTGTTCACGCCGAGCGGAACCAGATTCTCCGACTTGCAGGCAGTGCTGCACGCGTGACAACCAATGCACTTAGTCTGGTCGATCACCTTAATCCACTTGGGCTTGGCTACCCTCGGCGTTTCAACGACACTCAATTTGCGCCCCCACAGTTGATTACTGATTACATCTGAATATAAAGACCCGTCACCTTTTCCGATGTCGCCATGTTCCTGGGACGTAATAGGTGTAGACTATGACATGACTCTAATCCCGGCGGCACCATCCCTGCAAAGCCTCGAGCTGTTCGTGTCAACCGTAGATATGGGTAGCGTTTCCAAAGCGGCACGACGCCACCTGATATCACAGCCTTCCGCAAGTGCCAGAATTGCCGAACTCGAACGGCTATTCCGCCTAAAGCTCATAGAAGGGACGCCGCAAGGTAGCACTGCCACGGATGCAGGCAACCGGATCTATCTGCTGGCCAAGGAGACGCTTGACTCTGCCGACCGGCTGATGACAGCCGCAAAGCAGATGTCCAACCAGAGATCGCAACAACTCAGGATTCACGCCAGCCACACCATCGCCGAGTATCTGCTCCCCGGCTGGCTGGGACTCCTGAGACTGCAAAACTCTACGCTTGTTCCAGAGTTGACCGTCACCAACTCATCTCAGGTGGTCCAAAGTGTCAAAACAACTGGTGATCTCGGGTTCACAGAGTCCGACGAGACAGACGAGGAGCTTGAGACTGCGGTGGTGGGAACTGATGAACTCTGGGTGGTCGTGGGAAGCAAACACCCTTGGGCCAAGAGAAAACGGCCCGTCACTCCGCAGATACTGGCCACCTGGCCGCTTGTTCTGCGTGAACGCGGCTCAGGTACGAGATCAGTTTTTGAACATCAAATGGCCAAGGCTGGCTATGGGGAGCTCTTGATTGAAGCGGAGTTGGGCTCCACCTCCGCCATCAAATCCACTCTGTCGCTCAGAGGATGCGCTGCAGTCCTGAGCGGGCTGGCTGTCAAGTCAGAAACCGAGGACTCCTCGCTGGTGAGGATCGAAGTAACAGGCCTGGACCTGAGCAGAACCCTTAAGGCCGTCTGGTCGCGGCACCGGGGAATCAGTTATTCCGAGCGCGAACTCGTCAAGGTTGCGTCACGACAAGGTTGAATCAGGCTCTTCGCCTTCTCGCATGGATCTCGTCGACGCTCGATTGACCGCCAAGGCATCAAAGCTGTCGGAGCTTGGAGCCAGCCGCGGGAAGCTCTTTTGAACTGCCGCGGGGCTCGGGAGCGCAGTTCTTGCCCCAGAGATGGCGGAAACCAAATCCCACACCCTTTGAACCTGCTGAAGCCGCGAGTCATCTGCTCGGGCATGGCACCTAGATGCCCGCCGCAGGTGAGTCCGAGGGATTGACCGAAGCAGACGGATGGATCAGCCACCACGAGCCGACTATTCAATTAGTGGAATTTGTCAAACAATCGAACCACGACCTGTGTAGAAAACCAGCTCGTCAGTGGGAATGGCCTTCGCTCTGCTTTCTGATTTCGAGCCATCTTTTGAAGCCATTGGCATTTGAGTGCATCCCGTTCAAGATGTCGAATCTCTCTACCAAAACTGGGTCGAGCCCGTCAGTTTCTCCTCGGAATGCTGCCTCTAGGGCTCCGGAAATATCCCTGCCTTCGTTGAAGGCTTTCTCTGCGACACGGGCCCAACTCGTCACTACCTCTTTGCCCTGGGCGAGGAGCTCCTCGGCGTTGGTGAACATGCCGTAGTGCGCCATAGCAATAGCTGTCGGGTTATACCCGGCGAATTTGTCCATCGACGAAATCACAAGGTCCAAATCAAAATCGGGGGGTGGAGTCGCGGGTCTTAGAACGCCGAGGTCCGGTAATAGGACTCCTATGGCATCACCGGAGAAAATGACTCCGGTATTCGGATCAAAGAAGCCGAGATGGTGTTTGGCATGGCCTGGCGAGTCCAAGGCCTCTAGGTATCTGTTGGAAGACACCATAATCCGTTCGTGGTCCTCAAGGACCTTTATCCGGGCAGATTCCGTTGGCGCCAAACGACCATATAGGGTATCCAAGAGGTCCCCGTAAACCATAGCCGCCGAGTTCACCAGGCGTGAAGGATCGACTAAATGTCTCGCTCCATTTGGATGCACATACACCGTCGCATTCGGGAAGGCCCTTGCAACATCGCCCACAGCTCCCGCGTGATCTAGGTGAATATGAGTAACCGCGACTCCTGCTAAATCATTGGGTCCAATTCCAACCGAAGCGAGACCGCTGAGCAGCGCTTCCAATGAACTCTGCGATCCTGTCTCGATGAGAACCGGCGCATCGCCAGTTATCACAAATCCTGCCGTCAGATGTTCCCAACCGCCCAGCATGGTATCGATTTCAATAATTCCGTCAACTGTTTCTTTAGCCACCCTTCCACCATACTAAAGTATGGGCAGAGTTGGAAAAGAGATTTGGCCATTTCAGCTAAGCCATAGCCACAAGTTCAAGGTAATTGTCATCGTAATAATCGACTAATCCATCCGGCAGGATGAGAACTTTATCTGGACTCATCGCTTCGGCAAATGCCTCGTCGTGCGTGACTACCAGCATTGTCCCCGTCCAGGAAGAAAGCGACTTGCCTACCGCAACCCTTGATTCCGGATCAAGATTGTTCGTCGGCTCATCGAGCAGAAGTAGGTTGTTCTTTGCGGCGACAAGCACAGACAGTGAAAGTTTTGTCTTTTCCCCGCCAGACAGAGTTTCAGTGGGCTGGAATATCACGTCTCCCGAAAGCCCAAACGATGCCAAAAGCCCGCGGCTCTCTGTAACCGTTCCTCCAAGCGCCAGATTCATTTGATGGATCGGGGTGTCAAATGGATCGAGATTTTCGTGCTCCTGGGCGTAATATCCGGCGCTAACGCCCCGCCCAAACTTCACCCGGCCAAAATCAGGCGTAAGCTCCCCCATGACGAGCCGCAGCAAAGTTGTCTTGCCTGCGCCGTTCAACCCTACGATTAAAAGCCGCTCTGAGCGCGAAATATCGAATGAAACATCCTCGAATACGTTCCCCTGCCCAAAACCCTTGCATAGCTGAGATACCGAAAGCACATCTTTGCTGCATGGAGGTGGCTCTATCATCCTGGCAGCCACCTTGACTCTGGAATTCTCGCTTACTTCTCCAACTTGACTGGCGAGACGCTCAACTCTTTTGTCAATCGAGTGAGCGACCTTAGCCCTCTTGGCTGTGGAGTGTCGCATCGAATCTGCTTGGCTGGCAAGCCTTTTGATCTCCCCTTGCAGACGGATATTGCGTCTTTGCGCACTTTGCTCATCTTCAGTCCGTGCTTTTTTATATTGCGAGAAGGTTCCTTTGTATTCGACCAGTTTCCCGTCGCCGGTGCCTCTTTCGAGATGGAAAATCCTTGTAATGGCTTCATCCAACAGATCGAGATCGTGACTTATCACCATCATCGCGCCATTGTAGGCGCGCATAAAAGACAGGAGCCAGGTCTTGGAGTCGAGATCTAGGTGATTGGTTGGCTCATCGAGCAGTAGGACATCGCTCCCAGCAAAAAGAATCCTCGCAAGCTCCACCCGTCGGCGCTCGCCGCCAGATAGATGCGAAAGACTTAGACCGAAGCGGCTCTCAGTTATTCCCAGCCCAGCCAGAATCTTCTTTGCCTCGGACTCGGCTTGGTATCCGCCTTTTCCTGCAAACGCTTCTTCGCGCCTGGCGAACCTCCTTATGTTGCCATCGCTAGGATCCAGTTCCATGGCCAAACGCGCTTTTTCCAGGTCTTCAGCCAAAACATCCAGGAGCCGGCCCGAAATCACGCGGTCTAAAACGCGCTGGCCGGCTATCGACTCATCGGCCTTTGGTTCCTGGTTTAGATATCCGACCTCTCCAGTGATAACAACCCGGCCAGCTGTTGGAGGAACCTCGCCGGATACCACCTTGAGCATCGAGGTCTTGCCTGCGCCGTTCCGTCCGACGATGCCCACCTTGTCGCCAGGCACAACTCTGAAGCTGATCTCATTTAGGATCAGCTTTCCCCCAACTTCGACAGAAAGATTTTCGGCAGCTAGCATAACCAGTCCAGCCTAAACTCCGATTCTCCAGACCGGTCGGCCTACTAACCAATTGTCAGTTTTGTCTTATGCGACAGACAGACTTACAAGGTCTTACCCAACGTATTTAATTCACGCTTTAAATCACGCCAGTTCGGAAGAGCGATGTCCATCCGCGCGGTAAATCTCGGGCCATGTCCCGGTTCAAGCAGATGCGTTAGCTCGTGAACCACGACATATTCAAGACACTCCTTCGATTTCTTGATCAGCTCAAGGCTGAGCCAAATTCTTCTTGCATTGACGTTGCAGCTTCCCCACCGGGTTGACATTCTCCGGATTCTCCACTCAGAAACTTCGACACCAAGTTTCTTCTCCCACATTTCGATCAAGGGCGGCACGCGTATCTGCATTTGCCCTCGGTACCATTGCTCCAACAATCTCCGCCTATCTTCGCAGGTGGAATCGTGTTTTACGTTCAGTCGTATTATGCCAGGTTGAAGGTACTCAACCGTGGGCTTGCCCTCAGTTCCGACAACGCTAAGGCTGCAGCGACTTCCGGCAAACCAGTGGATCTCCCGATCCTCGTAACTCAGGTGTGCAACACCTGCAGCGACTTTGAGCCTCTGGGCTTGGATCCATTGAATACGCTGCTCAACCACCTTTACAACTGCAGCTATTGGAAGCTGGCTTGGCGCCGATACACGCACCCTTCCTTCAGGTGGGTAAACCCTGAGGTGCAGATTCTTGATCTCTTTGCGCACCAGCTCTATATTGATTCCTTGAACCACGATTTCGACTGGCTGCAGAGGCACCCTGTAGCTGGATTCCCTTGGCTTTCCAGATTTTCCCGGTTGCCGCCCGGTCAGAAAAGACCTCAAAGGATAACCAGGCATCGGTTATGAGACACAGGCGCCGGTGGACACCCCTTGGGCGGCCGTCTGGTGGGCCAAGATCTCTTGATCAACTTCCGGGCTTGCAAGCGCAAATCCTACGTCCGGATTAGTTGTAGACCTCGAAAACACTACTCCGATCACCTGGCCGTTCATGTCGAGTAGGGGTCCGCCGGAGTTCCCGGGCCTGACTATCGCTTCAATTTCATATACCAGCCTGGTTGTCAATCCTTTGCCGTAGATATCCCTACCAGTAGCATTGAAGGTCGCCATGATTCCTGCGGGCCCGTATGTAAGGGGACCGCCACCCGGATAGCCAAGCACAACCGCATTCGTATCCCTGTAATAGGTTTGAGTGGAGACAGTCAGGCTCGGCTCGGTGAGCCCGCCCGCCTTTAGCAGCGCAATGTCAAGCTGCGGATCAAAAAATACCGTGGTCGCATTGTGCTGGCCACGACTGTCAATGATGTATGGGTGGGCTATGCCAGCCACTACGTGCGCATTCGTGACGACGACGCCAGGCGCTACCAAAAATCCAGAACCCTCCTGGATTTGGCCACAGCCGACCCCCTCTATCTTGACCACAGACGCAGAATAAGAGTTTACTACCTGGCTGACTTGCGAATTGACTGGCAGCCCCACTGGACCGGCAAGCTGAGGCGGAAGCGAGGCAAACACTGACGGGAACCCTTGAGAATTGACAAATGCCTGGATTCTTGAAAAAACTGAGGGAGCAGGGGGAAGAACCTTGTCTAGACCTCGAACAATTCTCGAGCTCGCAACCTGGGATGAAAGAGCGGCGAAAGGCGTGTTCACAGCAATGCCGGCAATCACCCAGATGCCCAGAAGAGTTGCGACAACTGCAATTGCCGCTCCGAGCACCGAGTCCACAGCCGCCAGCTTGACGCGCCGAATCGATTTCCAAACGGTTACTCCCAGCTTCCTGCCGGCTCCAGCAAGGATTGTTGCCGTTCCAAAGAGAATCACGAGCGAGGCTATCGTTCGCCATATCGGGGTATGGATTGGACCAACCAGGACCGGTGCGGCAATAGCGCCAAGGAACAGCCCCAGCCAGAACCCTCCGTAAGATCCAAGCTGCACAGATGCTCCCAGTTGGATACCCCGTACAGCCGCGAATGCCACTGCAATCAATAGCAACACGTCGATCAGGTTAAAGCCCAAAGCGGCAATTGAGATTAATAGCACCTGTTGCGTCTCTTTTATGTCTAGAAGTAAAAAATCTAGTGCCAATCTTAGATTGGTAAATTACCGAAATTACCCAACCAACGCCGGGTTTCAGGTACGAAGTACCCTTTCAAAGCCCGTTGTTAGCTCGAATGTATGCCGAACCCGGCATCGCCGGATTTTACCCAGGCATGATTCAACCTGATTCGCACCATCAAAGTCTAGCTAAGCAATCAGAGCCGTTAGATCTTCAATTACTTTGGCGGCGTGCCCTGCCGGGTCACTCACCTCGTAGGCAATCCTAATCATCCCTTGCGGATCGATCAAATAACTGGCACGCTTAGGCAGTCCGGCGGCCTTATCGTCAGGATCCCGTAAGACTTCATAACGAGTGCCGACCTCCTTGTTCGCATCACTTAGAAGGGCATAAGGGAACGACTGCTGATCTGCGAATGCTTTGTTATCTTCGACTGTATCAAAGGAGGCACCGAGAATTACTCCGCCCAGGGCTTCGAACTCGCCGGACCTGTCACGCAGGCCCTGTCCTTCTAACACTCAGCCAGGCGTATTCGCCTTTGGATACCACCATAAGAGCACCCATTTCCCTCTCAAACTTGAAAGAGAAACAACATTTCCATTCTGATCAGGCAATTCAAAATCTGGAGCAAGCTGGTTTGCAGAGAGCATCTTTGATCCTTTGCGAATCAGGAAGTCATTTCAATGAATGTCATCAATGCCAGTCTAACCCACATGTGCCCATTCAGTTGGGAATACCGCGGGGTAATGCGCACCCAGGGAAGCAAAAATCCCAAAAAAGACGCTATCTTTTAGAGCGGAGGTTTCAACAGTGCTCTCATCAGCAATTGACGGGATCCGCCTTAGTCTTCATGTGCTGGCGGCAGCAGTATGGGTAGGAGGACAATTAACTCTTGCCGAACTTGTACCAACTATTAGAAAGCTATCACCTGAAGCTACCAGGCTAGCGGCCAGGGCATTTGCCAGGCTGTCATGGCCGGCTTTCGCGATACTTGTGTTGACTGGATTCTGGAATCTTGGCGCCGTCGACGTCAGCGCGCAGAACACTGCCTGGAAGATCGTGTTGGGAGTAAAGATCGCGGTGGTAGCTATCTCAGGTATCTCGGCATACATTCACACAAAGGCAAAGAGCACTGTGGGCCTAGCGGTGTGGGGCTCGATCTCGGGACTTTCGGCTGTCGCCGCTCTTGTCATCGGGGTATTTCTAGCCAATTAGCAATTTCTGATATGGTGAGTTGAACTGAATGGGTTTCAAACCCGCATGATAAAATGTTTGGTGTCATCGCTAGAGCCAATGTCGTCTCGAACGAAGCCAGAACATTATTACCCATTTTTCGATTGAGATGACAGGTTTATTTGACATGAATAACACTTCCCGAAACTTTGGCTTATACGACTCTGCATTCGAACACGATGCCTGCGGAGTTGCGTTTGTCGTAAACATGACCGGTGACAAATCACACGACATAGTCGAAATGGGTTTGACGGCTTTGCTGAATCTTGAACATCGAGGTGCCTCCGGTGCCGAGGTGAACACGGGTGACGGATCGGGAATTCTCATTCAAATCCCGGACAAGTTCTTTCGCTCGACACTCCAGTTCGAATTGCCGGCAAGCGGTTCGTATGCAGCGGGAAATTTGCTCATCACAAAAGGATCAGAGCGGGAAGTAAAAGATGACGTTGCCAAAATTGCCGAAGAGGAAGGCGTGAAGATTCTCGGATACCGGGAAGTTCCAACTGATAACTCCACGCTTGGCGCAACAGCATTACAAGTCGAACCAACCGTTCTTCAGTTGTTTGTTTCCGGCAAAGGCGGCCAAAATGGGATTGACCTCGAACGACTCATATACGTGTTCAGAAAGAGAGTTGAGAATACTACCGAGGCCGTTTATTTCTGCTCCTTGTCATCGCGGACGATGGTTTACAAAGGCATGCTTACTACGCCTCAGGTATCACAGTATTACCCAGACATATCAGACCCAAGTTTCGAGTCTGCCATGGCCCTGGTTCACTCGAGATTTTCAACCAATACCTTTCCATCGTGGCCTTTGGCACACCCCTATCGCCTCATTGCACACAACGGCGAGATAAACACGTTGCAGGGGAATAGGAACTGGATGGCTGCCAGGGAAGCAGTTCTCACCAGCAAGACTCTTCCTGGAGATCTCAAGAGAATCTACCCAATCATCACACCGGGAGCATCTGACTCGGCGTCGTTCGACGAAGTGGTGGAACTGCTGCACCTAGACGGTCGAAGCCTGGCACACGCGGTATTGATGATGATCCCCGAAGCCTGGGAAAACCACGAGTCCATGGATCCGGATAGAAAAGCTTTCTATCAATACCATACTTCGATTATGGAGCCGTGGGATGGACCGGCTTCCATAGCATTTACCGATGGCACCGTAATCGGCGCAGTTCTGGACAGGAATGGGCTTCGTCCGTCCCGCTATTGGGTCACGTCTGACAACTTGGTTGTAATGGCATCTGAAGTCGGAGTACTTGACATCCCAGCCGACAAAGTAATCCAGAAGGGACGCCTCCAGCCGGGCAGAATGTTTTTGGTGGATACGTCCCAAGGCCGAATAGTCGCCGACGAGGAGCTCAAATCTGAACTAGCCCTGCAACATCCTTACAAGAAGTGGATCGAAGAGAACCTAGTCTCCATTGACGACCTCCCTCCTCGGCACATGCTGGTGCCTCAACATTCGTCAATAGTGCAAAGGCAGCGAGCCTTTGGCTACACCCTGGAAGATCTCCGTATCATCCTCATGCCCATGGCCAAAGCGGGAGTCGAGCCAATCGGTTCCATGGGCTCCGATACCCCAACAGCAGTCCTGTCTGATCGTGCGAGACTGTTGTACGACTATTTCTTCCAACTGTTCGCACAGGTTACAAACCCGCCACTCGATGCAATCAGAGAAGAGCTGGTCACCTCGTTGTCAAATACGATCGGATCATCCGGTAACATACTGGATCCGCAGCCAACTTCAATCCATCAAATCCAGATTCCTTTCCCGATTATCGATAATGACCAGCTTGCAAAGCTGATTTACATCAACGAGCAAGGCGAAAACCCTGGTTTCAGATCCTTTGTAGTTGATGGCCTCTACGATGTTTCCACTGACGGCGAAGGGCTGAAGGCTGCCATCGAAAAGATCCGTTCAACCGTCAGCCAAGCCATCGACGACGGAGCCAACATCATCATTCTCTCTGATCGACACATCAGCTCTGAGCTGGCTCCAATACCGTCTTTACTGTTGCTCTCGGCGGTGCACCACCACCTAATCCGCACAGGAACCCGGACCAAAGTCGCTCTTGTCGTCGAGACTGGGGAAGCTAGAGAAGTTCACCATATGGCGCTGCTTATGAGCTTTGGCGCATCTGCAATCAACCCGTACCTGGCATTCGAGTCTGTGCTCGACCTGATCAGAGAAGGCCTGCTCACAGACGTTCCTCCCCAGAAGGCAATCAAGAACTACATCAAAGCCGCCGGCAAGGGAATCCTCAAAGTCATGTCAAAAATGGGAATTTCCACCGTTGCGTCTTACACCGGAGCACAAGTTTTCGAAGCCATCGGACTGTCAAAAGCACTGGTCAGCGAATACTTCACCGGCACTACCAGCAGAATCGGGGGAATCGGCATAGACGTTTTGGCAAAAGAAGTGGCAATGCGCCACCACCTCGCATTTACCGAAAGGCCCGAGGAACTTGCCTACCGTTCCCTTGAAGTCGGAGGGGAATACCAGTGGAGGCGAGAAGGAGAAAATCACCTCTTCAATCCTGAAACTGTATTCAAGCTTCAGCACTCGACCCGCCAGCGGCGCTTTGACGTCTTCAACGACTACGCCAATCTGATCGATGACCAGTCGAAAAGATTAGCGACTATTAGAGGTCTGTTCGAATTGAAAACCGGCCAGCGCCCATCGATCCCAATCGAAGAAGTGGAGCCAATTTCCGAAATTGTCAAGCGCTTTGCCACTGGAGCCATGTCTTACGGGTCGATTTCAGCTGAGGCACATGAGAACCTTGCGATTGCTATGAACCGCCTGGGAGGCAAATCCAACACCGGGGAAGGCGGCGAAGATCCGGAGCGCTACATTCTCGATGCCAACGGAGATTCGAGGAAGAGCGCGATCAAGCAGGTAGCCTCCGGAAGATTTGGCGTAACAAGCGAATATCTTGTCAATGCCCAAGACATTCAGATCAAAATGGCACAGGGGGCCAAGCCTGGCGAGGGCGGACAGCTTCCTGGTGACAAGGTGTATCCTTGGATCGCGAAGACTAGGTACTCTACTCCCGGAGTTGGATTGATATCGCCGCCTCCTCACCACGACATTTACTCGATTGAGGACCTTGCACAACTAATCTACGATCTCAAATGTTCGAACCCCAGTGCACGAATCCACGTAAAGCTAGTTGCAGAAGTTGGGGTCGGAACAGTCGCCGCCGGAGTTGCCAAGGCCCACTCGGATGTGGTGCTGATTTCCGGTTACGACGGGGGAACTGGGGCATCGCCCCTAACGTCACTCAAACATGCCGGAATACCCTGGGAGATCGGACTTGCGGAGACACAGCAAACCTTGCTAGCCAACAAACTCAGGGATCGGATTGTCGTCCAGGTCGACGGTCAGCTCAAGACAGGCCGTGATGTAATCATCGCGGCTCTACTTGGAGCCGAAGAGTTTGGATTTGCCACCGCGCCGCTAGTGGTCTCCGGGTGCATAATGATGAGGGTTTGCCACTTAGACACATGTCCTGTCGGCATCGCAACCCAAAATCCGGAGTTGAGAAAGCGCTTTTCGGGCAAACCTGAATTCGTCGTTACATTTTTCGAATACATAGCAGAACAAGTGCGCCAATATTTGGCACAGCTCGGCTTTAGAACGCTGCAGGAAGCAATCGGCCACGTGGAATTGATTGAAACCAAATCAGCCATTGACCATTGGAAGGCTTCCGGACTGGACCTTTCTCCGGTCTTCGAAATACCGAAATTAGGGGAAAACGAATCTCTGACGGCTACCACCAAGCAAGATCACGGGCTTCACAAGGCCTTGGATAACGAGCTGATCGAAACCTGCCGACCAGCGCTCCAAGGAAATGCCCATGTTAGGGCCTCATTCCCAATAAGGAATGTCAACAGAACCGTGGGAACCATGCTCGGCTCAGAGCTTACGAGGCTTCATGGCGGGGGGGGACTTCCTGACGATAGTATCTGGCTCTCATTCACCGGATCAGCTGGCCAGAGCTTTGGCGCATTCGTACCCAAGGGCATCACCTTAGAGCTCATTGGCGATTCAAATGACTATCTGGGCAAGGGTCTCTCGGGCGGAAAACTGATCGTCAAGCCAGATCCAGCCTCCCCATTTATACCAGAACAAAACATCATCGCCGGGAATGTGATCCTCTATGGAGCCACCTCGGGCTCGGCTTTCATACGAGGCATCGTCGGAGAGCGCTTCGCGGTTCGAAATTCCGGGGCGGTTGCCGTGGTCGAAGGAATTGGAGACCATGGCTGCGAATACATGACTGGCGGGCGCGTAGTAGTACTGGGTTCCACTGGTCGAAACTTTGGTGCCGGCATGTCTGGAGGCGAAGCCTTCGTATACGATCCCAACCACATGTTTGAGAGACTCGTGAACACAGAAATGGTCGATCTTGATCCTTTGGAGCTTGACGACCGCGAGTGGCTTTCAGGAATCCTGGCAGATCATGCAGCCTATACAGGCTCCACGGTAGCTGAGAAGATCTTGGCGAATTTCAATCTCGAGGTCAACCGATTTGTCAAGATATTCCCGCGCGACTACAAACGCGTGCTTCTGGCCAAGGAAGCCGCAAAGGCGCAAGGCGGCATAGAAACAGTGGTATTCACTCCGGACAAGACAGTTTAGCTATGAAGACTCAAGGATAAGAAATGGCCGATCCCAAAGGATTTCTAAAATATTCACGTTCCACACCGACGCGACGAGCGGTTGAGCTGCGCATTCACGACTGGAAAGAGGTTTACACGCCATTTCCTGAAGAGTCGCTAGTGACACAGGCGGCAAGATGCATGGACTGCGGAATACCGTTCTGTCATCGTGGCTGTCCCCTTGGCAACTTGATCCCCGAGTGGAACGATTTTACGTACCGCTTGAACTGGCGTGAAGCAATAGACAGGCTCCATGCTACGAACAACTTCCCGGACTTCACTGGAAGACTCTGCCCCGCTCCTTGTGAAAGTTCATGTGTTCTCGGCATCAACTCAGATCCTGTAGCCATTAAAACGATTGAGCAGTACCTCGCAGACAAAGCATTCAATGAGGGTTGGGTCAGCCCGGTGCATCCACTAGCCAAAACCGGCAAGAAGGTTGCAGTAGTAGGTTCCGGCCCTGCTGGCCTAGCCGCAGCTCAACAGCTCACGCGCGCGGGCCATGAGGTAACTGTCTATGAAAGGGCTGACCGCATTGGTGGACTTCTGAGATATGGAATCCCAGAATTCAAAATGGAAAAGGCTGTCCTCGAAAGACGTATTAAACAAATGCGCGAAGAAGGAACCCTATTCATAACCGGTGCGGAACTTGGTACAAACCTTGATAGCAACAAGGTTCTTGATGAAAATGATGCTGTAGTTCTCGCAATCGGATCGACTCTGGCAAGAGACCTGCCAGCACCAGGTCGCGAACTCATCGGTATCTACCAGGCCCTTGAGTACCTGCCGATGGCGAACAGAGTCCAAGAGGGAGACTTCGATACACCATCGATTACGGCAAAAGGTAAGAAGGTTGTAATCATTGGTGGCGGAGATACAGGAGCTGATTGTCTTGGAACCGCACACAGGCAAGGAGCCGAAACGGTTACACAGCTCGAGATCCTGCCGAAACCTCCCGAAGAGCGAGACCCAACAACGCCATGGCCAACCTGGCCGCTAATTTATCGCGTATCGTCAGCGCATGAAGAAGGGGGGATCAGGGAATTTTCTATAAACACCGAAAGATTTCTTGGCAATCCTGATGGAACGCTGAGGGGAATCCTCGTCCACAAAGTTGAAACTGTAATTGAAAACGGCAGGCCAACATTCAAACAGGTCGAAGGCAGCAACTTTGAAATCGAATGCGACCTCGTCTTTTTGGCAATGGGTTTTGTGGGTCCGGAGAAAGACGGCGTTTTGAAACAACTGGAGATCGAGACTGACGCCAGGGGCAACATTGCTGCCGGTTCCGATTGGGCAACCAGCAATCCCAAAGTGTTCGCAGCTGGAGATGCTAGACGAGGCCAGAGCCTGATTGTTTGGGCTATCGCGGAAGGGCGTTCGGCAGCAAAAGCAGTTGATTCCTACCTGATGGGAAGTTCAGATCTGCCAGCTCCTCTCAATGTTAGCGATAGACCCATCACAGTTTTTTAGCACAACTATATGCAAGTACCGCTAAATTGGAATGTCGGTCCAAGCGCTCGTAGCTCAGCGGATTAGAGCATCTGACTACGGATCAGAAGGTCGGGGGTTCGAATCCCTCCGAGCGCGCACTTCAGAGGCTATATTTGCTCGACAAATTGACGCTAGGATCTAGAAAAAACATAATTATTCTCCTGACCGGCCACAAGAAGGAAATCAGACCTTGAGTGTGGAAGCTGAGAGTATCGGCTGGGAAGAACGCTCTAACTGGAAAGTACGAGTATCACGGGTCCAATACCCAAGATTCCCACATCGCTCTTCAACGGACCGGGATCTTTGGACAAAATCTTCACTCTGTAAGCGCCAAGTGATCTAGTCTCACTGCTGATGGCCATTTGATACTCCTTTGCGGTCTGAGTATCCAACAATTTAAAATACCTAGATATCATGGCCACCACCTACCGAGACTTCAGCAGATGGAACTTGCACAAGATTCGCTACACAACCCTTGCGGGTGTCAGAGGTCAGTTGTATGATCGGCACACCGGGAAGATTTTCCTTGGGGGATCGAGTTGCTGACTCGTGGGCATTTTCTGGTCGCCACTGGCCTGCGACGAACTAATGGCGAAACCCGTGATCCCCGCGTGACAGTGGAGGTTTCACATGAAGAGAATCAGCACCTTAGGTGCGGTCATCGTCTTTGCCGTAGTACTTCTTACTCCGGCGGTGGCCGAGGCGGCACCCAATGGACCGGGCGCGTCGGGGTGGAAGTTAGGCTACTACAACCCGTCGGGCATGGCGCTCTCGATGGCCCAAGTGGCACCAATAGCGGATGGTGTGGCAGCATTCAACTTCACAAACCAGCCCGACACAGCGCTGCTGCTCAACACCAAGGGTAATTCGCCCTTGGTGGGCAATGACCTGAACAAGACGGTAAGCGCGACGTTCACCATCAGCGGGGCAACAGGAGGCTTCACTGCTTACCCCGACCAATGCTACCCCAGTGGAACAGCACCGAATGTACGGCTGTTCTTCGAGACCAAATACAGTGCTGGCGGGTTCGCCTACTCCGACTACTGGTGGGCCGATGACGCGTTCTCCACGCTGCAAAACGGCACCTTCACCATCACCGCTGTGGTCAATCCGACCACAGCACACTGGAGTGACTGGGGCGGCGAACTGAGTGCCGCCCACGCGACAACGTTCACGTCCGCGGCTAGCAACGTGACCGGAATCGGCCTATCCTTCGGGGGGTACTGCCACTACGAGAGCGGCGTTGGAACAACGAACGGCACGGGAGCCTTGTCGCTCAGGAGCTTCAGCGTGTCCTAGCGTTCGAATTGGCGAAGTTGCAAACCAACTACTAGAAAGTGGCCCTCGACGGGTTTCGCATCGAGAGCCACTTTCTTCGGATATCTTTGCCTAGGGTTGAGCAGCAAGTCGGTGCAGAACCAAATCGTCGGAAGTCTCCAAACCACCACAGAACGGCACGGCAGTCGATAGCGCCTTCCGAGAAGAAGTCCGAGATATCGATAGTTTCGCGAACAAAACGTCCCGGGTTTCCTTAACCGTGTGCCCCAGCTCAGTCCCAACCGATAACTGGCAACCTGAATGTCAAAGAATCCAGGGGTAGCCGTCCAGGCTTAGTCAAGCTTGATTTGGCGTTACTGATTGAGGAGGGGATCGACTAAGGATGTGGCCAGCAGGTGCCGGCTGAAACGCAACGCGGCGTCACATTTTGCCGGCTTCCGGCCAGCAAAGACCCTGGTTGTTATGCATGATTGTGTCTCGATCAAAACCCGGCTTATGCTGGGCCCGAGTTCTAATTAGATCGCAGCAAAGCCGCCTTAGCGTTGGCAATCGACAGGTACATCCACCCATGCTCGTCGCCTTCAATATCCATGAATCCGAAGTGCTTATAGAACGTCCGTGCTCCATCGTCTATTGGATCGACACAGATAAACTTGGCCGCTGCCTATTCACCAGCATGAGCTGCCCGAATTATGGCATCAACCAGAAGATCACGTTCGATCCCTTGTCCCTGGTGTGTTCTCTTAGAGATTCGCCCTCAGAGATTCACGGGGAGCGAGAGGATCCAAGACCCTATCGAAGACCAATAACCTCCAACCGCCTTGCCCAATTGACAGATACGGCGGCACCACATCCCCACTCCGCCCACAGCCGCTAGAAGATCACCCACGCCATGCGAGGCACCGGAGGAAACTCACAAACCGAGCGTCAGAGGTAGATGTCTTTACCTCGGTCGCGCTGAGCTGAACCCTTTGAGGTTCACAAGAGTACCAGGTGAGAGCCGATTTGGGGACTCGTGGAGCTGTATAGGGACTTATAAGTCGCAGATTCCCAAGAGTGCTTCAGCTCGACATCTGCTTACCGTTCAACAGCCATCGTGCCAGCATCGGGCCTTGTGTAACTCGTACATTGGTGATAATCGTCGGAGATCACCTCTAACCCAGTTTCGACTTTTCTTGAAATGATTCGAAACTTGTAGAAATTCCGCGTTTTCGAAGAATTTCTAACGAATCCGGTTCCGATCGGAAAGCATCGAGTGGAAATGGTTTGAATTTGTTTGAAATGCTTCGATTTTTTTCCTCAGTCCTCGAATGCTTCGGTTTCACCATATCTCATCTGAAAAGAGCCCAATCCCGCAGACATTCCAACGCATGGACTTGTTACACCGTTTGCCCGCAAAGCTCTACCTCTGTCATCTAGCTGATCCCAACAACCCAACGATCGGCTTCGTTGGAAGTAGCAATCTCACCCTTGCTGGTCTGGTGAATCAGGGTGAACTCAATGTCGATGTTCCTTGACCTTGACGCTTGCGAGAAGCTGCAGAAGTGGTTTGAGGGCAGGTGGGCTGACCGATGGTGCATCGACATATCGGATGAATTAGTCGAGATTATCGACTCAAGCTGGGCTCGCGACGTGCCGATACCACCGTACGAGATTTACTTGAAGATGGCGTACCATCTATCACAAGAGGCCCGTGCCGGCTTGAGTGAGTTTCGCATACCGCGCGACTTTGGAAACGATCTCTTGGAGTTTCAGACCGCCGCAGTCAAGATCGCAGCTCACCACTTGAACAAGCGGAACGGTGTGATTATTGGAGACGTTGTCGGACTTGGAAAAACGTTGATGGCCACAGCATTGGCTCGCATATTTCAGGACGACCACCTGACCGAGACACTCATCATCTGTCCTAAGAACCTCGTGAAGATGTGGCAGGACTATGTGGACCGCTATCGTCTCATCGCAAAGGTGATGTCTTTAAGTGTCGTAATCCGAGAACTACCGGATCTCAGACGGTACAGGGTCGTGCTCATCGATGAAAGTCACAACTTGAGGAATCGAGAGGGGCGTCGGTATAGAGCAATTCAGGAATACATCAGCGAGAATGAGAGCAAGTGCATCCTCTTGTCGGCTACCCCATACAACAAGACGTACCTCGATCTCTCCTCGCAGCTCCGCCTGTTCGTACCCGAAGACTTGGACCTCGGTATTCGGCCAGAGCGAATCGTTAGGGAACTCACCGAGACAGAGTTTATTCGCAGATACCAAGCGCCCGTCCGCTCATTACCCGCATTCGAGAAAAGCCCCTATCCAGACGATTGGCGCAACCTTATGCGGCTGTACCTCGTTCGAAGAACGCGAAGTTTCGTTGAAGATAACTATGCGGATACGGATACTTTGACTGGGCATCGTTACCTAACTTTCGAGAACGGTGACCGATTCTACTTTCCGATCCGGCAGCCCCGAACTGTCAAGTTCGCGATCAACGAAAACGATCAGTCCGTTCCCTACACGAGGCTTCATGCCAATTTGGTAGTTACCGCAATTAACGGACTCAAGCTTCCACGATACGGCATGGGTAACTACGTCATTCCTACTCCCCGCGAGCCACCATCGCAAACGGAGGCAAAGGTGCTCGATGGCCTATCGCGGGCCGGGAAGCGACTCATGGGATTTTGTCGGACGAACCTCTTCAAGCGTTTAGAGAGTGGCGGTCCCGCATTTCTGCAATCGCTTGAGCGACATGTACTCCGTAACTTCATCTTTGTCTACGCGATTGAAAACGGGCTGGACTTGCCGCTGGGAACACAGGACGCGGATCTTTTAGACGCCGCAACAGGAGATGACGATGTGGAAATGGGTGTCCTTAAGTTACTCGCCGATGATGACGCGGATGACAGTGTGGACGATGACGGCGCCATAAATGACGGTCGACTAAGCGAAGTCGATTACCGGAATCGAGCTGCAAAAACATATCAACTATACACAACGAAGTACAGGCGACGATTCAAGTGGCTACGGCCGTCACTGTTTGCCGACGATCTGGCTACGGATATTCTTACTGACGCGCGAGCACTGATGCGAGTCCTTGAACACTGTGGCGACTGGGAACCGAATGAAGATGCGAAGCTGACCGCCCTGGCCGATCTCTTAACGAAGTCTCATCCCGACGAGAAAGTTCTGGTCTTCACTCAATTTGCCGACACAGTCACCTACTTAACAAAACAGCTTCAACGTCGTGGAATTACCGCGCTTGAGGGTGTTTCTGGTGACTCGGTTGACCCAACCGGAGTCGCATGGAGATTCAGCCCAATAAGCAATGGCAAGCGCGACGTCATGCGCGTGAATGACGAGACGCGTGTCCTTGTGGCAACCGATGTCTTGAGCGAGGGACAAAATCTCCAAGACTGTTCGGTGATCGTCAACTACGACTTACCTTGGGCGACTATCCGACTTATACAGCGCGCTGGCCGCGTTGACCGAATCGGGCAGACCGCCGAGGTAATCATGTGCTACTCCTTCCTGCCTACCGACGGCATTGAACGCATCATCGGATTACGAAATCGAGTTCGGGCACGCCTGCAGGAGAATGCCGAGGTCGTCGGAACCGATGAAGCATTTTTCGAGGATGATGCAGACGATCGTCTGATTCTCGATCTCTATAACGAAAAGACAGGAATCCTTGACGGTGACGGTGACAACGAAGTCGACCTTGCTTCATTTGCCTACCAGATCTGGAAAAATGCGATCGACGCAGACCCGTCGCTCCAGAAAAAGATTCCCGATCTTCCTAATGTCGCACACTCAACTCATACTCACACACCCACGCCCGACACTCCGGATGGAGTCCTGGTCTACATTCGAACAGCTCAAGGAAACGATTCTCTCGCCTGGATCAGCGATCGTGGAGAGAAAGTGACCGAGTCACAATTAACCATTTTGAGAGCTGCAGAGTGTTCGCCGATGACGCCACCAATGCCTCGGAACGAGCAGCATCACGATCTTGTTCGCAAGGGTGCAGAACTGGTAACGGCTGAAGAGAAGCTGGTTGGTGGACAGCTAGGCCGACCATCGGGCGCAAGATTCCGAACTTATGAACGACTCAAGCGGCATGTCGAAGACGTGAGAGGCACGATCTTCTACACACAAGAGCTGCTGAATGCGATTGATGAGGTATACCGCTACCCGCTACGCCCGGTGGCCATCGACTCGCTGAATCGACAACTGAAGAGCGGTGTGTCCGACCAGACGCTCGCAGAACTCGTTATGGCGCTGCGGGAAGCGGCACCATTTAGATAGGCCCTGATGGTCTTTCCATCAGGGCCTAGGTGATTGGAAATGGCAGTTATCGTCCAACCAACCCCTTTCTTTGAGCACTGTAACTTCCAGGTGTTCTCCTTGTGTAAGCATGGAGGTGGGCCGCTTCGGTTGATTGATGTCTGACACCACCAATTCTGAAGAGTTCGAATCTTCTTGCCAGACCAAACGGTATGCCTGAGTTCTCGGGGAGTGGGAAATTCGATGATCGAAGCCTCCATCCTCGTAACGTTTTACAAGAGTGTGGACCCATCGCCTCTAAACCTCATAATCGATTGCGACACTGCTTTTTGTCCGGCCTTCGAGTACCACGGCTACGACGATTGCCCGGGATATTGACATGATTCACAGTCCTGCTAAACCCTGCATCAAGTGTGAAGGATGTCTCGACACATGTGTGAACTATGTCATTGAAGAGGCCACCTCCGAGCAAGCAGTTCAAAGGCTATATTTGCTCAGCAAGTTGACGCCAGGATCTAAAAAATAATTAATCTTACGATCGGCCACAAGAACGAAATCAGACCTGGAGTTGGGAAACTGACAGTATCGGCCGGGAAGAATCCCCCTAACTGACAAATGCGAAATCTCTCCAAGACCATGGAATGCGGCCCAAGAAAAGTCACAGCGCCTCACCGCCAATACCGGTCCTCGCCCACGCCCAACTTGGAGGACGCCAACATGACCACCACCGCGGAAGAAGAAGAAAGAATAGTCACCTGCACCATGAACGCATAGGAGCCGCCATGTTTGGTCCCAGCTCGGTGAAGCTGCCACCACAGCTCATTCAGCAGATTATGCGAGGTGGAAAAGCCAGAGCCGAGTCTTCCATCGCAAGCGTCAGGTTCGGATTGTAAAAAGGGTCGCTTCCAAGTTTCGAATCCCAGCGCTGGGTCATGTAGTCGGCCTCCCGCACAAACAGTTCCGCCTTGTTGAGTCCTCCAGCTGCGCGAACCTCGACGGAGGACTGATGACGGACCAGTTCGGCGAACGGAGTCCATACGATTCTCCAACCAGCCTCGCCCAACCGTAGACAGAGGTCGACATCGCCGAAGGCGTTTGGCAGATTATTCTCGTCGAAACCATGGACGTCCTCCCAGGCCTGACGTCGGACGGCCATGCACGCACCGGACACGGCTGAGAGCGACTGGACCAGGTGAAGACGGGCGCGATATCCCGCCTCAAGGCGGTCGCTGAACCTGTGAATATAGCCTGCTATACCACCGATGCCCAGTATGATCCCCGCATGCTCGATCTTTCGGTCGAAATACAACAACTTGGCGCCCGCGGCCCCCACGCCATCCTGAAGCAGTTGGGAAACTAGCTCCTCCAGCCACTCGCCGGATGTGATATCGCAGTCATCGCTAAGTAAGCAGATGACCTCGCCATCGCATTGTGCAACGGCCTTGTTGATGAGTTCAGGATAGTCGAGCGCCCGCTCTTCGGTGATCACCTTAATCGCGGATTTACAGCTCATAAGAAAATCAAGAGTGGCGTTTGACCTACTTGCGTTGTCCACGACGATCAGCTCGAAGTTCGGATAGGTCGTCAACCGCAACAAGCTATCCACACATCCAGGCAGAAATTGGCCGTCGCTGGTGGTGATTAGGACACTCACCTTCGGCGGCACATCCGGCAGCGTCCACTTCACCCTTTGCAGCCCTGTCATCGGATTGGTTATCACCCGTCCACGCAGCCCTTTCCTGGTGAGGTGATCGACTATTGCGCGATGGCCCGCATCCACCGCATACACCTTTGAGGAAACCGCAGATGAAGTGGAACCCTCATGGAATCGCCAGTGGTACAAGACTTGAGGGATATGCAGGATCTGGTCCGGAGTCAATGACTCCGCCACCCGGATCACTAGATCCCAGTCCTGGCTTCCCTCCAGACCTTCGCGATACCCTCCAGCACGCTCCACGAGTTCCCGCCGGAACAGCGTGAGATGACAGGGGTAGTTCTGCCCGAGCAGCAAAACAGGATCAAAGTCCGGCTTGAAAAACGGAGCAAACCTGACTCCGCCCATGTCGATCTTGTCCTCGTCGGAGTAGACCATCGCGGCATCCGGACTATCGGAAATACCGAGTACACAGAGAGCAAGCGCCTGCTCAGCCAGCTCGTCGTCGTGGTCCAAGCTGCAGACCCAAGGAGCGGACGATATCGAGAATGCCGAATTACTTGCAGCGGATATGTGCCCGTTCTCG
The DNA here is from genome assembly GCA_027322285.1 of Actinomycetota bacterium. Taxonomy (GTDB): domain Bacteria; phylum Actinomycetota; class Acidimicrobiia; order Acidimicrobiales; family Acidimicrobiaceae; genus SCQM01. The sequence continues at coordinate 88,171 of DAHVRV010000003.1, forward strand.
GTTCTGCGCACCCATTTGATCCGTCGGTCGGCCGCAGCGTACTCTTCAATTATCTCCAAGACATTATGATCCGAGGAGGCATCGTCTGCGATGCAAAGCTCCCAGTTCTCATAGACCTGCCTCTGCACGGATTCGATGGCTTGCCTCAGCATGGTGTGCTCAGAGTTGAACACGGCCATCAGTACGGATATGAGCGGCTGTTCCTCCAACCGCTCAATCCGATACCTCAGAGCCGCGAGGCGTTCCTCGCTCCATGTGTCATAAAGGCTTACCCACCGCTCGTATGAGAGCCCCTCTGACGTGGCGCGATCAGGGATGTCGGGAGGCGGCGCGGGCACGGATGAGACCGGGATCGCAGATGGAGCGCCGCTTTTGCTGCGGTCGCTGAAGGCCCTAGCCAGGCTGCGGACTCGCCGGATCGAGCTCATGTATTGGAAAAGCTTGGTGTTATCCGGAGGGATAAGCCCCGCCAGAATGGTCGCCGATGCTTTTGTGGGTTGTTCCAGCTCTTCAGTGATCCTAACCACGCTTTCGAGAGGCTCTTCTCGCGGTGTCCCCGCCTCTTTGGAATGTAACCTGAGACCGCTAAGCACTCGCTCATAGCCAGCTATAACATCTCCAATCGAACAGTCGGCCCGTTGCCGCCGAAAGAGAACGGTCTGTTGAAAGAGGGGGTCTCCATAGCAAGAATAATCGCGAAAGGACCCCTCGGCTGCGAAGAGCCTCGCCCAATACTCTACCGGCTGAACATTGATCTTTGTGAGATCACAGAGGTAATCTGGCGAGGAAGAGAAAAGGATTGCATCGCTTGAGCTGCACAGATTGGCAATCGCTGAAGGAGCGAGATAGGCCGGAAAATGTTCAAGCACCTCGAAACAGGCTATAAGGTCGTGCCTCCCTGACGGTGGCTCGATGACGGAAGCGACGGAGCAGTACTCCTGCAGGTGGTCGGACACTTGCTTTGTCGCACATGGCGAGATGTCGATCCCAGAAGCATCCACTCCCCTTTTTCGAAGCGCCTCCACAAAGCTGCCGTCAGCACAGCTTGCATTGAGAGTGCTTCTGGGATTGAGAGCGGAGACGATTCGGTCTGCCAAACGGTCGAAGTAGCGCTCCCGGTGGGAATGACCATCATGGTCGGTTTGGCCGCAGCGATGGTTTGGATGAAACTCCCCGTCATTGAGTTCACCAAGCAGCTGGCTGACGCTTTACCGGGCCGCCGTGCTCGGCCCTGATAGGTTTCGTGTACGGCGTCCCTCCACGGCCTGCGACCGCGATTCCCGCGGCACAAATGTTGCGTGCTGCGTTGATATCCGCGTCAGCTTCATAGCCACAGCTAGCACATGCGAAGACCATTTGCTTCCCGGCAGCGTCGTGTTCAACATCAACTACGAGAGCTACCGCATGCGAAGCCACCGGTGTCGTAGCGAAGCGATCAGAAAGGCGGCGAACTAAGACATGACGAAGTAACCGTATGCCAAGGTTCCAAGGCGGGGAAAGTCCGTGATCCTCGTCCAGGTCTCAGAAAGTGGCTTGCGAAACTGGGGAGGAGCCTTCTACCAGCCAAGGAAATGTCTGTCTGGCTTCAACAAGCTCTCTGGCTTGCGCGAGCTAGGCGATCTTGCGTGACTCCGATTTACGCCGGAGATTTCTCTGCTCGAGACCGAAATTGCAGGCAATGCGGGCATCAAAACAGTGTTTTAGAAGTGCCGGCGTGACACTGGTTTCAGGGTACAGGCGTTGGCGAATGCTAATTGGATTACCCCACCTCCTGGTTGTGACTGTCATAATGGGATAAACGCTGTAACGGCTACGCCGTAGCGCTATCCTTTCCCGCCCTCACGGATAGGGTTTATCGCCCAGATGAATCAATATCAAGAGGCTGATCGAGCTCCAGGGCGTAGTGGTAGGCGATACGACGAAACTCGTTGGCAGAGTAAAACGCTTGGGAGTTGGTATTGCTTATACCGGTATCCAGCTCGATCCGCTGACAACCGGAAGTGATGGCGATCTCAACAAGGGCCTCGACCAGCGCGCCACCCAGGCCGCTTCGTCGGTTTTTCCCTCCGACGACCAGGTCTTCGAGCATCAGGATACGTCCGCGACTGGTTGCGAGTACTCGAAAGCCGGCCATACCTAGCACCACTTCTGCCGTACCTCGTTGCAGGAGAACCTGGTAACCCTGCGTTACGGCGCTCCTCAAGAACTCTCGCGCTGCCGCCGAGTCCAGCTCAGGCCGAAGTTCGGTGAGCAGGTCTGCCGCTAATTCGCATTCCGGGAAACCCACTATTGCGATCGTGGAGCCGTTAAAAATACCCGAATACGGGCGCCCATGCGATGTGCTTTCCCCCCGAGTACGCTTAGGTCGGCCTGTCACGGAACCACCACGATCCGTCCTCGGATGAGGCCGGACCCCATGGCCTCGTGAGCCTTACGAGCTTCGGCGAGGTTGAAGGTCGCTCCGATTCGCGCTTGCAGGCAACCCAAGGCAAGTAGCTGATTGATTGTGGCGGCGGCGGACGCGAGGTCACCCACTGAGGCGTTACTGATGGCGAAGCCACGGATGCTGACGTCATTGGTGTACATGGCACCAACGGGAAGCACCGGAGTTGCACCAAGACCAGCCAACACGATGATCCTGCCGCCGAGTCGCATCATAGGCAGGTACGCGGTGAAGTCATTTCGACCACTGTTGTCCCACCACACCCCGACCCCCTCGGGAGCGAGTTCACGGATCTGATTGTAGAGGCTCTCGCTCTGGTAGTCCAAGACCTCGTCGGCTCCGCAGGAGCGGCACCACTCTTCGTCTCGTGGCGAAGCGGTCGCGATGACGCGGGCGCCCATGGTTTTAGCTAGTTGGACAACGGAACTGCCAACACCGCCACCAGCACCTCCGACACAGATCGTTTCTCCAACCTGGAGCCCAGCTTCTCGAACCAGCCCAAGATAGGCGGTGGCTCCGGCATGAAGCACCGGGGCAGCCACCACGGGATCGACCCCATTCGGTAGTCGATACAGGCGCTCAGAGCTAACCACGGCATACTCGGAGAAAGCGCCCTGGCGGCCCGCGTGGCCAAGGCTGTTGCACCAGACGCGCTCTCCAACCTTGTACTCGTTCGCCCCAGGCCCGGTTGCGACGACTGTGCCTACCAAGTCTCGTCCGATCACGAACGGGAATGGGGTGTGAGTTCGGTATGCGCCGGAGCGCACAAACAAATCGACGTGGTTGACCGCGCTAGCTTCCATTTGCACAAGCACGTCCGTGGGACCTGGTTGTGGAACCGGCAAGAAATCAATCTGAATTTTTTCAGGTCCTCCTGCTGACTGAATAAACGCAGCTCGCATGGCTTTTGGGATACTCACAGATCACCCTTTCTGCTTCGCCGGCGCAGGCAATCCATCCACTGGCAACCCCATTCCCTGGAGATAGCGCGCGGTCCAGGACGAGGCGAGGGCTTTTTCGGTTGCACCGCCCCAGGTGCAGGCGGGAGATAGGATCGGCAGGACTCGATGGACGGTGACGAGCACGGCCTCGTTTGCTGGGTAGCCCGGACCGTTGATCTCCAATAGCCAGTCGTTGAGCCACTCATAGACCGGGTGCCCAACGGGGAGGGTCGCGGCGCAGGTTCGCCATCGTGTCCGGGGATGCAATGTCCATAAAGGCGAGATGACTCTCGTCATAGACCCGCATCGATCCCTTCGGTGACAGGTTCGGCGAGCCGTCGGCACACACCATAGCCGCAAAGGAGAGCGTGGCCTTCTCGACGACTTCACGAATGTCCGGGTCACTGAGTTTCATAGCGGTGCTTCTCCCTGACTTAACTTGGCCGAAGAGCGGGGAATTATTCACGTTAGTGTTTGTCAAGCTGCCTCCTCTTAAGTCGTGGATATTTTTCGTCCATGCTGACTCAAATTTTGTAGAGCCTCTGGTTAAGCCCTTGTCTAATTCGGTTTTAGCAGTTACGTGCGAGGAAATCCGAACCAGCTAGGCGGGCGCGAAAAGCGGCCAATGTGGCATTGGTGAATCCCAAATACTCATGCCCAAAACCATAATAGGCCCACTTGCAGCGCTTATCGAAAACAAAGGCACCGACTGCTTCTCTATCAGATAGCCCAGGTAGATGCTCGAACACTATTATGCCAACCAAGATGTGAGAATGAATTTATGCCGGTCCGAGATCATCGTAGAGATCGCGGAAAAATTCGTCGGGAAGATTTCATCACCAAAGCGCTATAAACGCTTGAAAATCGAGCTATCCAAGAGAGCATCATCGACGAAAAAGGCACTTTTGGCTCTCCAGTGGAATGCCGTTCGAGCTAGCGATCCCAGCCCGCGGTCATGAGCGTCAATCTGCCTAAAGCATGAGCCTGGGTCCATCACCATGTCTATCGAAATTTGTGGTAGTCCTTAGCCTTTCGCCTAACTTCTTCGCGAAACTCTTGCATCTCTTGCCTATGCCGGTCTCGCAAGGCACGAGCTTCACTCTTAATATGATCCCTGAACTCCTCGACATGATCGTGCAAGTGTTCCCAGGCAGCTTGGCGGCTTACACCCAGCGAAGTTCCAATCGCTTCCCACGTCGCTCCCGATGCAACTGCCTCAACTGCAAGTTTGGCCTCCCACGTGGACAGAAGGGCCATCAATGCTCGAGTAGCGCCGAGCGCCGCTAGCGGATCAGGGTCTGAAGTTGCACTCTCCCAGGTGGCAAGCATCAAGGGCGGAATGCTTCTGGCCCTCTCGTCTTTCTGATCGGTCATCTGTCAAGTATGCCTTGACATATAGCATCCTGTCAAGTAGCCTTAATCCCAGGATGTGATTAGTTGCATACCAATAGTCAAGTTAATTCTGTTCGCCACATACATTGGGAACATTGCGTGAGCAAAGTCAGTTATTCCGTGCATGAGGAGCGAAGGGCCTCACTGAATTGGCAGTTCCGACGATTGCATGCAAATACGTGCACGTTCCGTGCAAAGGTCCATGGGGGATGTAATGAGTTCGTTTAGTGATGAAGTCGGTTGGGATGGACCAGCCATTTTTGTCGAAGATGTTCACAAGTCATTCGGCAAGGTCCAGGCTCTTTCCGGAATCGATCTGGTAGTGGAGCGTGGAAAGGTTCTTGGACTACTTGGTCCCAACGGTGCTGGCAAAACGACAGCGGTAAAGATACTCACCACACTCATAAAGCCGGACAGAGGAAGGGCACTAGTAGAAGGCCGGGACGTTCTACGCTCTCCTGCAGCGGTTCGGGACATAATCGGTCTGGCTGGCCAGTCTGCCGCCATTCAAGAGGAACTGACCGGCAGGGAGAACCTCGAAATCATGGGTCGGCTCTACCATCTAGACCCAGACACTCGGCGTCGGCGGACTAATGAGCTGCTAGAGCAGTTCGATCTTCTAGATGCCGCCGATCGTCCCACCAAGGGCTATTCAGGTGGCATGCAGCGCAGACTAGACCTTGCTCTCAGCCTGGTGTCTCTTCCTAAAGTCCTTTTTCTCGATGAGCCCACTACAGGACTTGATCCCAGAAGCCGTCTTGGAATGTGGGAAGTTATTAGGGAACTGGTTTCTATCGGAACCACGCTTCTACTCACCACCCAGTATTTGGAGGAAGCCGACGAACTCGCAGACGAGATAGTCGTCATTGACCGTGGCAAGGTAATCGCTGCTGGCACTGCCCTGGAGTTGAAGAACAGAGTCGGAGGTGATGTGGTCCAGTTCGAGGTGGTGGAGAAATCCCGCATCGGTGAAGCCGCTGAAGCGGTCAGGTCGCTATCCGAATCCGATCTTGCCGCAGACGGCGAAAGCGGACAGGTTAGCCTCCGTGTTGGGAAAAACGGTTCGCAGGCCCTAGTCGAGACAGTTAGGCGACTCGATGCATTGGGAATCCAGACCGAAGGATTAGGGGTTCGCAGGCCATCTCTCGATGATGTGTTTTTGTCCTTGACCGGGCATGGCGCGGAAGAGCCAGAAGCAAGCTCCCTTGGTAGCCGTCGCAGAGCCGGCAAGCGACGCTGATAGGAGATCGTATGACAGTTACCAATCCCCAGACTCTCGTGGCACTGGATCTACCGAACCCTTCACGATCTAGGCGATTCAAGCTCGGGCTATCCGACACCATAACCTTGACGCTCAGGGATCTCCGAGTTTGGGTTAGAAATCCGGCATTCATCTTTTTCACAATTATTCAACCCGTCATGTTCGTGCTGCTGTTCCGCTACGTCTTCGGTGGTGCGATTTCGGTGAATGTGCCGGGCGGCTATGTCAGCTTCCTCATGCCTGGGATCATCGCCCAGTCAGCCGCATTCGCATCATTTGGCACGGCGATCGCTCTGGCTAGACAACTCCAAAAAGGTGTAATTGATCGCTTTCGCGCGATGCCCATGGCACGCTCAGCAGTTCTGCTTGGCCGTCTCGTGGGTGATGCTATTCGCCTGGCGGTGACCGTTTTGGTGATCCTTGGCGTTGGATATTTAGTGGGCTTTCGGTTTAGCAATGGATTTCTCCCAGGAATTCTGATGCTTATCCTGGGCGTGGTGTTCGGAGTTACAATCTGCACCGTGAGCGCATTTGTAGGACTTGCCATCAAGGACGAGGAGTCTGTCGGCTCGTTCGGCCTGGTCTGGCTTTTCCCACTCACATTTGTCAGCGCAGCCTTCGTACCAGTCCAGTCGATGCCAGGCTGGCTCCAAGCCTTTGCAAATAACCAGCCCGTAACGATCGTGATAGACGAGATGCGCTCCTTGGCTCTCGGCGGGCCGCTCACTCTTCATGCATGGCAAAGCGGAGTCTGGCTTGCTGGCATAATCGCAGTTTTCGTACCTCTAGCAGTCAGGGCCTACCGAAAGGCTACTTGATCTGCAACCTACTCCGCAGCGGTCATCAACAACCTGACCCGGTGGCCCCGTTTTCACTGCTGGAGTTCCGACACAGGTACGTCACGCCATAAATACGCCAGACATTCGGCGGTCTCGTTGGCTGGCTCAAGTACTCCTCTGGCGCGATGCTAGTTGTGGAACCAAAATACCTGGCGTGGCGTCAGCAGGCGAAAGGATCACAGCTACGTATCCCGCCTTGAACAATAAAACAGCAACGACAGCGATACGAATAACTGCCTAAGACGCCGCCTAAGGAGCGAAGGCTGACTACTTCGCATTTTGTAAGGCGCGAATTTCCGATTCACTACATACCGCATACTGCAGCAGCAGTTTGTCATTTGAGATGTTAGGCAGCCAAGGAAATCTCAGATTTCGCCAGGGCCCAGCTGGTCTGGCTCACGTTGGACAAGCAAGTTTTCCCTGGGGCTGACAAGGATTCGATTTCGACCTTCATTCGTAACGCCGTCAATAGCTTTCTCTCCAAATTCGCCAGGTCGGTACTTGATAACCTCGTCAGCTGCCACCCTATGTCATTTCCTCCACAAAATGGGGCTGCCGCCTTCCGCTTGGCCATGCTGTGCATTCGGCAATAATTTTGAGGATAGGAAAATCAACAACATCACCATCGAAACAGCGAGTTCGTTCGCCAGACGTCAACCCGTATCGAGCTCCGCCAAATATTCCTGGTCCAAATGATATTTAGCAACCTCGGTAATCACCGATCACAAATTCAATCAGCCACGCGTTCCGGGAATAAACCATAAGGCGAAGCCAAATTCGATCTAGAACCTGAAACCGGAGCTAACCGATCATTGCCCTTCTGACAGCAAGTTTCCGAGTTCGCCAACCATTCTTGGCCATCCATAGGATGCACCGCTAAATGACTGATCTGCTTCAAATCCTGTGTGTTCGAGATGGAGAAACGTGATTCCGTCATCGGCCTGGCGCAAAGTCCAGACGACAACTGTGTTTTCGCCTCCGCTTTCCCAGGTGTATGACAAGCGGTCAGGCTCAGCTACTTCGAGGACCTCACCGTTGATAATCCCGTCCCACCACTGAGATGGCTCCGCCCGAAACTGAAATTTATGTCCCACTACCGGTTTGAAGTCATTCTTATATACCCACCTCGCCAGAGTCTTCGATTCGGTCAGCGCAACCCAGACGCGCTCGATTGAGCTCTTCAACTCAAATTCCAGCGAAATATTCTTACCCATGCTTGCCTCCTCCTGCAATAGGTGATCCAATATCACGATTCGTTGCTTCCAGAACTTTTCATAATGAGATAACCAGTCCTGAACCTGTTTCAACGGACCAGGGTTCAGCCTGTATCTTGTCTCTCTTCCAACTCTTCGATCGCTTACGAGATCAGCATCTTTCAAGATTGCTAAATGCTTGGAAACGGCGGTTCGCCCCATCCGAAACTGAGACGTCAATACATGAAAAGGATATTCTTCAGAATCTGACAACAGCTGGATGAGTTTCCTTCGAGTTGGATCGGCAATTGCTTTGTAAACATCTCGCGTTGGAGACCCATTACTCAGTGCCATCTCTGTGCCTCATGCTTCCAAACCGGCACCTTTTGGTGTCCGAATAATCGTAGGACACCGAAAGGTGGTACGTCAAGCTCTGCATGCCGTGGAACGGCAAGATCGACACTCGCCTTTTTCGCAAACTTAGAGTTTTGAATGCCGAAATTCTCATCATCTGTTATCCCTCTCCGGCGCGGACGGCTGCCGTCCTGCAGTACTGTGCAGCTGGCAAATAAACGACCCTAAGTTGGATGACAATTCAGTCCAATTCCAAATGCTCGCTAGATCAAGGGCGCTACCAGTCCTCTTGGCCGATCTTTTCTCCACCTGCCCTTAAATTGAATATGTAATCCGCAAATACCACTCTGGTGCAAGAAGACCCGTCAACTGACCGAGCTGAACCCACTCAACATGCACAAGATCAATGCAAAAAACCTGGCAAGCCGTCGATTCGAAGAGCGAATCGATACATGCCTGTGTATTGTCAAGCAAAAATGGCTATTCGCCTCAGGTTTTCCTGATATTTTCCTTTCCGCCTGTCTCAGCTGGCCTTGCACAATAATCTGCCAGCTCAGTGGTCTCGACGGAACGTAAATGGCAGACAAAGGAACACCGCATCGCGCATTGCACGAATTGCTATATGAGTATTTTTCGGATCCTACCTGGAGGCGGATCATCAGCCTTGGCCTCCCCTCTTTGGGAAGCGTCCTCTTGTCTCCGATCTATGCAGCTACGGACTCGGCAATAATGGGCCACGTCGGCAAAATTCCTTTGGCTGCCCTGGCACTAGCGATGGGTTTCTTGAACTTCTGGGTGCTCCCATTTACCTCGGTGGGATTTGCAATAACCTCCCGTGCGGCTTTTTACCAAGGTGCCGGAGATCTGCATTCTCGAAACAACCTTGGGATATCCTCAGCTGCCGCAATGGGTGTCTTCGGCGTAGCGTTAGGAATTCTCTTTGCTGCTGCAGCCCCCTTTGTGGCGCCTGTGCTAACCCATTCTCCATCGGTTGCAAGATCTACGACGGAGTATCTCCAGCTTGCCTCCATCGGCATACCGGCTCTGTTAATCTTTCAGGCTGGAAACATGTTCCTCACCGGTATCGGCCGGACGAGCAAAGTCCTCACCGTGACGGCGTTGAATGTCGGTGTAAACATAGCGCTTGAAGCAGTGCTCGTCTTCGGCGCGCATCTTTCTGTGGCCGGGTCCGCATTAGGCACAGACATCGCTGAAATAGTCGGCGCAACTGTCATCGTCTGGACTCTGCGCTATCCGGGGGCATTCGCTGGCTTGGCAGGCAAAGTTCTCGCTTTCTTTCGTGAATTCTTCTCCGCTGGAGCAGCGCTTGCGGTTCGGACATTCGCCCTTGTTGGCGCTCTCTCAGGATCGGTAGTTGTCGCATCCCAAGGCACGCCCGAGGTTTTGGACTCCTTTCAGGTTGGGCAACAGGTTTGGCTCGTTTTTGGCCTTTCCTTCGATGCGATTGCGGTGCCGGCCCAGATTCTCGTCGGAGAATGGCTGGCCACTGGCCAGTTGCGTCGGATGAAGCATTGGACTTCCCGCATGGTACACATCGGCTGGATCGGAGGGATTGGCTTAGCACTCGTTGTTATCTTGGCCCGAGGACCATTAGCGGGACTGTTCACCAATATTCCTTCCATATCTGGACCTGCCCGTACCTCGGTAGCCTTCGCAGGTGCGGCGATGCCTATTACAGCCCTCAGCTTCGTCATCGACGGCCTCGTGGGCGGATTTCAGCGCTTCCATCTGCTGCGCACAATAATGCTGATATCGTTCGCGACAGCTGCTTTGTTCGCTCTGCTCCTGTTCATTGTCCTAGGATCTTCCCTTAGCGTCGCTGATGTCTGGATAATCTTTGGATCGTGGCTGATTGTGCGCGGTATAACGTCATTGGTGGCGTGGAAGAAACTTTTGGCCTCCCATGTCCAACCTAACGGAGCCAAACCTGATTAAAGAAGAACTGCCGTTACAGGCAACGCGGCAACCAGCCAATTGTCACCGCAACCGCGAGCACACGATCCCCATTGCCGCTCTTTGCATCCCCGGTTAAAGCCGCGAATCTTTGCCGGCAAACTTTGAGGCGCAGACTTAGCCGATTGCCAAATTATGCGTTTAGCCGCCCATCGTTAGCACCGCCGCACCCGTAAAGCGATCGTGGGCGAGATCGGCAAGTGCCAGGTCCGCTTGCTCAAAGCCATACGGAACGGTAGTCACCTTGATTGGCATTTGAGCAGCCAACTCCAAGAAGGCTTCACCGTCAGCTCTGGTATTGGCCGTGACGCTCCGCAGCGTCTTTTCCTGAAAAACATGCTTATCATAATCGAGGGACGGAATATCACTGAGATGGATCCCGGCTATGGCGAGTGTGCCCCCGCGATCAAGAGCCTCCATAATGGGAGGCACCAATGTTCCCACCGGCGCGAAGAGGATGGCCGCGTCAAGTGGTTCCGGTGGAACCAACTCTCCTGCTGAAGCGGCTCCCATCTGCATGGCTGCATCGCGCGCCTCGGCGGACCGCGTTATAACGTGAACCCGCGCACCTTGAAAAAGCGCTACCTGCATTGCGAGATGAGCTGAAGCGCCGAAACCGTAGATTCCGAGCCGCCCGCCTTTTGGCAGCTCTGCGCGCATAAGTGATCGAAAGCCGATTATCCCCGAACACAACAGCGGAGCAGCCTGTTCGTCTGATAGCTCCTCGGGTAGGGAATAGGCATAGTCTTGATCGGCTACCGCATATTCGCCAAAGCCGCCGTCTTCATCCCAACCCGTGTAGCGCGAAGAAGCGCATAGGTTCTCCGAACCGCTCGTGCAATACCTGCAATGGCCGCAGGTCTTCCCCAACCAAGCGATCCCGATTCGATCACCGATTTTGAACCTTGTGACATTCTCACCCGCCGCCTCAACTAAGCCAACTATCTCGTGACCTGGAATAACTCCTGAGCGCCTAGGAACTAGGTCCCCTTCTGCCAGGTGAAGGTCAGTCCGGCATACCCCACAGGCGTGTACTTTTACGAGTATCTGGCCAGGTCCGGGCCGTGGATCGTCTCTTTCAATTAATTCAAGGGGATGCTCATCTATCGGGCCAGGCTGACTCACTATCCAGGCACGCATTCAATGCCTCCTTCCGACAGCTTCACGGAACTGTGTGCTCCAAAGCGACAATATCAGCACCGGCATTCTATGACCGCCACTGCTTTCATGCCCGGCATTCCGGGCAAACCCCCCAAGGCCACCCCGGCTATTGACCGGTTGATCAGCTTGGCATCCATCCGGAATAAGCATAGATTCGACCTGGAATTTAGCCGGAAAACGAAACCGGCCCCCTCCATGTGATCCCGCCATTTAAGGTTCGCCAAAGCTGTTCCGTGGGCACCGTCAGGCCTGGAGCGCCCGTCGCAAGCATGACCAACGCGGAACCCACCGCCGGGGTTGTAAAACCGATCCAGGCTAACCCCGACCGCCCGGGATTACCTATATTGATTTGGGAAAATGTTTGTCCACCGTTGGTGGTGCGCAGCAATGCTCCAGCAACTCCGGGATCAAGGATCGCGGTCGAGTCATCCGCAGGAGCTACCTTGGCCGAATTGTTAAGAGGCTCCTTATTGATTGAAGTCCAGGTCCGTCCCCCGTCGGACGACCGCATGGCCGTCGCCTGCATTCCCGTTGGACATACAGCCCAGACTACGGCGCTGGAGCTGGCTTCAAGCTTGCCTCCCAGGTCGCTGAAACAGGGACTGGCCAGAGAATCAAAGTGGTTCCCGTAGTCGGTGGAGGTGAGCAATTCCTGCTTATTCTGGTTGGCCACGGTCCCTAGGGATACCCACAAAGAGGACCCGTGAGCCGCTATCGTTGCGACCGGCCCGATCTGAGACTCAGGGATTGAGAGTGTCGACCATGAGGAAGATCCCACAGGCGAGCGGCGAAGTGCGGCATGGCTGCATCTGCCGTTTTGATCGCACGATGCCGTGACCGCGTATGCATATCCGCCGCTCGAGGCAAATGCAAGGATTCGCCCCAAATCGATTTTCCTCCATGACGCTCCCCCGTCGGTTGTAGCCCAAAATGGAGCGCTGGAGCGGATACCGAATGCGAATCCATCCAACGGCGTTACAAATCGCAGCGTATCGATATAGCTCGTAGAGGAGCCAGGACCCTGGGCGGGACCTACCGGAGATGACGGCGCCGAGACCTTAGAGAAGTGCTTTCCTCCGTCGGTCGTATGAACGATCGAAGTGCACCATGAATCTTGGCATTTCCCAAGACCTAACAACCAGTACTCGTCGGCAGAAACCGCCGTAAATGAGAGCGGGTGAAAAGACGACTGCCCGCTTGGAGAACTGGCCGCAGTTGCACCAGTGGTTGACGTGGTGCTGGCAGAATTTTGGGGCGGCCTGCCACAAGACGAAACCGCCAAGGCAGCGATCAGAAAAACTGAAATTGATTTTGCCGGCCCTGTCCCTTTCAGCTGATCTCCTCCCCCTCGTCGCAGTCGCCACCAACTTAATCAATCGCGGCAATAACTTCTTTAGACGCCCGCATCCCCAATGGTGCAACCAGCAAGAGTGCCGTCGTCATTGAAAACGGCGGCAAAACTGTACTTCAATTCGCTGCTGGCAAAAAGCCATGCCTTACCTTTTACTTCGTTCCCATCTACGTCATCCGACCGGACGACAACGCCTTCTCCCAGCTGTGCCTGGATAGCGACAACCAAATTGGCGAACGCGTCTGCTCAAAGCTCTCAGCAAAAATTATACTCGCGGCCACCAATCTCTTGCCCAACATCTCCCCAGGTGGATCCGCACAGATCACAAGGTTCGCCCTTAGCCATCAGTCCTCACTTCATCGTTTAATCCAGCATCTATCTCGGTCGCCAACTCCCACAGCGAATTCATCATTCGCCTCAATTGGTCCATAGCCTCGCCAAGCAAGTCCAGGATCTCCTCTTCGCGCCCGCTCGGGGTATAGCGCGCAATGATCTCAACAGTTTCGTGCCCATGGCCAGCATCGGCTTGCTCGCTAACCCTGAAGAACTCAAGATTCTCCTCCTCAAGGCCGAGCGCGTCAGCGTATGGTTCAGGAGCCAAACCGGTACTGGACTGTAGCCCGTATTTCAAAGGGAGGTTCCGGTCTCCCAGTATCTCCAGCCCATTTATGGCCGTGAAGCCGATGAGCCAATCGGGACTACGCGCCTTTTCCCACAGCCATTCAAATAACTCAGATGTCTGAGCAAGCACGGGATATTCCTCGATCTCGCTAGAGGTGAGTCCGACGCTTACTCCGAGGCGAGTCAATAGCTGGTAGTGGTTGCCGTCGCTTGCGGGGTCGCGGACCACCTCGGACATCAGGTTTTCCACTTCATAGGCAAGTACCGGGAATTCAGGACAATTCGACATGATCGACCCTACCCAGCGCGGGAACAGCCGTGAGAATTTAGTCCACTGAAGGACAAAGGCTCTTGTGACTCCGATTGTCGGCTTGGTCGCCATCGCGTTTATCAGAAGCGGGGGATTACGAAACCATCCCTCGATCACCTGCTCTTCAACCCGGGACTCCATTGATTGGCTCATCGTTTCACCACCTCGCCCGAATGCCTTCCCTCGGCTAAAAGTTCAATCAGGAGCTGTTCGATTTCCTCAGTAGATTTGCGGATCTTGGTCAGATTGCGATTTAGCCACATCACGTGTCCACTGTCGCTGGCCTCAGCCTCCTGAACCAGATGGGACGCCAGCGCAGAGAGATCTTTCACCGGCCCATCACAGACCGGACACAGAAGAGGCCCATTTGTGCTGCCTGTCGGGTAAATCCGCCATAAAGCCACCTAGATAAGCAAATTTATCACCAGCTGACGGAATTTGGCTTCAGCGCAGCCGCAGACAGCGGAAATTAACAGATCTGGCGCGCTACGCGATTTAGATGAGCTCCCCCAACCACCACCAGGTATCGGCCTGGGGACATCCCTCCCAAGAATCAGCCTGCTTGCAACCTCAAACAAGCACACTTATAAGACAACGCCGCACTGAACTTACCGGTCCCGGACGTCCTCGCCGCGTATCACCGCCTCGTATCGCTCTGTCTTCAGAATGGGCCAGCTTGCATGTAGTCGTTAACAGAAAAGCGAATTGCCAGCCAACTTTCAAAATTTGAAACGGCGCCTCCCCAAAGATACCCCTTGCTTGCGAGACCTTCGAGAAACAAATTTGATTAGACAACTGCCGCATTTTGACACCGCAATTTGCAAAGTTCCCTGCCAGCGCCGTTTTTGGCACTGTGGCTGACCCAAGCCGTCTTTGAAGGTTTTTTCGCGCCTCACAACGATGAAATGGTTTGGCGCCATTCGAGAAACCGACGCTGGGTCACTCCCAGTGAAGCCCACATCCTATTGACAACTCACTCCCCACGAGACAGAATTGGAGACGCAGCTGAAACTGTCAGAATGGCCAAAGCGAACCAAGCTGAATCCTCGCCAGCAGGCAAGGAATATCACCGCAATGAAAAAGCTGAGCGACATTTAGATCCGAATTATTGCTAATTCCTGACCAGCTAACCCTCTGCCTGAGGTGGCTTTGAAGCCCTAGTCCCTTCAAGTCGCGGCGATTGGGACGAAGCAAGCGAGAGGAGCCTACAAATGCCATCCCCGCAGAACTTCGTAATAATTGGCGCAAGCCTCGCCGGATCAAAAGCGGCGGAGACGCTTCGCAGTGAGGGTTTCGACGGGCGGGTTGTTCTCATTGGCGAGGAGCCAGTCCGTCCTTACGAGCGCCCTCCGCTTTCCAAGGGATACCTGCGAGGCGAGGACGACTTCGACTCCGTCGCCGTTCACCAGGCCGACTTCTATTCGTCGAACAACATAGAGTTGCGCACCTCGACGAGAGTCACTGTCATCGACCCCGAGGCGTCGGAGATTGAACTCTCGGGCGGAGAACGTCTCCGCTACGACCGGCTTTTGATTGCGACCGGGGCATCGCCAAGGCGTCTGTCAATTCCAGGTTCCGAGCTTGGCGGCATCCATTACTTGCGCAATGTCGCCGACGCCGACGCACTTCGTCAGGCAATCAATGCGGCGAAACCAGTCGTCGTGATAGGAGCGGGATGGATAGGTGCCGAAGTTGCGGCATCCGCCCGCCAACTCGGCGCCGACGTCACGCTTGTCGAACTTGAGTCGGTACCTTTGAAACGGGTCCTAGGGGAAGAAGTGGGCAAAATTTTTCGAGATCTCCATGCCGAGCACGGAGTGAAGCTGCACTTCGGAGTCGGCATCGAATCGATTCGGGGCGCCGGCAAAGCTGAGGAAGTCATTCTTAGCGATGGAACAGCCATTGCCGCCGGGGTAGTCGTGGTGGGCGTCGGGGTGGCGCCACGGACAGAACTGGCCCAGGTTGCGGGACTCGCGCTGGACAACGGAATAGTGACCGACGAGCATCTTGTCTCTAGCATCCCCGGCATATTCGCTGCAGGCGACGTCGCCAACGTCTTTTACCCGGCCTACGGCAAAGGAATCCACCTCGAGCACTGGTCGGCGGCTCTAAACCAAGGTCCGGTGGCGGCAATGAATATGCTCGGGCAAAATGTTGCCTACGACCATGTTCCTTTTTTCTATTCCGACCAGTACGAACTCGGGATGGAATACCGCGGCTGGGCCCAATCCTTCGACGAGGTCGTGCTGCGGGGCGACATCGCCCGACGTGAATTTATTGCTTTCTGGATGCACCACGGCAAGGTGGCCGCTGCGATGAATGCCAACATATGGGATCAGGGCGACACTATCGAAGCGCTGATAAGGGCAGACAGGCCCGTTGACGCCGGTCGACTTATCGACTTAGATGTCGACTTGGCGAGCTTGCTGTAATAGGGCAGAGTCTGAGCAATTGACGCTCAGCCGTCTTGTAGGAGTTTTTGGCTTCACGCTGAATCAAACTTCAAGAAAACCCCTGCCCATCCAACGCGAACTTAATCTTTTGGTAAGCCGCGCTCGTGCAGCCTGGGCAGGACTTGTTCCAGCGAAACCTGCCGTTATCAATAACAACCTTTCCACCCTCCATCGCTCGGCAAACACGCTCGGGCAGTTCGGCATGCGACATGCGGCCTCTCCGCGGCTTCCTCAAGATCTAGGCAAGTTTATCTAGTAGTTGCTAGACAAATAACAGCTATCTCAGTTTCATTGACAAACTTCCATTTGCATCGGCCGCGGGTCTCTCTTCCCGCGTACATACCGCCGGCAGACCCGGCGCGGCCTGGCGGCTTGCAGCACGAACCGAACCGCGCTACCTCCGATCGCCGCTGATCCGAAAAGCTATTCGATTTCCGATCCGAAGCCGGCCTTATCTTCGAGCTGAACTCGAAGATTGCGCAGACCCTGCTGGATCAGTTGTATAACCCTCGATCGGTCGATCCCAAGAACATCGGCGATCTCGCTCTTGTGAAATCCTTCCAGAAAGTGCAGAACCAGGACCTGGCGCTGGCGCTCAGTAATGCGAAGTAAGGCGGCTTTCACTATTTCCCTGGTTGCAGCCATTTCTGCTGCATCGCTCGGCTCGGCCGAATTGCCAACAGCGATGCTGCTTCTATCATTGCCGATCATCGACAGCGGGACAAGATAGCTCGAAAGGACTGCCATGTCGTCGATTTCCAGGACCTCAGCCAGGGTTAGCTCGAGATGCTCCGCGACTTCACGAAGAGTAGGAGTGCGATGCAGGTCGGCCTCCAGCGATTCACGAGCCACCTGATAAGTGCGCACCCTTGCCCGCATGCGCTTGGGAAGGATGTCATCGCGCCTTAGCTCATCGATAATCGCGCCCTGAATCCTGATGGTGGCGTAGGTGGCGAATTGGAACCCTTCCTTAGGGTCGTACCGCTCAACGGCATTAATCAGTCCGAGCTGTCCGCTTGAGCAGATCTCTTCCACCGACTGGAACGGGCGCACCCCTCTTGCCACACGGTTGGCTACAAGTCTGACCAGGGGAGAGTAGAACAGCACCAACCGGTTTCTGTCCTCAACCGCGCGCGTTTGAAAATAACGAAGCCACAGTTCTTCAGCCTGACCTGCTTTAACGTGCTGCGCAGAGGCCACTTCACTTTGTGTAGACACGATCCGACCCTTTTTGCTGCCGCTTGCTCCCGCCAAAGAAGCTGCTCCCGCCATAGAAGCAAAGTAGCGATTTGGTGGTTATGCTATCACATAATATTGGGGGAGAAAGCCGCCAAATTGCAAGACTCTTTATACTTCCTAACAATGATGAGCATCTGCTAACCATTTCACGACTTCTTTAAGCTGGTAATCGGCACTGCAAAATCGGCGCCAGATCCGGCCTCGCCAAGCCTTGCGCAAGGGGCTGCAGGTAGCAGTTCTATAAGGACTGGGCTTTTGCATTCGAAATTGCAGCACTGCTTTGGCGATCTTACCGCCGCCAAAAATCCGGATCTGACAGCAGGACGGGTTAGGTCAACCAGTCGTCGACGGTAGCGGTGCCTGCGGCGTATTGCTGGAGTATTGCTTGCTGGATCTGCTTTATCCTTGCTTCGAGCTGCTCTCTGCGGCTGATGAGCGCCTGACGCTGCTCCGCAATGCGCTCCATAAGGGCGCCAACCGTGACAGGATCGCCCAGATCGCTGGATACCATCTCCGAATGCAGTTCCAGCAACCCTTCGGCATGATCCAGCGATAGCTCGTTCGCGGCGCCTACGGAGACCGAAGCGTCTGGAGCAAGCGACCATCCGCCACCCACCCAGCCGGAGGCCAAAATGGAGGGGAGATCATCTACAACCGCCTTCAGGACATCATTTTCCGAAGATTCAATCGCTTCCAAGCTTTCCCGGAGAACTTCTACATCGATGGACAGCACACCAATTGCGAAGGAGACAAAAACTGAGGCATGTACCAGTTCCGTCCTCCACTGTCTGAGAGTGGCGACAGGCAAAGAAGCATTTACGGGTTTAGTCCGACTCAGCAAAGAGTCGAACTCTTCCAGCGAGTATGTCATGATAACCCTGAGTCTGCGAAAAAAAGCCCTAAGCACCTAATGAAAAAAACCAAATTCCCAGTTATCTACCCCAGAAAACCCTACATCTTCCAAGCCGCTCAACGTTTAAAAGCATAGCTGATCACAAAAAATACGGCCTGCACTACCGTTATTATTACCTTGTAAAAATTCGGATCGAGTCTTGGCCGCCTAGTGCACAGCTCCATCGACTTCTCACCTGACTGCCTTAGCTAATCTGGTTTCCTCGGCTGCAGACCCGGCATCGGTCATCTCCCAAACCAGCACGACCACTCCTCATGTTTAGGGGTCAATTCGGTCCCGATTGGAACCGTAATAAAATTTGCGAGCGCCCAATGCCAACGCCCTTCTGCAACAGTCATAATTCCGGCCTGGAATGCGTGGGGCCACACCTGCGACTGCCTCGACTCGCTCCAACCGACGCTCTCGCCCGATGACCAGGTGGTAGTGGTCGACAACGGCTCTGCCGATGACACAAGCTCGGAACTCCGAAATTATTCGCGGGTCGAAGTCATTTCAAACCCAACCAAACAAGGCTTCGCGGCGGTCTGTAATCAAGACGCAGCCGCTGCGCGCAGCGCAGCCTTGGTGTTTTTAAACAACGATACCCCGGTTTTCAACGGATGGCTCGAGGAGCTTGTCGCGCCCCTGGCTGACTCCGAAGTGGTGCTGTTGGCCCGCGCTCGAACAGTGTCTCTGGACATCAGACTATTCATTGCAGCCCTTACCCCAGTGAGAATGGAACTGCCATCGGCGAATTTGCTTTGGCTTGTCAAAGGGCCACGCAGGGCAGACCAACGACTGTGCCCGAATCGCAGGATTCTGCCTGGCGGTGGGCTCCGAAACCTTCACGCGGATCGGCGGGTTCGAGGATGACGGCCTTTGCATGAAGCTGCGAGGAGCGGGCTTGCGCCCGAACGCCACATGTTGGACAGCCTACGACAGTACTTCTTGTCTCGATATTTGTTATCAACTCTTCTGAAGTCTCATGGAACCCAAGTATTTGGAACCCGTCAAGTCCGAGCAGTGCTTAAGCCAACGAAGTAGGACTGTTCATAGTTAGGGGCTCTCCTTAGTGAAGTCGTAGAACAACCTCAATTATGGCAGAGTCCCTGACCCTTTCGTTGATTCTCCAACTACAGCACTCCCCACTTGGACGCGAATAGCCGATATAACTCCAGAAAGGGCCGACGAAAGCGATCACACTCCGGTTTCCCATGGCACCGCCAGACGTGCCAAACCCTTTGTCGATCCCGACAGCCATCTCCTTTGGCTGCTCCGAACATCTGTACCACAAAGTTGCAAGCAAGCCGCCATACTTTACTGCCAGAAGCCCGACAGTAAAGCACCGGCCCGATTTGACTAGGACTGGGAGACGTATGCGATCCAAAGAATGTAGACGGCTATCAAAATCCAACCTTCAAATTTGGAAAGCCGTCTGGACGATGAAAGAAAGAATATAGAAACCGTGGATACCACAACCATGAATGCCACTTCATAGGAGAGATGCGCGATAGCAAGCTTGCCAGGTGCAATCAGTCCGGCAATTCCTGCAACAGCGGTTGAGTTGAACAGGTTGGCTCCAAATATGTTGCCTATCACCAGATCGCTGTGACCTCGCCGCGCGGCTGCGATTGCGGTTACCCACTCCGGAAGCGACGTGCCAAGAGCCACCAGGGTCACACCAACCACAGCCTTTGAAACGCCTAGATGCACTGCCAGCTTGCTTGCAGAAGAGACCAGCAGCTCTGCACTGGCGAGTACTATCAGTAGTCCGATAATTGCAACCGCCAATGACTTTCCGAGTCCCCAGCCGTACCCCTCCTCGACCTTCTTCGCTTCGGCCTCGAGTTCGATGTTGTTTGATCTTTTTCGTGAACCCATCAATGTCGAGCCGATGAAAATGACCAGTAACGCCAACAGAAGCAAATAGAAGCCCGTATTGTGCGCGAAGACCACGACCAAGCCAAAGGCCGCTACCGCGAACAACTGGGACAAGCCCTCGCGCTTGAGCACGGAGGAGGCTATCTTCGGTGCGCTGATGGCGCCCAGCGTACCGAGAACCAAAGTGCTGTTGACGACAGTCGACCCCATTACGCTGCTGATTCCCAATGAAGCATTGTGATGGGAACTCGCTACGATCGCGGTCACGAGTTCGGGGAGCCCCGTCCCAAAGCCAATTACAACCACGCCCACCACGAGGGGGGAGACACGCAAGAGCTCAGCTGATTTTGCAGCGCCCATAACGAATCTGTCGGCGCTGAAAGCAATAGCTGCGATCGCAACGGCCAAAAGAAGCAGCTGGAACGCCATTAGAAAACCACGATCTCTAACCGCATTTCAGGCAAGGCAGCTTCCTTTTGTGTCCCGGGCCGAAATTGAAAAATGATGCCGGCGGCCTTTGCTTCTCAATAGGCAAGGTTAGTACAGCCGCCCTGCATTTACAGGATTGGAAGGCTCACCAAAATGTGGCAGCCAATCGTCAGCCGCGCCCAACTCTGGCTTCGTGCGTATTTCTTCGCCATTCTCCGTCTTTTCTGCGAAGTTGCGAGCCTGCCAAGCTGGTAAAGGGTCCAACCGCGGCGCTTTGGCCGTATACGACTCCGCCATATCTTTGTTCGCAGTTGCGTCAAGGCCATAGCGCCGGCAAATCATGACTTGCTCGTCCAGAATCGCACTCTGCACGTGATCATTTGCAGCTCCTCGGCCAGGCTGAATTGCGCGGTATCTTGGACGGCGAACACCAAGTGGGATTCGGATGCCCGGCGGGCAAAGGCGACTCAATCTCTGAACGCAGCTACCGGGAGAATCCAATTCCAGGAGATATTAATCAATGTCACTTATCATGAGGCGTCATCCAGATAGACGACGTTGTTGTATCCCAGCATCTTGAAAATGCGGTTCTGAGCCGAAAGCATGTGCAGCGGCTGGCCGCTTGTCGAGAAATGCTGCGCCACAGTGTTTTGGGGCACGTACAAAGTATCTCCGGCCTTTATATCGTACCTTGTAGGTTCGTTGGCAATTCTCGCATAGTACTTCTCGGCTATGTCGGCGCCAACCTCCCAGTGCAGGGAATAGCCCTCGCCGGAAATTACATAAAGAATCTCGTCAGCCATGTGCCAGCGCCTGCCGGATCGGCCGCCGCTAGGAATCTCCAGTTCAAACACGTCCACACTGAAGTCCCTGAGATCGGACTTCTCCGGCGAAGACAGGACTTTCACCCTTCCCATGGGGCTGTCCTGCCACGCGCCGTCGTCCGCATGCACCACTTTCTTCCTGTCGAGCACGTTCGGGGTCCAGATTTGTCCCCATTCCACCCGCTCTCCGAAGCGACTGGGATCGTCGATTTGGCTCTTGCTCCCTTGCTGGACGAGACCCAGGTACATCCACGCGCTCTTGGCCTTGGTCACAAGCGCGACGGCGGTTTCATTGTAGGGATTGAAGTGCTGATGGACAGAGTCGGTATGCACAAAGACGAGGTCGCCCTTGGACCAGTCGTATCGCTTGTCGTCATGGATCTCGTAGCCTCTGCCCTCAAGAATATAAAACGCGGCCTCATTTTGATGACCATGACCATTGTTCGAAGAATTCGGCGGCAACTCCACAAAATGCACCTGAAGCGTCTGAGTCAGAAATGGTTCGTCACCGGGGGCGACCCTCCAATAGTTGTGCGTGTCCCCGCCGATGTCACCGTATCCAACCGACATGTCGGTGACCACGACATCTTTGCCACGCACCCGCGGAGCCTTGAGCTGTTGCTCCCGAAACTCCTTCAAGGTGTAGGTCGCAGACGTCATACCCCGCAAAAAAACCCTGTCAGCCATCGTTTCTCCTATTCAAGACAAATATCATCGAATCGGCTACCGTTCCCTCGATACCTCAGTTATGGCAAGATTCCGGCTCAACTGCCTCTGCCGGCATACCGGGCGGGTCAAATTTGCCAGGCCTCCATGGCTAGAGACAGCCCCGATTTCGAATTCCTCGAGCCCCGGCAACACTCACCGGATCGATACATCACATGCGCCTGCCGCAGCCAAATGAGCAGTGCCAGCTTCAAGAGTACCAAGGCTGGAACACCGTGCACGTGACTTTTGCCACAAGATTACTACAGCCAAATGTTTCTACCTTTTCCGGCATCCAATTCAAGCTTCGGCGCAATGGAGTTATGGACGGATTCACCTTCGACTTCTAGCTTTCAGAGGATAGCCAGGCTAAAGTTAGTATGGTAAAATATAATGCTGGTAGCTTTTTCTGATCATCGTCATGGGTTGCTGTGGTTGATTTGCAAATCGCTTCGAGATCCAGGCAAAGCGCTAAGCCGCACGAGATCGGCGTCCCTCAGCCAAAGAATACCGGAGGTCTTTTGACGATGCGTACGGCCGATATTGGGGATGCGGCGTTGTCTTCGCGGAATGCGGCGTTGTCTTCGCGGATTTGCAGATTTTCGATAAATATGAGGGGTATTTATGGATATAGTCGGAATCGACATTCACATTCACGTCCACGATGCGCGTGCTAGGGCTCTGCAAGGCCAAGAGGCCGTCGCAAAACAGGAAGCCATGGCCCGCTATTTCAAGCGGGAGCTGAAAGACCTTCCTATCGAGGTTCAGGCCGACCAGTACAGAGAGCACAAGATGATGGCGGTGCTGATGAACGGCAACGACGAGTCGATAACCGGGATAACCCCTGTTCCGAACGACTTCATTGCGGACGCGGTGAAAAAGCATCCCGATGTATTCATGGGAATGGGAGCGATCGACCCTTGGCAGGGAGAGAAAGCTCGCCGCGAGATACGGCGCATGAAAGACCTTGGGCTGATAGGGATAGGCGAGCTGAACCCGGCCCGCCAACACTTCTATCCCAACGACACCAAGTTCTATCCGCTCTGGGAAGAGGCCCAGGAGCAGGGTCTGATCATCTTATTCCACAGCGGATACGCGGCCGCCGGATCGGGCAGAAGAGGGGGCGGAGGGGTCAAGCTCAAGTATTGCCAGCCAATGCATCTAGACGATGTGGCGGCCGACTTCCCGGACCTGAAGCTCATCTCCGCACACCCTTCCTGGCCTTGGACCTCAGAGAGTTTGGCCATAGCGCGGCACAAGCCGAATTTCTACATCGACCTCTCGGGCTGGGCTCCAAAGTACTTCCCCGAAGAAGTGGTTCAGCAGGTCAACTCAATGATTCCCGATAAAGCGCTCTTTGGAACCGATGCTCCGTCCCTTCCCCTTGACCGCTGGCTCGCCGATTTCGAAAAGCTGCCATTCAAGCCTGAAGTCAAGCAAAAGATAATGCTCGACAATGCCCGGCGGCTACTAGGTCTTAGCGCCTGAAGGCCAATCCGAGTTGAAAAGGAGCTATTTATGCAGGTTTTACCGCCCCTCCGCGGTATCCGGGTTCTCGACTTAGGGCAGTACATTTCGGGTCCGGTCACCGGTGTCCTGCTGGCCGAGATGGGTGCTGATGTAATCAAAATCGAGCCGCCTGAAGGTGACCCTTTTCGCAAATGGGAGGATGGGCTTAGCGCCACCTTTGTCGCGTTCAACCGCGGCAAACGAAGCGTGGTCCTTGATCTGAAATCCGAAGCTGACAAGCAACGGCTTTACGAGCTTGTCAGAACGGTTGACGTGCTAATCGAGAACTTCCGTCCCGGTGTGACCAAGAGACTTGGCATCGACTACGAAACGCTTGAGAAGATGAACCCCGGCCTCATCTACACCAGCATTACCGGATTTGGAAGCGAGGGGCCCCTTGCGGGCCTTCCGGCATACGACGGAGTAGCTCTGGGATATTCCGGCTTTGCAGGCTTGATGCTTGACCCGGAGAACCCGCGCCTGCTTGGACCGGCAATTGCTGACGCAGTGACCGGGCACTCTGCGGGATTCAGCATTCTAGCCGCTCTGTTTGATCGCTTCAGGACTCAGCATGGCCAGCTCATTGAGATAAGCATGTTCGGCGCGCTGGTACATTTCCTTCACTCAGCTGTCTCTAAAAAGGTCGTCGAAGACTGTGAAGAGGGCCCCTTCTCTAGGGTAAGGGGTTCCCAGGCCTACGTATTTGTGACTAATGACGGAAGGGCTCTCCTCATACACATGTCATCACCGCCAAAGTTCTGGGAAGGCCTTTGCAATGCGGTGTCACGTCCGGATCTAATAAAGGATCCAAGATTTTTGAAGCGCTCCGATAGGCAAAAGAACTACGAGTTGCTGCGCGCCGAGCTGGAGCCGATTTTCAAGAGCGGAAGCCGCGACAAGTGGCTGGAGGCGCTTCGAGCGTACGAGGTTCCCTGCGCGCCGGTCAATTCGATCGGCGAGGCGTTGTCGGATGAACAGTTCAAGCTGCTGGGCATTGTCGACACCGTCGAGGAGCCGGGTCTTGGACCAATGCCGCGAATTCGACCGCCCGTCCATTGGGGTGGATCCACCCTGCCCACAGTAGCCAGAGCGCCATTTTTGGGCGAACACACCGGCGAAGTCTTTGAAGAAGCCAAACAAATCGAGAAGGCTCGCGGCCATGACGCCAACATCGACAGTACCGGGAAAGGCAACGCGTAGTGAACGAAATAAGATTTGTTGACACAACCATCAGAGACGGACAAGCCAGCCTGTGGGCAATGAACATGCGGACACGCCACATGCTCACGGCAATGCCCTATCTTGACGCCGCCGGATTCGAGAGCATGGAGTTCATCGCCACTGGCAGCCGAATGAAAAAATTCGTTCGCCATCTGGGTGAAAACCCCTGGGATTGGATCAAAGGCGGTGCTGCGGCAGCGAAGAACACCCCGCTTCGTTGGCACGGGCCGATCGGCGGCAGAACCATGAGCGGATACGTCCCTCAGGAGGTTGGCGAGCTACTCATTAAAATGGCAGTAGATCTTGGAATCGCATACACCCGAACCGGCAACAACTGGAACGACTACGGCGCTATGGCCGGGCAGATAGAGCGCTTCAACAAGCTTGGCATGACACCCATCGTAAATGTCATCTATTCGGTCTCCCCAAGACACACCGATGAGTATTTCGTGCAAAAGGTCCGCGACGCCGCCGCCCTAAATCCTTACCGGCTCTGTTTCAAGGATGTGGGCGGGCTTCTCACCCCGGACCGCATTAAGCAGCTCATCCCCAAGGTGCTCGAAGCAGCGCCAGGTATTACCTGGGAGTTCCATGGCCATTGCAACAACAGCTTCGGACCGATCAATGCCCTGGAGTTCGCAAAGCTGGGGGTGGAGGTGATCCACACGGCCGTTCCGCCGCTTGCCAATGCCAATTCCCAGCCTTCCATCTATAACGTAGCCGCCAATCTGCGGTCGCTCGGATTCAAGACTCAAATTGACGAAGAGGCGTTAAGACCTGCGAGCGAGTACTTCGAGTTCGTAGCCAAGAGGGAGAAGTTCCAAATAGGCATGCCCTACGAGTACGACGAGAAGCTATATAGCCACCAGGTCCCGGGAGGAATGATATCAAATCTGCGCTACCAGCTCTCTTTGGCGGGAGTGGCGGAGCGCATCGAAGAAGTTCTTGATGAAATCCCGCTGGTTAGAGCCGAACTCGGCTATCCCATCATGGTCACCCCACTCTCGCAGATAGTCGGCACCCAGGCTGCTGTGAACGTAATAGTCGGCGAGAGATACCAACAGGTGACAGACCAGACCATCGAGTATGCTCTCGGCCGCCACGGCAGAGAGGCCCCCCACATCATGGACCAGGAGATACGCGACAAGATACTCAACCGTCCCCGGGCCCGTGAGCTCGAGACGCTCGAGTCATGGGAGCCGACGCTATTGGAGCTGAGGAAGCGCTACGGCAAGAATATATCCGACGAGGACCTCATACTTCAGGCGATCGTGGGGGACGACGCCTTAGACATAGTTGGAAGCGCAGGTATTGCAAGGCAACACCTGACGAACAGCCAGCCCCTGTCACAGCTGATCTACGAGCTCGCCACCCGCGACGAACACAGGTACGTCTCCATCAAAAAAGATGACCTAAGCATAACTATGGTAAAGAGCAGCTAGGCGTGGGAAAACCGCTGGCCGCAGGTTCTAGCCAATGCCAAGAATAATAAGGAACTGAAAATGGAACTGTCGTACGAAGACGTGTTGGAAATATTGGAGCTTTTAGAGAACTCGAAGGTCGAGTATCTCGAGCTAGAAATCGGCGGCACAAAGCTGGTAGCCGACAAGAGCGGGATCAGCCACTACGGGCCGCGAGAGTCCCAGGTGGTTACAGAACCGGCCAGGATACCACCAGCCGCTCATGGTGGTGCAGCATCCGCACCTGTGGCCGCCGTGCCACCGACATCTGCGCCAGCCGCTGATGAGGCACTAGAGGAGGGCCTCGTATACGTGACTGCTCCGGTTGTCGGGGTGTTCTACCGCCAGAGCGAACCGGGGGCGCCCCCCTATGTCGAGATCGGCTCAAAGGTCGAAGAGGGGACCACGCTTGGGCTTTTGGAGGTGATGAAGATGTTCACCTCTGTCACCGCGCACGTGGCCGGGGAGATCGTGGAGATCCTGGCTGAAAACAACGAGTTCGTGGAGTTCGAGCAGCGGCTTATGGTGATTAGGCCGGGGACGGCAGCGTGAGCATAGAAAGGGTGCTGATCGCCAACCGCGGGGAGATCGCCGTACGGGTGGTCATGGCCTGCAAGGCGCTCGGGATCGAATCGGTAGTGGCAGTCTCGAAGGCTGACCAGGACAGCCTCGCGGCGCGCCTTGGGGACCGTGCGGTTACCATCGGGCCAGCCAGGGCGGCCCAGAGCTATCTGGACCAGAATGCGATACTGGCTGCGGCACTAGGGGTGAAAGCGGATGCCATCCATCCAGGGTACGGCTTTCTGGCTGAGAACCCCAGGTTCGTAAAGGCCTGCGAGGAAAACGGGATCACCT
This sequence comes from Actinomycetota bacterium, assembly GCA_027322285.1. Taxonomy (GTDB): domain Bacteria; phylum Actinomycetota; class Acidimicrobiia; order Acidimicrobiales; family Acidimicrobiaceae; genus SCQM01. Next base: position 115,479 of record DAHVRV010000003.1, read on the forward strand.
TTGTCGGGCCAAGGTCAGCCTCGGTAGCGGCGATGGGGAACAAGCTCGAGGCCCGGGAGATCGCCAAGAGCTACGGGGTTCCAGTAGTACCCGGATCACCGCGAATAGCCTCTTTCGAAGACGCGGCGGACATAGCGAACCGGATCGGCTTTCCGATCCTATTCAAGGCCGCAGCCGGAGGCGGCGGCAAAGGTATCAGGATCGTGAACGAACCCGGCGAGCTCAAAGTGGCCTTTCAAAATGCTGCCACTGAGGCCGAAGCGGCCTTTGGGGACAACACTCTGTATATGGAAAGATATATCGTCTCCGCACGCCATATTGAGATCCAGGTATTCGGGGACAAATACAACAACGTAATCCACCTTGGCGAGCGAGACTGCTCGATGCAAAGGAGGTATCAAAAGATCATCGAGGAAGCCCCGGCGGCGATGGTCCCACAGCACGCCCGTCTGGCGATAAGAGACGCCGCGGTAGCGCTGGTGAAGGGGATCTCCTACGAGAACGCCGGCACGGTCGAGTTTATCTACGACGAGATGCGCGATGAGTTCTACTTTCTTGAGATGAACACCAGAATCCAGGTAGAACACCCAGTCACCGAAGCCATTACCGGAGTTGACCTTGTCCAGAGCCAACTCAAAGTAGCCGGGGGCGAACCGCTGGGTTATGGCCAGCCGGACATCACTTTTAGCGGACACGCCATAGAGTGCAGGATCAACGCCGAGTCGCCCCGAAACTCATTCCATCCGTCTCCAGGCACGATAACCCGGTGGAGCCCTCCCGAGATCGAGGGCGTCAGGCTTGATACCCACTGTTACCAGGGATACGTGGTACCGCCGTTTTATGACTCCTTGCTTGCCAAGCTCATTGTCCACGGGAAAGACCGGGGCGACGCAATAGAGCGCACCAAAGAGGCGCTAGGCAGGTTCAAGGTAGCAGGCATAGAGACCAACATCGAGTTCCTTTCATTCTTGGTGAATGACCCTGACTTTGCCTCGGGCGAGTACAACACCCGATGGGTCGAGGCGAATATTGGCAGGTTCATGTCCAAGTAGGAGCGGCGCCGTGAACCAGTCAACGGCATGCAAGAGGTATTGCGTCACGCGCGGACCAACAGATGGTCGCGAAACCAGATTCCGGGGCCATTCATCAATGTGCCGGACCATAAAATCTTCGAGCCCGTTTATAAACGAATAGAAAAAGCTCCACCCATATTGAACCAACATCGAAAATACGCGAAGAACAGTACCCCAAAACTGCATCTTTACCGGAAGTGAGTTCGGCAGCGCAAATATCGGAGCCGGACTGTCATTTGCAGAGATACCACCTAGCCCAAGTTCGCTGTCGCCCATGAGGCAAGTCCGGTCTTTGATAACACCGTCCCTCGGCACCGCAGCCATCGGATGGGGCCTGGCTTAATGTCGGGCCCGCAGTTTCGCCTTGCGGCGTTTGCTAATTGCGATTAAAGATTGGCTTGTGCCGCATATTTTGGAAACAGATTTGGAACCATCGTGCGTTGAGCCTATAAGACTCTTTTGCCCCTCACCAAGTGGACAACCACCAATATCACGGCAATGATAAGCAGGAGATGTATAAAGCTTCCTCCAATGCTTGATAGAAGACCTAAAAGCCACAGAACGAGTAATACGATTGCAATAATGAGTAACATCTCTTCTCCTTAGCCGCGAATGGCACAATTGGATTGCTGCAATTAGTTGCTACAGCTGCCGATTAATTCTGGAAGCTTTCCAGACTGAAGTATTGCAAAGCAAAAACGTGGGAGCAATATCTAAATTTTATAGACAAATGATTAGGGCTTGAAAAGCACAGCGTTTTCGCTTACTAGTCTTCATGGCACTCTCCGTTACGGTTGGTTGCCGTGACCTTTGCAGCGTCGAACTGCACGATTCTGACTCGTTCTCCCAAGCGGACTCTAGTTGGCGATTTGAGGAGCAGTTGTGGCGCATCACAATTATAGCCCAAATTTTTGCCTACATTTCTCATCCTTGTCGTCCATCAGGTAGCTGGCGAACCAGCTAAGAGTGCCAGGACCTATTTCCAATCTTTCATCGAGGCACCCGCGAAAGGCAAACACGTCAAGTTCCGAGGGCTCGCTATTGCCTGGTGCAGCTATGCCAGCTCTCCTAACGCGCTGCCACGGCAAACGCCAGAGGTGCACTTCCCGCTACATCGAACTGCTCGTAACTCTGCTACGCAATTCGCAGGTTTCTTGCTTAGCCTCGCGTAAATTGCACCGAGTTTCAAAGAGCACAGTCCAACTCCGCTGGGTCCTGGTGCAAGGACGTATTTGGAGCCATCCCACGAGGCAAGATCAACAGCACTTGACGTGAAACCCATTTGATTCGAGAATCAGGTCTTATAGATTCCTAGAATTGCCGCAACATCATAAAGGTTCTCCATTTAACCAAGAATTTGCCATGTCCGTCGATGCCTCCCGATGCGCCGGCCTGGCTCGCCAATATCTTTGGAGCCTCGGCTTGCATGCGGTCGAGGAGTCCACCCACTCCGATCCCGACAAGAATCGTTTGAAACATGATCGCGCGGCCGGCTAGGCGCCTTTCAGCCAGTGGTTGGTGATCATGTCGAATGAGTCGCAAATCCCTAATTTGAAGATTCACAAGCTGCAAGAACAGCCGCCGTAATCGTGCCAAGTGAAACTACAAACGCAGTCTGTTCGAAGCGTATTGAAACTTTTGCCCTGAAACCGATACCAGCCTCTTTTCCATTGTCCCCCAGCTTCGCAACGCAGGTTTTTCGGACTCAAACCAGCCAGGACTTTCAGGGCCGACCAGCCGTTGAGCGAATAGGAATTTGCATTTGATTTCGTGTGATCCTCCTGGTAAGCCAATACTCAACGAGCAACGAATGCCGCAATCAGAAAATAGCCCTTGCCCGCATCAGTAAGGCTTCGCCTGTCATCGAAGAAAAATCATGCCAAAAACCTTACTCAACAATAATTTCAGAAAGCATCGATCATCACCTGATCACGCTGCCCGTGATAGGGGGAGTAATCCCGCCAGAAGGCTGGTGCAAAGATTTTCCCGCCTTTGCATTCAAGCGTTTACAAGAACTCCAGACCTGAAAGTTTAATCTGGCTATCACTGCGCGATCATGAGAGATAAGCCAGGCAACTGCTGCCAAGAATCATAAAAATTTCATCCTAGGTTTGCCGTAAAGGCTCAAATTTTGTTGGTAGCATCGATTTGGAATATCGATTGGGAATTACGCATCAAATGTGAAGCCGTCGGTGCTGCCCGTCCAATGCCCCGTCCATAAAATTGGGCGATCGGCTGACATTGCAAATTCTGGGACGGTGCCAAAGGGGGAATATGCAGCAGTTGAGCAGAGATCTACTCGTCGGGGCTTTCGATCTTCATACGCACGGTTATCCGGAGATCCATCGTGGCTTAGGCATGGCACTGGACGATTTTGAACAAGCCGAATACGCCAAATCACGGGGTATGGCTGGCTACGTGCTCAAATCCCATATCTGGCCGACGATGGATCGCGTCTACCATATTCGCCAGCGTGTCGGAGACCTCGAGATCGTATCCTGCATCGTTCTCAACTCGATTATTGGGGGGATTCAACCTGGAGTGCTGGAAGCTGCGATTCTTCAAGGAGCCGAGTCGGTGTGCTTTCCGACATGGAGTTCTGCAAACGATCTCAGCAACAGCGGATTTTCGAGAACTATACGAAAAGAGCTTCCATCTCTTGAGCCCTTCATGAAAGAAGGTCTTTCAGTTATCGATGCCTTTGGAGAACTTACGCAGGCCGCTCGCGACGTTCTGCGAGTGGCGAAAGAAGCCAAAATTCTGGTTTCAACCGGGCATCTTTCTGGCAGGGAGAGCGTCCTGCTGGCGCAAGAGGCCGACCGGATTGGCTTCAGGCAACTGGTTATCACGCATCCCGACAGCAATTCTGTGCGTGCGAGCGATGAAGAAATCCTCGAGTCTGCAAAGTGCGGGGCTTTCATTGAATGGACCTTGCACGGCACCATGCCAAAATCTCAGAGAACCAAACCACAGAAAATCGTCGAGTGGATTGAAAGGTTGGGTGCCGGGAGCTGTGTCTTGACTACCGACGTCTTTGGCCGCTCAAGCCTTCCAGAGCCGGACGAGTTACAGCTGTACCTTGGCATCTTGCTCGAATTAGGTGTCAGCGTCGAAGACATTAAGACAATGTCTCAGGCAAACCCACTTGCGCTCGTAGCGCACAGCGGCGAGTAATTTCCCTTAGCCGGGCACTCAGCCCTTTGGCAAAATCACACTGGAGGAGTAAAGAAATGCCAGCAACTAAAGAAGCAAAAATTGCCCTGGTTGCCGGAGTTGGCAAGACGCCGGAAATTTCTCATCTGGAACTTCCGAAACTCGAATCCAATGCGATGCTGACTGAAATCCAAGCCGCAACCCTGTGCGGCACCGACATACACCTTTTGCATTCCGCCGAAAAAGCGATGCCGTACATACCCGGCCACGAATCGTGCGGAATTATCATCGAAAAATCCGGAGACCGCTTCGATGTAACCGGGGAACCTCTAGATATCGGCGACAGGGTAATTTGGGCCTACCCATTTTGTGGAGAGTGCTTCTATTGCGCGGTGGCAAATCAGCCAACCATGTGCCCAAATGCGCTCAGATTCGGCAGAGAACCCGTTGCGGTCTATCCGCACCTTCTAGGCGGGTGCGCCACACACCAGTACGTTCCTCCTAGGTCTGCCGTAATCCGGGTCCCAGTCGGAGTGTCCAGCGAACTGGCTGCGTCAGCATCGTGCGCACTCAGGACGATCATGCACGGCTTCGAGCGGCTGGGCAGAGTGCCGGGACACGAGATCGCGGTAATCCAGGGAACGGGACCTGTTGGACTCTATGCCTTGGCAGTAGCCAAGAGCCGCGGCTTCAAAAAGGTGCTGGCAGTCGGTGCGCCGGCCTCGCGGGTCGCCGTGGCCAAAGATTGGGGAGCCGATGCAACTCTAAACATCGATGAAACCCCTGTGCGAGCAGATCGAGTCAAATGGGTCATGGATCAAACCGGAGGCATCGGCGCTGACGTGGTAATCCAGTGTGCTGGCAGCGCGGCTGTTTCGGAAGGAATCGACATGGTCAGAGCTGGTGGCCGGTATCTTTCCATTGGAGAAGGCGGAACCGACAAAGACATAGCAATTACCCCAAGGGCGATGAGCGTGAAGATGCTGAACATTATTGGTGTCCGCTCTGGAGCAGGTAGGCACTTCTATGAGGCTCTCCAGTTCCTGAAAAATGGAAAGTTTCCTTTCCAGGACTTGATCTCCGGAACCTATGCGCTAGACAAGGTCGCCGAGGCGTTTGATGGGATGATGTCAATGAGAGAGGTCAAAGCGGCGATACTGCCAAATTCCTAGCCGAACTTCCAGCTTTCAGACCAACCAACTTTAGTCACGACCTGCAAGCAACGACGGCTACTACGAGGTCGCCACCCGTGAATTAGAAAAATCAGATCAGGAGATATTAGCCATTTGCATGGGGCCGTGGCAGATCGAATTTGCTCTTTGGGTTACAAAGAGCGACCTAGAGACCAGGCCGGACTACATATCACTCGAGGATCAGACCAAGGCTCACTTTCTTATCTGTTTCATTTCCCGGGTAGCAGCCAGGCATTTAGCAATACTCTCGACAACTAATAATCAGTCTCCTACACTGCACCCGGTTTGAATGCATTGTCGGCCACCTTCGTATCAGGAAATCTCTAGCCAGGTGACTACGCAGACAGGATCACATCTGACCTGAAAGATAAATTCAACATAGATCTCGATCGTCACTCTGTGGGAGATCACAAACATATAGGAGCCACCGAACAGAGGAATTATCCGCCAGGAAACTCATCATCGAATCGATGACAACTACTGACTGCCACCAGCCAATTTGGATACTTTTAGCAAAACGGGTGTCAAAGTCGGGATACAGTCCCCCACCCAATTCGGCCAGACAAAGAGGTGGCCTCACTGAACGCTCAACTCAAGAACTAGTGCCTGAATCTGCACCTGGGCGATTGAGAGAAACCATTCGCCTGCAGTCCGCCGTACCCGCCAGGGCCTGGCCGGCCATAAATTCAGCATATAAATCGGGGGGTACGGTATCAGAGCCGCCTCGACTGGACTAAAAAACCTCATTCAAAGGTCGAGTCCTGCCGATGCGAACCTTGCACCGACCCCCCTGCAATGCTTCTATGACGCAGCAGCCACTATCTTTGCAGAATTCGAGTTCGCAGCTTGGACGATCGAGTCAAGCTCGGAACCCGAGCCGTAGCCCAGAACCAAATTCTCCTTTTTAGCTTGCGCCGCAAGTCCTGGATCAGCCAAGGCCTTCTTGAATGCCGCGCGCAAAACCGCAAGCCTGTCGGCTGGAATCCCTGGAGGGCCTGCAAAGTCGTGTCCCATTTCCATCACGCCGTCGAAACTGTTCAAAATACTGGCATTTGCGCTGGAAAGATTGAACTGCTGCTCGATTTGGCTAATGCTGGGCACGCCTGCAAGTGGGGTGAAGGTCTCCTGACGCCACACGTAGAGCGGGTTTACCTTCTTGCTTGTAATCAGAGGCAGCATCGAGGAGTACCCGATTTCGAGAAAGCTTCCGTCACCGCTTAGGAGTCCCACCTTCGCAGCGCTGCTACCCTGGAAGGTGCTGATCTGCCGATAATGGACCTTCAGCATGTTGAACAAAATTCGCTCGCCAACATACGGAGCACCGCCTTGGCCTGCAGCAAGCGCCACGAGCGTCTTGGAACTTCCGGGCCCGTAGGCGGTCACAAGTTGCTTCATCGAAGTCAGCCCTGAAGATGCGAGCGACACCCCAACCTGAGCGGCCGTGTCAGGTCTTCCTATCCAGCTGATCTTCGAAGTGTCGTATTTGAGGCCTTGCACCTTGAGAATTTGATTCAATACGTCACCAGTCGCATCGGTGTCACCGATCGTGAGCCCATCAGGCTTGGCAGCGTACAGGTCGTTTGTGCCAACCGTGCCACCACCACCAGTGTCATTGACGATATTGAGCGCAGCTAGGCCGAGGTACTTAATCAAGTATGGCTTCAAGGTGAGCGCCCATTGTTCGTAGCCGCCGGCAGCACCAAATGGAACTATGAAAGTCATTGTCTTGCCTTTGAAGAACGACGCCGCAGATGCCCCGGTTGTTGTCGTTGCTCCGCTGCTTCCAGAAGTAGTGGAGCTGGAGCTGGCGGAAGACGAACTGCCGCAAGCAGCGAGTGCCCCGCCGAGCACTCCCGCGACCACGAGAGAACGAACTAACTTTGCTTTTATTTTCATATCCTTATCCCCCTGTATAGGTTTTATCTCGATAAATGAATGCCGTTATTCACTGAAGCTAAATACCCCTACTCACCTTTCGTCTGTCAAGCTTTGCGCAACTTCAGACAATTCCGTGAGGCAACTGGGTCGCCAAAAGCCTCACGAACACCACGTAAATTACGATGTATATGGCCGCCCCAGAGATGACTGCTCTGCGCCAGCTGCCGCGATCGAGTACCAGGAAGTAGGCCAACACCCCAAGAGGCACCGCGATAAGCAGGCCAATAAGCCAAATCCCCACCAACATCATTACCGTCCAAGCGATGATCGCAATTTCCCTCTTGTATTCCCTTCGGTTGCCAGTCACGACATTGGCCACAACCACTTTGCCGGCGTCTCTACCACCCTCATCCTTCTTCTTGCCATGGGTGATTCTCTGGAGTCGCACAATGAAGTTCGACATGAACTGTATGAGTCCGATCACAAACGCCGCGCTCGAGACGATTATTGGGACTGTGCGTGCTATAGACGGATAACCGATAGCAGTAGCCCAGTAAATTGCGCTTCCTACAACCCAGACTGCATCTACCGCTAGCTCAAAATAGGAGCCGGGTCTTTTGAAGAAAGGAGCCGGACGAGCATCGCCAGCTGGATTCCTTGATTCTGCCAGGCTGCCTGAGGCTGAACCAACTGATCCGGCGGCAACCGAAACCAACTCTCGTTGCTCGTCTTTCTGGATCTTTGACGCTTCGACCGCGGCTCCTTTGCCCCGAAGCTTTTTGAACGCTCGGAATAACGGAGTGCTGAAGATGCTCAGGATAACCAGTGCAAGAAGAAAGTCAGGAAGAGGTTGTTTCAGGAAATTCCAGCCGGACACCTGTTCTGTCAAAGTTAGGTTGTGCTCGAAAACCGAACCGAGCAAGAACCCGATAATGGCAGCTGGCAAAGAATACCCAAGTCTCATCATCACAAGGCCGACTACGCCAATACCTACCAAGATGTCTAGCTGTATGAAGTTTGTAGTTGCAGCCCACGCACCGACAATTCCCAGAACGATGACGTATGGCGACATTAGCGCGCCGCGAACAGTGGTTATAAGAGCCAAGTGGCGCGCGACAGAGATTCCTAAGCCGCTAGCAAGAAAGCCCGTGATCAACAGCACCGCGGCAATCAGATATATGACGGGCTCGTGCGTGGAAACCATTGACGGCCCAGGTGCAAGTCCTAGGATAGTAAAGGCGCTAAGGATAACCGCCGACCCAACTGTGCCCGGTATCCCCAATGCGATAAGCGGGACATACGAAGCTGCTTCTTTTGCAAGGTTGGAAGCCTCAGGAGCAATGACGCCTTCAGGTATGCCCGTTCCAAACTCGTGCTTGCGCTTAGATGTCGCCCTTGCCTGCGCGTAGGAGACAAAGTTTGCCGCCACGCCACCAACTCCAGGAATCAAGCCGGCAATGAATCCAACAATGCTCGCTCTGAGCACCTGTACCGGACGGCGCAATACGTCCATGACTCCGGATAATACCTTGCCTCCGATTCGCTCTCCAATGACAGTCGGCCCGACCTCAGAGATCGCCCGGTTTGTACCGTAGAGATAAAACATTCGACCGAAAGCGAAAAGCCCGAGTGCTACCGCGACAATGCTGACCCCATTGTACAAGCTGAGCTGGCCATATCCGAATCTCTGGAGCCCAGTGCTGGGGTCATACCCAACAAAGGAGATCATCATTCCCCAAAGTCCGGACAGAATACCTTTTGTTACCGAAGCCGATTGAAGCTTGCCAATCAAAATGATAGCGAAGGCGGCGAGAAGCATGTAGGAAGCGGGCTTGAGCACCGTGATGATCGCCCCCATGGCAGGGATCAGTGCAACCAGGCCAATGACTCCGCAGACACCGCCCAAAGCAGTTGCCATTGCCGAAATGCCCAACGCCTCAGCCGCCCGATTCTTTTGAGACATCGGATAGCCGTCCAAAGTGGTTGCAGCACACTCTGGGGCTCCTGGCGAATTTATAAGAATCGCGGTTGCCGATCCGCTGAAGTAGATACCTGCGTGCGCGCTGACTATCAGCGCCACACCTTCAGCGACAGGAAGGTGAAATAAAAAAGGCAACAAAAGGGTGAGCAACACTGCTCCACCCAATCCTGGTATCAATCCAACAAATGCTCCCAGCATTGCCCCGATGAACATTAGGCCAATCACTGAGGGACTGGCCAACAGAGACGGCCCTGAGGTTAACGCTCCCAAATTCAGTCAAACCTTTTACTAAAAACCGCCAAACGACCGAGAATGAACTATAAATTGGATAATGGTATAGCTTCAACAGGATTTGAGCCGTTACAAGCCATGACAGGTTGAACCTGCTCCTGCCGATCGACGACATCTCCCACTTTTTAACCCCCGAACCTTTGTCGGCCAGCTTGAACATCTCACAACTGTACCGAACTAAAGTTCATACCTTTATACCACCTTTATTTTCCCGTTGTCGCTAATAACTGATTTTTCCCGGATCAAAACGCTCAAGCTGGGGAATACGCGTCAGCCAGGCACTCCCACCATCACCTCGATACGCCTAAGTGCCCTGCCAACCAGACTGAAAACGCTAGTTTTGCGAGAAGATCAGTCTCGAATCCCCTCTCTGGTTCCCTGAAAGAGCCCCGTTCACCGATGAGACAAACAAAGCGCGCCTGCAGCTCGGTTCCTTCGAGCTATATAATCCAGCGAAATCCATTGCGCTAAACTTAATGAGCAAGCCGCTAGGAAAGTTTTAGGAGTGTCAAATGACCCAATCCACACTTAATCGAAGCGCTAAAGCTATTTTGGCCGAGCCGGTGTTTGTCCACGTAGCGCTGGTTCGCCCCGATGGAACTCCCCATGTAACGCCGGTTTGGGTTGACATTGACGGAGATAACGTGGTGATCAATACCGCACTGGGTCGTTCCAAAGCAAGAAATATCCACAAAGACTCGACAGTCGCGCTCTCGACATTCGATGCGAAAAATCCTTACCAGGCCATTGCATTCCAGGGCAAGGTCATTGAAGTCACAGAGGACGGCGCTGATGCGCACATCGATTTCCTGGCCAAGAAATACCTCGGACTCGATATATACCCAAATAGGCAGCCGGGGGAACGTCGAATTAAGATCGTCATTCATCCGACCAAAGTCTGGATGCAACCGCGTGATAATTAGCTTGGAAGGCATCTCGCTCTGACGTCGGGAGCTGCCATTCGCCTGACTTTTCCGGTTGAAGATTTGGCTAATGAGTTAATTCCGGGAATCATCCAGGCGCACAAGGTCGAGGATACAGATCGAAGCTGCCGGTAGGTCAAATAACTTCCTCTGGGTGACACAAATCGGCTTGATTCCCTCCAACCCTGATAAACAACATTGACATATTCCCAGCTCAGGCCTATACTACTGCTATCGGCCACAGATGAGGCATGAAGTCCTGAAATCAGTCCCAGGTCTAAACCCTGTAAATTGCGGCGCACAGGACCATAGGCAATATTAAAGCTCGATTAGTTTGCGCGGAGATGAATGATGACCGACAACCACGATATGACGCCGCATAAATCCAAAGTGGATAGCTCCTCCGACGATTCAAAATCTACCTTCAGCAAAAACGCTTCGATCCCTCGAAACCTGGTTCAAGACGCCACGCCTGCTATCGATGTCCGATCCATCGAAAAGAGCTACGGTGAAATCCAAGCGGTTGAGGGGATCTCCTTCCAGGTCGCCACTGGCGAAGTGTTTGCCTTCCTTGGGCCCAACGGCGCCGGGAAAACTACGACGATTCGGATGCTTTGCACCCTCACCAAGCCAACAGGTGGATCAGCGACTGTCGGCGGATTCGATGTAGTGAAACAGCCAACCGCTGTTCGCAGACGAATCGGGCTCGTCTTCCAGGAACCAACTCTTGACCAGCAACTGACTGCCGAAGAGAATCTGCGTTTTCACGCAGTTCTGTATCGGATTCCCCACGAAGAAGTCGAAACGCGGATTGTGCAGGTACTGAACCTCGTGGATCTCCAGGACAGACGTAAGGATCTGGTATCCACCTTCTCGGGCGGCATGGCTCGAAGACTTGAGATCGCCAGAGGCATGTTGCACACGCCAGCAGTATTGTTTTTGGACGAGCCAACGATCGGTCTCGACCCGCAGACACGTGCCCTTATGTGGCAAGACGTGCTGCGACTCCGCAATGAGGAGGGAGTGACGGTCTTCCTCACAACGCACTATATGGACGAAGCGGAATACGCTGATCGGATAGCGATTATCGACCACGGTAGCATTGTTGCTCTCGCTACTCCCGACGAGCTGAAAAAGATGGTCGGCTCCGACACGGTTGAGCTGACCACCTCGAACAATGAGCTAGCCGCTTCAAACCTCGAAGCCAAAGGGTTCAAGGTCAAGATCGGCGAAGACAATATTGTCGTATTTGCAGAAAATGGCGAACAGCAGGTCACCTCTATTATCGAAACCGCCGAAGTGCCGATTCAAAGCGTGCGGGTTCACCGGCCTAATCTAGACGACGTATTCTTGCACTTCACGGGGCGTCAAATTCGCGAAGGACACAACGAACGCTCCTTCCCGATGCATTTCCGTGGTTTTGGGCACAGGTGATAGGAGGAAATATTGTCAACTTTAAGCGTTCCTGCCAGCCAAACCAGACTAGTCGACGAACACATTCGTCTCAGGTTCGAACTGCGCACAATTGCAATGGTTTGGCAACGTGAGCTGATACGTTTCACGCGGACAAAGACAAGGATCCTTTCCGGCTTCATCCAACCGATTCTCTTCCTTTTCGTATTGGGTTACGGAATGACGTCTTTGGTTGGGACAACAGGCGGATTCGACTTCAAGAAGTTCGTATTTCCGGGGATCGTTTCCATGACCGTGGTAACCACGGCAATTTTCTCTGCGATCTCCATCGTTTGGGACCGCGAGTTTGGATTCCTGCGGGAAATGCTGGTGGCACCTGTGAGCCGGGTATCTATCGTGCTTGGCAAGGCACTAGGCGGCACAACCATTGCAACTATTCAGGGGACCATAATGCTAGCCCTGGCACCGCTTATCGGAGTTCACTTGACCGTGATTTTGGTGTTGGAGGTAATCCTGCTCGAAGCGCTGATGGCGTTCGCCCTAACAATGTTCGGGGTATTCGTTGCCAGCCGGATACAAAAGATGGAGGGATTCCAGGTTGTAATGCAGCTGGTTCTTTTCCCGATGATTTTTCTATCCGGAGCACTTTTCCCCCTGAATGGACTGCCCGGTTGGCTCGCTGTGATTACCCGCATCAACCCACTTACCTACGCGGTAGATCCATTACGTCATGTGGTTTTTGCAATCCAAAATATGCCTCCAGCGGCTGCGGCAAGGTTTGCAACCGGAGTAACGATTTTTGGATATACTCTTCCCCTCCTGGGAGAGATCGCCATCGTAGTAATCTTCGCTCTCGTCTTTCTCGCTCTGGCTATTGCAGCATTCGGCAAACCAGATTGATCAAATTCATGACTGTCAAAGCCAAGCGGCACTGCGAAGTCGGCTGACAAGACTGCGACTGCCGAGGATATTGCCGGCGAGCAATAAAGCCTGGAGCACCGGGGATGAGTTCGTTTGCCACAAGGCGGGGCCAGACGATCCTGCGTGGAAACTGCACCTTCACGGCACCGAAGCGTGCAATATCAGTGGCCTTCAGACAAAGCCTGTGATGCTGGCTCAGATCCCAGGCGCAGAGGCTAAAGCTAGGGAAGACCGCTTCACATCACCTTCTCCGAGCGGTGAAATGCCCAGGGGCTCAATTCCGCTCCGCTTGTGGTCTCCCCTGGAGAAGGCTTTGGGCAAAGGGGTGGGGCAAGAGATTCGTATCGATTGGCTCGTGCAGGACATGCGAGACTCAGCCTTGAACGCACCACCTAGCTTTCTCGGCCCTCCATCCTCCAGCCAAGCGACCATTCCTGCTCTGGAACCTCTCCGGCCGCGGCGGAAAAGGATTTGAGCGCCGCAAGCACCTGCGGCCTGTGTTCGGCGGGCATGCGCGAAAGGATCGCAGAGAGCTCTTCCCTGCGCTTAACTGTCACCTGGTCGACCAGATCGCTTCCTGGCTTCGACAGCGACACCTTTACCAATCGTCTGTCGGTGCGCGATCTGCGACGGGAGACGAGACCCTTGCGCACAAGGCGATCGCACATCCTCGTGGCTGTGGACGGGCCGACTCCCAAGATTGAGGCAAGGTCGGCGACGGATTGAGGGCCGCGAGCGGCGAGTTCCACCAGTACTCGGTACTGTACCAGGGTGACGTCTTCGTCGACTACCCCCAGGGAGCGCGCAGCAACTGCTACGAGAGCGCGGCTTGTCCCAAGCACTGCCTTGACCAGTTCGTCGTCATTTTCGACAGAGTCCACCTGGTGTTCTGAACCTGGCATAAATTCATTGTATATGGCTATAATTGTCTTGTGCAATTAACTGGCTATTTTCTTTGGGAGAGGAGAGACCGACAGCAGCACGTGTCATCTTCGGCGGTTTCGGGGAGAGTACCATCTGACGCTGCAGTGTGGCAGGCGACACCTGTTCGAATTCTTGTGGAAGGCACACAGTGACCTCTCAGTCGTCAAACAGTTCGGGCGACAGGAATCCCAGGCAATACGCAGCAGGCGCCCGAATGTGGCGTTCGCTCCGGAATTGGATAAGGTCTCTGCCATACCTCCCCAAATGGCTTTTGCTGGCTTCGGTCATAGGGCTCATCGCGGGGCTTGGTGCAATCCTGTTTTACGCCGCGCTCTCTTTGGCAACGCATCTTTTCCTGCAGGTCTTGGCTGGCTACACCGTTCCAACACCTTCGGGAGAGGGGAACATTGCCGGTTCCGCCCACTACGCCAGGGTGTGGGCGATTCCGCTTGTTGTGGTGCTTGGAGGCCTAATATCTGGCTTCATCGTTTTCACATGGGCGCCTGAAGCTCAGGGCCACGGCACTGACGCGGCTATAGATGCCGTCCACCACAATCCACGCGGGATCAGGCTTCGCGCGGTAGTAGTAAAGATAGTTGCCTCGGCCGTCACGATAGGTTCCGGTGGCTCGGGCGGCCGTGAGGGGCCTACAGCGCAAATAAGTGCGGGGTTCGGTTCAATGTTGGCGCGGGCGCTCGATCTCTCACCCGAGGATGGCCGCATCGCAGTGTCGGTTGGGATCGGCTCCGGAATCGGAGCCATCTTCAGTGCGCCCCTAGGCGGCGCCCTTTTGGCGGCCGACATCGTCTATAGGGATGACTTCGAATTCGATGCGTTGCTTCCAGGAACCTTTGCGTCGATCGTCGCGTTTGCTATTTTCGGAGCAGTATACGGCTACCAGCCGCTATTTCACATTCCGGGCGGATACAGCTTGTCAAGTCCCATCCAGCTGATATGGTTTGCGGTACTGGGACTGGTGGCCGGGGGAATGGGGCTCGTCTATTCAAAGTCCTTTTACGCAGTGACAGGGTGGTCGAAAAAGCTGCCAGTTGCACGCAAGTTGCGGCCTGCCATGGGAGCCCTGTTGACAGGTTTACTCGCTCTGTGGCTGCCCGAGGTTCTGGGAACCGGATATGGCTGGGTGCAGAAAGGGCTCTCCGGCGACCTGAGCCAACTTCCCCTCTACGTGATACTTTTGCTACCGTTCGTCCGGATCGCGGCAACTGCCTTCTCCATCGGAAGCGGAGGGTCCGGCGGGGTTTTCGGCCCGGGAATGGTGATAGGCTCCTTCACCGGGTTTGCTGTCTGGCGCCTTCTTGAGCCCTGGGCTCCGGGGATAAGCCACGACCCGGCAGCGTTCATCGTTGTCGGAATGATGGCGATGTTCGGGAGCATCTCGCGGGCTCCTATCGCGGTGATGGTGATGGTCGGCGAAATGACGGGAAACATGAGCCTTCTCGGACCCGCGATGGCTGCCGTGGCC
>DAHVRV010000040.1:0-15564 GCA_027322285.1 Actinomycetota bacterium
CAGATGTTCTTTCATTTCCTATTGAGACAGAACCCTACTCCGGAGGCAGGTCTCCAGATTCTGGGGGAGGCCCGCGCTCCTCATCCCAAGATTCGTATTCCATGCCGTTTCTGCTCGGAGATGTGGTCATCTGTCCTGAAGTGGCGAATGAAAACGCTTCCGAGCATGCGGGCGTGAATTCACACGACGGTAGCCTAGATGATGAAATGGCTCTCTTGATTGTGCATGGGATATTGCATCTCTTTGGAATGGATCATGAACTCGACGACGAGGCGGAAGCCATGGAGCAAAGAGAGCAGGAATTACTCAAACTCCATTACAAAAAGGGTTCGCTCCCAGGGATTGTCTAAGACTTTATGGACGAGATACCTAAACAGACCTTAGAACGCATCGGCGCTATCACTGCTAAGAGTCTGCCGTTTCACTGGACCGGCTATGACACGCTGACAATCGTTGCCGTCGTCTCATTGGTGTTGCTTGCAAGTCTGCTGGCCGTGGCCGAAACATCGCTTACCCGAATAAGCAAGGTCAAAGCGATGGCCCTGTCAGAGATGAAGATCAAGCGGGGTTCCCTGCTCCTGAAGATCCTCGAGAATCAAGGCGCATTCTTGAATCCGATTCTTCTGGTTGCGGTTTTTTCCCAGCTTGTGGCCGCGACGCTGGTCGGCGCCTTAGCCAGCCACCTATTTGGCGCGCTTGGTTTGGCCGTGAGCACCGTATTCGAAGTCGTTGTGATCTTCATCCTGGCGGAGGCGATCCCGAAAAACTGGGCCGTGCAGAATCCTGAAAAAGCTGCGCTTTTTTCAGCCCCGCTGGTTCGGGCGATCATTAGATTTCCGATAGTACGGCTAGTGTCAAGGATTATCCTTGGGTTGACGAATATCCTCGTGAGAGGAAAAGGACTTTCCATTTTGGGTTCGGTTAGCGAAGAAGAGCTGTTGGCAATGGCTGATGCAGCTATGGCCGAAGAGGTCATCGAAACCGAGGAAAGAGAACTCATCCATTCGATCATCTCATTCGGAGACACCGTGGCACGCGAAGTGATGGTTCCGAGAACCGATATGGTCGCAGTCGAGGCGTCAGCGAGAGTCGACGAGGTGCTGCAAGTTGCACTGGACGCCGGATTCTCCAGGATCCCCGTATTCAAAGAAACAATTGACGACGTCATAGGCGTCGTGTTGGCAAAAGATCTGATGAAGGCGGATAGGGCGTCCAAATCGCACCAGGAAGTGGTCGGCCTGGTGCGGTCCGCTCATTTCGTTCCTGAAACCAAGCCAGTGGCCGACCTTCTTCGGGAAATGCAGGCTGGCAAATTCCATATAGCGATCGTGTTCGACGAGTACGGGGGCACCTCGGGACTGGTCACCCTGGAGGACTTGATTGAGGAGCTCGTTGGAGACATCTCGGATGAGTTTGACCCGGATGTCGTAGATGTTGAGAAGATATCCGAGAAGGAATATCTCATTGTAGCTTCAAAAAGCCTGGACGAACTGAACGAGGAATTGGAAATCAAGCTGCCTGAAGGCGAATGGGATACACTGGGCGGCCTGTTTCTTTCGCTGCTTGGACACCTGCCTGCCGAAGGTGAGCAGGTGGAGCTCGGAAACTACCAGTTGACGGCAGAGAAGGTCATAAACAGGCGTATCGGAAGGGTTCGCATCGAGACTATCGAAGAGAAGCCCTTTGAGGATTCGAAATGACGGGATTCAAATCTGGATTCGTGAGCATCATCGGCCGTCCCAACGTCGGCAAGTCGACCCTCCTCAATAATATCATGGGCCAGAAAGTTTCGATCGTGTCTGACAAGCCAAGCACCACTCGCAATCAGGTGCGCGGAATTCTCACCGAGAAGCGCGGCCAAATAGTGTTTGTCGACACTCCGGGGTTACACAAGCCGCGGTCGCTCCTTGGTCAGCGACTTAATGACAGCGCCAATCAGGCCATAGGAGAAGTCGATCTGGTCTTGGCGATGGTGGATGCAAGCCAGGAAATCGGCAAGGGAGACTCCTATGTGCTGGACAGATCTCCCGCCGGTTCCATTGTCGTAGTGAACAAGACCGATTTGGTCACAGGTATCGACGTCTTGGCCCATCTGAGCAAGCTCGCTGGCTTCGACAAATCGAGCTACTTCCCGGTCTCTGCTAAAACCGGAGAAGGCATTTCCGAGCTTGTGCAGGAGCTTTTCAACCGTCTGCCTGAAGGGCCGATGTACTATCCCCCGGACGCGCTCACTGACATGTCGGATGCGCAATGGGTCGCGGAGCTGGTGCGGGAGCAGCTGCTTGCAAAAGCAAGGGAAGAGCTTCCGCATTCGATCGCCTGCAGAGTCACCGAATGGGAGTGGCCGAGGATACGGTGCGAGATTCACGTCGAACGGTCGAGTCAGAAAGCGATTGTGATAGGCAAAGGGGGGCTAGTGCTTAAGGAGGTGGGGACTGAGGTCAGAAAACAGCTTCCCCCTGGGGTATTTCTCGAGTTATTCGTAAAAGTGAATCCGCATTGGCCCTCCAAGGCTCATTCGCTGGAACGTCTCGGCTTATAATTGCCGGGCAGTTTTTTGGCGTTGCAATCAAGACTTGATTGGGTACATAGATTACGGCGGGTATTAGCGCTCCTTCCGGATTTTAGTGGGCACTGGATCAACCTGCCAGCTCCCCAAACCCAAGTGATGACTGCTCTATTGAGCTGTTGCAAATTTGGATTGGAATGTGTCGGCACCTAGGTTTGCCCTAGGCGCGCATAACACTTGAGAAAGAACAATTCTCATTTATTAATAATTAAGTTGCTAGATTCATTGGCGTGGTTAATGGGTTTATTGCTTAGAGATCGGACAGACGGTGGCTTTTGAAAAATGCTCTCCCGAGTTGATCATGGAAAGGCTAGAGGGTGCCTGGCACGGCCAAGGCAGCGGATCGTATCCTCAAAGCGGTGAATTCGACTACCTTGAAAACATAAATTTCAAAAGGTCTCCGAAGGGATTCATGGTCTATTCGCAAACCACCACCTCTTTGCAGGGGTCGCCTTTGCATCAAGAGCTTGGGTATATGAGGGCTGACGAGCAAAGCGGCAACTTGGAACTACTTGTCGTACAACCAACCGGGATAGCGGAAGTCTTGGTCGGAGCGGTCATGCGCGATGGAGAGGATTTCCGGTTCGAATTGAATTCTAACGCTGTGGCTACGACGCCTTCGGCGAAGGAAGTGACAAGGACCGGCAGATATTTTTACTTGGAAAGCGGGGCCCTGTCATACCAGGTGCATATGGAGGCTATCGGGGAAGAGTATCAGCTCCACTTGGAGGCAAGTCTCGTTCTGTCAGAAGGTAATTAGGCGAGTGGGGGACATGGTTGAATTAAATGCCAACCCGGGGTTAGAGGGGATTGATCCCAAAAGGATTCCAGTGCACGTTGCCTGCGTGATGGATGGCAATGGAAGATGGGCCAAAAAGAGGGGACTGCCAAGAACCGCCGGACATACGGCAGGCGAGGAAGCGCTGATGGACACCATAAACGGAGCCTTGGAAATTGGAGTAAAGTGGCTCACCGTCTATGCCTTTTCTACCGAGAACTGGAAGAGGCCGCCGGATGAGGTGCGCTTTCTGATGCGGTTCAACGAGTCGTTGCTGATGCGCCGCCGTGATGAGCTGAACGAGAAAGGCGTGCGGATCCGATTTACAGGAAGACGAGACTGGAGGGTACCGAGGCGCCTTTTAAGAAGAATTAACGAGAGTGCAGAACTGACCCGCGACAATCGTACCATGACCTTGACGATCGCATTCAACTATGGCGGCAGGGCTGAAATCGTTGATGCCGTCGCCTCAATGATAGCTGATGGCGTACAGGCTTCAAAGGTGTCGGAAAAGATTATCAGGTCCCATATGTACTTTCCGGATATGCCGGACCCCGACCTAGTTATCCGCACTTCGGGCGAGTACAGAATTTCCAATTTTCTTCTTTGGGAGCTTGCCTATTCCGAGCTATTTTTTTCAGACGTCCTATGGCCGGATTTTCGAAGATGCCACCTCTTTGAGGCGATACGGGAGTACCAGCGCCGCGACCGCCGCTACGGCGGTCTTGAAGTCTGATGACCGCTTCCCGGATGGCGCTGGGCCTATGGTTCTTGCTTTTTATTTTTCTAATAGTGACCGCCTTCGCCGGCTTCCATCCGTCATTTGTGGTTCTTGTCCTGCTCATCGTATATGTGGCTATATTTCAGTTGGGGGCGAGGATTAGGCGGAGATGACCTTGTACCGTGATTCAGCGCTGGTGCTCCACACATGGAAGCTTGGCGAGTCAGACAGGATAGTTTCCATGCTTGGCGAAGAATCCGGCAAGATTAGAGCGGTGGTCAAGGGGGTGAGAAAAACAAAGAGCCGTTTCGGATCCCGCCTCGAGCCCCTTTCGCTGGTTTCCGTTCTGGTTTGGCAAGGGCGTGAACTCGATATTGTTTCCCAGGCTGAGACCATTGAACTATTCAGGCTCACGCGTGAGGATTTGGACAGGCTGTACAAGGCCAACGTCATTCTGGAGGCCGTCGAGCAAATTGCCCAGGAAAGATATCGGGAATCAGAGCTCTTCAATTTAGTCGTTCGGGTGCTTCGTGTTTTGGAAGAAGACAATCCCCAGATGCTGCTTGGTTCGTTTATTTGGAAGCTTTTGGCCCTGCAAGGGTATAGACCTCACATGACGACATGCGTAACTTGTGGATCCGCCAGTTCAAAAGCAGGATTTGATGCGGCATTGGGGGGAATCCTCTGTGAGGAGCACGCTCATGGTCGTAGAGCCTCGCCGGAGGCTCTCGATGTCATTTCGAGGTCATTGGACGGACAGCTAGCCCATGTGCTGAGGATTGAAGATTCTCCTGTGGTGGCCGAGACCGAGTCTCTTGCTATCCAAGCGCTCGAGACCGTCCTGGAACGCACTTTACGAAGCGTAAGATCGTCCATCATCCGCCGCTGAGCCGGCTCCTGGGACTGAATCCGCTGCCAATCCGCGAGGCGCCAGGCGTTGGGCGGCTGCTTTGTCGATTAAATTGCGTTTATTGAGTAAAGTTCGCTGCATCGCGTATCACGGAGCCAGAAATGTCTAAAGATCCAACTACATTCGATCGTGATAGGTACCCAATTTACGAGCTGGTAGGATCGACCGCACATGGCTTCAGAAGATTTGATGGAAAAGATTGTAAATCTCTCCAAGAGAAGGGGAATCATCTTCCCCTCGGCCGAAATCTATGGTGGCTTCCGATCCACCTATGATTACGGACCGCTGGGCGTATTGATGTTGAGAAATGTCAAGAATGCCTGGTGGAGATCGATGGTCCAGTTGAGGCACGACGTTGTTGGGCTTGACGCTTCGATACTGTCAACTCCAAAGATCTGGGAAGCATCTGGGCACCTGGCCAATTTCACCGATCCCCTGGTGGATTGCCGGAACTGCAAGGAAAGATGGCGGGCGGATCATATCGATGGCATATGTCCGAACTGCGGTTCTTCCGATCTGACTGAGGCCCGCGCATTTAACATGATGTTCAAGACATATGTCGGTCCCGTTGAGGACGATGCCTCGGTTGCGTACCTTCGTCCCGAAACCGCGCAGGGAATGTTTATCAACTTCAAGAACATTCTGCAGACAACGCGCAAGAAGCCGCCATTTGGAATCGCCCAGGTTGGCAAATCATTTCGCAATGAGATTACTCCCGGGAACTTTGTGTTCAGGACCAGGGAGTTCGAGCAAATGGAGATGGAGTATTTCGTTCCTCCGGCTGAGGCGCCGAAGTGGTTCGAGTACTGGTACAAAGAGAGACTGCAATGGTACATAGAATTGGGCATCAAAGAGGATTTGCTCAGGCTCAGGCATCATGACCCTGAGGAGTTATCCCACTATTCGGCAGGAACTGTTGACGTGGAATTTGCATTTCCATGGGGCTGGGGAGAGCTCGAGGGGATTGCAAACCGGACCGACTTTGATCTCAACGCTCATAGCGCGCATTCGGGCGAGAGACTTGAGTACTTTGATCCTGCCACGAATCTGCCCTATATTCCCTATGTTATCGAGCCGGCGGCAGGCGCTACCCGCACCATGATGGCTTTCCTGGTGGCCGCTTATGACGAGGATACAATAAATGGGGAGGCCCGAACTCTGCTGCGCCTTGATGCGCGGATTGCTCCCTACCAGGTGGCAATTCTTCCGCTGTCAAAGAAAGAGCCTTTGATGAAGCTGGCAGATGATATTTTTGAATCTCTGTCGCCCACGTTCTCTTGCGATTACGACGACACGCAATCGATTGGAAGGCGCTACAGAAGACAAGATGAGGTCGGTACTCCCGCTTGCGTGACAGTAGATTTCGACTCCTTGGAGGATAATTCAGTGACTATCCGGGATCGTGACTCCACAAGCCAGATCAGGGTTCCGATACCCGAGCTTCGCAAGCATCTTGTGTCAATTTTGCGATGGCAGTCTTAACTGCGGCCTGCAATTGGAGCTGAGCTCGTAGTAAACTTATGAATCCAAGTTGAGGGCTCTTTGTGCTTTAGGTAGCTCATGCAATTATCTATTAATTTCGATTTAGCCAAACATCTGTTAATTTATTCCGAGGCTGGCGTTTAGGAGGATCGATGCAGTACGTATATGGCTTTGACCATGAGCACTCGCAGCCGCCAATGGAGCTGAAGGATCTTCTTGGAGGCAAGGGAGCCAATCTTGCAGAGATGACTTCCGTGCTGAAACTTCCCGTGCCCTACGGATTCACGATCAGCACCGATGCATGTCGGGAGTATCTTGGTTCTGGCTGGCCAAAAGATCTGACTAATGAGGTGGCTGAATCTCTTTCGATCCTTGAAAGCAAAATTGGCAAGAAACTTGGAGATGCTTCGGATCCGCTTTTAGTTTCCGTAAGATCGGGCGCGAAGTTTTCAATGCCCGGAATGATGGATACAGTTCTCAATCTTGGCCTAAATGATCGATCGGTTGAGGGCCTGGCAGCCCAGACAAACGATTTGCGGTTTGCATACGACTCATATCGGCGATTCATTTCAATGTACGGTCGGATCGTTCTCGGAGTGCCCGGCGAGGAGTTCGACAAGCTGTTCGAAGCGGCCAAGGAACTCTCGAATGCCCCGACCGACGCCGATGTGCCGCCTGAGCTACTGAAGTACCTGATTTCCGCATTCAAGGACATTGTGGTTCGCCATACCGGCAAACCCTTTCCACAAAAGCCGATGCCGCAGTTGAAGGGCGCAATCGAAGCGGTCTTCGGTTCATGGAACGGACCGAGGGCGATTGCTTACAGGCAACGAGACGGCATCCCGCACGACCTTGGTACCGCGGTTAATGTTCAGTCTATGGTATTTGGCAACAGGGATGATAACTCGGGAACTGGGGTTGGGTTCACGAGGGATCCAGCTACCGGTGCCAAGGGCTGCTACGGCGATTTCATGATAAATGCCCAGGGCGAAGATGTCGTCGCCGGCGTGAGAAACACGCAGCCTTTGTCAGCGCTGGAGACTCGGTTTCCCGACGTATACCGGGAGCTGATGGAGATCTTTGATCGTCTCGAAGCTCACTACCGCGATATGTGCGACACAGAGTTCACCATTGAGCGGGGCAAGCTGTGGATGCTCCAGACCCGCGTGGGCAAGAGGACTGGAGTTGCCGCACTGCGCATGGCCGTAGATATGACTGAAGACCCCAAGATTGCCCTGACCAAGGAAGAGGCGGTTCTTCGAATCACCTCCGATCACCTCGACTCGGTACTGCATCCGCAGTTTGCGTCGAAAGACCTAAATGTGGTGGCACGCGGGCTTGGCGCCTCTCCCGGGGCCGCGGTTGGGAAGGTCTACTTCAGTGCAGACGACGTAGTTGCCGCTAAGGAAAGAGGCGAGCATGCCATTCTGGTTCGCAAGGAGACTTCTCCTGAAGATGTGCACGGGATGCTCAGCGCCGAGGGAGTCTTGACATCGAGAGGCGGACTGGTAAGCCATGCTGCTGTTGTGGCTCGAGGCTGGGGCAAGCCTGCAGTGGTTGGAGCTGATGCAATAAGGATCGTTGGGCGTTCATTCATTGCAAACGGAATGACGGTGGTCGAGGGCGACGAGATTTCAATCGACGGCAGCTCGGGCGACATAGTCCTAGGCGCCGTCGAACTGACGTCTTCCACCCCTCCTCCAGAATTTGAAATCATTCTCAAGTGGGCGGACGAGATCCGCTTCGGAAAAGTGTCGGTTAGGGCCAATGCTGACAACGGTTCCGATGCGGCCAATGCCCGAGCATTTGGCGCCGAGGGGATCGGCCTTTGCCGCACCGAGCATATGTTCCTCGCGGAAGACCGGCTGCCGATAGTGCGGAAAATGATCCTGGCGGATACCAAGGACGACGAACTGGAGGCACTTGAAGAACTCAGGGCTGTTCAGAAGGATGATTTCAAGGAGATATTCGATGTCATGGATGGACTTCCGGTCACGGTGAGGCTGCTGGATCCTCCATTGCACGAGTTCTTGCCGGACACTTTGGACCTTTCCATAAAGGAAGCCACCATGGGTCTCACGCCGGAAGAGTCTGCTCTATTTTCCGCCGCCAAGGCTTGGAAAGAGGTCAATCCGATGCTTGGTACCCGGGGCGTACGCCTCGGAGTTATCAAGCCGGGCCTATATGCAATGCAGGTGAAGGCATTGCTTCAGGCGGCCGGCGAGCTGAAAAGAAAGGGAAAGAACCCGATCGTGGAGATCATGGTGCCGCTGACGGTAGGCCGAGAGGAGCTTCTGCTGGCCAGATCATGGATCCAGGAGGCGATCGATTCTCAAAAGGTAAAGGGAATCGAATGCACTATCGGGACGATGATAGAGACTCCAAGAGCAGCTATTCGCGCTGATGAGATTGCTGACGGTGCGGATTTCTTCTCCTTTGGTACCAACGACCTTACTCAGATGACTTTCGGCTTTTCACGCGACGACGTGGAGGGTCGTCTCATGGCCATATATATCGATCTTGGACTTCTGCCAGCTAATCCATTCAAGACACTGGATTCAACCGGTGTCGCCGAATTGGTGAGAATGGGAATTGAGAGGGGACGAAGCACCAAACCTACCCTCAAGATCGGAGTCTGCGGCGAGCATGGAGGAGATCCCGCCTCAATAGAAATCTTTGTGCACGCAGGCGTCGACTACGTTTCCTGCTCTCCGTTTAGAATTCCAATCGCCCGGCTTGCCGCAGCCCAGGCCGTACTGAGATCTAAGAATTAGTTCGCCGGGTTATTTGCTCAGGGCAGGTATGCAAGTTGCGGCTGAACTGCATTCCAGGCCAATCTTTGCACGCATCGTATGTTGTCATCGGATTGATTGGGCGGTTTCTGATACCATATGACCAATAGATGAGTTGCGTGTTGCCCGGTTTGCTAAGCGATGCCGCTGGAGCAAGGCTTGTTGCGTCTCGGTGATCTCTGCTGCATGCACTCGACCAGGAAGCCTCGCTAGGCCTGGTTGGAAATTGGGTTTGCGACTGAATTTTGGACATATCCAAATTAGCCCATGGGGGAATAGTGGCGAAAAATGCACTAAAACTAACGCTTGCGATAAGCGACTATGATCACGTTCGCGATCTGATGAACGGCGTGGTTCCGGTAGAGGGGATTGAACTTCAGCCGCTCGATCTTCAAGTCGAGGAGATTTTCTATAGGTTCTTGAAGTTCAGGGAGTTCGACGCTTGCGAACTGTCATTTGCTAAGTACGTTTCGCTTGTCTCACAGCCCGACTGCGATGTTACCGCCATACCGGTGTTTCCTTCACGGGTGTTTCGGCAGTCATCTTTCTATGTTAGGAGCGACGGGCCGACTTCTATCGAAGAGATAGCGGGCATGAGGGTTGGGATACCTGAGTGGGCCCAAACTGCATCGGTCTACTCTAGGGGCTACCTGACTGAGACGGTCGGAATACCTCTGGCCAACATAGTGTGGATCCAGGCCGGGGTGAACGATCCGGGGCGGCTTGAGAAGGTCAGCCTTCGTATTCCAGAAGGGGTCAGCTACAAGTCGGAGCCCACGAAGTGCCTGAATGACATGCTGCTTTCAGGAGAGCTTGACGTGGTTATGTCCGCGCACGCTCCGAGGGCGATCGAGGAAGGTGATCCCCGGATGCGGCGCATCCTGGTCGATTACCAAACGGCGGAGCACGACTATTGGCTGCAGACTGGCATATTTCCGATTATGCATGTGGTGGCGGTGAAGAAGTCGGTCCTGGAGAACAATCCTTGGGTGGCAATGAATCTTTTCAAGGCGTTTGAAGAGGCAAAGTCACGCTCGGTAGCGAGACTGTTCGACTTGACTGCGAGCAGATTCCCTCTTCCATGGTCGCGCGTATTTGCCGAGAGACTTTCTGAACTCTTTGGATCCGATGGCTACTGGCCATACGGTGTGGATCCAAACCGGACAACCATAGGCTCATTTCTTAGATTTGCCTACGATCAAGGCGTCACGCATAAGCCTCTGGAAGTAGAGGATCTGTTTCCGATTGGAGTGCAGAGCTCGTTCAAGGTGTGAGATGTTCCCTTCCTGCCAAACCTGGGGCTGGCGCTCTGGCGGTTTGACGGCGGGGGCCACAGCGAGACCGTGCCGACACCAATGTCAGCTGAATCTCAGAACAGGTTTGATCACTGTGCCGTCATGGGCATCGGATCCCGCCTGGTTGATATCATCGAACGGATAAAAGGTGACCAGCCTGTCGAAAGAGAACTTTCCCGCTTTGTAGAATTCGATTAGCTGGGGAATCAGAACTCTGGGTACGCTGGCGCCTTCGACCAGTCCTGAGACCGTCTTGCTCTTAGATCTGAGATCGTTGGAATCGATCGAAGCTTGCGTACCTTGGGGAAGCCCGCCTAGCTGAATGGCGGTTCCAAGCGGGGCTAGTGCGTCCACGGCCTGGCGAAGCAATGCCGGATGTCCGGCGGCCTCGATGGCAAATTCGACTCCTCCGTCGGTGAGCGAGCGAATTGCAGAGACTATGTCTGGAGTCTCACTGGCGTTGACGGTGTCGGTGGCGCCAAGCTCTCTTGCCAGTTGAAGGCGGTTTTCATGAACGTCTATCGATATGATTTTGCCGCAGCCTACGATATTTGCTGCCATGACTGCGCTCAGGCCGACAGCGCCTGCTCCTATGACGCAAATAGTGGACCCGGGACTTGGTTGTAGGCGATTAAATACCGTTCCAGCCCCCGTCATCAGGCCGCATCCAAGCGGGCCTAACAGTGCGATGTCGACATCTTTTGGAACCTTTATCGCATTCCGGGCATTCAAAACCGAGTAGCTAGCGAACGACGATTGGCCAAAGAAGTTTGATAGTGGCTGGTCGCCCCGGTGGAGGCGCGAAGTCAGATCTTCCATCTTGCCCCCAAAATTAAGCTCTGCATGCCTAGCGCAGGCGTATGGTCGGGCCTGAAGGCAGTTGCGACAGCTTCCGCAGGAGGCGAACCCAAGTACCACATGGTCTCCAACTTCGAAATCCGTCACTCCCGGCCCTATCTCTTCGATGATGCCGGAGCCCTCATGTCCTAGCACCGCTGGCGCAGGGACCCTGTGGGTTTGATTCTTGACGTTCATGTCGGTATGACAGATTCCAGAAGCTACCATCCTCACAAGCACTTCCCCGGTATTAGGAGGATCGAGCTCGACGATGTCAATTGCGAAGTCTTCGCCTTTGTTGTTTATGACAGCTGCCTTGATCTGCATATTTGGTACATCTCCCCTGGGCCGCGTATGAATTTATCTCCAAACTATCGGTTTCCTGGGACTTTCGCTGGAAGTTAGACAGCATTCCGGAGTTGGAAAGAAACTCTCAAGTGCCCACAGGTTGTTGCCGAGGAGCCCCATGTACATTTCAGCCATGGGACTGAAAGGCAAAGAGCTTACTGGCCCGGCAAGCTGCAGGAATTTTTGGAATCATTCATTTGCATCTTTTGTTGCGGTTGGAATTGTGGGAAATTTGATGTGGGGTATCAGCATCGAGAGATCAAGGGATGCTTGATTTGTCGGAGCTCTTTGATTTCGCGGGTCTCTAGGCTTTCGTTAACGTTTTAGGTAGATTTCGGGTGAGGACGGGTTGTTAATCAACGATAACGATGTTGCAAAGGTCTTGGATCAAACGGACATTCTTGCGTTGATTGGAGAGCATGTCGGGTTGAAGAGGGTGGGAACGCGCTATGTGGGGTTATGCCCGTTCCACTCAGAGAGCACTCCTTCATTCAGCGTGAATGCCCAAGAAGGATTTTATTACTGTTTCGGTTGCCACGCATCCGGGGATGCAATCTCATTTGTGCGCCAAATCGAGCGGCTGGACTTTGTGGCAGCAGTGGAGCACTTAGCAGGGAAAGCGGGCATAACGCTTACCTACGACTCTGAAGAGCTTTCTATCCACGCTAGCAAAAGGTCTTCTCTGCGGGCGGCATTGTCCAAGGCTGTCGAGTTTTACGCTAGCCAGCTATTACATAGTCCGAGCGCAGAGCCAGCACGCCAATATCTAATTTCTCGGAGCCTTGTTAAGGAGGACTGGGCAAGATTCAACCTGGGCTGGGCGCCCGACACTCCAGCGAGTCTCTATAGCAATCTTGGGGTGTCCGATGAGGTCTTTGTGGATGCGGGTCTTGGCTATATCGACAACAACGGGAAGCCTCAGGACCACCTTCGTGCTCGCGTTATTTTTCCAATATTCGATCCATCTGGAAAGCCGATTGCTTTTGGAGGAAGGATTCTTCCGTCGGCCCCAACTGATGGTCGTGGTCAGCCGTTGCCAAAGTACAAGAACTCTCCGGAGACTGTGCTCTACTCCAAGAGAAGGACGCTATATGGCCTCAACCTGGCAAAAGCAGATGTGGTAGCAAAGGGTGAGATCATCATTTGCGAGGGCTACACCGACGTTATCGCTTTTTTCAAAGCAGGCATTCCCAGGGCCGTGGCTACTTGCGGCACTGCTTTGACTGAAGACCATCTGAACACGATCAAGAGTTTTTCTAAGCGCATTATTCTGGCCTTTGATGCCGACAATGCTGGCATTAGCGCAACTGAGAAGTTCTTTCAATGGGAGAAGAAGCATAAGCTCGAGATTTATGTGGCCGATCTTCCCAAGGGGATCGACCCCGGCGAGCTTAGCCAGACAGATCCCGCCGGGCTCAATAGAGCCGTATCCGGCGCTAAGCCGTTTATGGCTTTCAGGTTGCAGAGGTTGTTTGACGTAGGAGACTTATCGAGCATCGAAGGTCGGGCCAGAATAGTCGATGAAGCGATTGCTATCATTTGCGAGCACCCAAACGGGTTGGTGCGAAATGATTATCTCATGCAGGTGGCTGACAAGTGCCGTTTTGAAATGTCTGACCTTCACCTTCGCTTGGAACAGTCGTTGCGGTCGAGGAGCTACCTTTCTGATGTAACGGATTCGCAGGCCAAAGTTACGACCTCAGCTTCGCCGAACGAGATCGAGGCAGTTTCCCGCGAAGTTTCGGGGCTTGATTATCGGCCCGTAAGCGCGCACGAGCTTGGATTATCGGATAGACCTGCAATTGAAGGTCTGAAGATTCTTGTCCATAACCTGGCGGAAATGGCGGATTTCTTCCCGCTTGTATTGTTTACCCACCCAACTCACAGGGCCCTTCGGATTGCACTGGAAGGCGTGACCCAGATCTCGGAGGCTGGTTCCAGGGCTGAGATTGCTGGACAGCAGGCAAAGGAGTTATTTATCCGCTTGGCGGTCCAAGCCTCGACTTCGGACCCATTCGATGTTGTTTCCCGGCTGGTTGAGCGGGGAGTCAACAGGCGACTGGAGCATATGAAGTTGGAATCTCGATCTCTCGAACCGACGTCAGCTAGGTTGAGCGAGCTCTCTGCCGAGCTTGTGCGGGTGCGCCATCTCCAAGAGGGACTGCGCTCAGGAGGTAGCGAGAAAATAGATTCTACCGGTCAGCTGCTTGCTTGGTTGGTCCAAACCGAAGCTGAAGGCTGAGCTATGTCCGATTTCAATTCCAGCTTCAGTGAAGATGTTCGAACGTATCTCAAGGAAATAGCTGAGACTCCACTCCTTCGGGCCGAGGAGGAACGACGGTTGGCACAAACTATACGGCAATCCACCCAAGCTCAAGGTAGGGCAGGAACTCCTGAGGAAAGGCCGCAGGACTGGCGCCGAATAAAAGCTGGTGAGAGTGCACGGGAAAGGCTCACGAAAGCTAATTTGCGCCTTGTTGTATCAATTGCCAAGAAGTACCGAAACAGGGGAGTACCGTTCCTTGATTTGATCCAAGAAGGCAATATCGGACTTATGAGGGCAGTAGAGAAGTTTGATTTTGAGCGGGGTTTCAAGTTCTCAACGTACGCGACTTGGTGGATTCGCCAGTCAATCGTCAGGGCGATAAGTGACCAGTCTCGAGCTATCAGAGTTCCCCAACACGTGATGGAGGAGCTTGCGCGGTTGTACGTGGTCCAGAGGCAACTCCAGCAGTCGTATTCGCGCGAACCGACTACGGATGAGCTTGCCGAGGAGATGGAGATCACGAGAGAGCGCATTATTGAGCTGCTCGAGTATTCAGCAGGTGCGGTTTCTCTAGAACAACAAGTAGGGCCTG
The DNA here is from genome assembly GCA_027322285.1 of Actinomycetota bacterium. Classification (GTDB taxonomy): domain Bacteria; phylum Actinomycetota; class Acidimicrobiia; order Acidimicrobiales; family Acidimicrobiaceae; genus SCQM01. The sequence goes on from DAHVRV010000040.1 coordinate 14,591, forward strand.
AAACCGATTCGGTTCTTTCCGATGTCGTCGAGGACGACCACGCGACCCAACCAGATGAGAGCGTCTCCAAAAGATCCATGCTGGAAGCCATTAGGGAAGTTCTGCAGACTCTTCCATCAAATGACACGGAGATCATGTCATTTAGATTTGGCATCGATTGTGACGGACCTCATTCATTGGAGGAAACCGCCAAGAAGTTCAACAAGCCCAAAGAGAAGATTAGGCAGATTGAACAGAAGGCAATCGCACGTCTAAGGCGGCCAGAGTTGTCGGAGTTGCTGAAGGGATTATGGGAAGAGTGAGCACCAAATTTGGAAAACATGACTGAAGCACCACCTGGCTCTACTAGATTGAGTTTCGCCTCAAAGACATTTTGGGCTGAATTCCGGGGTAGCTCAATTGGCAGAGCACGCGACTGTTAATCGTGCGGTTGAGAGTTCGAGTCTCTCCCCCGGAGCTCCTTGGCGGCCGCCCTGTGACGGCGCCCACGCCCGGCGCTCGGCCGGGCGCCGCGACTGCTCCCGGCTCGACGGCCCCCGGGCGCCCGGGCGCCCTGCTCGGCTACGACGCAACCGCCACCGCCACCGCCACCGCCACCGTCACCGCCACCGGTGGGCTCGTCGCCCGGTGGCCGGCGGCGTCGGTCGCCGTGGCGGTGAGCTGGTAGGCGCCAGCGGGGACCGACGCCAGGTCGGCACGGCCGATCCAGCCGTAGACGGTGAGGGTGCCCGTCGCCACGGGGTGGTCGGCGAGCGTCCCGCCGGTCAGCGCGAAGGTGACCGCGGTCACGTCGCTTCGCCCTGCCGCCGAGGCGTCGACGATCCCGCCCGGGTCGAGCACCGAGCCGGTCGCCGGTACGAGGACGGCAGCGGCGAGCGGCAGGTTGTCGACGTGGACGGTCACCGGGGCGCTGGTGCGGGTGAGCTCGAAGGGCCCGGCCGCAATGCAGGTGACCGTGTAGGTGCCGTTGGGCA
>DAHVRV010000041.1:0-15329 GCA_027322285.1 Actinomycetota bacterium
CTCGGACCAGTTGACATTCGTCACCAAAGAGGCGAACGTCTCCTGGGCCTGCGCATCTTTGTAAAGCTTCTTTGTAGTTGAATTTGCTGGCGTCGTCGAGTTGGTCGCAGCTTGGTAGCTAAGGCCGGCAACCTCTACCGTGTCGTAGCCGACCTGGCTGAATAAGTCCGGCGAAGGCCCCCCAGTTACGGAGGCGATGATCGCGGCTTCGTAGTTACATGCCCACACTTGCGCCAGCCTTGCCGACTCGGCCGTCTGAACCACTGTGGGCTGCCCTGCAAGCGTTGTGGTGGGCACCTCAGTCGTCGGAGGCAGCAGCGTCGTTGTCGGTGGCGTCGTTGTTGCATTACCAGCCGAACTCGCAGAGGATCCGCAGGCTGCCAAGAGAAGAGCAAAAACTACCGCAATGCTGATCCTTTTCATCGTGACCTCCCTGGGATCGCTCAGTGAAATCTACCGTACCAATTTGTGGAATGCAAAATTGATTTGACTAGACCAAAGAACAATCAGGGAAGTTGGATTGGTGGCAAGACGCGCTCGTCTGGATGTTGGAGCCAGAACTCGAGAACGTGGCTTTCCATGTTATCGACCATGATCTTCACAGAGTGGCGTCCGTACTTTTCGAAGTTGACCGGAAGAAGGCTAACCGCAAGAGGAACAAGAACTCGCTCGCCGTCCTCGTGCCTCGGGTGTCTTTCCGCCTGGACTGCCGAAACTAGCTGCGCCATTCTTGCGTTGTCAGGGTTCACTAACTGGACCCTGACCTCGTGCGGAATTCCGAGCTCGGACGGCTCGAGCTCCATCTGTACGGCAAGCCAGATCGAGAGGCGCGTCGGAAGATTCGGCGCCCAGCTTCTCGTGATCCCTCCGTCGACGATTGTCAGAAGGCCACTATGTACTACCGCATGGTTACATAACATGGCAGTGACGACCTTCATAATTGTCTAACCCGCAGCCTGCATGAGCGTCGGCTCCTCTGACTCCCGAACATCTGCTGAGCCCATGTTGTTTCGACTCGCAGTTATCGCGGGATCGGGGGGGACTGAGTGGCCTACCGTGTCACCGAGAACTGTCTTAATCTCAATTCCGTCGTCACCCAGCACCTCACGGAGCGCATCCTTTGCCCGCTGTAGAAGATCAGTGGGGTTGCTTGCGGCAGCATAGAACCCGCTCACCTCATCACTCTCGCACCACCACACAATATCAAAATCTGAAGTGCCGACTGTCTCTACGTATACCTTAAGTGTCACTTCGCGAGCCATGCCTGCTCCTTAGCTATTCAGCAGTTCGACTGCTTCTTTGACTGACAAACCTACGTCCTCCGTAAGTATCTTCTTGACCATCCTCGGCGGGATAGTCTGAGAATCGTGAAAGGCGAAAATAAAATCCTTATAGCCATTTTCCGACCGAAGCAAGATATGTGACCCGGTTCTCCTCAACTGCTTATATTCTAACGGCCTTCTGTTCAGTACTCGAAAAAGTTCGCGAGCCTTCATCGATGGGAATTCCGATGTCACAATAGACGAGTTTATCTCAGCCCAGGAGCCGCAACTTCTGGGCGTTGAACTCTTCCTCGGTCAGTACGCCGGAATCGCGTAGCGATGCCAACTTTGAAAGCTCATCTGCCAGGCTGAAGTTATCGCCTACCCCTGACGCCGTGACCGGCGCGTCGTCAATGCAAGGCACGCCCGCAGCGACAGGGAACTCATTCATCTTTCCGCGAACGAGCGGTCCTTTCTTCCCTTTTACCTGATAAACAGCAGCATTGCCATCATCGAGAAGGACGGTAACTGTAGTGTCGTCCTGAGTGCTTTTAGCAAGTAAAGCGAAGACGCCGAATGCAAGCGCTTTGCCAGCGCGTGACTTCTTTACAGTACCCGACTCGTAAGAGATTCCCTTAGCCTGAGACCATTCCACAACGCCGAACTTCGGATTCAGGAAACCTACGCCTATCCGCTCTGCGTCGATATACAACGATCCGCTTTTCGGCTTCGTGTTTGGAATCCCGCCAAGATATTCCGCACTGGTGAATTCGACTCTCTTTACGCGCGGCTTCTTCGGAACCTTGGAAGCCTTTTCTTCGCCTTTCTCGTCCATTGAATCCCCCCCTTTTTGCCGCACGCCCACCGAGGTCTAAATATAACAGGGATGCCAAATTGTTTCAAATACTGAAATCGGCCGTCATCCTTGGTTCTGGATGGGCAGCCTCGGAATAAATACTCTCGAGCCAATGTATTCCGAGGCTGCACGATCTTGAGCTTCAAGAACGTGGCTGTACACCCTGAGGGTGATGTAAGCATCAGCGTGACCTAGGCGACCGCTGACGGTTCTAACGTCTACACCAGCCGCTATCAACTCCGTAGCCGTGAAATGTCTCAGCTGGTGCAGATGGTATGGCAACCCCAAGGAGTCACAGACCTTGCGAAACATCCTCGACGGCGTGTCGGGATGCAGAGGGATCGAACCATCGGGCGCACCGTAAAAGACGTAGGGATCGTCAACCAAGACAAACCCGAGGTCGACATTCTTTTGAAGCGCTTCGGTCTGGGAACTGATAACACCTTCCAGAATTTCATCGACACCAAGTTTCCGCACGCCATGCGTTTTCGTGGATTTCACAAATACCCCACTAGCAGGGGTATAGCCAACACTCCTTGAGATTGTCAGGACCTTCATCATCGGATCGTAATCAGACCACCTAAGTGCCAACGCTTCCCCTCGTCTCGCTCCAGTGAGAGCGCAGAGAGCGAAGACAGCTGCAAGCTGAGGGCTACGCAGTGACGTAGCTATCAGAATCTGTCCTAATTCTTCCGGTGTAGGAGCTGACGCGACATTGCGCCTGACAGTTGGAGGAGAGGCAAGTTTGGCCACATTCTTTTCCACCCATCCCCACTTGACCGCCTGACTAAGCACTCGGCTGATAAGAGCGTGCGCATACCGAATCGACGCAGCGCTAAGACCCTTTTCAGCCATTTCCCGATAAAGATTGTCAAGATCGCGACCGGTGAGCTTTTCGATTCGCTTAGACCCGAGTGCGGGGATAATGTGATTTTTAGCGATCAAGCGATAATTTCGTTGCGTCGACAGGGCCAAGCCGTCGCTGACCTGGAAGAACTCATCAACAAGACGGGCCAAGGTAATGGAAGACTTGACAGCCCGAACGGAGACCACAAGTTTGGCGAGGGCTTGATCAGCTATGCGAGAGCCGCCTTCGACTGTCTTCGAAACATAGATGTATTTGCCTGTTACGGGATCTTTGCCAGCCGATACTCTCAGTTTCCAGACACCCGGTCTGATTTCTTTCTTTTGACCAGTCACGAACCGATTATGCACTAATTAAGCACCGACATCAAATGGTAACCGTAAGACTTTGCGGAAATACACCCTCAGCTGCCTATTCGAAGAGCCCGAGAGGAGATTCGAACTCCTGACCTGCTCATTACGAGTGAGCTGCTCTGCCGACTGAGCTACCCGGGCGCTCGGGTAATTCTAGCTGACCTTGTCCGCAAGACGACTGAGTAAGGCAACAAGCAATAAAAATTCGCTACTGTTCCTGTTTAGAGCTCGCTGTGCGTCTTCAATCTGGTCAATAGCCTTCAAGCAACATTGAATTTCACTCTTAGCAAGGTCCGGCGCCACCATCTGATCGCGGTAGTGCCGCTCAATAAGCAGCAGACCAGCCCGCAGTTCAGCAGTTCGAATTCTTCGAAGTTCTCTGTGGTGCTTTTCCTCAAGCTTTTTCACTAGGGTCTCTCGAGAATCTCCGGTAGCCTTCGCCATCTCGACAGCCCGGGAGATTTCCTCTTTCTGGTGCTTTCTTCGACGATCCTCCACAAGCCCGACTATTCCTAGCAGGCGATCAACCAAATTGATGACCGTAGCCATATCTCTACGGAGCAACCCGGGGATCTGTTCCCAGAGCAGACAACTATCCCTGAGTTCGTGGTCGCCAGCCAATGCAATGGCCCGTGACCATCGACCAGCGCTCAGGCGAACCGCCTTTCTGGAATCCTCCTCGCCGTAACCAAGTCCGCACAGATGAGTAACTATTTGCTCTTCCGACAGTGGATCGAATCTCAGCACCACAGACCGGGACATCAAAGTTCTAAGCTCCGGCACTTCCATGGAAGCGAGCAGCAGGAATATAGTCGACTCAGGTGGTTCTTCAACGCTTTTAAGGAGTGTCGGCGCCGCTTTTCCAACCAGCTCAAGTTCGGGAACGATAATAATTCGATACTTTGAACCTGATGTCGACTTGAAAGCCATATCCACGATCTCGCGTGCCTCCTCAACCAGCAAAAAGGCACCGGAACGCTCATAAAGGGCAACATCTGGATGCACGTCACGATCTACTGACATGCAGATTCGACACTTACCGCATCCACCGTCGCCGCACAAAATTGATTTAGCAAACGCCTTAGCGCCTTCCAAGACTCCTGCATCTTGCGGACCAATGAAGAAGTAGGAGTTTTTCAAATTTTCTAGATGTGCCTGCAGTTCGCGAGCAAGTCGATCCTGACCTGGAATTTTCTCAAACAGGTCGACGACGCTCATGACGGATTCCCAACCTTCACTTTTCTCCGAAATTCTGAACTACCACCAGTACCTGGGCAAAAATCTCTTCGTGCAGATCTTCAACCGAAAGTGACGCATCCAGCATTATCCATGAGTTAGAAGCTGCGAGCTCTGAATATCCTTGAGCAACCCTGGCAAAGAACTCCGGCGATTCAGTCTCAATTCGATCGCGCTCCTCCCTTTTACGTTGCAGGGCTAATTGCGGATCCAGATCGAGGAAAAATGTGAGATCAGGTTCAATACCAGAGGAGGCAAAGTGAGTGATAATTTTCAATATCTCCAGCTCAAGCCCTCTTCCATATCCCTGGTATGCGAGATATGAGCCCGCAAAGCGGTCGCATATTACGAAGCACTCATTCCTCATGGTGGGAATGACCATCTGCGAAACGTGGCTAGCGCGTGCAGCTGCCATGATTAGCGCTTCCGTTCGCGCATCAATAGGCGCATTCGCGTCAAGCACCAGCTTCCTAAGTTCTTCCGCCAAGGGGGTTCCCCCCGGTTCCCGGGTCAGCACCGCCTCCCGATTCAACTCAGATCGGATCCGCTGTGCAAGCAGCTGCGCCTGGGTGCTCTTGCCAACGCCTTCAACTCCTTCAAAGGCGACAAACAATCCCCGCTTCAACTCGTTGTCTTCTTCTTGGAAGTTCTCACAGTAGTTTTGGCGGTCGATTTTTTCGCTGCCGATCTTCCCGAAGTTCGCTTTTTGGGCACACCCCCATTTGCGGCAATCGACTCTTTGCGCATTTCAATCAGCTCAATGGCGCGCTCGACGGTCAGCTCATCCTGAGTATCGCCTACCCTAAGCGAAGCATTAACTTCGCCATCTGTGACATATGGCCCGAAACGTCCGCTTCTCAGCGTGATTTCCTTGCCATCTGGAGTTTGCCCGACAACGATCACCGGACTTGCCATCCGCGCTCGTCCTCCCTGTGTGGTCTTGGGAGCAGCCAAGATCTCCAGGGCACCTTTGACATCGATACTGAAGATCTGGTCTTCGGAGGAAAGGCTTCTCGTAGCACTACCTTTTTTCAAGTAGGGTCCATATCTTCCATTTGCAGCCTGAATCGATTGGCCGTCACTGGGGTCTATACCAATATCCCTGGGAAGTGATAACAACTTGATTGCATCCTCGAAGCTAATAGTCGAAAGGCTTTGACTTGTAAATAGTGACGCAGTCTTAGCCTTTGCCTTGGGGGGCAACTCAGACGGGTCTCCTAGCTGCACAAATGGTCCAAATCTGCCTGCTTTGGCATACACCGAGAGTCCAGTTTCCGGATCTGTTCCTAACAACCTATCGTTTGAGATTTGGCTTAGGAGCTCGAGGGCCTTTTCAACCGTAAGCTCGTCAGGAGCCAAATCGCCAGGAATCGGAGCAGTCGACTCACCGCACATAAGGTAAGGGCCAAACTTGCCAACCCTGGCCACTATTTCGTTGCCCTCGGCATCCTTCCCAATCGGAATCGAATTGATCGCTCGAGGATCAATTTCATCTAAGCGATTTTGAACCATGGATTTCAATCCGTTGCCGTCAGTTCCGAAATAGAACTCGTTCAGATACGTCACGAACTCCTTTTCGCCTTTGGCAATCTGGTCGAGAGAATCCTCCAGAGCAGCTGTGAAGTTGTAATCCACTAGGTAGTAGAAATACTGCTCAAGCAGGGTCACCACGGCAAAGGCAACAAACGAGGGAACTAGTGCAGCTCCCTTTTTCCACACGTATCCACGGTCCAAAATTGTGCCAATTATCGAGGCGTAGGTCGAGGGACGCCCCACGCCCATCTCCTCCATGGACTTGACCAGCGAGGCCTCAGTGAACCTAGCAGGCGGCGTGGTGTTGTGTGATTCGGCTTCCAAGTCCACTACATCAACTGCGTCACCCACTTCGAGCTGGGGCAGCCGAACCTCGGTACTGTCGAGTTCTGCCTCGGGATCGTCAGCTCCCTCGACATATGCCCGCAGGAAACCAGGGAAGGTAATAACCTTGCCTGAAACCCCAAACAAAACCTCCTGGCCTGCGGCAATGGACGGCGAAAAATCCCCGCCAAAAGAAGCCGGAATGCTTGTCTTCAGCCTCACCTGCGCCGAGGATCCCTCGGCGTCGGACATCTGCGATGCAATGGTACGCTTCCAGATCAGCTCGTACACCTTGACTTCATCCGAAGAAAGTTGGGTGGAAAGGCTCTCGGGAGTTGGCCATGCTTCACCAGCTGGCCTAATCGCTTCGTGAGCCTCTTGCGCGTTCTTGACCTTATTCGCGTATGTCCTAGGCTTGGCAGGCACATAGCGCTCTCCGTACATTTTGGAAGCTACGGACCGCGCTAAACTCACGGCTGCGTCGGCTAGCGCGGTGGAGTCGGTTCTCATATAGGTGATGTAGCCATTTTCGTAGAGCCGTTGTGCTGTGGACATGGTACGTTTAGCTGAGAATCTCAACTTTCTTCCGGCTTCCTGCTGAAGAGTTGAAGTCATGAATGGAGCTGCCGGAGAGCGCCTGTATGGCTTGTGCTCGACCGAAGATACCTCAAAGTCCCCGTCTTCAAGAGCATCCTTCAGGCTGTGTGCCATCTCCTGGTCCAGCAGGACCACCTTGCCGGTACGCGCCCCCGCAAATTCCCCATCATCGGAAAAGTCCTTCCCTCCCGCCACCCGGTTGCCACCTATTGAGACGAGATTCGCCGAGAATTCCTCGGAACTCTTTGAAAACGTTCCCGACAAATCCCACCAGTTGGCCGAACGGAACGCCATCCTGGCGCGCTCGCGCTCGACGATCATCCGCGTGGCCACCGACTGGACCCGCCCTGCTGACAACTTGGGCAGCACCTTACGCCAAAGCACCGGCGATACCTCATACCCATAGAGGCGATCAATGATTCGGCGAGCTTCTTGGGCATCTACCATCTGCCTGTCGACGGCCCGCGTCTGATTAATAGCCGTCTCAATGGCCGCCCTGGTTATCTCATGGAAAACCATTCTCTTCACAGGTACTTTTGGCGAGAGCACCTCCATCAAGTGCCAAGCAATCGACTCGCCTTCACGGTCCTCATCTGTTGCGAGATACAGTTCATCGGCATCCTTGAGTAGAGCCTTGAGCTTCGCTACTTGAGCTTTCTTGTCTCTGGAGATCACATAAAGGGGCTTGAAAGAATTATCTACATCAACTCCAAGGCGCGCCCAGGGAAGGCTTTTGAGCGATGCAGGCACGTCTGATGCCCCTTTTGGAAGATCACGAATATGTCCAATCGAGGACTCGACTACATAGTCGGACCCGAGGAATTTTGCAATCGTCTTGGCCTTCGCCGGAGATTCCACAATTACAAGCTGTTTTGCCATCAACACCTACAGACGTGAGCGAGTTCTATCAAATGATACGGGCAAACTATATCCACTTAGTCGGGCTATTCCTTACATACGCCGCAAACAAAAGATACACAAGGAAGCTTCCAAGTTGGTTTCAGCACCACACATGCGACAACTACTCGCCCTCGAAACCTTCCGAAGCCGCAAGGAATTCGTAGTCAGGGTTCATCATTGCAAGATGGCCGCCAACTTCGCCAACCACGCCCATGGCGGTGATCAAGCGTCCCGGCTCCATTCCTGGCACGCTTCGTCTTCCGGCAAAAACCAGAAGAATGCCTCCGGTGGGGTCCTCGACCCGGGCTGCCAGGCTCGGAACCGAGTCGAGAGACTGGACTCTTACGGATTTCACCCTTCCAGCAATTTTGCAGGTTGTGCGCCAGGGCAAAGAGCCAATGGGAGTTGTTCCCGGGGCTAGCTCTCGGGATAGTTCTTCCGTGGCAGCCTCCCCGGCCCTCTTTTGCTCCCTTTCCTCGTTTTTGAACTGAACCCGAAGCTTGGACTTGCTTGACGAGACACCCGCCACATGGAACGGAACAATCGTAGCGTTTACGTGAGGCAGTTGCGAGATCACGTCAGCGATTGAATCAGCGGTTTGGTCATGCAACACTCTCGACCAAGCCCTAGGGTAGGCTCTTCGAGGAAGCAGCACCGTAACCTCGGTTTCGCGGTCCGCTAGCACCTCCGCAATTAGCTCAAGTGCCGCCCGGCGCAATCGACGGTCTACCACCTCGATGAATTCGAGGTCAATCTTGACAGCCGCCAATCTCGACCAATCACTTTCCAGCTGCCGCGCCTTGCGGGTGTCGAGCACGAAATGCACAGCTCGAATTTCATCAGGAACGAGCGCCCGCGCATACTCCAGCGCCCTTGCCGTTGCCAGATCCAGGCGGTCAACCATGACAATAACAACGTGGCGGCGCATGACAGGCATTTCCGAGGCCTGCGCTACTCCCGATTCAAGTTCCTCTTCCTCCATCACATACTGCTTATTAAGCCGAATGAACAAAAACACCAGCCCAGGGGCAACAACTATAATCACCCATGCACCCGAGGTGAATTTAGTTACCATAAAGATTACATCCACCACGAGCGAAAGGAACGCTGCCGCTCCGTTTATGCACGCACGGCGCCGCCAATGATCCTCTTTGTTGAGCAAATGGTGCTTTACCATGCCAGCTCCAGCCATGGTAAATCCCGTGAAGACGCCAATCGCATAGAGCGAAATCAAAGCTGAAACTCGCGCCCTGGTGGCAATGATCAAGATTTCCGCAAGAATCGTGAGAACTATTATCCCGTTTGAGAAGGTCAGCCGATGCCCGCGCCTTGAAAACTGTCGCGGCAGAAAGGAGTCTTCTGCAGCGAACGATGCCAGAAACGGAAAGCCCGTGAACGAGGTGTTAGCAGCCAACACAAGGATCGCATACGTGACTATCTGAAGAAAGTAGTAGAGGAAGCGGCCGACAGGTGACTGACCATAGACTTGGGCTGCGATCAGACTGAGAACTGTCGGAGACCCAGATAGTCTTGGAACCGCATGCACGACGTGCGCCAGAAGCGAAACACCGAAGAACATCGTTCCCAGAATCACGCACATAACCACCAGCGTTATCCTTGCATTCCGGGCTTGGGGACTCTTGAAGATGCTCACGCCGTTTGAGATCGCCTCAGTGCCCGTAAGGGCTGTGCCACCGTTGGCAAAAGCCTTGAGGAAAATAAAAAGCGATGCGCCATACAGCAGCCCTGAGCCCATGTGTCCGACGGAAACCCCGCCCGGAACGTGAATGGGGGCTTGGCGAAGCTGTCCGAGCAGAGCGCGTATTAGGCCAACCGCTATAAGCAGACCCATGTTGAAAATGAAAAGAAATGTCGGAAACGCAAAGGTCTTTCCAGCTTCGCGAATGCCCCTGAGATTACCGAAGGCAATCATGAGCACGAAAATAACCGACAGAACCACATTGTAGTGCTGGAGCGCTGGCACCGCAGAAGTGAGTGCGTCAGTACCGGCTGACACTGAAACTGCAACTGTAAGCGTGTAGTCGATCAGGAGCGAGACGCCTGCGATCTGGGCGATTTTCAAGCCAAAGTTGTCTCTCGCAACCACATAGGCGCCACCCGCGCGAGGGTAAGCCTTTATGACTTCGAGATAAGAGGCGGTGACGAATAGGAAAACAACCAAAACCAAAATTGAGACCGGTATAACAAGAGAAAAAGCGGCGATGCCTACTACCGGGATAAGAATGTTCAGTATCTGCTCCGTCGCATATGCCGACGACGACATCACGTCCGAAGACAGAATTGCCAACGCAACAGGCTTGGACAGCCTTTCTTCAGAAAGCTGGTCGGTTACAAGAGGCTTCCCCAGCATCTTGTTTTTTAAACGATAAAAGAAGGTCTCAGGCAGGAAGATTGAGCCTGTCGTGGGAAGGGCTTGAGGACTCTTGGCCTCGGGTATCCGGATCTCCCGAGCTACTTCGCCAGGGGTTTTGGGTACACCATCCTTGCTGTCGCCAGCCACAGACGACCCATTGTTGTCAGTGTATCCATTCATAATTTTTACGAATCCACCTCACCTTTCATCCCCTCAGAGTACATGAAATTAAAATTTTTAGTAATTCTTTCGCAACTTTGGTTGTACTTTGGCCCGAAACCGTGTGAGATAGATAACTGTGCACATAATAGTTATAGGTTGTGGAAGAGTTGGCTCGGAACTGGCGATGCGCCTGAGCAATGAGGGCCACAGTATTGCGGTGATCGACAAAACTGAACGGGCATTCAGACGACTCCCTGAAAAGTTTGTTGGTCAAGCTATCGTTGGTTTTGGATTCGACCGGGATCACCTGCTTCAGGCTGGCATACTGCATGCCGATGCCGTTGCGGCTGTCACGTCCGGAGATAACTCGAATATTTTAAGTGCAAGAATCGCAAAAGAAACTTTCGCGATAAAAAATGTCGTCGCCAGAATATATGATCCGCGAAGAGCGGTTATCTACCAGCGGCTCGGGATCCAGACCGTCGCGACGGTCACCTGGACTACCGAACAGGCCATTAGAAGGCTGATCCCCGACTCCATTACCCCTGAATGGTCAGACCCGGCTGGAAAGATCCTCTTGGTGGAGCGGAACCTTCCTGATGCGCTGTGCGGGGCAAAGATCGAATCTCTTAATAGCAAGACGGCACGTGTTGTGATGGTTACCAGGGCCAACATCGCGCGGTTTTCAAATGCTGATCTAATTGGCCAGGAAGGCGACATCTTGCACATCTTGATCGAACGCGACGCTATTAACGAGTTTGATACAAAACTGTCCTCCAGGGAGGCGAAATGAAAGTTGTGATCGCTGGTGCCGGAAACGTAGGATCATTCATTGCGGAGGACCTTTACAATGCGGGTCACGAAGTTCTGGTGCTGGAACAGGACGATCAACTAGTTGCTAAGCTTTCGAAGCAGATCGACTGCACCTGGGTCGTAGCCGATGCTTGCGAAGTATCGTCGCTCCACAAAGCCGGTGTTGCAAATGCAGATGTGGTGGTCGCCGCCACCGGAGATGACGAGGACAACCTGGTCGTCTCATTGCTCGCAAAGCAGGAATTTATGGTTCCAAGAGTTGTCGCGAGGGTGAACCATCCAAAAAACCACTGGTTATTCAACAAGAGCTGGGGCGTCGACGTGGCAGTATCGACACCTCACCTGCTTTCTTCACTGGTTGAGGAAGCAGTGAGCGTGGGTACGCTGGTGCGCCTGCTCTCCTTCGAGCAGTCCGGAGCCAGATTGGTGGAAGTGACCCTTGCCGAGGATTCTCCAGCCGTTGACCGCCAAATAGCACAGGTGGGAATCCCAAAAGGTGCCACAATCGTCGCTGTGGTGCGGACCGAAAACATCGTTGTTCCACGGGGGGACACGATATTGAGAATCGGGGACGAGGTTCTCGCGCTGGTATCCTCCGATACCGAGGAGCAAGTGAAGCATCTCCTGGTCGGAGGGAGCTAGCACTACTTGGCGCAAGACCTGGATCGACAGCTCAGGCAAATTGAGACTTCATCCCTGCTAAGAGGGAGCGGAGAATTCACGTTCATCACAACGGTCCAGGAGAGGCCTGGAATCTACCAAATTCCGGATGATACGTTCTATCGGGAAATCACTCGGTCTTTCTTCCCAAAGGGACTCTACAAACATCAGATAGACGCCTTAGAACTCATCGCCAGGGGTGAGAATGTCGTAATTTCCACTTCCACTTCATCGGGAAAGTCGCTGTGCTACCAACTACCTATCGCCAAAGCCATTCTCTCGTCGAAAAAAAGAAGCCAGCGCCCAAAAGCCCTGGTTATTCATCCAACGAAAGCGCTTGCGAAGGACCAAGTCCGAAGCTGGTCCAAGCTGCATCTGCCCGGTATCCTGGTGAGCGCATTTGATGGCGACAGCAGCGCAGAGCAGAGGCTGAACACGAAGAAATATGCTGACGTCTGGCTGACGAATCCAGAAATGGTCAGCTCGGCGATCCTGGCTAATCATGGGCAATATCATTCACTTCTCTCGGGGCTCGACTTCATAGTTATCGACGAGGCCCATGTCTACCGGGGCATCTTCGGTTCCCATGTCGCAAACTTGCTCAGGCGTCTGACACGCATGGCAAAACTTTATGGTGCTGATCCCCAATTCATACTGACTTCAGCCACAATTGCCAATCCGGTACAGAGTTGCAGCAGGCTTATAAACCAAAAGGTGCTGGCAGTTGAGGATGACACGTCGCCACAGGCAGTGAAATCAATTGCAGTTTGGCAGCCAAAAATCATTGACGAACGCAACGGAACCCGCGCGTCGTACATAAGGGCTTCTGCTGCGCTCGCTTCATCTCTCCTTGCCTCGGGCCATAGGGTGATCGCATTTGTCAGGTCCAGGAGACTGTGCGAAGTGATCGCAAATGACGCCAGGGAGATGATCGGCAGCGAAAATGAGTTTGATGTCCTGTCCTACAGAGGGGGATATCTGCCCGTTCAACGCAGAGACATCGAACAGCTAGTCTCCGACGGGGTAACAAGACTCCTGGTATCAACCTCAGCGATGGAACTCGGAATTGACATCGGTCATCTAGACGCGGCGGTGATAGCTGGCTTTCCAGGTACCTTTTCTTCATTCAGGCAGCAAATAGGCAGAGTTGGAAGATCTGGCGCTCCTAGCATCGGAATTCTCGTCTGCAGCCCCGACGCCTTAGATCAATGGATCAGTTCTAATCCCGATTCGATTCTGACTCGCAGCTTGGAAAGATCGATCATAAATCCGACGAATCGCTACATACTCAAAGAGCACATAAAGGCTGCCTGCTTTGAAAATCCGCTATCTCACAATGAGCTGGCACTGTTTAGAAATGAAGATCAGCCCCGAACGGACCCACTCGATGCAGTGCTGCGGCAGCTTCAAGATGAAGGCGCGGTGAGTTATAGAGCCGGAAAATATGTAAGCAACTCGCAAATCCCCCCCCACCACCAGATCTCCATGCGCTCCTCCGGCTCCAGGCAGGTCCTGATTTGCGCCGAAGGCGGCGAGCTGCTGGGAACAGCTGAATATGACAAAGCTCCTTCGACGCTGCATGAAGGAGCGATCTACCTCCACCTTGGCCAAAGTTTCAAAGTGCTTTCGCTTGATTTGGAACAAAACCTAGCCCTCGTCGAACCTTTTTTGGGCAGGGAACAAAGTAGAACGATGTTTGACACCTCGTATGAGAACTTTGAACCGGACAAAACGATATCTTCGGTCGGGGTGTCCTTGTGCCTAGGGCCGTCAAAAATCACCCAAATCGTCACCGGCTACCAACTAGTGTCACACTCTGGCGAATTGCTTTCTACTCACAAGCTTGACATGCCGCCTGCTGTCCTCGATACAAGAGCCTGGTGGCTGGAGTACAAACCCTCTGCCCTTAAAGGGATACCATTGCCAGAGCTGCCTGGCGCACTCCATGCCGCCGAACACGCAATGATCTCTATGATGCCGATTTTCGCGATCTGCGATCGATCCGATATAGGCGGGGTATCAACAATGCACTATCGAAACCCTTTTCAAAAAGACCTTGTCGATCAAACGGTGGCAACCATCACAATTTACGACGGATACCCTGGCGGCATAGGCATTGCTGAACTCGCTCACGAAATTGCTCCACAGCTGATCCGTCAAGCAATCGCGCTCATTGATTCGTGTGAATGTCACCACGGCTGTCCATCCTGCATCCAAAGCCCAAAATGCGGAAACTTAAACCTCCCGCTAAGCAAGGCACATGCAAAAACCCTTTTGCAATCAACCCTGGAATGTCTCGATTTCGCTAAAGACAACTCCAAAGGCAATAGTTGGGGCACAATTAAGTGAAAATTCACAATCTTGGCTTAGTATGAAACCATGGAGGCAGCCTTCTTTGATCTCGACAAGACCGTAATTGCCAAAGCGTCAATGCTGGCATTTGGTCCGCCGTTTTACAAAGAAGGCCTAATTTCGCGTCGCACCGTCATCCGAAGTGCCTATGCGCAGCTCATCTACAGACATTTAGGGGCAAATGACCAAAAACTCGCCCGGCTGAGAGAGACTGTGCTGGCATTGACCAAGGGTTGGGATCAAAACCGGGTCACGCAAATAGTCACACGAACCTTGACTGAAATTGTTGAGCCGCTGATATACAAAGAAGCTCTAGACCTTATGCAATTTCATAAAAGCCAAGGCAGGCTGATTTATCTCGTTTCTGCGTCGCCCATCGAGATTCTTACCCCGCTGGGCGACTTTCTAAACGTTGACGGCGTGATCGGCTCCAAATCCCGCATCGATCCGGAAGGGCGCTATACGGGCGAGATGGAGTTTTACGCCTACGGACCATACAAGGTCGACGCCATGCTGGAAATCGCCAAATCCAAGAATCTCTCACTTCAAGATAGCTATGCATACTCGGATTCTTATACCGATATCCCGATGCTCGAAGCCGTAGGCCATCCGGCAGCAGTCAACCCGGATAGGGTTCTGACCAAGAGAGCGAAGGAAAAAGGTTGGGAGATACTGACCTTTTCCAAGCCAGTTCACGTCAAAGATGCAAACCGCAAAGGAACCAGGACCCAGGCCGTTGCAGCAGGGCTAGCTGCCGTTGCTGTTGCTAGCCTGGCCACAGCGACAGGCGTGGCGTTAAAAAAACAACGTCGGTCGCGTTCAGCGACGACTTGACTGCCTGCAATGTTTCGCAACCCATTTTGCCGATTCTGAAGTGCCACAAGCTTTTGAAAAGATTTTGCCGATCTGCAAATATGTCAGAAACGCTGCTGGCTTTCTAGCTTCTCAAAGACGAACACCGTGACAACCGTCGGCTTTCGCGTCACTCGCAAGCGGCAGATTCTCGGAGTTGGCCAAACTTGGGTATGGCTAACCAACTGAT
>DAHVRV010000042.1:0-15279 GCA_027322285.1 Actinomycetota bacterium
TTCTATCCAACGGGGACCATGCCAGACCGCCAACATTGGGTACTGGATTGACGAGGATGTCGCCGGAAATGGCTATATGCCTGAGGCTGTTGCCCTGGTGATGCACTTCGCGTTCGAAACGGCGTCTCTTCACAGGATTCAGATATCAATAATCCCCAGGAATTTTGCTTCCAGGAGGGTTCCTGAAAAGCTAAAGTTGCGTCTTGAGGGAATTTCGCTGAAGTATTTGGAAATCAACGGAACTTGGGAAGATCACGTGCATTATGCCGCCACCCAGGAGGACTGGACCGGCCTGAAGCAAGAGTACAGGAACTTGTGGTATCTCCAGCAGGCTTGAAATGATGGTACCGCCATCCTGTTGTGGGTCAGAATGGCGGTACCTGGGTGGAGATCTATTTCGGTTGGCACACTACATCTACTAAAGCTGGTTTCCCTGTTGATGTAACCCATTCGGCAGCACGACGTACAGCATCCCGTACCATGTCAGCATTGGTAATTGGGCCTTCGGCCCACCAGCTGAACGACCTTGCCAAGGCTGCAAAGTCAGGCGCGGGACCGTCGATCTCCATGCCGATATTTGCTCTGTCTTTCGGTGTCCCTCTTTGCTTGGCCAATCTTTCTTGGTGTTCCCAGTCGTTGTAATAAGCTCTATTGTTGAACATCACTACGAGAAGAGGAAGGTCATACTTGGATGCAACCCATAGCGCGCCTGCGTCGAACATCAGGTCGCCATCTGGCTGCAAATCGACAACTAGTCTTCCAGTTCCCTTGTGGGCTAACGCAACTCCAAGAGATATTCCTATCTGCGTTGCGGTTCCTAGATGCACGCCGGGATGGCGGTAAGGCTTGTCAAAATCCCAGATCCTCTTAGCCCAATTGGCAACTGTGTTTGCAGTCAAGACCCAGTCGAACTCTCGAACTACCTCCCATACTTCTGACGCCAACCGCGAGGTTGATACGGGCGACATGGCTGACGCGTCCTTTGCTGCTGCCCGCCATTTATCCCAGGTTGCGTTGTGCATTTCGGCAAGTGCGGCTTTGTAGCTTTCACGTCTTGCTGCTATCGCGGAGGTGTCGTTTGCAACTATGCTTCTGCAGGCTTCAACGAGTAAAGGCAAGGCAACCGAACTGTCAGCGGTCACCTGAGTATCGACTGGAATCAGCTCGGCGTAGTCTTCGCTCCATGAGGATAAACCTAGGTCGTTGAATCCCAAGTCCAGAATTGTCGCATCCGTCGGAATCCGAGACACGACTGTCCTCGTGGTTGATTCAAGTTTTTGGGTAGCCTTGCCCATGTCCTTGACATCCAAAAAGAACAGGCAGTCTGTTTTCTCCAAGGCTCCGCTGTCGGTTGATTCAAGCGGATGTTGGTTTGGAAACGAAAGTCGGATTCCAGTGTCTATAACCCCTATGCCGACCATTTCAGCAAGTTCGACTATCTGGTAGAAAGCTTTCGGATCTCTGCCTGCATGTCCAACAATCATTACCGGCCTACTAGCTCCGCATAGCTTTTCAGCCAGAATCTTGAGTTGGGTCGGGTCCGGTCCCAAGGGAGAAGGCACCTTTGATAACTTTGCCAATCCTGAGATATCGACCGGCTGGTCAATCTGGGTCTCTTGCAAGCCAGCGTCTAGCGCGACATACACGGGGCCGGCAGGTTCGCTAACAGCAATTCGGTGTGCTCGCGCCATGATGCCAGGTACCGAAGCTACGCTTCTCGGTTCATGGTCCCATTTTGTGTAGGCCCTCACCGCTTCACCTTGCACATTTGCAGAGTGGATCCAGTCGATATTTGGGCGGCGGTGGTCATGGACAAAAGGCCCTGAGCCTCCCATGATCATCACCGGGACTCTGTCTATGTATGCGTAATAGATCCCCATGGTGCCGTGAAGCAATCCGACCAGGTCGTGAAGTATGACTGCCATTGGCTCCCCGGATGCTTTTGCGTAACCGTGCGCAAGAGCCACAGCGATCTTTTCGTGAGGGCATTCGATCATTTCGACGTCGTTGCCACAGTAGTTGACTAGGGAATCATGCAGACCACGAAAGGATGAGCCAGGGTTCAGTGAGACATATTTATAGCCCAGTCCACGAACGACTTCCGCCATAACGTCTGAACCCCAGGATTGGGAGTCATAGGGAGCGTACTTCATCGGACCTCCAGAAGGATTGATTTGTCGAAGGTATAAAACTGTGATCGAAAGGACTATATCAAGAAAATCTGATCGTAGCCATCGAAATGGTAATATGGTTATTTTTTCAACAGTTTCAGAGTCTGCAGATGTTTATCGAGGAAATCATTATTACTGGCAGGCAATTTGGGCGACCTCACGCGTGAGAAAATAATACCACAGAAAGTGGTCAAGATAAATTGATTGGCGCGAGAAGTAGTAAATGACAATCAATCAGGAAATTATTTTTAAAGAATTATCGGAAATCTGAAGCATGGTTTGCCTCAAATGTCGGATCCCATCGCAAATTAGTACGGACAAGCTAGGTCCACATTGGCGATTGCTCATCAGCGCAGGTGAAAGACGATTGCAATCATATAAAGGAATAAGGGTAATACCTCAAGCCTTCACTACCACGATCGAAGCGGTAGCTTTGGGGTAGATTGTTCTGGGAATCAAGGCATTAATTTTGGGGTCTTTTCGCTCGAGACGTCGGCAAGAGTTGTTGACGCTGGCGGAACCGATATATAGACTCCGTCATAATCGCAATTGGCGCAGATCGATTTTTCCGGATCGCGCCTTCAAACCCGGGGGGGATATCAGATGCATCTTCGCAATGCCATAGGCGCAGCAGTCGCGGGCTCCACGATTTTAGCTGCATGTGGCTCAAGTACCTCTGCATCGAGTACTGCCACATCGTCAGCTTCGTCATCGTCCAGCTCAGCGGCTTCTTCTGGTCCACCGAACATACCTAACAATCCGTTCGCAGGTAAGACCATACGACTTATATCCTCTGGATCAGCAGGATCAACACACGATCTTGCCCTCAGAGCGGCTGCGCCGTATTTAGCGAAGTATCTTCATGCGACAACTGATGTCGTAGACATGCCTGGAGGAGGCCAACTCAAGGCATGGAACTATGTCGCAGCGGCAACGCCTGACGGCCTCACCTTTGGAACAAGCGATATTCAGGGTCTGCTTGGCAACAGATGGGAAAAAGTCCCGAATGAGACGCCAAATATCCAGGATCTAACCTATCTGGGCTTTGTTGGCGGTGGGGTCGGCGGAGGCGCCAAGGTTTTGTACAGCGTCAACACTAACGCAGCTCCATTGACAAACATTTTCACCTTGGTAAATGATCACACTATTCCAGTTAAATATCTTGGATCGGTCGGTGACGTTTCAGTCCCGCTTTTGACAAAAATCTACAACATTCCCGAGGTTTCCTTGACGTCATACAAGGACTCGCTGGCTCAGCTGCAAGGTATCATGCGCGGAGACGGTCAGATTTGCAACAAGACCTGGGGTGGATCATGGGCTGCCTATGTGACTTCAGGTAAGGGGAAAGTTCTACTTGAGTGGTCGATGAGGCCCTCGTGGTCGATTGACCCCAACGTGCCTACTCTTGCAACTTTGATGAAGAAGGATCCACCAGCAACGGCTGCTGATAAGGCTGCTCTCGAGGCGAATGCCAGCGCTCTTGACGCTGGTATGGCTCTTATGGGTCCTGCTGGAATTCCTGCAAGCAAGGTTGCGATTCTTCAGGCCGCAGTGAAATGGACGGTAGAACAGCCTGGATTTATAGCTCAGGCCACAAAGAGCAAGCTATCGACGGCTTATGAGAGTCCACAGCAAGAAGTCGCAGCGATCAAAGCTGGAATCGATCCAACTACGGTGGCAGCAATTAGAAAATACCTGCCGATAAGCACTGGAGTTGCTTCATGAGTCTTGCTAGCCGCTGGGCGGTACAAGACGGAGGAAGCAACGGATGAACTACATCCATTCATTAATAAGTGGATTCAGTAATTTCGGAAGCTTCTCGACCCTTGCCGTTTTGCTGGGTGGAACACTCCTGGGAGTGATTGTTGGGGTGATACCTGGCTTGGGCGGCATAATAGTCCTGGTCGTCTTGCTGCCCTTCCTTTATAACATGAATCCGGTTGTCGGGCTTGCCTTGCTGCTTGCGGCGCATTCGGCAATCTATTATGCTGCATCGACAACTGCGATTCTTATCAATACTCCGGGGGCTCCAGAGTCCGCCGCCACCTGTTTCGACGGTTATCCCATGACCCAGAAAGGGGAGGTTGGCAGGGCTCTTGGGATCTCGGCAGTATCAACGACATATGGAGGGCTGTTTGGCGCTGTGGCGCTGTTAGTCGCGATTCCACTAATGGTGAGATTGGTGAATGTCTTCCATCCGCCAGAGTACTTTTTCCTGACAATTTTGGCAGTAGTTCTTATCGGCCAGTTGCAGTCAGGTTCGCCAACTAAGGGGATAATCTCTGGGTTGCTTGGCTTTCTCCTTTCATTTGTGGGAGCTGCCGCAAGCACCGGAACTCTGAGATACACGTTTGGTGCGCTTGGTCTGTATGACGGTCTCAATATTGCTGCTGTTGCAATAGGCCTTTTTGCGATTTCAGAGATGTTCGTACTTTTCGGATCGAAAAAGGGCGTGTCTTTATCTGGCAAGATTCACCTATCTAGACAGGAAGTCTGGGGAAGTGTCGGAGTTGGCATGCGTGAGGTGTTTACCCACAAGTGGCTTGCAACTAAGTCGGCATTCCTTGGAGTCATGTGTGGAGTCATTCCAGGAATTGGATCAACCGCGGCTAACTTTTTGTCTTATGGCTACGCCATGAGATCTTCGAAGACGCCGGAACTATATGGCACTGGTATACCAGAAGGCATAATTGCTCCCGAATCCTCGTCTATCTCAAAAGAGGCCGGATCTCTGATTCCGACTGTCGCATTGGGAATCCCAAATGGCCCAGCGATGGCTATCTTGCTGGCGGCATTTTCGATACTGGGTCTGCAGCCCGGACCCTCGATGTTGAGCAATCATCTTCCT
This sequence comes from Actinomycetota bacterium, assembly GCA_027322285.1. Classification (GTDB taxonomy): domain Bacteria; phylum Actinomycetota; class Acidimicrobiia; order Acidimicrobiales; family Acidimicrobiaceae; genus SCQM01. The sequence goes on from DAHVRV010000042.1 coordinate 5,020, forward strand.
CTTGTTTTTTGGATGGTAGCCGTTATCGCAGTATCGAGCATTCTTGCCAGCGTGGTTGGTCTTGGCTTGGCGCCTATATTGGCACAAATCACGGTTATACCTGGAAGAGTACTTGTACCATTTGTTCTTGTCATAGCATCAATCGGTGCTTTCGCGTCTACTACTGAGCTTTTGCAGGTAGTGGTAATGATGATCATGGGCGGACTTGGCCTCGTGATGCGTCGATTCCACTATTCGTTACCCGCAGTCATTGTGGGTGTGGTGCTGGGCTCGGTCGCCGAGAATAATTTAGTTCTGACACTCAAAATCTACCAGTGGCGCTTTATTGAGCGCCCCTTGAGCGACATTATCGTTTTGGGAGTCATTGCGATAATAGTTTTTGGAATCAGGAAGACTCGAAAAACAAAAGAATCCGCTTCTGCAACGCCGGGTGAGACGGCCTCGGAAGTTGCGCCTGTTTCCAAGGGCGAGTTGATTTTGGACTTCGCATGGGTGATTGGCTCCGCAATATATGTATTTGTTGGAGCACGCTATCCATCTCCAGCAAGTACTGGGCCTGTTTACCTTGGCGGCGTTGTGTTCATAGTTGGTGTGTTCCAGCTAGTCGGTGCGTTTGTGCCCAGGCTACGAAGAGTTACTCATGGTGGCGGCGCTCCAGTTCGTGCTGCTCCGGAAAGTGTGGCCGGTAGTGGGGAAGGACTGGCTTCGCCTTCAGCAAGCCCTGCGGGCAAGGTACCCCAAGGGCTTATTGGCACGGCGATTCTGGTCGAGGAGGCTGAGGAAGCAGCACCGGAAGGCGTGAAAGTACCTACAAAAGCGAATGCAAAGAGTGAGGGTATAGCTATCCTTTTGGCGGTTGTCCTCATAGGTGCCGTTTACCTGATTGGCTTTGAGTTCGCTGCACCATTGTGGACTCTTGGATATTTTCTATTCATTCGCCGCTGGAAGATCCCCGCTTCAGTTCTGGCAGCTGTGGGCATATTCGTGGTGTACTTTCTAGTTTCACATCTTCTGACTGGGGTGGTTTTCCCGACGGGAATTATTTAGAAGCTTGTTGCTTTTGGATGTAGCATCCTGCTGCAATTGATAAAGGTTGCGAGAGGGGTGACGCTGGATATGTTTGAGTATTCAGCGTCACCCCTCTCGATTCGTTCATTGGCGTGGCTTCATCGGTTCTCGTTATCGCAACAACTATCGCCCAGGATGTGATGACGTGGGAAAATAGCTGGCAATGCATAATTGTGGCGTTCCAAATGGGTCGCAGATGGTTGCAGGCTGGATTGCGGTATATTTTCTTTCGCCTTTTGCACAAGGCCTTTTGTTTCCCTGGCCGTTGTTCAGGTGCGTCAAGCGGAACGTTTTACAGATGCTGCTCGTAGGATAGAGTACCCAAAATCAGCTAGCATGAGTCTTACTTTCTCATCGGCTATAGGAAAATAGTCGCAATTCCAAGGATTGTAATGGCACTAAATCTGGACATGGTGGGCAAGAGTTTGGGGCCGGTTCGTACTAGTTGGAGATCAAAGGACACGATCCTTTATGCTTTGAGCGTTGGTTCGGGAATCGAGGAGATTGCTTTTACCACGGAAAACTCTCAGGGGGTACCTCAAAGGGTTCTTCCAACCTTCAGCGTTGTCGGTGGTGGCCCGAACTCAATGGATATCTGGGATCAGATAGGTTCATTTGATCATTCACAGCTGTTGCACCTAGAACAGAGTGTTAATATCTTTGCGAGCCTTCCTCCTGCAGCAGATGTTGAAACTACGGCCCTAGTGACGGGAATCTACGACAGAATAACCGGCGCTGCTGTTGAGGTGAAATTCATAACCAAAGAGGCTCAGAGCGATGAGGTTTTCTTCGAGACAGCATCTACTGTGTTCATACGCGGCGAAGGCAGTTTTGGTGGCCCCAGAGGCACGCGAGTGAAGGCAGTTGCAACGCCAGAGCGAGAACCTGATTTCATAATCACATATGAGACATTGCCAACTCAGGCTCTTCTTTACAGACTTAATGGAGACGACAACCCGCTGCATTCTGATCCGGCGTTCGCGCGCGCGGCAGGATTTGATCGTCCCATACTGCATGGTTTATGCACATACGGCTTTGCTGGCAGGGCATTGCTAAGTACGTGCTGTGAGATGGACACCGATAGGTTTGGCTCGATGTCAGCGCGCTTCGTGGCACCAGTTTTTCCAGGAGACCTTCTTACGACCACCATTTGGAATGGTGATGATGGGGCAGCGTTCGTGGTGGAGAATCAGATTGGGGCGACGGTTCTAGATAGGGGCAGATTCACAGTGCGGGAAAGTTGACTCAATACTTACGGTTAATCGAAGTTTTTATGCGATCCGTAATCTAGAGTTATTGACGAGATTGCCCGGGTGGCGGAATGGTAGACGCAGGGGGCTTAAACCCCCCGGGCCCGAAGGGGCCATGCGGGTTCGAGTCCCGCCCCGGGTACCACCCTTTGGAGGCAAAACCAGTCTTATCGTTGGCCTGTCGTCCTTGTGCGACGTGGACGATATTGAAGCCTGAACTGCGCGCGACAGGTCAAGCGCACAATAGAGAATATCTCTAGCTAAAGCGGTCAGCGCTGCCTATGCCGTCCGGCCTGCACCCCGCCGGATTGCTGCCAAGCCCACGAGGCCAGTCACAGCTGGAATAGCTTTCACTGGAGCAATCCCAGCTGGGCCTTGCACTGGCACACTTTGGCAGACCAGGCAGCTGCCGCGAACCTGAATCAAGGGGCAACTGATCACAAGGCCCCGGCCTCTAACCAATGCACCGAGGCATGGAGGATCGAAGAGAGCAGGGTCCAACGCGGATTGAAACGTCGAACTAGAGGTGCAGGCGTTCCTTGGTGGATCCACCAGCAGCGGCACCCGAACTTTTGTCGCCAAAGGCGGTTGTATAGCTTTTGGCAGGACTTCAAGCGGATCAAATCCATAAGCGGGATATTGCATCTAAGATGCTAACGATTCGCCAAACTCTGATCCGTGTGGTGGAGATCGGGGAGACTCGGCGGCTGGATAGCGATAACAAAAGGATTCCTAGGCGTCCTGGAGCGGAGAAATGTGTCTGATCGTCACGGCGATATGATGGAGCACCTCAAGGAGTGGCCCGTCAAGAACTATGCGTGTTTTGTGCTCGATTTTTCATCAGGTTCAGTTGACATTTTTGGGGATCATAAAAGTGTTTTCAGGTGGGCATCAGTAAGCAAGCTTGGCAGTGCTCTGGCAATCCTTTCGGCAGTCAGTGAAGGGGTTGCAACCATTGACCAGGACGTGGCAAAGGGCTCATTAGTAAGCGACCTGTTGGCACATGCGTCGGGATTGGCGACAGACATCGATTTTTCAGTTGATATTTTCAGCCAAAAGCCTGCCGCTCCGGCCCGGACAAGGAGAATCTATTCGAACACCGGATTTGAACTGCTCGCCGCAAGCTTTGAGAAGATGACCGGTTTTCGCTTCAAGGATTACATGTCGGAGGTTTTGTTCCAGCCGGCCAAAATGGAATCCGCGAGCGTCAGTGGTAGCCTTTGGCCTCATGCAGGCGAGAGCGGATCTGCTGCTGGTATCCTTGGCAGCCTTGAAGATCTCATCGGATTAGCCAACGCTCTATATTCGGGCACGCCGTTTGTGGACATAGAATTGCTGGAAATGGCCAAGAAGCCATATCTAGCCGATCTACCAGGTATTTTGCCTGGATTTGGCAGTGTGTCACGAAATACTTGGGGTTTGGGATTTGAGATAAAGGGCGAGAAGTTTCCACATTGGACCGCTAAATCGAATTCTCCCTCCACCTACGGACACTTTGGAGCTTCAGGGACATTTCTGTGGATAGATCCAACCATCAGTCTCGCTCTTGGAGTTCTTACAGATAGGGATTTCGGACCATGGGCCCAGAAGCGTTGGCCGGAATTATCGGAATTGGTCATTGAGTCATACTGAGCAACTGTGCCAGCAGGAGCTTTACCAATAAGGACTTGCAGTGGTTTTGTACGCAGGATCAACGGGCAATGGGCCTCCCGGAAGAAGTGCGGGGCTGGACCAATCGGAGGCGAGAACCCCCAGTGCAAGAAGATCGCAAATGATCACTTCTGATAGTGCGGGCACTGCCGGGTGTAAGCAGGTTTGCCACTCGTTTGGAAGAGTTGAGCGGCCTTTGCCATGCGGCTTGTACCTCTAGCGCCTCAAAAAGTGGTTTCGCGCATCCAGGGGTCGACATTGCTTGCATGTGGAAGCTGGCCGGTTGGTGGGGGTGCTCCAAAACGATTTGCCGACCGCTCGCAGTAAGTTTACACAGAATTCCTAATCTACAAAGGTCGTCGCCGCAGAATTGTACCAGCGATGGCGCGGACCAAATCTAGTGCCTGGCTAGGAGCCTGCTAAGCAATCCTCCCTCCGGGATGGGCACCAGGCATTTATGTTCCCAGTTGGTTGTTCTTGTGAAGTATCTCCAGCAGCAAGGTGGCTAAAGACCTTGTTGACAGAGTTTTTACGGGATATTTCCGCAACTTTGCTTCAAGTCTTGGCTTCTGTGGCCTGGTTCAGGTGGCAACTTGCCAGCCTTTGTATTTGTACGTGAGGTTGTTCCTGATAAGTACCTTCAAATTCCAAACCGCAGCAACGAGGGAGTAGTAGATGTCGTTTTTCAATATGCCTCTGTAGCGGAGCTTCGAAGATGACATCTTTCTCTTCATTTGTGCGTGGATTCTCTCAACACTTGGCCGGTTGGCGTTGTAATCGTCTTTAATAAAAGAGTCTTCCCAGTTTCTCCTCGCCTGTTGGTTGTATCTGTGATTGGATCCAAAGGTAATGACTCTGCCCCGCTTCGAGCGGGTGCAGCGGTCTCTCAGGGGACAAGACCCGCAGAACTTGGCAAAAGATGCTCTTCTCTTTAGGGAGATGGCCACTACGTGTCCAGCTGGACAACTGACGGAGTCAGAGGTTTCATCTATGACGAAGTCGTCGATGCTGAATCCGTTTTCTACCGCCATAGGCAGAGGGCGGGGCTTTATGACCGCGGTGTGGCCTTTTTCATCAAGGTGTCTCGAGAACTCTCCCGAGCTGTATCCGCTGTCACCATAGATCCTGAGGGGCTCTTGTTCTTCCAAAAGGAGTTCTTCGCCCATCTGTGCATCGGACACATTGCCCTTTCTAAGTGCGCTTTGAGTGATGATCTCCGTCTCTGGATCTATTGCGATGTGGCCCCGGTATCCATCTATGTAGGCCTTGCGGGATTTGTGGACATGGCGGGCATCAGGGTCTACGGTAGAGACCACCCGGTCCTTGGCCACCTTTTTCGCAAGTCTGAATCTTCCCTCTTTTTCATCTACGATCTCAACGTCTTGGGCTGCGACAAGTCCCAAAAGCCCCAGGGCGTCTGCTTGTTCTGAGGTGAGGTCGTACTCTTCGGCCGCAGAAATCAGAGAGAGGGCGTCTGTGACCAAAAGGGAGATCGCCTCTTGTTTCTCTTTTTGGTCGCGGTAGTCGATTGCCGGCTTTTTTTCAGATGAGGAGTAATCGACCACTTGAGAGAGTGGGACTTGGCCAAGTGGGGGAATCATTCTTCTTACCCGTTTTATCTGAGAGACGATCTGGCTGAAGGTGTCCTGGGTAAGCACCGCGTCAGAGAGAACCGTTGAATCGAGTACCCTCTTGTTCTTGTTACGTAAGATCCCTGTATTTGAAATAACCTCTTTCGCGAGGTCGAAAATAAGATGCGGAGTCTCTGAGGCTGCGATCTTGTTTCTCCAATAGGTCAAGACATTGGGAGAGAATCCTTCGTCGTCTAATGCAAGCCCCAGGGCTATCTTCCACGCCAGGTTCAGCCTCACCTGCTCCAGCGCCTCTCTGTCTGAGAGACCTTCGAGTGTCTGGAGCACCATGATCGATGCAATTCGTGAAGGCGGTATTGAAGGCCTTCCAACCTTGGAGGGGTACAGGTGCACGAACTTGTCGTCAGAGAAAAGAGTTCTACGGTTTTTTGAGAGAAATTCGTATACCGATCCAGGCTTTATAAGCTTGGCGCAAAATGCCTCTGTATCTGTAAGACTTGGTTGATTTCCTTCAGTTCCCAACATATAGATATTCTATCTGAACAGGGAAAATGCTGCTTTAACTAAACCAGAAAACTCCAAATGGAAGCCAACAATTTCCAAGTGAAAGCCAGCGATTATTTAGCAGCCTCCTAGCCATATATAAGGTCTGATTCTCTAGCCTCTTTGGTACTCGCTGGTGTAATTCGTGTAATTCGCGACAGCTGAGTGTCGTGTCAGCTGGTCGTTCTCTTGGTTTGCACCAGTGCGAGCATAAGATCTGTGGCTAAATAACCGTCATCTCGTTTCGGGCCGTTATTTCGGATTCGCTGCGAGGTTCGGTCAGCTCAATCGACATCAAGTTGTTGCATCGATTAGATTGCCTCTCGGGTCAAGCAGCACAGTACGCAAACAGGGATGTCCGGGGGCTATTTCTTTGGCTGACTCCTCCAACTCGTTTAGCGAGTCCCTGTGTAGGATTCTAATTTCATCGAGCCGAGGATTCGTTTGAGGCTCTCCGTTGCAAATTATCTGTTTTTGCAGGGGACGAAGTTTGTTGGCCTCGAATCCAGGGATTTCCGTCAGAGTCTCCGGTGAATTGATTATTTCCAAATATTCCACAACTGCCTTGTTGCGCGAGTCGATTACGCGCCAAGGAAACTTCCTGCCCCCCAGCGTTGCCTTGGCCGCTGAAAGTTTGGCTACGGGAGTTAAGTTCGGGCTTTGGGCGTTCGCTCTGTCGATTGCAACAAGCTTGTAAACGAAGTTAGCTGTAGGTGCCCCTGAACCCGTGACCAGCCTTGTTCCAACTCCAAATCCATCAATTGGCTCAGGCGAGAGTTCATTGATGCTGTATTCATCGAGATCGCCCGAAATCACGATCTGCGTTCTTGTTGCTCCGAGTGAATCAAGCAGAGCTCTTGCTTTTCGGGATTCTTTCGCAGGATTGCCCGAATCTATACGAATAGCTCCCAAAGAGTCTCCGGCGACCGAAATTGCTTCTCTAATGGCCTTTTCTATATTGAAAGTGTCCACAAGCACTGTTGTGTCAGGCCCCTGTGCCTGGACCTGTGCCATAAACGCTTTCTTTTCGTTGTCGTGGGCCAGCATGAATGCGTGCGCCACAGTACCAGCTGTAGGAATCCCGTAGATCTGACCGGCCTTAAGATTCGAAGTGGCGGCAAAGCCAACGATATAGGCGCTTCGTGCTGCGCTTATTGCGGCATATTCATGGGTGCGCCGCGAACCCATTTCGACCAGCCGGCGCCCGCGGGCGGCCGACACCATTCTTGCGCCGGCAGAGGCGACAGCGGAATCGAAATTTAAAATCGAAAGAATTACTGTCTCGAGGAGAACTGCTGCGCCAAACGGTGCCTCGACTCTCAAAATCGGTGAAGAGGGAAAATAGATTTCACCCTCTCCATATGACCAGACATTGCCCGTGAATTTGAAATTGGCTAGATACTCAATCGTTTCGTTGTTCAGGTGCTTGGTCTTTTCCAAATACTCGAGATCTTCGCTATCGAATCTGAAATTCGAAATAGCGTCAATGACGCGGCCAATTCCTGCGACAACCCCAAATCGCCGGCCCGAGGGGAGAGACCTAGCGAAGACTTCGAATGAGCTCTCGCGTGATGCGATGCCAGACTGCAGGCTAGCCTCCAGCATCGTCAGCTCATAAAAGTCCGTCAGGAGCGAAGTCGTCATTTTACTTATTCTGCATTGGGAGCACTGTCTCTAAATCTGTGAAGATTCAATTTCGGTTACGTATGCCTGCTTCTTTTTCGCCGATTTCTTAAAGAGAATGAGCAAGTAAATTGCCGAAACAGCAACGACGACAAGTGAAAATACCTCGACGGCATCCCATAGGCGAGGTACCGCAAGCCAAAAGTACTCGTCGCTGAATCGTGGAATGTTCCACAGAAGTGCTGCCGCGCCTATTAAGGCACCGTCAGGCGAGTTATGTTCTCTGAAGTATTTTTCAAGCTTCAAGAGGATGAGGAAGATTATGGCGTCCTCCGCGGCCTGAAACAACGGGACGGGAATCCGGTTCCCGATCTGACCGGCATACTGCAAGCCATACCATGCGTTTGTAGGCCTACCTCCGCCATTGATCATTAGCTGAGGCCCCAAAAGCCGCCCCATAGCCCAGGCTGAAACGAGCACTGGCGCAATCAGATCAAAAGCCTTTGCGTAGGAAAGTTGAGGTGCATAGCGGTTTTTGAGATACATCGCAGTTGGGATCGCAAATAGTAATCCGCCGTACGACGAGAGCCCTCCGTGCCAAATCAGTACAGTTTCACCTGGGTTATGAATGTAGTAACTGGCGTTTGCCACAATATGCACAACTCTTGCGCCTACAATAGCCGAACCAATGATCCAGAGAAATGACCTCTGCAGCCATTGAGAGTCGTAGCCGTTGTTTTTCAGTCTGCGGTCATAGTAGCGATAGGCAAAATAAAAAGTTATGGCCAAGCCAATCCCATAGGTATGGATCGTCAAAGGTCCAACGTGGAAAACTACGGGAATTGGCCGCATTTATAATTCCTTGTTTTTGAGATATTGCATTTGCTCAGCTAACATTCTATAGGCCGATCCACCGAGTTAAGTATCGGTGCAAAGTGTGCGAATGCGCAGATGCTTCTGCAGCCTTAGGTAAGCAGGCGTCGAGCTTTCGGTGTCTGGTTAAAAGTCATTGTTGTCTATCTGTAAGGTTGGTCAATGGACTCAACGTCAATATTTCGCCTTGATGGGAAGGTGGCTATTGTCACCGGTGCCTCGTCAGGGATCGGAGCACACTTGGCGCACGTGTTAGCTAACGCTGGTGCCCAAGTTGTTCTGGCTGCTCGTCGCCAAGATAAGTTAGATTCTGTAGTTTCTGAAATCGGTCCAGCTGCCTCTGGGTTTCAGTGTGATGTGACCAAGGACTCAGACTTGCAAGCTCTCGTCGATTTCGCTGTAAATAAATTTAATCGGATAGATATTTGTATCAATAATGCTGGAACGAGTGATCCTGAACCAGCTGAAAAGGAATCTCCCGAAAAGTTCAGATCTATCATGGCAATCAACCTGGAAAGCGTATTCGTTCTCTCGCAACTGGTTGGTCGGGTGATGTTGGATGCTGGCGAAGGGTCCATTGTCAACATTTCATCAATCGCTGGTTTGCTTGCCTCCGGCCAGATACCTCAGGCGTCATATGCTGCGTCAAAAGCAGCTGTCGTTAATCTCACCCGGGAACTAGCGGCGCAATGGGCTCGCCGAGGAGTGAGAGTCAACGCCATAGCACCCGGCTGGTTCCCGACGGAGCTGACTCACGATATGTTCGGTGATCCCCATGGTCAGGAATTTATACGCAAGAGGTGCCCCATGGGCAGGACTGGTGAACTGGGAGAACTGGATGGTGCTCTGCTGCTGCTCGCTTCTAAGGCGGGAAGCTATATCACCGGCGAAACGATAGTGATAGATGGCGGATGGACAATCATTTAGGAGTCCGTCACTTGGGAAAATGCTGGCGATAGTCAGAAAGTCAGAATGATCTTGCCCATTTTCCCAGGCTTGGTAAACATTTCATATGCCTGGCGTACCTCAGAGAAAGGATAAGTGGCTGCTATCGTTACCGGTAATTTATCCGGTCCGAAGAGCGGCAGAACGTGTGTCATCATCTCCTGAATGAGTGACGCCTTGGCATGGGTAGAGCGTGCTCTTAGAGTGGATCCAAAAATCCTGGCTCGTTTTGCCATAAGGATCCTGAGATCGATTTCGCTTTTGGCTCCCGAACTTATCCCAATAACTGAAATCCGCCCCTCCGTGGCTAAATTGGCCAGGTTGGCTTGCATGTTTGGGGCTCCTACGAGTTCCAATATTACGTTATATGGTCCATAGCGTTCTGAGTCGGAAGGAACAATTGGCACAGCACCAAGTTGTCTGAGGATGTCATGGTGTTCGAGGTGCCTTGCGGACGCGATTACCTGTGCATTCATGGCTAGACCCAGCGCTATAGCGCTAAGTCCAACACCGCCGGCTGCACCATTAATTAGCAGTTTATCCGACCACTGGAGGTTGGCCTGGCGCACGAGCGCGTCATATGCGGTGAAATAGGTCTCGCAAAATCCTCCAGCGCTAATTAGATCCATCTCTTTTGGCACGGGGATTGCGTTCGTGTAATGGATTTTGCAGAGTTCGGCCTGTGCGGCGCCGCCAACGACGCCCATGACAGAGTC
>DAHVRV010000043.1:0-14783 GCA_027322285.1 Actinomycetota bacterium
CTAAGATTCCGTTCAGCTGGTCCAAAGACTCAAGCGAATCGGTCCAAAGATAGCGGCAGAGTCAAATCCACCGATCGACCCTGCTTCGAGCTTCATCGGTCGAAGGAAACCGTAGTTCGGAGTTAACTTTACAGTTCTCTCGTTCCACGCTCGATTCCGACCCAGTTCTGGGCGTGAGGGGTTAGAGATTGGAATTGAAATTGGAATTGTGTGTGCGTGCAATAGGGTCTCTTCTTGGCTCACGCTCATAGCCAGCTGATTTCCTATATCGGAACCAGTTGGAGTGCTCGTAGTGCTTTGAGTGCTCCAAGAAAAGCTTTGGACCATGGCCAACGGGCCGGGGTTCGAAGTACCAGCTTCCCTGATCTATTGACAAGGCGTCCGACAAGACCAATGAAGTGGTTCCGAAAAGTACGTGCTACCACCATGGAATCTTTCGGTGTGATCTCACCCAGGTAGCTCACCTGACGCATGAGGTTATGGGCAAGAACAGCGTGAGCTAGCCATGCACCGTTGGCGGAGAACTTACCCGAGGGGACATGTTCCATTCCTGCCCCCTCTTTGAGATCTTTGATAGAGAGTTCGATCCTTGCTCTGTTCCGATGAAACTCATCGACCTCGACGGCAGGTCCACGTAGGTCAGTAACAAAGCCGAAATAGCGCCAGTTGGGGAAAAGTTCGGCCTGGGGACCAATGAGCCTGGTACGACGTATGATCAGTCTTCTTTTTTGATAGATAGTCTCTGCGACTTGACACTCACCATCTTCGCTATAGCCAATCGCCACCCAGGAGTCATTGTCGATAGCCTCTATCAGGCCTTTTATCCCCTTAGAGTTGGCATGGACCGCCATGGTGTAGGAGACCCCCAGGCGTTCTAACTCTTTGAGTGTCGCATCTGATTGATATCCGGCATCAAAACGGATGGTGATCTTGCTTGTTACTCCGAGACGTAGACACCTAGCTATTAGTTCTTGGACAAAACGCTTAGTGCCACGTTGGGTATTGGCTGAGCCCTTTCGCATCCGCTGGTGGAGTACTTCACCGGTATCTGATCTCACCGCCAGTATTGGGTGATAACCCAACTCTTTGGTGTATCCATAGGCGGCACCCTGTTTCTTGTGCCCCGATACCTCACAGATTGTCGAATCGATATCAATCACGAGGGGATTCTCCCGAGGAGTCATCCCGAGGGCCCAGGCCTCTGTTAGCTCAGCCTCGATCACCGCATCCAACTGACGGACATGACCAAAGCTAAAAGAGCGCAGATAGGTACCTAATGTTGAAGGAGCCATAACCCTAAAGGGAAGAACCTTCGAAGATGCCCCGGCTCGCAAGATATCAACGTGGTCTATATGGGAGGCTCCAGCTACCATCGCATGAATCAGAGTCAATGACTTGTTAGAGGGATTCGCTCCACCTACCCGACCGGTCAAACTCACCTTATCAGAGATGATTTTCACAAGATCGATCTTCTCTGCGAGCGTAGCCACAAGGATAAGACCCGCATTCGCCACCAGATTCTCATCATCAAATGAGACCTCGATGCTTCCTAGGGTCGTATAGGATTGTGTCACAGAAAGTGCCTTTCTTGGCGGGTAGGTTTGGTCTTTAATAACTCTTATTCTACCAGCTCAGGGGGCACTTTCTTCTATTTTGGGCGGCCAATTCCGAAATCGGGTCGGTGGATGTAGGCTAAGGAACCTATAATTGCACTTGAGGTGGTCTCTTCTATAAGCTTTAATTTGATTTAGAAGCTAGCTTCTACCGTTGAATCCGAAGTCCCAATAAAGGTCTCGTAACGGGAGTGAATTGAAAACGTACCTTGTGTTTTTAGCCCGCAATAGATCAGTGATACAGTGTCGTGGGGGATAAAGGAGTAAGTCATGGGCTGGTTTCTCAAGCATAAGGTAGTTAGCGCTATCTTGGCATTGTTTGTGCTGGTAATAGTTGCTGGTGTAGCAGCAGGGCCGAAGTCAAAGAACGTGAGTGCCTCGAGCGTTACGACTAAAGCGACTACTGCCGGTTCTACTACTACGTCAACCGTGGCTGCTACTACGTCCACCACTGTGCCGACGACGACCCCGGCAACGGCGCCACCCACCACTGTGCCGACGACGACCCCGGCAACGGCGCCACCCACCACTGTGTCACTTCTGGAACAGAACGCGATCCAAGCAGCTCAGCAGTATCTATCTTTAGAATCCGGATTCTCACAAGCCGGGCTGATCCAACAGTTATCATCGTCGGCTGGCGATGGGTATCCACTCGCAGTCGCCACTGCCGCCGTGGACAGCCTCAACGTGGACTGGAATGCTCAAGCGGTATTAGCGGCTAAGGCATACCTTAAAACAGCGCCCTTTTCTTGCAGCGGTCTAGAGCAACAGCTCGACTCTTCCAGTGGTTCTCAATTCACGGCGGCCCAGGCAACATACGCTGCCACGCAAGTCGGACTCTGTTAAGCAGGCATTCCGTAAGAGTATTCGCTGATAGAAGTTAAATATTGATTGATTTTTAGTTTAAATTTGAAGTTAATGATTGGCTTGATTTAATGATTTGGTTTTGAAAGTTAGCTTTGCTTTCGGATCACCAAGTAGCCTCGCCCTCCCGCTTCAAATTCTGGCTGTACGGATAGAAACCAGCTCGGACTCGTGATACCTTCGAGCCAAAAGTTCAAACGCTCATCTGACATACTTATAGAGAGTCTCTCGACTCACACCCATCGATCTAGCCACCGCTGTCTTAGCTTCTCCAGATTTAACTCTGCGACGCATCTCTTCAATCTGATCACGGTTTAGAGACGGTCGTCTTCCCTTATATAGACCCTTCTGTTTGGCTAGGGCAATTCCTTCCCTTTGGCGTTCTTTGATAAGCGAGCGTTCAAATTCGGCAAAGGCTCCCATAACAGATAGAAGTAGTACTGCCATAGGAGAATCGTCGCCGACAAAGGTGAGTGACTCCTTGACGAACTCGATCCGAACACCGCTGGAAGTAAGGGTTTGGACAATATTGCGAAGATCATCCAAGTTGCGAGCTAGACGATCCATCGAGTGGACAAACACGGTGTCCCCGGAGCGGACATAATCTATCATCGCCTCGAGCTCTTCTCTATGACTATCCCTGCCGGAAGCCTTGTCGAGAAAGACCTTGTCTAGCTTGATGCCTTCAAGTTGACGATCCGTGTTCTGATCGATCGAACTTACTCTGACATATCCAACCCGATGGCCTTCTGTCAACTTCTCCCCCACCACTCGATAATCTGTCAAGTATGAGTCTATAAGGTCAGTGGACATGTGTCAAACAATGGTGAAATGGACCCTATTTAGACGCAGTTTGAGGGGTTAGCTGGCTGTCCAGTTGAGGTATACCGCATATTGACAGGGGATGGAATCCCAGGTCACTCCTCTCCTACATCACTTGTATGACTTGTATCAGCCTGCTAGCATAGATTCATCGAACGTAGAAAGGAATGTACATGAAATATCACTGGGAAGAGTTGGAAGACGGAAGCGTGTGTCTCTTTGAAAAAGGGAAGGCGCCGACAAAGTTTATACCCATGCCTGGACTGGCAGCTCAAATAATCAAGCTAGGTCCTTACATAGGCAGCTCTAAGGACACATACAGGGCAGATGGACCCCTGGCGGATCCATATCGAGATTTCGACACCCGCGAGGAAGCTATAAATTGGATAGAACAGATCATTAGAGACGGTGGCCACACGATAGAGAGGACATGAACACTCTTTACTGATTTGCCTTCCTGCGTCGAATGATTCACCGGTCACAGCAGCCTGTTAGAATCGGCAGCATGGACAACCTTTCGCAAGATCAAGTACTGCGTGAAAGGTTGCTTCATGAACTTGGTGAGGTCATGCTTGCAATTGAAGCTGCCTCGAATCGAGTAGAAAAAGCAATCACAGCGCTCAAAGGGGACGAATTCTCTGGAGACCCCGCCCTTGCTGCGCTCAAAGACACCCAACACAAACTTGAGGCCGCTCGTAAGACGCTTCACCAAAAGGGATATCTTTCCAGCTCACAGCTCTCACTATTTTAGGTTGGTGAATGCCCGACTTATCTGGTGAAGAGATTAAAGAGGCACTTAGGCAGTTCGTAGCACGCTGGAAAGATTACAGCGGCACTGAACGTTCTGAAGCACAGACCTTCCTCAATGAACTTTTTGATGCTTACGGAAATCCCCGTCGTGGAGATTCCGCCAAGCCAACCGCCTACTTCGAAAACCCCCAGGAAGGCGGGGGAATTGTAGATCTTCTCTACCCGGGTCATGCGATCATTGAAATGAAGGCGCCATCGGAGGCTAACCGCCTCAAGCAACATCGGGAACAGGCTCTCCGGTACTGGCGGAATTCCTCCGATCCCGCTGCCAATCGGCCGGCGACCCCTTACATCGTCCTCTGTGCGTTCACGAAGTTCGAGGTGTGGGAGCCAGGACGTTATCCCGCGGGACCCAGAGAGGTATTCGAGCTAACTGAACTCCCGGAGCGATACGAGTCACTCCTATTCATAGCTGGCAGAGATCCCCTGTTTCTCGCCCACCGAAAGCAGCTGACTACCGAAGCAGCCAAGCGTGTGGCGCTGCTGAACGAATCGCTGGTTGAGCGGACCGCCGCAGACCCGGCGACTATCAGACGATTCCTGTTGCAAATAGTCTGGTGCCTCTTTGCTGAAAGCTTGGAGCTGATTCAAGGTCGACCAGTTGAGCAAATCATCGAAGGTTTGCTCTCTGATGTGAATCGTTCTTCTGCCGCTGAACTTGGCTACCTTTTTTCGGTACTCAATTCGCAGGATCAGTCTCTTCGTGGAGGCTTGTATTCCGGCGCCCCGTATGCCAACGGAGGTCTCTTTGCCGAACCTGCTCGAGTACACCTGAATGATACGGAACTTGCCTTCTTGGCCGAAGTCGCCAAATACGACTGGCGCGAGGTAGACCCGACGATCTTCGGGTCTCTCATGGAGGAATGCCTAGGCCGCAGCCGGAGATGGGAGCTCGGCGCTCACTACACTCACGAAGACGACATCCTCAAGATCGTGACCCCGAGCATCATCGAGCCCTGGACAGAGCGGATAAATTCGGCAACATCTCCCAGTGAGGCGGTGCGGGTGCTGGCGGATCTCTGTTCCCAGCGCGTGCTCGATCCAGCTTGCGGCTGCGGAAACTTCCTCTACGTCGCTTATAGGGAACTGAGGCACCTTGAGCATCTGGCGAAGGCGAGGATCGCCGATCTCTGCCGGGATGCTGGAATCACAGCTCCAACGGATCTGCCCTCTTATCCAATCTCCAATCTCTATGGGATCGAGATCGATGAGTTTGCCGCCCTCATATCAAGGGTTACCCTCTGGATGGGACACAAGCTAGTAACCGACGCCTACGGACTAGTGGAACCGGTTCTGCCTTTAGTCGATCTGTCTGGAATTCAGGTCGGCGATGCGCTGCTCGAAGTGCCTTGGCCGAAGGTTGATGTGATCATCGGCAATCCGCCGTTTCTGGGATCCCAACATCTGCGAACGACTCTTGGTGAAGACTATTTGAAACGTCTGGTAAAAGCATTTCGGTGCGGAGTTCAGGACTACTGCGTCTACTGGTTTAGAAAGGCCGCCAATCACCTAGAACCCAATGGACGATGCGGCCTGGTCGGGACCAACTCCATCTCTCAGAACAAAGCCAGAAGTGCAAGCCTGGACTATGTGGTGGAACACGGCGGCGTAATCACATCATCGGTCTCTACGCAAAAGTGGCCAGGTGATGCAAAAGTGCATGTCAGTATCGTGAATTGGATAGGCAGTCCAGATCAAATCCCTACCAGGTTTATTCTCGACGACCAGGTAGTGCAAGGCATTACCACCTCATTGAAGGCCGATGAGGGACTCCCTGTACCGGTCGCTCTTGAAGTAAATCAAGGGTGGGCGTTCCAGGGTCCGATCCCAGTCGGGGAAGGATTTATTCTTACCAACGACGAAGCCAGCGCCTTATTGAAAGATAAGAGCGCAAACTATGCCGATGTTGTCAAGCGCTATTTGATCGGCGAGGAAATAGCCAACGATCCAGAACAGAGTCCTCGGCGATGGATAATTGACTTTGGGTCGATGCCCTTGGAGCAAGCGGAGCGGTACCCAAGGGCCCTAGCAATTGTAAAGGAGAGAGTCCGGCCGGTAAGAGCTACGACTCGACGTCAAGGACACCAACAGCGGTGGTGGATCTTTGGTGAAGCACGGGTCGGCATGCGGAGAGCGATAGCTGACCTTCCGAGGTACATGGCTGGCACCGCTACGGGTAAGAGACTCTTCCTTACTTGGTGCGACAGCAACTGGTGTCCCAGCAATTTAACAAACGTCTTCGCTTTCGACGACGACTACTCCTTCGGCATTCTCTCTTCGTTGGCGCATACCACATGGGCTCGACACATGTCATCAACCTTGGAAACGCGATTGCGCTACACCCCAACCACGGCATTTTCCACCTTTGCTTGGCCCTACCCAGTCGCCGATAGCGAGAGCGAAACCGTCGCCGTATTGGGCAAGGAGCTCTTTGACCTTCGAAGATCTCTCTGCAAGGAACACGGAATTGGTCTAACAAAGCTGTATAACACCATGGAAGATGGTGGATATCGCGGCCTAGCTGACCTGCACAGACGTCTCGATATAGCAGTCGCCAGATGCTATGGCTGGCCAGAATCGCAAGCACAGGATCAACAAGAGCTGGTTAGGCGACTCAGTCGCCTTAATGAGTCGATCGCGTCTGGTGTCGAATACAGGCCTTTTGGTCAAAGAACATCCCAAATAAACCATTATGAGGGTGGTGGTCTCGGCATATAGGAGACTTGTTGACCTATATGAACGTCTAAACGGCTTCTAGTAGGCTGTTATTAGGCTGTTATTCTACACAAGTCCCGTATTCGTGCCGACACGTCCGGCTCAGCTAATGCTCCCCCTTCTTCTTGCTAAAGCAAGTCGATAAGCGGCGGCATAAGCACACTTCCCAAAAGCAGCAGCGTACAAGCCACAAAGCAACTCGAATGGTGAGAAGAATAGCGCAATGGCTAGAAAGACAGACAGGAAGATACCTAGACAGACAGCTTGCTAGCTGACTAGTATCTAGTCCAAGTAAACATCTAGCATGCTGCTATAACACGGAGAACTCATCTGTGATCGAGAATCTATTGTTGATCGAGAACGGTAAAGGGGGTGTTGGCAAAACATCACTTGTCGCTAATCTCGCCGGATTGGCCGCCGCCGCTGGCTGGCGTGTGCTGGCTATTGACCTCGATCCGCAGGGCAACCTAGCTCGTGACCTTGGCTATCTCGACCGATCAGATGGGGGATCGCATCTAGCAGGAGCTCTCATTAACGGAACGTCGCTAGCACCGATTCCATCGGTACGACCAAACCTCGCGGTGATCCCCGGAGGACCAGCGTTAGCGCAACTCACACCCTTCCTAATTAAGCATGAATCATCTCAGCAGAGACTTTCCCAAGTCCTCGCTCCTTTGTCACCGGCTTACGATCTGATCGTGGCTGATCTGCCGCCAGGAGAGCCGGCTATTCGAGCCTTAGCGGCGCAAGCGGCGCGCTGGATCGTTATTCCTACTAAGACCGACCCGGCATCGATCGACGGTTTAAACGCCATTCTGGGCGACTTCATAACTGCTCGAAAGACGAATGAACGATTGCGGATTTTGGGGATCGTACTAATGCTTGTGAACTCGTCAGCAACAGTAGTGCTTGCCGAAGCACGACAAGACCTCAATAACACCCTGAGAGGGAGCGTACCCATCTTTAGTACTGCTATTCGATCGGCAGAAGCCGTAGCAGTGGCGTGTCGTCAAAGAGGAATGCTTGTCGGCGAATACGCCGCCCAAGCGACATCTACCCCTCCTAGCGGCCGTTTTGCATCTTTGCGCTCCGGCAAGAAGCCTGAGCGATTCTTGCCATCGTCTGTAGGACTCGCGTCGGACTATGTGAAGTTGGCCCTTGAAGTGTTGACAGCAATCAAGAAAGGAACATTATGACGACTTTTGACCCGAGGGCGAATGCTCAAGACTTTTTGAACCTGCCGCCCCCTCCAGAAAAGACAGAGTCCGCACCTCCGATAATCCCCGTGCAGACTATCCCTCAAACCAAGCCAAAAAGGAATTCGTCACTCGTCGTCATCCGCCTATCTATACCAGCGTCTACTAGAAGCCTGCTAGATGATATTGCTAAAAGAGACGGTATTAGCCGCGGGGCTGCCGCTATGAAGGCTTTTTCGGCTGAAAAAGAACGGATTTTGGCCACTAACGCACTTCCTGACCCAAATGACTTTTTGGCCTCTCCACCGACCCGTAAGAGGCCTCCTTTGGTCGATCCAGTTACGGTGGCTCTCTACATCTCGCCCAGTCAAGCTACTGCTCTCTCTGACTTCAAAGAGAGGGTCACGTTGTCCATCAGCGGTCTTATAACGGAAAGTATCGAAAGGTATTGCGAAAAGAGAATTTAAAAATTTTCGGCTACGCCACTAGTAATACGGAGAGACATGACTCCCTTAGAAAACCTGCTGTTTTCAAAATTTTGCCAAAACGGACTCCATACTCTTCACCCCCCTTAAAGAGATAAAAGAAAAGATTAAAAGATTTCGGCTACGCCACTAGTAATACGCAGGGACTTTGCACACCTACTGACCAGCCGCTATGTAATATGCCACAGATCGCACACTCACACCCAGTTCTCTGGCTATCTCGGCCTTGGTGAATCCCTGGCTCTTCAGCTCTTGAGCTCTCGCTCGTCGTCCCTCCACCCCACGTAGGTACTCCACGCGGTCAACCACTCCCTTAGCACGTCTACGGGACTCATCTCTCGCTCTGTGTCGCTCACGGGCTTGAGCTGGGCTGATAATGGTCTGGAGCAGCTTTTGTTCCGCGTCGGTGATTTCAAATAGCTCGATGAGCTTATCGTTTTTCGGCGTGTACAGGGGCGTGAATTTTTGACCACCGAACTCAACATGCTCCCCCGCCTCATAAGCTTTTGCCTTGGCATATAGGGTCGACAATTCGGAACTGCCATAGCTCCATCGCGGATCGATCTCTTTGGCCAAGGTAGCTGCCTCATGATACATCTGGTTGTGGCTGGTCGCTCCGCTAAGAAGTAGGAAATTAAGCTGCCAGAACAGGTGTTTCATTCTTTGGCCTTCGCTTACGCCTCCCCTGATAGAGGCTAACAACCGCAGATCCTCGAGCCTGTGCCAAGCAAGTTCCCGCCCCGAAAAGCCTTTTAACCCCGATTGGTTGGCACCTGGCAATAGCCGTAACTGCCGCCGCTCCGCTCTGGCTTTTCTCTCTGCTTCTATCTCAACCCGCGAGAAAGGCAAGATCTGCTCGCAAAGATACTCAAATTTATACCGAACCGGCTCACCGCCTGCATCTTCCGCAACGTGAACGACTCTGCAGACCTCTCCTGACTTGCTATTGACCGTACTGACCAGCCGCAAGACGCGGCTAGCATCGCGTGCCCCAGGATCAGCCCCTAAGTGGCCCAAGCGATCGACCAAGGCTTTTTGACAGGCATTCCATCGTGGAAGAGCTCTGCGGGGTAGAGCGCCTTCCAACAGCCATTTCGCTTGAATTCCGCGACCGGAAAAAACCAGAATCGATGGTGTGGGAATTCCCTCTTGCAAACACCAGTACAAGACTGCATCCGCCAAGCTTTCCGGGCTGCGACCCCGAGCGAAATCCATCCGGTAGGTGTCCAAGTCAGAAAACAAGAGGCCGACCCTCAACAGATTTACGACCTTGCGATTTTGGCAAGTGAACTCAGCCTGAGACAACCAGGTGTCGCGGCTCGTGTCGATAGCGGCCAACACCTCCGGCATCAGAGTTAGCCGATGCGTCGTTTGGCGCTTTCGATCTTGTTCCTGAACCAGAATGGCGAAATACCCTGTTCTGGTCGGGTCATGAAAAAGCTCGGCTTCATCATTCGCCCCGAAAAGTCTGAGTTGAGTGCCGATCGGATGAACAAATTCTCCATCAGGCGGGTTGGGATTTGGTGCAGGCACCGGATAAGATATAGCCACGTTGGTAAGACGTCCTTTTGGTAATCAGGTTGCAGGCCTGGGTTACTATTTGTTTGGCTGAAGGCCCGGATGTATCCGGGCCTTCAGCTTTAAATTCCTCATGTTAGTGGCGAGTTTCGCAAACTTACGGGAAGTCTCGTACTTACGTCCTCCGTCACATCCACTAAAAATACTTTAGCCTCTTTATCAGCAGCTCCTAACAGACTTATAGCAGGCTTTTGTCAGAAATTGTTTTCAGGAGAGACTGTTCCCAACTTTTTCGCCTCAAAGCTCCAAAACGGCCAGAACGTGGGCAAAGGCATCCCTTCACAAGCGCAGCACTAACTGATAACTCCTACTAGCAGGCTACTAGCAGGTTCATAACATGATGTTTATGATTTAGGTGTAGCTAAATTCGCTTAGTTATGCGAACCAGGATCGCGATCTGGCTGCATGAGAGCTTCAGGGTAATCCAGCAACTCCAGTTGGTACAGTTTTTCCTTAAAAGCTTCTTCAGTCATGGATTCCGCAAAATAAGGCCAACTAACTTTTGGCGCACCTCGCCGCAGTCCAACTTGTGACCAGAGCTGCATCCGCTCAATGGCGAGATATACGTCGCTGTACCACTCATCGCTCATTCCTTTGAATTTGGATCCTTCGTAGGTGTAGTAGAGGCGCATAATCTCACCTAGACAGTAGCGGCTGTTCTGCCACCCACGAGGCAAAGGAGCAATGTGTGCGACTATCCAAAGGCCTACGTGTCGCGCCATTCGGATGTCTCTAACGCGGCCAAACAGATGATTCCACTCCGTTCCGTAGAGGGGATTAGTTTTGTTTGAATTTGAATCGCTTGTATCATTCCAGGTCTGTTCCAGCTTGAAGTTAATGGCATCTAGTTCTGAAACAATTTGCTTGCTAGGAGATGTGCCGGAAGTAGGGACGGATTGGGCAAATTTCAGCAAATAATTTTGACTCGCTGCGAACCTCTGAACATTATCGCTGTAAGTAGAAGATTCGGCTTCACAGCTATGAAAGAAAGTGTCGGCTATGTCGATGAGTTTGGTCCGTTCAAAATTTGCGCGTATGTATTCATCGGAAAGCTTTGGAGGATAACCCTTGATGGGTACGAGATTCGCGAGAAGTTTAAGGGACGCAACAAGAAGGCGACATCTTTCTTTATCCCGCGAGTCTTTAAGCAATGAGACGAAACCTTCGAGAAGGCTTATTAAAACAAGAGGGTGGTCAGTCAGATCGGCGGCCTGCTCAGTAAAGAGTTTCTGGCTTTCAGAGGAGGCTGGAGCGACGGCCGCTTTTTCATTGGGATCAAGTTTGAAGCTAGGTACGTAATCGTCTCCCGGCCAGTCGTCAAAGAATTTCTGTGGACCAAACTCATCTGTCATCTGCCAAGACCCCTTTTCCTTCGTGGCTTTTTGTTTGTTAATTCGCTGACTTCTATCTCGATCTGCTCGGAGGCCTGCTCTGCGTCCACAAAACTCTCTACAGGTTCAACAGGCGTAGCGATTTGTCGATGTGGGTCATCTGCCTTTTGCGTCGTAAGATCTTCTTTGACCTGCGTAGTAACTGCTATTTGGGATGGCTTCCCAAAGAACGAACGAACGAACTGATCCGTTTCTGCTTCCCACTTTTGTTTGGTGGAACGTAGATCTTCAGCCTGCTGCTCCGCCTCTTTCGACTTCCTCGCAGCGCGGCGCTTCAAAAGAGCCTGATGACGATGGCGCATGATTCGATACCTGCTCATGTCGAGGGGCTTCGTTTCAGCTTCTAGCAGGGTTGACAACGTATTTTGGGATGTAAATTGTGCCTTGGCTTTTATCTCCGCTCGAATTTGGTCCCTTTGCGCTACGTCGATATTTTCGAGTGCTTCAAAAATATCGGGCTGATCGGATCGGCGACCTATGACAGTTTTGAGAACCTGTCTTGGGTCGAGCTCCTCATCGATCCCGGCCTGAGAAAGCACGCCTGACCCTTCAAAAGCGCGCGGAACGCAGATAAAAATCGGCTTTTGGCGGCTCCGTGTGGCCGCAGAGTAGATGAATTTCCCATCCTCACCCCCTCGTAGAAGCACGTATCCCTGTTCACAGGTTGCCCCCTGAGCGGCAGCGGTAGTTGAAGCGTCCGCAAGCACGCTATCGGCCGCGATTGTTTCGTGGCTCAGCCACCGACTGGTTATCTGCGATCCTCTTTTGAATTGGACCTGGACTCCACTATCGTCGATTTCGACGATCTCCCCCTCCTCGCCTGTCTTAGCTAGATCGTGACGCTTACCACTAGCATCTGTGACTCGCACAATGTGTCTAAAGCGGATTCGATCGCCGACAATTACAAAGTCGCCATCGCTGGTAATGCAAGTTGGCTGGTCAGGGTGTATTTGACGTGCTTGAGATCGGAGAAGAGAACTTGCCTCGCTTCTGTCGGCATTGCTCTGAGCAAGGATTAGCACGTCCTTCGTCGTCGTGTTCTCTGAAATAAAAGAGGTTGCCTCCTCAAGGCTGGCGAAAGATAAAGAAGTAAAGTTTTCGACAATCTCCTCGAGATCGACTTTTTCCCCTTTGACAGCACTCCTAAGCAGGTCGTGTTCATCCTTCCAAGCCTCGCAGCGTCGAGTCTCATCTAGCGCTGGATGACCGAGCATCCGAGACTTTTTGAGCAGGGTACTCGCTATACCATTTGAATCAATGGGGCTTAGCTGGATCTCGTCGCCGAGTGCTACAACCGAGACTCCCTGCGAGAGCATCGTTCTAATCGCCTTCCATGTTGACAGGTCAGCAACGCCAATTTCGTCTATAACAACTCGATCACCTGGTTTCGGACCTTTGCCGTTCGCAACCAATACCTCAAGTTTTTTATTCGGCAGCTGCTGAATCCGATCTCTAAGTTCATCCGGGAGAGCATTACCCAGGTCGTCCGCTATTTTGGCTGTTCTAGAAGAAATCCAAATGGTTTCATTTCCATCCAACCAATCACTCTTTGCAGTCTTGACAATGTTTGATGTCTTGCCAGCGCCGGCCACACCGGAAATCATCACCAAGCCGCGTGGCTGATTTAGCGCCGCGCGCATTGTCGGTGTAGGTGACGAAGGAAGCAAATTATTGACCAGTTCTTCGGCCTCCTCTATCAATGCTCGATCAAAAACTTCTGAGCTAACTAGATGAGACTCGATCTCCTCAATGAGGACGAGCTCCTCATTCACTTTCGCAATTGAGCGGATGAATTTTTCACTATCCAAGTGAAGAAAGACCTTTTCAAAATACTGTGCAATGAGATCTTCCTGGATATTTAAAGACCTAGACAAAGTCACTACATGAGCATTCAGGGCTTCGGGGGTTACCCTCGCCCCGTCAAACACGGACTTTTCCAATTCGGTCACCGCCTCTTGCAAACGGTCTTTCAGACTCATCGTCTTGCTCGCCTGCGCTGTCATCAACAACTCATCACCTAGGGCTTTAAATCCAGCGCCGCGCTCTTCGTGCCAACTCAAAACCGCTTCAAATCCTGAACTCCCCAAATTTTGAACGACATCAAGGGCTTGCTCAAGGGCTTCAGTGGAGGGAATATGGATCTCCCTCGTAACTTCTCGACCATCCTTGGCGGTGTGGATAACAATGGGGGTGTTTTGAATTCTCCGAATCTCATCTGTGATTGGATCGTCAAGAGTCTTTTTGGCCTCGTCCTCCGGTAAGACAACCGCTTGGCGGGCTTTCTTCCAGATAAGATCATGCTCTTCAGCGCTCGAAATTCGCGTATATCCCGAGGCCTCTTGATCCTTGATTTTTTTCATAATATTGCTCATCTTCGAATGAGCTTCGAGCTTCGCTATCTGTTCGTCGGAGACTCCAAAAATGTCATTGGTCACCGGATCCACGCGGATGCCAGTTTGAGCTTCGAGACTCTGGATAAAAGCTATCTTGGCCTCTGCCCCGGCTAAATGCATCACACGATTGACCAGATCGTCAGTATCTACACTCCGTCCCTTCTTCTTGGTCACACTTTTCAAAAAAGCTTCATTGACATCCGCAGTTGTACTTAAGAGAATGTGCGCATGACTGTGGGAATCGCCTGCGGCGGAATGGCTGTGAACGCTGACGACTGCTCGGAAGCTATCGGGGTCAAACGTGACTTGTCCCTTCGATCCACCCTGTCCGATCCTTGATACCACTTCTCGCGAATAGACCTTCGCGAATACTTCTGCGGCCTTTTTGTGGGCTTCCTGGACGGCCAGATGTACTGTCTCGTTAGTCGACGCAAGCACCGAAAGACCTTTGCCTTGGGTCAAGATAACACCGGCACCACCAACTCTTTTGCTACCAGTTGCGGCATTAGCGATATATCGGGAGATATTGTCAGGGGTCGGTTCGGATGGCTGATTTTGACCAATCAAAAAGCTGTTGCCCCGAGAAAGTAGGCCAGTGAGAGCGGAGAGCTCGCCAGGACCGAGCTCTTTGTAGAACGACTGCCCGAGGTTGTCGACCTGGGACATATGCACGAAGGACTCCTTGACTCCTTCGACCCCGCCTTTGATTAACTTGACTTGGTACCCAGAATTTGCACTCATTCATCACCTCCCACTACACAGTGCATTAGTCCTTTCAACTAAAAACATTTTACTCACCTTTCCAAAAAACCCTAACTTAACCAACAAATACTCACCCAACTCACCCAACTCACCCAACTCACCCAACTCACCCAACTCACCCAACTCACCCAACTCACCCAACTCACCCAACTCA
>DAHVRV010000044.1:0-14436 GCA_027322285.1 Actinomycetota bacterium
CATGACCGACACAGTGATCACGCAACATGTTCAGTCACTGTGTCGCACACATGATCAGCTTGGCTGTCGCGTAACAATTGTCACGAGAAGTCGACTCAGACTTTCATGCGCTGGTAGCGACAGTGAGCCCACTGCAGTGGTCCCTGTTGGGAGGACTCAACAGAGAAGTGAACGAGCTGATAAGCCGAACCTCTGCCGTAAGAAATTATTTAAGGTCTTTGGTCGCCGACATAATGGAGCCATCGTCAATCCCTCCAGACTGTGCGACTTCAATTGTTTCTGTGGTCCAAAGGATGAATTTCTCCTTGAACAGTCTTACTAGGCGCAATATCGAGCGCGGCTCACCGTACGTAAGAGTCTCATCGTTCATTGAGTCCGCTAAAACCGAGCTGGGATTGGAAGCAACACCATTTGCGATGCAGAAAATCGACTTATTGATGCGCGATCTCATGCTGCTTGACGGTTCGCTCGCGGCACTAGCCAAAGCTCTCAAGGTACAGGTTACAAGCCTTGATACCGCCAAAATAGAGGGCTCGTTGATCTCTTGAGTCCGGCGCGGTAAATCCCAGGAACAGCTGACAATGTTGTATGTAGGCTTCCAAAGGACCTCGACAGCGCACTCAACGACAGGGAATGCGACGCTATAAGCACAAGAGGAAGTGCCATTTGCGCCCCCCATTCGTGGCCTCGCGCATACTAAAGCGCTCTCACGCCTTGGGTACCATTGACGTCGCAAGGCCCTCGCCAACTGCGACTTTCCTAGCTCCGCAATGCTGGCGACTAATGGGCGCAAGCCGGGGAAACCCTTCCTGACATTGCGACTCTGGAGTCATTTCAGCGCCCCTGATGACACAGCCGGTCAATTTAGTTCAAATTCCCGCCACGGCGCGTTGGCCAATAGCGACGATCTACACCGGTTAGCGCGGGGATACGATTGTTAGATCAGCATCTCAACTAATCGCTCCTGCCGATTACAGATTCGCAATAAAAAGGCTGGAGCAGCGGCCGGACAGTACCATTTGACGATCAAAACGATCTGCATGCTGATTGAAATTACAGGTTTTTAGGAGGCAGAAATGAAAGTAGCTGTGCTGGGAATGGGGAAAATGGGTAATGCATTGGCTGAAAGGCTTCTTCAAGGCGGGAACACGGTCTCAGTCTGGAATCGGACCAAACGGCCATTCGCCGAGCTAATTGATAAAGGAGCAATAGTTCTGGACACTCCGTCACAGGCATGGGAACACGCGGACTTCGTGGTTTCGTTTGTGTCGGACGACGACGCACTGAACTCCGTTTATCTTGACGCCACAGGGCTGCTAGCGGGAAATACCTCCAACGGCATTGCCATAGATATGAGCACGGTCTCCCCAAAAGCGTCATCACGGATCGCAAAACTGGCAGGAGAAGCTCGAATAGCATTTCTCCGTTCCCCGGTCAGTGGAAATCCCCACGCGCTCAGCGCGGGAACCTTGACCCTACTGGTGTCCGGGCCAAAAGATGCCTTTGCGAAAGCGGAAGAGTTGCTAAAGGCATCCGGATCGAAGGTCATCTACCTGGGACCGGCAGAAGAATCCCGCGTAGTAAAGCTGGCAATCAACTCCGTCTTGGCCGCAACAACTGAAATGATCGCGGAGATGATAGTGCTGTGCGAAACCAATGGAATTGACCGTTCCACCCTTCTCAATGCCCTCGGCAACTCGTCGATCGGTTCTCCGTTTATTGCAGCCAAGACTCCCGGACTCGTGAGTCGAAACTATGACGCGACCTTTACGGCCGCCATGTTGTCTAAGGACATGAAACTGGCGCTTGAATTAGCTGGCAGTGACAGCCTCATCCTCCCTGTCACTTCCCTATCGGCGGATTTAATCTCCAAGACTTGTGAGGCTGGCTTTGCCGATCTTGATTTTGCCGCACTTCTTCCAAGACTGCAGATAGAGCTTGGCAAGGAAGCCGACGCGACCGCTTCAAGCAAATGACAGCGCCTGTTCTACTGCATTTGCTGCGGGTTTCTCTTCATTCGCCCTCGTGACTGGTTGTGAACATCGAGCCGACCCTTACCCCAAGTCCGGTACCTAGTTCGTAGCCGCGCTCCGCATGCAGAGCAAGGTCCAGACCAAGCGTCTCGTCGTTATCCGAGACCCGCATACCAATGGTCTTGTGAATTATCGTTGCGATCAACCAGGTAACTGCAAAACCGTAGACGATCGTGGCTAAGACCGCCACCGCCTGGTGCCAGAGAAGTGTAACGTTTCCTCCCAACAGGAGGCCGTTTACCCCGTTGATAGCGCTGGATCCGAAGAGGCCTATCAACAGGGTCCCGACTATTCCCCCGATGAGGTGGACTCCACCCACATCCAGCGAATCATCGAGCTTGAATTTAAATTTGAAATGCACTGCAGACTCGCAAGCAAAGCCAGCCGCTATGCCGATGGCCAGTGCTCCCCAAACGTTGACGAATCCGCATGCCGGAGTTATAGCCACAAGACCGGCAACAGCTCCGGAGGCAGCACCCAAGGTCGTCGACTTACCCGTGCGTATCTTTTCACCTACCATCCAAGCCAGAAGTGCCGCAGCGCCAGCCGTATTTGTGTTGATGAACGCGTTGGCGGACAAAATATTCGCGCCGAGAGCGGATCCGGCGTTGAAACCAAACCATCCAAACCACAGTATTCCTGCTCCGATTAATGCCAATGGAACGTTGTGCGGCATCATGGAATCTTTTGGCCACCCGCGCCTACGTCCTACGACCAGTGCAACGGCGATGCCCGCAATTCCACAGTTCATCTCAACTACTGATCCGCCGGCAAAATCCTCCACTCCCATTTTTGCCATCCAACCGTTCGGCGAAAATACCCAGTGAGTGATAGGGGCATAGACAAGTATCGACCATGCGATAATGAAAACTATGAAAGCGCTCAGCTTCAGTCGGTCGGCAGTTGACCCGGTGATTATTGCCGGAGTGATTATCGCGAACATCATCTGAAAGATCACGAACACGATAGGCGGAATCGATTGAGCCTTGACTCCTGTGAATCCAGCAATCGGCTGGTTGATGTGGGCGAGGCCAAAATTGTGCAGAGTTCCAATAATCCCGAAACCGCCCCAGTCGGGACCAAAAGCGAGACTGTAGGTAACAAAAACCCAAAGTATGCTCACGACGCCCATAGTGACGTAATTCTGCATCATTATGCCAAGTACGTTCTTCGACCTAACCATTCCTCCGTAAAAGAATGCAAGTCCCGGCGTCATAAAAAGCACTAATGCGCTACTCACCAGTACCCAAGCAGTATCTCCGCTGTTGAAATGCATAGCCACACCTTTCCGGAACAGACACCCCTACCAGCTATTACCCCTCAGCCTTCAGCGGCCAAAATGCCTCCGAATTCCCAATCGCAATGATCATCGAGACCGCCCGACCTATGTTGGTCAAAAAGGAAAACGATGTCCTTGACAAAAATGGAGCAACGCCACCGGGACACTTTATTAGCACAATTCGTCAGGCTCATCCAGAAGCACTGGGCACGCAGCGAAGAATTAACATTCACGAAACAATTACGGTATCAAAGGTGACTGCCCGACAACGTCCACAGACGCATGCCAAGATCCATCAACTCAGCCGGTGCCCCAGCGGGTGCCCCAGCCGGAAAGAAGAGACGCGTATGATCTAGGAAAGGTAGTCGAGCCATGAAAGGATTTCGCGATTTCTTCCGCCATTGCTTCTTCAATCAAACCTAAATTTCGAGGGGTATCACACCAGATAGCTTTTTGGATATCGCTTGCAATGGGAGTTGCACTAATAGCAGGCGCTAAAGACGATCGAGCACGCATGGCGTTCAGCATTTATTCGATCTGCCTTTCTGCCATGTTCGGGGTCAGCGCCGCCTTTCATCGCCATACCTGGTCAACCCAGGCAAGGCTACGCATGCGACGATTAGATCACTCGATGATATTTGCCGCTGTGGCCGGCACCTATACGCCAATTGCACTGCTGGCACTCCACGGGGAGACCCAGGTTTTCATACTTTGGCTAGCTTGGCTGGGTGCCCTAACCGGTATTATTTTGCAACTGGCCTGGGCACGCGCTCCAAAGTGGCTGAATTCGCTGGTCTATCTAGCCCTTGGCTGGGCCGCAATATTGGTGCTTCCGGAGCTGTTTCGTTCGTCAGGAATCGAAGCTTTGAGTTTGCTTGTTCTCGGCGGCGTCTTCTATAGCATCGGCGCTACTGTCTACGCGCTGCGCAAGCCGGATCCCATACCGGAGATATTCGGGTATCACGAGGTGTTTCATGCATTTGTCATAATCGCGGTGCTATGTCAATGGATTGTCATTGCATTCTTGATATAGGAGGCGCACCGTGAGACCTCTTTTCTTCCTTGCAGTCAGCAACTCGCGCAAATTTCACCTCTCGGAAGCCAACTTTGCGCCATTTTAGGGAGGCACGAATCGCATCCCGGATTAGCAGGCCCTGGGCGAGTAAGTGGGACTATGCGTTCCGATCCGAGGCCGACATGGGAGTTTAGTTTAAGCGACTCCACCGGCATGAAGAAAAACCATCAAGCGAAAATTATCGAAGATTTTGAATCCATATCCGCAACGCTTCACCTTTTTCACACAGAGATTGAGTCCTTCAGTCGGGTCATTACATCTGCCAATCGAATGATGACTCGATATCTCACCTTGCCAGCGTTGTCCAAGAGGCAGCCAGTTATCGCCTTCTCGAGCAGCACTTGCGCTTGGCTTGGAACGCCGCACAGATATATGTCCCACCAAGCTTCGATCAACTACCGCCTTGCAAATCCGTGCTTATTAGTTTTACAAATGTACGTAATTGGCGCACATCTGTTTCAATGGCCGCAAAGACAGAGCGGCTCAACATCCGCCTGACTCAAGCACGGGACACAGTGCTTCGTCGTACAGCCGAAGCTCTAGGCGAATCAGCAAGCGAGTACAAGAGCAAGGGTGGGTATCAAGCATGTCCTGAAACAGTGTCAAGTATGTATAGAACATGCGTAAAGGAAGTTCCGATGCTTATTTGTCAAGCATCTACCTGATCTCTACACTGATGTGGTGGACGTGGTTGGCGTGGTGGGCGCTACAGGACTCGAACCTGTGACCTGCTGGTTGTAAGTTATATGACCTGGGATATTGGAAGTATCATGTAGCAAGTAATAGCAGCTCATAGGTCATCTGGTACTGACATCGGAAGCTGCTAGAAACCGTCAGAACCACTTTCCATGTCACAAACCATGTCACGATCAATAGTTGAACTGGCCGAGAAAGCACGAGAAGGCATTGATAGATATGGTCGTTCTAACCCGCTCTCGGTCTACCCGAAAACCACTTCCCGTGAACATCTGTGTCTCGTGCATACATATATAACATGAGAACTAATACGGCAATTTCAAAAGCTCCAATCTCTACGAACCGGGGATCCTCAATAAGTGCGGGGGCGTCAGATGTGTCTGATTTATCGTCTTTCCCATTGGTACTCAATTCACGACGCGCAGCGGATCTGTTGGGCCTGCACTACAAAACCGTCGAAAAGATGGCTCGCGCTGGCGAACTGCCAGGCATCCAACTCGGTAAAGCTTGGCGATTTTCCCGCGATGCTTTGATCCGACTTTGCGGATCGGAACTTTCCGATGCAAAATAAGCGTTTAGCACTTGAATTGGTACTTGCCTTTCAGCCCAAACTCCAACAGCTTGGGAGAAAATCTCTCTTGCGCCCTCCATAATCGTGAGATACGCTTATTAGACCTTGAGGATCCTCGCCCTAAAATTCCTCCACAATATAAATTCCCCTTGTTTGGAAACCCTCGCTTTGAGCTAAGCGGGGGTTTCGATTATCCATGCACACGCTGCCACCATTAGCGTTGTTCACGAGCGACCTCTTAATCCTCGTCCATTGATACATTCAAACTTACAGCTCGCCTGCATTCTTCTAGCTAATGGCTAGCTTCAACGCATGAACGGCTCAAAGACTTTCTCCAGAGTACTTGAGGTTCGCTCACGATACACGGTGATGCGAGGCTCAAAGTGTGGCTGGCTCTGAGTCGGCCGATCCAATGGGACGAGGCAAAAGTGCAGTTCATCTCGGAAAGTAGAGTGGTTCCAATTCGGCCGTAACGGGAATTGTGGGTCAATCACCGTTATATGACGATCACGGTCCCTGTTTATCCATCTGCGAATCAACTCATTGATATGGTTGTCTCGGAAGGAATACCCAACAATAATCAGTTCATCAGTGTCGGTCATCTCTCGGTCTAGTTCGGCAAAAAGTTTCAAAAATGGACCTTGAGCTCGCAATTTCTCTCTCTGCCCAAAAATAATTCCTGGCATCTGGCTTACGCTCTCATAATCATTGGACACTCCAACCACGGTTTGCTTCAGTACACCTCCGGGTATAGGTCCATCCGTGCGCTCCTGTAGCCACCAATCTGCCGAGCCGTGAATCTTCAAAAGGTATATTCCTGAGTTGGGAGGGTTAGGCTCTTCGCCTTTTGATAAAACGTCAATCCCTGTTGATACGCACGTACCCGCACTCTCGGATACAATTTCAATACTTCGATCATAATTAAGTGTCGCGACCGTAAGCCTCCCAAGTTGGTGAGCCAAGCGAACAATTGGGTTGAGATACGCAACAACCAAAGGGTCTTCGATGCGGACAATCTTTCGAAGCGCCACCAACATATGGTCGAGCAATTTTTTATACACAACTCCCTTTGTGTTACCCGTTCCCACTTGAACCCCGAGCTTAAAAAGCTTCTCAAATTCATGTACGTTAGAATTAGTAATTGCATCCAACAAATCAGAAGCAAACGTCACTGGCAAATTTGGTCCATCAAAATAACCTACCTCAGGCTTCCACGACTCTACAAAGGGAGCGACCTCAAGGTTATGTCTGTCCGCTAGGAGTTGAACTGCTGTAAAAAGCTCCTCCACGTCAACCGGGTCCTGATGCCTACCTCCATGAGCGGTTGAATAGCCAATGATTTGGCCAATGACAAAGTGCAGTGCTTTGACTGATCCATCGACATTCGCCCGCTGGTTGTTCTCAATTTCTTCGGATATGACATGAGTCATTTGCCCGGCAGTAGGAATACCCGCTTCCGCCGATGCCCCAGCTCCAAGCAAGATTAGTGGTCGATTCACAATAACTCCCTCTCGAGCGAATAAGCCATTTTACCCACTGACCTAACTTCGTAAACTTTCTCATCATTTCCAGGGACTGAAGCCGCCAAATGTGGTAATTGACGGACAAATCAGAAAATCAATAATGGAGAGTGGGAAGATCCGAATTACAGCAAACATTAGTGCATAGCGCAACATCAAGAGTTTCGAATGCCCACAATAAAAATAATCAACGACTTATGAAAACTGCCGTCCGCAAATTACCAGGTAAACACTCTGGGTCATCGCCTCGTCAAAAAGATCTGTTTCTGGTGCATACATATATAGAGAAGCGATTAACAACGCCGATCACGTAGGCAGAAGGAGCAGGAGGACAAAAATGGACAGAGTTTCAATGAGGGAGTTGTTTGCAGAAGGTCTCACAATTATCAAGATCGACACCGACGATGAATGGGGAATGGACCGAAATGAAGGCATAGGCGGTTCTGAGGCAGGTTCAGTACTGGGATTGAACAAGTACCACACAGCATTGGATTTACTTGAGGAGAAAGTCACTCGCACGTCCATTCGAGAGTTTTCTAAAGCCCAAGAGCTAAGAATGGACTGTGGTCACGCTCTTGAGGAACTAACGCTTAGAAAATTCGCTGCCAAAGAACTCAATCTTCCATACACGACTTCATTGGAGGATCTCGATAAAGCAGATGCTTTAGGTCACTTGAGCAAGTTCCTGTTCATCAATCCAAGATTCAAATTCGCTTTTGCCCATGTAGACGGTCTTTATCGGTTGAATGATAAATTGGGCATCGTCGATGGGAAGGTCTCGTTCCGACCACCCTGGCCGGAAGTGCCGGAATATTACATAGCCCAGCTAGCTCATTACAACGCGGTGATTGGTGGCAATGTCGGCTACATAGGTGCAATGTTTATGGATCACCCGTATCCGGTACCCATGGAATACCGCTTTGATTTCACACCTGAGAAGCTCCTGATAGTGATGCGGGCCGAGGCAATCTTTTGGAACTACGTCACCAAACTGCGTAGTGGTGAGCATGTATCGGACGGGGAACTACATAAGGTCGAATCTCGTCTTTCGGAACTCGGTGAACAGTTCATGGATGGAATTGATACGAATCCGCTCAAAGTCGATGAAGTAGTCGAAACCGTTGTCGTTCCCGATGACGATAAGAACCTTTTGATTCGCTACGAAGATCTCAAAACCCAAAAGAGCCTACTTATGCAAGAGTTCGACACGATAGGTACACACTTCAAGGGGAACACCGAAGCTGCCAACGTCTCGTTCGTAACTTCTGACGGAACGGTTCTAGCAAAAAAGTCAACCATAGCTGCAAAATCTCTAGACCGAGATGCGATGGTGGAAGCCGGTGTGCCGGTAGACAAGTTCTTTACCACTAAGCCACAGGCTCGATTTACCACAACCAAGGCTCTCTCGAAGCTCGCTGCCCAGAAAGTACAAAACCAAGAATCCAATTCAACTGAAGCTTTCCTAGGAACGCTCCTAGACCTGGTCCAGTCTGATACGGCTCCCGATCCGGCAGCTAGCGCTGACTCTTGGGCTCAGGAAGCGGTTTCCGTCGTGAGCTAGGTGGATATATTCCTGCCTTAGCCAAAGTTCGCATAGGCACACCCAGGTCCCGCCACGTTTCATAGGAGATTTCACGTTCAATGGAAAATTGCTTAGCTACAGATATAAATGCTGCTTCAAGCTGCTCAAATTCGTCAGCCCTACTTTGGTTATTGAGCTGTTTCATGAGATCTCGACGTTCTTGCGCCAACAGTAACTTGGTCACTCCAACAGCACTCTCTAGCTCGGTATCAATCTCTGCGATCTTTGCCTCAAGACCTTTCCGGTCAATCAGCCTGGAGCGTCTTTGGTATTTATGGGTTTCGAGTGACTTTAGATATAAGTCAATCATTCTGGATCGTTCCCGACCTTCAGCCATCGCTTTTTTGGCGTCGGGTGTCAGCCGCCTTTTCCCCTTGGTGCGGCCCATGTCTTGCGCCTGGGGGTCAATCTTAATCATTTGGCCGGATACCAATATGTTTCACCGTATTTCGATGTTATCGCATTGCACGTCTAGTAAACGAGAGAAATTCAAATGTTAAGTTCTATTATGAAACCAAATGAAGAACAAATGGCAGTAATAGATGCCGCATCTTCGGGTCACAAGAAAATTCTGGCGATTAATGCCCTTGCTGGCACAGGTAAAACCACCACGCTTGCACTTTTGGCACATGGCCCACTCGCTTTATTGAAAATTCAATACATAACCTTCAATGCAAGGGCAGCGCAAGAAGGCCGACATAGATTCGGTAAAAATACCACTGCATGTACAGCACACTCTCACGCTTGGCGTTCATTTTATCCAGAGACTAATAAAACAATGGCTGAAGTATTTGGCGCTCGATTGGTCCAGACAAGTCTCTATGGTGAGATGGCACAAGCTGCAACTGATGACAGCCGTCTTCGCAAAACATTTACCTCAGTTGCCCATGCCTTGCGCTTAGAACGCTCTGGTTGGCGTGGTGGAATATCTCCGTTGCTGCAAGTCATAGACGAGTTCATGAAATCAGGCGATCCTCGAATATCAAGGAAGCATATTCCTACTGGTGTCGTGGCTCTAGCAATGAGAGTAAATACAACTACGCACTTAGATGTACTAGTCACCGAAGCTCAGAAGTTATGGGAACGTCAAATTGATCCAGCCTCGACGTTGCCAATTCCACACGGACTGTATCTAAAGCTGCTGTCACTATCACCCCAACCATTCAACGCCGATGTTGTGCTTTTCGATGAGGCACAAGACGCTTCTGCACCGATGTTGGCAATATTAGAGGCCCATGTTGCCGAAGGCGGGAGACTGATAATGGTGGGCGATAAGCACCAGCATATTTACGCCTGGGCGGGCGCAATGAACGCAATCGATGCATTAGCAGGAAAGTACTCTGATAGCTCTCTTGTACTTCCGTTGTGCCAGTCCTACCGATTCGGACAAGATATTGCAGATGCAGGAAACATCTTTCTCGGCGCAATGGAAGCCGATTACCGACTCGTTGGCTTAGGACCACATGGCGCAACATCACAACATGGCGACACCAAGACAATATTGTTCCGCTCGAACGCCAAGATGATTATGGAAATCCTTGCGACACAAAAACATGATCCGACAAAGAAAGTCCACGTAGTTGGAGGAACGAAAGAGATGGTCTCAGTTTTGAATGACTTATCAAATCTCTATAGTGGAACAATTGTCAAAGGTAGCGAGCTCGCCGGATTTGCTGATTGGGATGAACTAAAGAGCTTTGCTGATACCCCGCTTGGGTCATCTTATGCACCACTGGTAAATATCGTGGAGCGCCTTCGAGGTTCGGTGGGCGGGATCATTGCCGGGCTCCGCAAAAACGAAGTGCGCCCAGAAAAAGCCGACTTCATTTTGTCTACGGCACATAAGGCCAAAGGTGCCCAATGGGGTAGTGTCAAACTCTCCGAAGAGTTCCAAAATGTATGGGATGCGGCTGCTGTCAAGGACACACGTACTCAACAGGAGTTTTATGTTATGCCAGACCATGAAGAGCTGGCCCTACAGTACGTGGCTGCTACTCGTGCGGAGACACTTCTTGCCCATAGAGGATTGATACCGAAGGTGCAGGACCGTATTCGCATGATTAGAAATAAAGAACCAATTCAGCGCCAAGTTGTTCAAGCCAGCCGGAAACAGGCTAGTTAGGCATCTTTTGGTTAGCCAAAACCCAGTTCTGTGCCATTTCCTGCTGAGCGAGTGCCAATGGGTAACCCTTGTCGCAAACCGCGTAATTCGATTGTGACTCCACTCCGTCTTTGGCATTCATCCCGTAATGACTATATGGATTGAGTTCCGAAGGTGTTCCCTGATTTGGCTCCGGCCAAAGGTTGGCAAGATTCGATGATCCTCCCAATTCAAGCGGTATCAAGTGGTCGAATTCGTACTGCGAAGAGCTTCCGGTTAGCCCGTATGCCCGCATGAGTGCGTATTTTGCGGGTTCAGTGAGAGATAGCGGAGGGCGAACCGAAGCGCTGTAGCCACGCCTGCAAATAGTTGAAGACAGATTGGAACTGGTTACTAGAGGCGTAATTGACCCGGGCGTGCATTTTGGATCCGGCAATACCCACTTACCGAAGTAGCGGTAGTGACAACTTCCTGCTTGTGGGATCTGTCCTTCAAGTCCTGATGTTGACCATCCATTTCCATCTGCAACTGTGGGCAATATCGACCCAGTTGTACTCGCAACCGTATTAGAAGAGCTCGTGCTTATAAAAGCCGTGGTGGTTGGAATGGCGGCCTTATTACTGCTGGCACCTTGAGCGAGCGAAGATGAACTACAACCAGCTAGGGAGCTGGCTAAGACTGCCAGTAAAGCGGATCGAAATATCCAAGTGTTAGCCCTTATGACTACAACTTACCCGATATCAAACATGGCTGGTGTAACAAGCAAAATCCTGCTCGTGCATACGTATAGATATGGAACTAATTGCACCAACCAAGACCTATTCGTCTGAAAAGCGCCAGGACTTTGGAGAAGAAATGCCTGGGTCACGCAAAGACCTAGCCCAGAAAACTAGACAAGTTCTTGAGGACTTGAAAACCATGGAGGAGAACGGTGTCGGATACACACACGCACAACTTACAGCGAAGCTTCGAGAGATAAGGCGTGACCACATTTGGGGATCCTTGGAAGACCGACTGTCCGAGCTGCAATTGCTGGAAGCCAGCCCAGCTATAGCCCTGGCTTGGAGGATTCTCTATAGAGGAATTGCCGCCTCTGCTGCATCAACTGATTTGAAACCCGCATCTGGCAGGTTTTACCGCTTTACACCGATGGACGCGTATGTTTTTGGCCTCTTTTACGAATCAACACTCAAAGAAATCGCCGCCGATCTTGAAGCACTTCCGCTCGATGCCACCTGGCCCGAAATCAATGCCGTCACACTCTCTACGCCAGCAGACATGTCCTATCTAAGTGGCCCGACGATTGTAGGTAATCTGGAGAAGTATTTGGAACACAATCCCCAAATGTCTCCGCCAGAAGCAGTTAGCGCCTGGCTTAGAGACCCCGTATACAATGAGCCCAATACGCTCATATCGAAAGTCCGCAAGCTAGGGGGCAGGCCAACCAACCCTCTTTCGCGTGCTAAGCGTGAGGTCTTCAATGAATATGCATCCGAATGGCAAAATGAGCTGGATCCTTTATTTGCTGATTTTCGAGCCCAATCTGAAGATGATTCCAGAGTTGACGATAGGTTCTATCGCTGGTTATCCAACTGCCTAGAGACTGGCATCACCGGCGAACATTCAGATGTGTCACGCTGGCGAACATGGGCTATCTACAAATCCGATTTTGACATATTTGATGAGTATTTCGGCTCCTATGAATTATTGGTTGAAGATCTCTATGCCCGCATTGCCAAAAATGAAGGATTCGACCCGTGGACCACCATTAAGACAAAGAAGGCTACTCAGCCTGATGAGTCTTCAGACTCCTTCGAGAGCGTCATTCAACCAAAGATCATGCCAGCCACTAGGTTCGAGAACCTCAAACGGGAGACTAAAAGCGGTGCTCCAAGTCCACGCCACGGAAACGTTACAGAAGCGGACCTGATTGAGCTGGTGCCTTTCAGGGGAATTCAGTATGGCAATTGGGCTACCCAGGCCGAACGTCAGGAAATGCTCAACATGGCCTATGATGCCATGAGCGATCTTGCCTTAGCTCTTGGGGTTTCACCTCAATACCTGGCTCTACCTGTAATCGACAAATCAGGTTCACAAAATCTCGGCCTTGCACTTGGTGCCAGAGGGCGAGGCGGCAATGCTGTAGCCCACTATGAACCATCTGGCCATGTCATCAATCTAACTAAAACTAGGGGCGGCGGTTCCTTGGCGCACGAATGGATGCACGCCTATGACCATAAGGTGGGCACAGAAAAACCTGGTAGCGGGATCATGGGTTCCAACGTGCCTGGGAATGAGATATATCAGTTCGTAAAAATCCTCACCAACCGAAATCGCCCTCAGCCGCATACGCGGGAATATCTCGACGCACTAGAGGCTTCGAGGGACCGCAGGCTCGACCTAATGCTTGAACTGCTGCTCCCACCACGGTTAGAAAAACAACTTGCCGATCTCAGCGGAAGCGCTCAGTCGTGGAGAAGTTTTGGTGAATCAATGGTTGGAACTCTAAAAAAATGGGCAGGTGACCCCGCTCCAGTTTGGACTTATGCCTGCTCTGGCAACATCTTGAAGCGTGAGGTCGCTCAGTCCAACATGCAAACGGGTCTTATCGAGCAAGGAGTGCCTGAAGCCGCCGCCAATTTGCTATCTGTACTATGGAGCGAAAGCGTCTCTGGCTCTGCCTGGCTAAAGCTCAATCGCCGCTTAGATCGAGATACAAACCTTCATGCAAGCAATACCAATTACCTAACAAATGCACAGATGTTAAATGGAAATAAATCCGTTGGGTATTGGAGCGAGCCGACTGAACTCTTTGCCCGCGCAGGCTCGGCAGTAGTCTTTGATCGCCTGCGCGAGATTCACGGGATTGCTAACGGCTTCCTAGACGCTTCGAGCGACCCAGCGCGCTTCCAGCCTGGTCTCCATAAGGCCAACCCGAATCCTGCTGGAGCCGAACGTGAGCAATTCGCAAAGGTTTTCAGTGAAACGATGCTCGTGACCATGCAAAAAGAAGATGCAGCCACCACTTACAATCAACGAACCGAACAAAAAGAACTGGCTGGGACTCAGATGCGAATGCGGTTTTAGCTGGAACTTTTCACCTCGTGCAT
Source organism: Actinomycetota bacterium (assembly GCA_027322285.1). GTDB lineage: Bacteria > Actinomycetota > Acidimicrobiia > Acidimicrobiales > Acidimicrobiaceae > SCQM01. The sequence goes on from DAHVRV010000044.1 coordinate 13,968, forward strand.
ACGTATAGATATGAGGAAAACTAGCGAAGAGACCAAGCCCCGCAAAGACGTGCGTCGAGATTTAGCTGAAGCCTTACTTGCCAGTATTGACAGCGATACCGCTCCCTGGCAAAAGCAATGGGATCCATCAGTTGGTGACGATACGCCCATCAATGCTGTGACTGGGAAGCGATACCGAGGTATCAACAACTTTTGGCTGATGCTCAATCAACCAGACTCAGACCCCAGATGGTGCACGTTCAAGCAAGCCCAGGGCAATGAGAGGAAAATACCCATTTTTTAAATATGTTGGAGTCCGAAATTTCAACGGTGGCTATATGCCAGACTTTTCGATCTGAAGCAGACCGTATCGATTGAGACACTGGAAACACCGAGAAATAGTGGCGTAAGGCGGCCAGTTTTGACGCAACTGAATCTACTCACCGAGATGGCGAGAGAGAAGCTCCAGACCGTATTTGATCGGAACGAT
>DAHVRV010000045.1:0-14244 GCA_027322285.1 Actinomycetota bacterium
CATTTCTAAGATCGTGGCGAATTGACATCTATTTACTCCAATGCGGGGACTAGGAAATTTTCTCTGCGCGTGCTCAGTGGCACAACTTATGCGCAAAGGCTACCTAGTAATCTATTAGCCCTACAGGAAATACCGTTTACACCTGAGGGAACCTCTTCGCGTTGCGGTCAAGCTCGCGCTGTATGTCATCCCAAGTAGCTGGGTCAGGATCGAGCCCCAACTCCTCGTCTTTGTCGGCTCTCAGCAGCACCCAGACCGCGACTCCCCAGAACACCGCCAATGACAAGAATTTGGCAACTGCACCTGTTAGCTGCTGATCGGCAACCGCACTTATTCCGAGTACGGAATGGCTATACGACGGGTAAAGAGATCTCTTTGCAAATATCAGGACGATTGCTGGAAAGTTGGGAAGCAGAGACAGAACAAACAAATATGCCAATCTTCCGGCGGTTGAAAGTTGCCTTACACCGGGCAGCATTCGCAGGATCGGTATCCAAACAAGCAGCGCAGCCAAGAGCAGGGAGAGGTGCACGAGTTGTTGGGCTATCACTGAAGACATTTCAAAAGTCACAACTTTTGGAGCCATTGCCAAAATTGAACAAGCCGTAAAAATCAAGATGGAAGGTGCCGGACGCGTTAGATGCTTCAAAAGATAGTCCAAAAACTTGGGTCTTGTTAGCGTCACCACCGAAGCCTTTGGGAGGGCCGCCAAAAGCAAAGGGGCTGCGGATAGGGTTATCAACAGTTGTTGGACCATTAGGGCAAGTAGCAGGTCGTGTTGCGCTAGGTCAGCAAGAGGCCAGAAGTTTGCAGCGAAAAGTGAAAGTATCCCGAATAGAAATAGATATTTTTGCCTCCACGTCGTCTGTGACCAGCCGGAGATAAATTGATTCTTTATGGAGCGCCGCTCACCTGCACGGCTGCCAAGCGCGCAAATGAATGGATACATTAAAATTGATATCACTGTGACCGCAACGGTGGTCGGATGCGGATGAAAAGATAGCGCGCCCATATAGAAAGTTTATTGCTGCGGCGAAATTGCGGCATCTCGACTTAATTAGAAGCCTATGTTTGAGATGAGCCCTGATTATGGGTAGCGAGCAGATGGAAGGATATCGGGTGGCGCGAGCGGACAAATTTCCTAGGCTTTTCAATTTAGTGATGCTGCTCCTGGACACCAAGAAGCCAATTTCTCTTGATGAGATTGCTCGCCGTATCGGGGGATTTCCGGATTCTCAAGGTGCAAGACATCAGGCTTTTGAGCGCGCCAAGAAGGAGCTTCGTGAGCTCGGCATACCCATAGCAACTTATAAAATTTCCGGCGAAGAGCAGTACGGATATCAGATAGACAAATCAGAGATGATCATTCCAGATCTTCGGTTCACCCAACAGGAAGCCTCTTCGCTCGCCGCAGCGAGTGCGCTGGTGAGCTTCGGAAGAGGTGAGCGCGAGTCAGCACTGCAGAAGCTTGGCTGCGTGATCGCTGGTTATGACGCAGTAGTGGCGAATATTCCCAGCCAGCCGGCATTGTTCCGCCTTTTCGAGGCAATTGGACTTAGCCGGATGGTGCAGTTTACATATCGCTCAATGCTTCGCAGCATTGATATCTACGGTATTTCCTTCAGGTGGGGAAACTGGTACCTGTTGGGAAATGAAAGGGAATCCGGGCAGTCCAAGACATACCTTTTGAATCGAATTGAATCGGAGGTTACAGTTACGGAAGTTCAGAGCCCAGAGCGGCCGAGGGACTTCGATTTCTCCTCGAGCCTGCCTAGGAATCGGTGGGAGCTTGGCCAAGGTGATCTTCAGATCGCCAAGGTACTTTTCCACTCCGATATTGCCCCGGCGGTTGAATTCGAATTTGGCGAGGAAAGCATAACGGAATTTCGGGACGACGGCTCAGCCGTAATGAGCATTCCAGTGGTAGATTCCGGATCGTTCATAGATTGGCTTCTCAGCTATTTCGACAAGGCTTTGCTCGTAGGGCCCCCGAATTTGTTGGAGGAACTAAAGCAGCACCTGAATCGGCTAGTTGACGAGTCTTTCCAAACCGCCGCTGATAAAGCGCTTAGTATTTTCGAATCCACAGATTGGCAGGACTTTGGATTGCGCGAAAAGCAATCTTCGAGCGAACTCGTTTCCAGTGTGAGCGAACCTGCGAATGATGAAATGGCCAATTTGCGCAGTGCGAGCGCTATGTATTCAATGCTGGTTAGGATCCTTCCTTGGCTTGCCGCAAAAAAATCTACGTCGGTCGGCGAGATCTCGAGGGCGTTTTCGGTTAGCGGACCTGATGTCGTCCGGTTATTAGAAATCGCTGCTTGTTGCGGACTTCCGCCATATACGCCGGATTCATTGCTCGAGATCATCGTAGAAGATGATGGAACGGTCAGCAGCTATTTGGATATGGCCGTCATAACCTCCCCGCGAAAGCTCAGCACTCTCGAGGCCATGGTATTGGCCACTACCGCGTCGGCGGCATTGAAAGTCCCAGGAATTGATCAAAACGGTGATTTGGCATCGGCGCTTGCAAAGTTGCAGGCATCTCTTGCCAAGTTTCAAATTGGGCTTAGCGAAGTCGACGTGAAGATCGAAGAACCCTATTTTCTCGAAGGGCTCAGGGATGCCGCGAATGAGCATCTTTCAGTCGCAATAACCTATTTCGCCGCATCTTCAGAGCGGCTAAGTACAAGAAGGGTCGACCCGTACCAACTCTTCGCGGAGTCCGGGAAGTGGTATCTTCGGGGATTCTGCCATCTAACGAATGAGATTCGGCATTTCTCTGTTGGCAGGGTGATTTCATGTGAAGTCCTTGGTGAAAGCTTTGAATTGCCAAAAGCTGAAATGCAGCGAATGTCCAAGGGCACCATACCGAGAGCATTTGGGGGGGCGGGAGACTGGATTGTTCTAGCTATTGCTGGCGACCTTGGCTGGATGGTAGAAAAACTGACCGACTCTCCCCAACTGCTTGCAACCGAGGGGCGGTTCAACTTATATGGTTTCCATTCATCATCTGCGGCTTGGCTCTCTAAACTCCTGATACGTTTGGATCCGTCGGCGTTCATCGTCTCGCCTGTCGCACTGCGCGGACTCAAGAGCCAATCTGTTCAAAGACTGGCTTCGTTATACGATTGATTTTTTTGACTAGTTGCACCTACTTCTGGGATAGTTGGATAAGACCCGCGGAGATTAAATCAAACTTAGTTGGGGGTTGGCGTGTCTGGACTTTTCGTCAGCTCGCTGAATGCGGGACGGCTGGAGTATTACTTCTCTGACCTCGCGAGCGGGAGGGAAGATTGCCGTGAGAATCTGAAGCCCGACGAGGTGGAGTTCTATGGCAACTGGTCGTGCGAAAAAAGTGTGCCTGAACAATTGGCCCGGTCTTTTAGAGAACTCAAGGGACTATGCAGCGATGACAGGTTTATAAGACCTGTCAGAAATGTCGGGTACGATCTATGCTTCACGGCTCCTAAACAAATATCAATTCTTGAGGCACTTTGGCCGGAACGTGCTGCCCAGATGCTGCGCAAGGGTTTCAAATTAGCGGTTGCCGAATCACTGGCGCGTATGGAGCCAAGTGTGAACTGGATGAGCGCCGGAAGCCTTTCGGCGGTCGGTTTTCTGCACTTCACATCGCGCGCGCTCGATCCTCATTTGCATACGCACGTCATCCTGGCAAATCGAGTCGAAGTCATGCCTGGCATTTTCAGAGCCGTGAATTCCACGGAACTGTTTTCCCGCACCAGCGAATGGTCGGCAATATTTAGGCAGAATCTGGCCAAAGAGGTCTATTCCCGTCTCGGAGTGGTGATGATTTCGAGAGAGCTGTCGCAAGAGGACGGCCCGACTCAGATTCCTGGATTTCCAACTGATGTCGGCGAGCTATTTTCCAAGCGCGCAGTGCAGGTAAGGGAGTTGGTCGACAGCTGGGGATCATCCGCGCCGAGCGCATCCAGAACAGCTTCGCTGATGAGCCGGACCGCAAAAGTTGGTCTGCCCGATAAATTGCTGAAGGAGCGCTGGAGGAAAGAGCTGTTCGAAGCGGGAAATACGCTTGATGAGCTAAACAGTCTGATTCCACGAAGGCCGGTGCAAACTAGGATCCTTTCGAGTGCAGAGGGCAAGGATCCGGCGTTATTGGACCGCGAACGACAGAGTTTTGCGGGCAGGCTTGACAATTCAGTTCGTGGCCAGGGCTGGGTTAAGCTGGTTACCTTTGACGACAACATCTATCGTCGAATGGAAGCATTTTCCCTGGGAAGGATCGTCGGCGTATTCGCAGGCGGCAAACGGGCTTATGGGGATATCGCACCTGAATTGACACCCGAGGAAGCATTTGTTGATCCAGTAGAAATTGTGTTTTTTGGGCGAATCGATGAAAGCGTTATGCTCAAGCAGGCTTTTGAATTCAGACATCGGAATCTCGTCGTTGCGTTGAGCAGCGAAGCCTATGAAAGATGTGATTTCACGAGACATCTCCCGGCGGATACGGCTTTCAACATGTGGGAGTCAATTCAGGCTCTGCGAGAGCCAGTTTGCGGGCATGAGCTGAATATGGGAGTTTCGTACTCGCCAACCGCGGATCTGGCCGAGTTGATTGGCACTCTCTCTGATAACGTCGCCAGCAAACGCTTGCCAGGTTCAATTGAGTCACATCTGATATTTCCCACCAGAACGGACAGGGATCTCGTCAGAACCGAACTTTTCAGGCATCTCGGCATTGAGGCCGGAGAGAGCGGGTTTTATGACGGTGAGCCTGTGTGGATTCACTATGTGCCAAAAGGAATCACCTTGGGGGAGCGTCGCCAGGGCCGGATCGACCTCGTAGATCGCGTCGTAAGGTTTAACTCGCAGGGTCAGGAAGCGACTTTGCGTTTCGACAAGATGAATCTGAGAACAATGTTGTCGCCCCTCCTGGTGATGAGTGGCAGTGATGCAAAACGGGCATTTGGCGAGCACGGCCAATCAGGTCTTCGTTTAGGGGAATTTGCTCATTTTGACTCGGGTTCACGCACCTTAGAGATTCATGCAAATCGGATCAACCGCGTAAGACTGTCTTTGGGCCGAGATGATTTCCATCTTTCACGCGGGCTCGATAGGTCGCGCTACGATTTGCAGCTGGTGAAATTCGATACGGATGGCGGCCCTTTCAACCGGTTATAGCGCATTCCAGGGCGTGTCGTCGACCACGTCTTGGGTTTTTCTTGCTGGCAGCGAGGCCGTTTTCCTTTGCGCGGCGAATACGGGTATTCGGGTGAACCGAGGCATGTTCTCGGGCGACGGACCGCAGCCGCGAACGAATTGGGCGGCCCTTAGGGAAAAATGCAGTAGGGCCGCAAATGTATTAACCTCGGTCCCAACTCAGAAGCGACCGAGGAGGAATCACGGGCAAGGTGCAAAGCTGAAATGCTTCTGGTATTTTTTCGTGCATCAAGTCAACATGCGCCTCAGCAAAAACGGCAACCCGACAGTCGCGCAAGCTCCGCGTGCACTAACTCCCAAAGGTGGGATGGGAGTGCTAAATGAACTAGAGCTTGGCGACCAGCTTGAAGATTTCGGCAAGTTGCCCGCTTGGGTTCAAGGAAGTTTCAGTCATTCTGGAGCGAAGTTTTTCTTCGAATGCGGCCGTCTGTGTTTCATCGTCCAGCTGATTGATACCCATGGTGGATTCATACTGGCTTGCGTGGGCCTTCAAGGCCTGAAGTTTGACCTTGAAGATCTCTTCGCCGATGTACTCGGTATGATCGGGCTCATCCGCCTCCCATAAAAGCATTTTCGAAGGGCGGTGATGTGTTCCCAATTCTGGAAAAAACAAGGGATCCCTAGCCGCTACGATACCATCCGTGGCCAGGAACCCAGCATGTCTATGGTCAGGATGCAATCGGTATCTCTTCCAGGGATCATGGGCCAACACTATTTCCGGCTTCAGCCTTCTAATTGCCTGAACGATTTGAGCCCGCTGTTGCATCCCTGACTGCAGCTCGCCATCAGTCCAACCAAGGAAGGTTACAGGCACCGTTCCTCCCAAGATTCGTGCCGCTTCGGCCTGCTCTTTCTGGCGACGGATCGCAAGAGCTGCGCCGTCGACGTTGGAGTCCCAGGTTCCCTTTGAACCGTCAGTGCAAACAAGGTGATATATTGCGCATCCTTTGGCAGCCCATTTAGCGAGAGTTCCACCACATCCGAATTCGATGTCGTCTGGATGTGCTCCTATCGCCAGAGCACTCGATGGGACTTCGAGATCCTGCGTTGGATTTGCGATATTGCTTGTCAAATACGTGGACATTGATGGCTATCTCCTGAATCGTTTCGCTTGCAAACCCGGTCAGCCGTCTGCAAATTCCGGCATTCTGGTTGGCAGCGCGGTTTGCAGCTCCCTTTTAAAACATCAATGCTATCTTGAATGGTTTTGCTCGCTCGACGTGTCGGAGTCAAGAATACCGAATGCGCCTCCGGCGGTCAGCTCTTCGTAGTCTGCTGGTGTATCGATGTCCATGGACAGCTCAGGGTTATCGTCGATGGTGATGTCAAGTTTTATTCGCGTGGCTTCTGCGAGATGTCTGCCAAACGACATCGGTCCATATGAGAATTGAAAGTAATCTTTGGTCGGCAGAGAAATTACATTTGTGCCATCGCATTTTCTGTCGGGAACAATAGTAAACGCTCCATCTTTAATGAGAGTCGTCAAGTCCTTGGCGAGCGGTAAATCTGCATGCGCTACGGTTACGTGGAGTACTCCGGCCGGGCGCAAAAGGTCGAACGCATGTTGCACCGCTGCATTAAGACCTTTTCCAGAGTCTTGAATCACAGGAATCTCTTTACCAGCCGCAAATTCTCGTACCTCCGGATCAGAGGTCACGATTGCAATCGGTACAGTTCCTGCGGCTGCAATGACTCTGGTTGCGCACTCGAGCATGAATGCAGTACGCGAAGCAGAATCGAGGACATTAGAAAGCCGGGACTTACTATCGGAAAATGACCTGATCGGAATCAATATTACGTGCTTACCTGATAATGTTTGAAGGTCATTTTGCTTTATGCTCATTATCTTTAGTGTAGGCATGAAAGAATGTTTCAGCATTTGACCAATTAAGTGGAGGGTGGAATTGGAGCAGGAGGAGGGCAATCAAGTTCTGCCTACGTCTTTGCCGATCCGGCTCCTTGAGATGTTGCGGGAACGTGACATCTCTGATGACGAGATCATTGCGAGTCTCAAGAATGACACGCTTCACCTTTTGGCAGTTGACCAGATGCTGGGTCCGCCTCGGAAGCGGCTGACCATAGGCGAACTGTCTGCTGAAACCGGGGTCGACCTGGCATCGATCAGGCGGCTTTGGCGTGCGTTAGGTTTCGCAGATGTTACCGAAGATGAACGCATCTTCAGTTCGATTGACGTCGAGGCGATCACGTCTCTTTCTAGCTTGATGTTTACGAGTACCACGGAATTCGACGTTGCCATACAGTTGTCCCGCGTCATCGGATCATCCATGGCTCGCATTGCTGCAGCCGAGATCGTAGCCTCCAACAGTCTTAAGGGAATCGGACTTGGCTCCAAAGACTTCACTACAGTTGATTTGGCCGATCGTTTTACGCAGTACTCTGCCTCAATCCTTCCAGCGGTGCCACAACTACTGGTTTATGCTTGGATCCGTCACTTACATGCCGCAGGCCATCGCGCGATGGTCGCTCTTGACAAGGGCGTCCGCGACGTATCGGAAAGAATACTTGCGATAGGGTTCGTAGACCTGGTTGGATTTACGGTTTTATCTCAGCAGCTCACCACCCAGGAGCTTGGCGCCGTGGTATCCAGATTTGAGGAGCTTTCCGCCGATGCGGTGAGCAGGCGCGGTGGACGTGTCGTGAAGATGATTGGCGATGAGGTCATGTATGTAGTCGATGACCCCGAAGCTGCCGTTGAGATCGGATTGGAACTCAAGGAGGAGTACGCCAAGGAGAAGCTGCTGTCTGAAGTGAGAGCCGGCGTTGCATATGGATCGATTCTGGCCCGCGAGGGTGACTATTACGGACCTGTGGTTAATCTGGCATCGCGGATAGTGAGCATCGCAAATCCGGGGACAATCCTCGTGTCGGACGGTATCCAACAGGCTCTTTCGGGCAACACAAAAAACCGCCTCGTTCCACTTAGGCCGCGGTATCTAAAAGATCTGGGCTCGGTGCAGCTGTGGGTAGTTAATCCAAGTGATTGAGGATCCACTTCCAGCCTGGCCTGACTCTATGTCGCACACGCCTTATGTTTTTAAGGTATGAGTCTTCTTCGCCCGTCTCTCGCGGCGCAACTCCATGTGGAACGCGGGCTCGATCTTGGCGGCTTTCGCTATGTAATAGGAGTAGACGAGGTCGGCCGGGGATCATGGGCTGGGCCTTTGTGTGTTGGAGCGGTGCTTTACGATGTTCGGTTTCTTATCGAATTCATGTCCGATCAGGTCGCGTCGTCAATTGCCTTGCCGGAGTCGAGAAAAAGTATTGAGTATCTCCAGGTGAATGATTCCAAGTTGCTGTCTCCCAGGCAGAGAGATGCCCTTGATAAGCCAATCAAAGACTTGGCAACGGGTTACGGACTGGGATTTGTCGAGGCACGCGAGATCGACCAGATAGGAATGTCGGGGGGATTGGTGCTGGGACTCGACAGGGCTCTGGTGCCGCTTGGCGGCTTCTTAGATTCCTCACTGATTCTTTTAGATGGCACCGTCAATTTTTCCAGGCATCTCAATGCTAAAACGTTCGCCAAAGGTGATTCGAAGAGTTTTGCCATCGCCTCTGCCTCCATCATTGCCAAGGTTGCTCGGGACGAGGTGATGAAGCAGGAGTCCGAGAATTATCCCTGGTATGTGTTCGAAAGCAATAAAGGTTATCCGTCGCCAGTTCATGTGAGCGCATTACATGCCATGGGTCCCAGCCAGATTCATCGCAAATCATGGTCCTATATGACTAACCTTCCATGGCTGGTCAGGATTGCAGAGATGGGGCCAGAGCGGTTGACTCTCGGCATGTAATAGCTCGGTTTATCGAGCATCAAAAGTTGTAACGTCAAAGATCAATACGGCAGATTTTATTTAAAGATGCAAACTTGTACGGACAAGTGGTAGACTGGCATCGTGAATATGGGATCCTTTGTAGTTGAGCTGTTTTTTATATGTGTCGTCGCTGGTTTGGCCGGGTCACTGCTCGGAATCGGCGGAGGGATCATTGTCGTCCCTGTTTTGACACTTGTATTTCATGTCGACATTCGTTTGGCCATCGGCGCATCGATCATTTCGGTAATCGCAACTTCTTCCGGCGCTGCCGCGGCTTATGTCAAAGAGCACCTCACCAATATGCGTGTGGGAATGTTTCTGGAAGTAGCTACGACAACAGGCGCCATAACCGGTGCTTATGTTGCCGGCCTGGTGTCCCAGAAAGTCCTTTACGTGGTCTTTGGGGTGATACTCGCCTATTCCGCTGTTCAGATGTTCAGGGGACATTTTCGAAACACGGAACGGCCGGTTCCTAAAGACGCATTGGCCGACAGGCTTCAGCTGCACGACGCATATTTTGACGAGGCTGAGGGGCGGGAGATTCGCTACAAGGTCACCCACACGAAATTTGGTCTTTTCCTGATGTATATTGCTGGAATGGTGTCGGGTTTGCTGGGAATTGGATCTGGCGCGCTAAAGGTTCCGGCGATGGACCTAGCGATGCGTCTTCCGATGAAGGTGTCCACTGCAACGTCGAACTTCATGATTGGCGTTACTGCAGCGGCTTCTGCAGGCGTGTATTTCGCTCGGGGCGAGATTGATCCCTTTGTGGCAGCGCCTGTAGCTGCTGGTGTTTTGGTTGGCGCGGTCGGTGGTTCGCGGGTTCTCCCCCGACTTAAGAACGGTTTTATTCGCAGCCTGTTCGTTGTTGTTCTTCTGGTCATTTCGATTGAAATGCTTTACAAGGGGGTCGCCTAAATGGCCCGAAAAGAGTTGGTGGATGCCTCCCAGGTGTTGGGAGATGATTCCAGGTCCGAGGCGTTAAGAAAGCAGCTGGAGAGGATCCAACGGGCTGAGTCGGTGATATCGGCTGTACTCAGGATAGGGGTGCTCCTGTCTCTTTTGGTTGTAGTTGTCGGAGTCGCAGTATCATTTGTCGGAAAGCCGGGTACGTACCTCCATAACAACGCGATAAACAAGGCCTTGCTCACCAGGAGCTCCGACTACCCGCACAGCCTTTCGGCTGTTTTCAGCGGACTGTCACATTTCCAGGGTGAGGCAATAATCGTCTTTGGACTGATCATTTTGCTGGCGACTCCAATACTCAGAGTTCTCGTCTCCGCCGTAATCTTTGCTTTTCAGCGGGATCGGTATTTTGTCCCCGTTACCGTTTTTGTGTTTCTGGTGCTTGTTACCTCATTTCTGTTGGGCAAGGCTGGGGGCTGATGGATGGGGGCGATTTTCAGAAGCGATCGCGCTTGGGAGGTCTCGATTGAACTGGATTCGTTTAGCTCCGAGCCACCTTGGTCGCAGCTGGTCAACGTGATAACCCGCTAACTAGATGCCGATGCGTATCGTGATGGGTTTCCATCCGAACATGGGCTAATGCAAAGACGCAAGATTTCCGGATATACAGTCCGTGACGCTATCAGACAGCTCACTGCGCAGGGAAGACTCTGTTAAGTCCAGGGAAAAGCGACCCTCGTTTCGCCGTGGCACGACCACTTGTTTGCTTGGAGGTATAGCCTTGTCGCGGAGATCACCAAGAGTGGTTTGGTCGAGTTATCGGTGGTGTTGGCCCTGGCGGTCGCGCGTTTGAATCGTGATATTGCTGCTGGTGGGGCAGGCCGCGGGGACGAAGTATTTTTCGTGGAACAGGTCCGCAAAGCTGGCAAATAGTTCGCCGCAATCAACAGGTCATGGTTTCCCAAGAATGTAGGTGTTCGCTTTCCGGCGGCAGACCCATCCTGGGGTTCGATATATGTGGTACTTGAAAAATACTGTTACATTGTCAAAACCGGCGGCTGGGAGCCGATATGGGCGACGATACCAGCTGAACCGGACCTGCGCTCCTGGAGCTCAGTGCAAATGCTCCAGTCCTTTCACTTGAGAGAGCCGCATATTCGGGCCAGACAGCGGTCGAATGGAGAGAAAATCGGGTTTGAGACGGTCGGTTTGTCTGCTGGCGCAGTGGGATCGGAAGTCTGGCACCATAACGCTGCGAACGATTGAAGACGTTCGTTTGGACTGACTGCAATACTGCGCGGCGAGTGTCGCAACTTCGTGTTATCGTCAGAGTTATGGTACCTGAGCCAAACGGTGATCAAAGGCAGTTGGATCGCTTAAAATCGATCGAGTGGAGTCGGCAGCTTTTAGAAAAACCGGATGACTGGTGCATTATTGACACTGAGACCACCGGCCTACAACCAAGACATTCCCGAGTCGTGGAGATATGCGTTGTCAGCGGCAGGGGAGAAATAGTATTTGACAGTCTGATCGATCCTGGTGTTCCAATTCCCCGGGAAGTCGCCGAGATACACGGGATTTCCGACCAACTGGTAGTCGGTGCTCCTTCGATCGCTGATGCATGGCTGCAACTGCAAGAGGTGACTCAGGACAAACTTATCCTCGCTTACAACAGCTCCTTCGACCGAGGCATGCTGTTCTATGAGGCCGTCAGAAATGGTTTGCCGAAGCTAAAGAGCGAGTGGGACTGCGTAATGGTCAAGTACTCTGCGTTTATTGGTATTTGGAATTCCAGGTTTGGAAATTATCAATATCAGAAGCTACCGTCTGCTGGCCATAGATCCAATATCGATTGCAAAGTCACGCTCGACTTGGTTCGCCTCATGGGCGATTCGAAGTCTTGATAGCAATTCCGTGAAAGCAATATCAGCAAATAGATCACACGGTTGCCCAGAATTTTTTAATCACGATTAAGGTAGACCTGTTATTAAAAGCGCGATTTTACATGCTAACTATTGGGTTTGTGAACTGGTGGACTTTGATCCAGCGTCAAACGTTTTTGGAGGTGAGTCCGATGTCTGAGGTATATGACGTCCTTGTAATTGGTGGTGGCCCCGGCGGTTATGCAGCTGCTTTATATGGAGCTTCAGCAGGATTGTCGGTTGCGGTGGTCGAGAAGGAAAAGGTCGGAGGCACCTGCCTACATAGAGGGTGTGTGCCAGCCAAGGAATTTTTGGAAACTGCCGCAGTATTCAGAAGCGTGTCTGCAGCTTCGGAATTTGGAATTTCTGCGCCTGAGCCCAAGATCGATTTTTCGGTTTCCCAAGCCAGAAAGCAAAAGGTCGTAGACCAGCTATGGAAAGGTCTGTCCGGCCTAATGAAGAGCCGTAAGATCGAGACCATCGAAGGCGTGGGAAAATACATTGGTAACGGTAGGGTCGAAGTTTCCGATGGCCGCATTCTGGAGGGGCAGAATGTAATTCTTGCTTCTGGGTCTGTTCCAAGAACCATCCCGGGATTTGAAATCGACGGAAAGATTGTTATGACCTCCGACGAAGTTCTGTCGCTGGATTATTTGCCCTCAAGCGTCGCGGTAATTGGCGGCGGAGCAATTGGCTGTGAGTTCGCTTCAATGATGGCTGATCTTGGCGCCAAGGTAACCGTGCTTGAGGCTCTGCCCCAAATATTGACCGGAGTGGACAAGGACCTTGCGGATGTGGTTCTTAAATCATTTCGAAGAAGGGGTATCAATGTTCATTCGGGAGTTGCAGTTTCCGGGCATACTCCCAAACCAGATTCGAGCGGGACCACGGTTTATTTTGGGGACCAGCAGTCGGTCTCTGTGGAAGCAGTCATTGTTTCTGTAGGCCGGCGCCCAAATTCAGGGGGGCTTCTCGGAGAAGGTACATCCGTACAAATTGATCAACGCGGATATGTTATCGCTGATCCTTATATGAGAACCACCGAGCAGGGAGTATACGCGGTAGGAGATCTCGTATCGACGGCTCAGCTTGCGCATATTGGTTTCGCCGAGGCGATAGTGGCGATCAAGCATATTCTGGGTGAGCCAGTGGCTCCAATTGAATACTCAAAGGTGCCGTGGTGTATTTACTGCCATCCTGAGGTTGCTTTCGCAGGACTTACCGAAGAGGCTGCTAGGGCAGCCGGATTCGATATTGTGGTGAAGAAGGATCCGCTAGGCGGCAACTCCCGAGCCCGCATTATCGGGGAGACCGACGGACTGGTAAAGGTGGTGGCGGAAAAGTTGCCAGACGGTTCTGCTGGTCGCGTTCTCGGTGTTCATCTCGTAGGTCCTTGGGTAACCGAACAACTTGGCCAAGGATATCTTGCAGTTAACTGGGAGGCTACTCCAGATGAGATTTCTCAATTCATTCAACCTCACCCGACTCTCTCCGAGGCTTTTGGGGAGACCGTATTAGCATTGACAGGAAGGGGACTTCACGTTGGCTGATATTACTATGCCCCAGCTAGGGGAGACTGTTACAGAAGGAACAGTTACCAAGTGGCTGAAGAAGGTTGGCGACTCAGTTGCTCAAGATGAAATAATTTTTGAAGTTTCGACAGACAAGGTTGACTCGGAGGTACCATCGTCAGCTTCCGGTGTCTTGACTCAGATTCTCGTCGAAGAGGGCGAGACGGTTGATGTTGGCACGGTTTTGGCGATTGTTTCTTCCGGCGATGAGGCGCCAGCGTCAGCACCACAAGCCGCACCGGCTGAAGTGCCGGCTCCTGAGCCAGCACCACAGGCCGTACCGGCTCCGCAACCTGCACCGGCACCACAAGCCGCGCCGGCTCCGCAACCTGCACCGGCTCCGCAACCTGCGCCAGCACCACAACCCGCACCGGCTCCGCAACCTGCGCCAGCACCACAAGCCGCGCCGGCTGAAGTGCCAGTTCCAGAACCGGCTTCGGCCTCGGCCCCGCAACGTGATGCGCAAGCGCAAGAGAGTGATGGATCGCTACTTTTGTCGCCAGTGGTCCGAAAGCTGATCCACGACAATGGGATCAATCCGTCCGATATCACTGGTACTGGCGCTGGCGGAAGAATAACCAGGTCAGATGTTTTGACTTATTTGGATAAGAGAGCCTTTGGAGCCGACCAGGCTGAATCACAGATTCCGCCGGCACCTGCTCAGCATGGCGAGACGCGACAGGAAGCGGTAGCACCTGCAAGCGTGTCACCGGCACCAAGACCGCAGTCTCCTGCGACTCGAAGTGTTCCAGCTGGGTCGAGTCTTGTTGGCCCGAGGGATGAGGTGATTCCTTTCACGAACATCCGGAG
>DAHVRV010000046.1:0-14144 GCA_027322285.1 Actinomycetota bacterium
CTTGGTTTTATGGTCTCTGGCGAGTGGGCAATCGTCATCGGATGAGAATGACGGGAGATCTTGTGAATGACAGCTTTGCCGAAGTCTCTATCCATGTAGCGCACATTGATTAGGGAAAGATCGAATGGGTCAAAGACCAGATCGATTCGTCTGCCTACGAGTGCCTGATCGACTTCGTAGTCGTTCCCATAGAGGGAAACCGTTGCAGTTTTTGTAACAGTTCTGGTCTCAGAGAACAAAAACGCCTCCCGCACAAGAGCCAGCTCTGGCACCTTTGGCTTGATGGAGAACCGCTCAAGGGGCGTCTGGCCGGTTTCAGAATGAATTCGCCTGTGATAGACCTGCTCTATCCATCCCTGGAAGCGTTCTTCTAAGACTTCGAGAGAAGAGATATCGCTGTGGGCTACTTCAATTAGGAACTGCTCTCTTACGGTTCTGAAAAAACGCTCAATTTTACCTCGACCTTGAGGCCTCCCAGGTTTCGAATGGACAAGCCGAATGCCAAGGACTGCCAGGGCTCTTATCAGCTGACGCGAGACAAATGGACTCCCGTTGTCCAAATAAACTGTACCCGGTATCCCCCTTGACAGTATTCCACGTCTCAGCGCTGCCTGGGCTGAAAGAGTATCTTCTGAATATGTCCATCGGTGAGCTACAACCAATCGGGAGTGATCGTCACAAAAACAGAACAGGATCGCTTTCTTGCCGGCGATTACTGGGCCATGTAGGGCATCTCCCACCCAGAGCTCATTTGGATAGTTCGCCTCAAATCTCCCGAATGCAATGTTTTGACTTGTCAGCTGGGCTCTAGAGAGTCCTAAAGCTTTGAAGTGGCGCTGCAGGGTTCTTTCATGGGGTGACCATCCGTTTTGAGTTCTGATGATCTGGGCAATATGGGCTGCAGTTCTAAAGGGGTCTTCTTTTCTGAGATCACAAGCTAACGCCAGCAGATGCTCCGGTGTACGGGGCTCGATATGGCGTGCTGATGGGTGAAGAGCAGCAAAACCGCCTTTTCTGTAGCTGCGGATCCAGCGGTCGATGCTTTGCCGCGATACCACTACCGGAACTCCGTCAACACCCATATGTGCCACCGAAGCCAACTCACGCACAAGTTGCCCCCGCTTGGCTTTAGAGAGCGTTTCATCTGCAGCCTCGCGAACTATCCCGTAGCGGAACAGCGCTATGTCTTCCGCTCGGTGATGTTTTGGCTCCTCCAGTTGATCTGTTGACATATTTTCTCCTTTTTGTCGTAGTCAAAAACAACAAAAGGGATCATCGCTGATCACGGAGGTGTTGGAAAGGGTGAGCTGGTGTTGGCCAGGAGCCTTCCCCCAGTTATCGCTGAGATCTGAGACCATGGGGGTTTAGGGCCAAACCTGATGCTCATAGAACGGGCGGCGATCCCGATTGCACTTATGGTATCGCCGAATAAAGATCCAATCGGAACAATCTCAGACAATGTGGCATCAAGGGCCAGGGCCCAGCTGACAAAGTGTTCTGCCAAGATCTCCAGCTTTTCGCTAAAACGCCTGATCCAGCCTCGGACGGTTGTCTCGGGACGACAGATATTTAGAGCGATCTTTCTGTGCCCAGAACCCTGAGCCTTTTGAATTAGAGCTGATCCGATTACCGCTGCTTCATCCACCCGGCGAACCAGCAGGTAATCGGGCAGAAGAACCGAGGTCTTGGAACAATCCCTACAGCGCGATCTTCGTGGATGAACGGCCTTTACGCCATCACACATCCGAATGGTTCTGGACCTTGCATGTCCCCATGGCCGAAGCACTCCGTTACAGGATGGACAGCTGAGTTTTCCATCCAACAGTTCGACTTCACCAACCTCGGGATCGCTTGATACAATGAGAGCCACGGTGCCTCTGGCATCTTTGGGGGACCCTCTCGTGATCTGCTAAGAATGAGCGAGGGGGTCCTGTTTTATTGGGACTCCCCAGCTTGCCCTAACAGATAGCGACAACGCAACTACGCGGTCGCCTCCACGCCATTCTCAGCTCCAGTGACGCTCTACACCCCTACAGCAATCAACGAAAGCGTCGCCCTACACACAGTCACCATTGAACCAATACTTGAGGCCGTTTAGTTGCTGTGTCCTATCGTGTGGGATAATCTTCGCGTCAGTTGGAGATCCCGCCCAACCAAGCCAATTATCCCAAACTTCTTACCTCAACCCATAGATGGCCAAACACAAGATTTCCCCATAGCTCCAGACCATCCGATCATGGGGGCAGCACAATATCGTGCAATGTCTAGCTTTTGCTTTGATGGAGTTCTCAACTGCACTGACCGGCCCCCATCAATTCCCAACTGTCAATTATCACCGAATTCGTTGACACTGCTGAAGGTATGCAAGAAGTTCTCATCTCAATTAGGGAGCAGGTTGATTCCGACAAGATCGTGACATGGAAATTGCGGGTCGGCTGATCCGTACGACCAAAGACCTGTGAACCTTTTCGACCTGAAGTCTCGATCCCTCCAGCCATCGGCATATTTTTTCACACTTCGAATGATTGACCTCAGCAAAAGATTCTGTTAGCTTGGACATCGAATTCAATTGGCGATGGAGTTCGCCAAAACTGCCAATGCGGCTAATGACTCCTGGGAGCGGTGACTTTAAATAGTTGACCCACTCAAGGAGGGAAATTGGTCGTAAGCTCAGTTCTAATCCAAATCATGCAGGTGCTGACCGTCGTGCTGGCCGCACCGCTTCTCAACGGATTCATCGTTAAGTTCGAGGAGCGTATTCAAAGAGGACGGGGCCCCTCGATCCTGCAGCCCTACCGCGATATCTTCAAGCTTTTTGGTAAAGAACTTGTCGTGCCTGAAACCGCTTCTTGGGTGTTCTGGACAGCACCTGTAATTGCATTCACCTCGATGCTTATAGTTCCCATTCTCATACCCGTGTTGACCAACTATCCACTGCCTCTATCTGACATGGGAGACATCCTGGGCGGAGGACTTGTTCTGACACTTGGAAGTTTCGCAATCCTTTTAGCGGGTCTTGACACTGGACAGCCATTTGGCGGCCTGGGTTCGTCAAGGGCGGTCATGCTGACGATATTGGCTGAGCCAACGTTAATTCTGATCTTTGTCGGCGTTGCATTTCTGGATCATTCCATGCTCCCATTTGTAGCGAACCATGTGCTGGTCAGAAATTTGGCCACCTACTGGAGTCCGGCTCATCTCTTCTTGGTATTCGGATTCTTCATCCTCTTGACTGTCGAAACGGACCATCTCCCGATCCATTCTTCAATTCATTACGAAGTGTACATGATTGATGAAGCCAGAATTCTTGAATATTCGGGGCCGTTGCTGGCAGTTCTCAAGTGGTCATCGTGGATGAAGCAATTCATCCTCTATACCATCTTCCTCAATGTATTTCTATTTCCATGGGGCTTGTCCACAAGTGGGTCATTACCGTCATTGTTCCTAGCCGTAGGTTTCATAATCTTAAAATATGGAGCGGTTGCCGTTGCCATGTCAGTTGTCGACACCATCCAATCAAGACTCCGCTTCTACCGATACCAGGAACCTCTGGCGTTGTCGTTCCTGTTCGCGGTAGTTGCCCTGATAGCAAACCAGATCTAGAGGGCGAAACATGCTCACAACCCACTTGAATTCTCTCGCCACATCTCTGTTCAGTTTTCTTATGACCCTGGCTCTGGTGTTGTCATTTGTGATGCTGGGATCGCATTGGTTGAGGAATCACATACTTTCTTTTGCGGCGGAATCTTGGGTAATAGCTGCTCTGTCAGCTTCGGTCGCTTACTATGGCCATTACAAGGAACTCTACGTCATTGCCGGGCTGACTGCCCTATTCAGAGGCGCATTACTACCGTACTTGCTGCTGCGTTTGGTGAACAGGCTCAAAATAGACCGGGAGTTTACTCCCCTATTCAGGCCCGCCTCCGGCATGGTGGTCGGCGCTCTACTGATACTGATTGCATTCGCCTTGAGCAGTTCGATTGGCGCCAAGCTTGGAATAACCAACAACATTACTCTCATGGCGCTTACGGCCATGTTTGGATTGAACCTGATTGGATTCCTTCTAATGGTCGTGCGCTCGGAGGCAATAAGCCACATCCTCGGGCTTCTGGTAATCGAAAACGGAATCTTCCTTGGATCTCAAATCCTGGTTCCTGGACTGCCAATTCTATTGGAACTGGTGATCCTCTTTGATCTTCTGATCATCGTTATGACGTTCGGGATCCTGGTCCGGTATTTAAAGGTGCACGCAGGCACTACATCGTCCAGAGATCTGCAGAAATTGGTAGGTTGACATGCTCATTGTTATGGAAATTCTTTGGGCGATACCAATTCTGGCGATACTCATAAGCCTCCTAGGAGGTAACCGGGTTAGAAACGAATATGTGAACCTTTCCTCATCTGCTGCGGTTTTCGTAACCGCGTTGGTCTTATTAGTCTTTTCCCCAACCAGGCCTCAATCGCATGTCTCGGGTTACATCCTCATCTCCCCATTTGGGAACTGGGTGACACTTTGCACGGGTGTGGTTTACCTGCTTGCCTCAATCTATTCAACTGGTTACATGAGAATCCTCAACATCACCGGCAGCCAGGCCGCGAAATTCTACGGACTGCTGGAGGGTTTTGCGCTAACTATGCTGATAGTCCCATTCATGAACAATCCTGGACTTTACTGGATTGCTATAGATTTCACCACGATAGTGAGTGCCTTTCTGGTTGGATTCGAACGAGAGGCCGAAAGCATCGAGGCTTCATGGAAATACCTGATCGTTGTGTCCTCAGGACTGTCACTCTCACTATTAGGAATAGTCCTTTTTTATTGGGCCGGCACCTTTCACCTTGGTCCGGTGTATTCGATGACATGGGCTACCCTTCACTCGGTGGCTGGCAAAATTCCAGCGTCTTTATTGCTCACCTCATTCTTGCTGGTACTCGTGGGCTTTGGGACCAAGGCTGGCCTCGCGCCAATGCACACCTGGCTCCCAGATGCACACAGCGAGGGGCCCGCTCCGGTATCCGCAATGCTGTCTGGAGCGCTTCTCAACACCGCAATCCTCGGAATAGTCAGGTTCATGGATGTTCTGGATGGAACAGAAGCCTCCATCCCGGCACATTTAGCAGTGATAGTACTCGGGTTATTTTCACTGTCGATAGCCGCCATGTTCATAGTTCGCCAACAGGGCATAAAGCGTCTCATGGCATACTCCAGCATCGAACACATGGGGATCATTGCCATCGGGTTTGGATTTGGAGGTGTTCTCGGAATAGCAGGGGCAATGTATCAGATGCTAAATCATTCTTTGAACAAGTCTCTGCTGTTCTTTGGTGCAGGGAATGCAATGCGCAGCTACGGATCCAAGGAAATCGACAGGATTCGTCGAGTACTTTCCTTTTACCC
The DNA here is from genome assembly GCA_027322285.1 of Actinomycetota bacterium. GTDB lineage: Bacteria > Actinomycetota > Acidimicrobiia > Acidimicrobiales > Acidimicrobiaceae > SCQM01. Next base: position 5,399 of record DAHVRV010000046.1, read on the forward strand.
TGTCACCGGCACTCTATGGCTGCTGGGCGCCATCGCAATAACCGGGGCACCGCCTTTCGGCCTATTTCAGAGTGAACTCGCAATCCTGCGGGCCGGAATTGGAGGAAGTAACTCATGGGCAGTTTGGGTGATTGGGCTGCTTTTGATCGTAATCTTCATCGGTTTCATGAACCACTTCCGGTCAATGTTCTTCGGCTTGGAACCTACCCCAGACGGATCGCCAACAATGCAGTTCAATGGCTGGCTGGAGGTACCAATGTGGCTGAGCCTGGCCGCAATACTTGTTCTCGGACTCTGGTGGCCGTCAGGAATGCTGCATTTCTTCACTGAAGCGGGCAAGGGACTCTGATGGGCACACTGGTTAAAGCTCAGGTCGCAGCATCACAACTTCTGAATGAAGCCAGGAGCCTATTAGAGGAGGGATGCCGTTTCCAAATGGCATACCTGCGCTATATGGGACCAGTTCCCGAGATTGTCTATTTGGTGGACCGGGGACCGAACCTCGAGTTCCTGGAGTTGACTGTTCGAGCCGAAACGGAATTACCTTCCCTGTCTGACCTCGTGCCTCTGCTGAGCTGGTACGAGCGGGAGATAATGGACCTGTCTGACATAATATTCACGGGAAATCCCGAACCTTTTCCTTTAGTCTTGCTGGAAGGAATGGCACTCACAAGCCTACCATTCGATCCAACGAGTAAAGAGATCTTGCAACTCTTTGGAGACACGACTCCCCCGCAACTGCCGGAGGTCTTGGCAACACAAGTACAGGATCTTTTCTGGGGTCCAGTTCGCGGTGACGTTCTAGAAACCGGAGAGTTTCATTTCGCATATATCGGCGAAGAAATCCTGCACTACACGCCTCGACTCTTTTACAAACATCGAGGGATCGAGCAAGATCTTCAGCAGCAGGATCCAGAATCAGGAGTGATCTTGGCCGAGAGAGTGTCAGGGGTGGGAACAATTTGCCATGGATTGGCATACTGCCTTGCTGTTGAAGATGCGCTTCGGCTGGATGTCCCCAGGCGGGCTCAGCTTTTGCGAGTCATTCTCGCAGAAATGGAGCGGATCTATAACAACCTGCACTTTTTCTCCATGCTATCCAAGACCACCACTTTGAAGGTGGGTGAGGCTTTTGGAGCACTGCTGGAGGAAAGGGCAAAGCAGATCAATGCACAACTCACAGGACACCGTTTTCTCAGAAACGTGCTGGCAGTGGGTGGACTCAGGCGAGATCTAAACGTAGATATTCTTCCGACGATGCTTTCGAATTTACAGAGAGATGCCATCGACTACTTGGATTCATTGTCCGCAACTCAGAGCTACCTTGACCGATTGATTGGGACTGGCACGCTGTCAGCTGATGTCGCCTTCGATTTCGGAGCCACCGGTCCAGTGGCACATGGATCTGGAATTAAGAGGGACCTGCGGGTTCACCATCCGTATTCTATGTACGAGAGGCTTTCCTTGGAAATTCCGGTCCGAACCGGTGGTGATGCTCTTGCGAGATCACAGGTTCGAGGCGAGGCGCTGATAAGCGCATTCGATCTGATACGGCAAGCCACTGAACTCCTTGAGCCAGGAGAGATCGCCGCAGCTAGCCCGACTTCCCAGCCCGAACTGGCCGATGGACTTGGTTGGACGGAAGGCCCAAGAGGATCGTGCTTCTATGCGGTCCGAATTCGAAATGGGCTTCTCGAAAGGGTGAAGATCAAATCGGCCTCATTCTCGAACTGGAAGGTGTTTCCGCTAACGGTTCACTCCTCCAACATGATGGACTACGCGATAAATGAAGCAAGTTTTGGACTCACAATTGCTGGAGCGGATAGGTAGGCAACCGTGAAGAACTGGACATTGAAGGGCCTTGCCGCCGGAAAGGTCACGACCAAATGGCCGGCATCGGGCGAGAACGATGGCCAGGATAAGGTGCTTGGCTTCCCAACTTTCCATCCGCAAGACTGCCGTCCCGGATGTCGCGAATGCATTCTGAAATGTCCCACCCGAGCTTTCTCAACTAAAACTGGCGTAAACGATGAAGAATCTGTCGCGTTGGATTACGGAAGATGCATCAACTGCCAAATATGTGTTGCATCTTGCCCAACCGCAGCATTGCAGAGTTCTTCAAATTTGACTTTCGCCTCAAAATCAAGGCAGGACCTTGTTGTCGACGAAGGTGTAAATAGCCGCGAAAACGATGAGCTACGAAGCCGGGTCAGCTCAATCTTCAAAGGGAGCCTGCACGTCAGACATGTCGATGCTGGATCATGCAACGGCTGTGAATCGGAACTCCAAGCCCTATGCAATCCGTTCTACAACCTCCATCGGCTTGGAATCTTCTTCACACCGTCCCCTCGCTTCGCAGATGTCCTGCTCGTCACCGGACCAGTAGTTCCTCAGATGAAGGGCCCGCTGCTGCGGACCTACGAGGCCATGCCCCGTCCTCGTTTTGTCATTGCCGGAGGCACGTGTCCAATATCCGGCGCGCCTTTCGATATGGGGTACTCAGGCGGGTCCGGCCTGGAAATACACCTGCCAGTGGACATTTCCATTCCAGGCTGTCCCCCTACGCCGGCGGCATTCATTCACGGACTTCTGCTGCTGACCGACCGGATCAACCAACGACTGCATGGAGGCGGATATGAGCAATGACCTTATCCTCGCTGGCTGCATTTCGTTAGTTGTCACGTGCATTGCGGCCTTGGCGAAGCGGGCCTTTTACCTGACTGAATTTACTTTTGGACTTGGAATTGTGCTGCTTTTGTCAGGTGCTGCCTCATCTCTTCCACACGGCACCCATCCCGTTGCACTCTTCTATAGCGGAGGTCTTACTGTCAGTTTCGCATTGGATCCTTCCGCCGGTTGGCTCGTCATCTGGGGATTGGTGCCTGCTCTCTTGGCTGGGCTCACCGTGCCGCATGATCGAATTTCACAGGGATGGTTCGCAGGAGCCGCTTTGGTGATCCTTGGAGCGGTTGGAGTGGCAGGACTTCAGGACGGGATCTCGTTCCTGATCGCTTGGGAGGTCATGAGCCTGAGCGGCGCATACCTCTTGCTCAACGACCGGCGGACCCAAACCGCGGAGGCCGGTCAATCGAGCCTGTTCATGCTTTCTCTGCTCGAGGTTGGAAGCGTATCCCTTCTTTTCGGTGTCTTGGTACTCGGCGTTCGGGATCCCAACTTTGCGTCCTGGCACACTTCCTGGTTGCACCTATCCTCCCTGGCTGGTGCTGGGTTGGGAGTTCTATTCCTAATCGGATTCGGAGCAAAGTTGGGATTATTGCCTTTCTACGAGTGGTTTCCCCCCGCCTATTCAAGTGGAAGTGGCGCATCAGGATCCATACTGTCGGGAATTGTGTTGAACGTCACTTGGTTTTCGCTGGGCCGTGCGCTGCTCAGCTGGATGCCCGCCTCATCAACGCCGATCGGGTTCGGAGTTTTGGTACTGTCAGCGGGGGTCATTTCTGCGATACTAAGTATTCTCTACGGATTTCAGCAAAATGACTGGCGAAAGCTACTGTCGTTCTCAACCGCCGAGAACGCCGGACTCGCCACCGCAGCTCTTGGCGCGGCAATAATGTTTAGATCTGCCGGCCTCGCCGAGCTGTCCGATCTTGCGTGGATCGTTGGCCTAATACATTTGGGAGGACACTCCCTCGCCAAAGGCTCGTTGATGCTCACTGCCGAGCATCTTCACAGCACCAGCGGCACCTATGAGATTTCCCAGCATGGCGCTCTTTCTAGAGCACCATGGACTCTCGGAGTCGGAGCAGTCTTGGGCGGCATGAGCCTTTCGGCAATGCCGCCTATGGCCGGGTTCGTCAGCGAATGGTTTCTGTTTCAAACGATATTTCAGGGTTTCCGATTGTCGAATTCAATTGGCAGGGTCTCTATGGCCTTGGGCGGCGCCGGAATTGCATTGATCGCCGCAATCTCACTTGCAACGATGGTGAAGGTTCTGGGTGTCGGAATGCTGGGAAAGCACAGGTCCGTTTCGGGCAATCTTGATGCGGCTCCGGGCAATCAGCGGCTGCGTCCATATGCAACTCTGGGAATTGGGCTGATGACCCTCATTTACTCCGCTGGAATGACGTGGTGGATCAAATCACTTTCTTCAGCATCGTGGACACGTTCTCCAAACGCAGTAAAGCACATGGTTGATGGCTTATTGCTCATCCCACTCTCACCGAAATTTGCGTTCATTTCGCCATTTCTTCTTTTGGTAGTGGGCGCTCTGCTGGCCCTTGTTCCACTTGCGCTTATACGTCTTCGGCCGCATGGGATTCGAAGTTACCGAAGGGTTCCACTATGGGCCCAGGGCTTGGAGACTGTTCCGGTTGAAAGCGGCACCACCCCGCTGGTGTTCTCCAACGCGATGAGGCGGTTCTACAGCTTCGCGTACCGATCAAAAACCGTTGTCGGCTCCGACGCTAATGAGAAAGGATACTTCATAAGACAACTCAGCTTTGAGTACTCGGAGGCGCCAATATTTGGCCCACTACTTTTCATGCCGATCATTCGTCTGGTTCGATGGGCGTCCGAAAAGACTTCAAAGATGCAAATGGGGTCAATGAACCTCTACCTCCTATACATAGGCCTGGTTCTACTCCTCGTACTGGTTATTGGCATTTTCTCATAAACCGTACAAGCGGAAACCTGAGCATACAGCAGCTGGTGGTTTGGCATGCGACCTCGCCTTACTTTTTGCGACTAGCTTCAGACCAGGCTTTGAAGCGCTGCTCTAAGCGCAATACCACTTAGTTAGTGTCAGATTCTTACCCCGCTGACAGGTTTTCGTTTCCGGAATAACTGGCGGTGATGGGCCCGTGATGATAATGGTTTCGGCAGGTGGTACCTTTGGACGAGGGGGATTGCAGTGCTGAGGATCAAAGTAAACTCTTCAGACTCGATCATCGAAATTCCCTAGTATTACGCTCCACTGATAGCACTGCTTAGATAACGATCTGTGCCATGATTGTAATGAACTCTATATCAAGGTAATCATGGCAAGGAAACCGCACGATCAGCTCTTGTACTTATCCAAGATCAACAGTCGATGTTGAGAAATCTGGCCTCCTTGTTGGCATCTGAATATGGGCCGAAATCGGAAGTGTGCGGCAGTATCGAGGAAGCCATCCCGTTGGACACATGGAAAATTTAGAGGTGCTAATTGGCTTTTCGGGATCCACATATCCAGCCAAAATTAACGATCTTTGCATCCGCTCGTCCTAACCTGGGCAGAGCGAAGCACGCAAAGGTTCCACCGAAACCAGGCGCGAGGCAAATTTCACGGTCCCGCCATGACGTCCCCAAGAGACCATAAGGGGCTTGCGTGGGCTCCAGGAAGTTTACCATGTCAAGCACTTCCCCCAGCAATGGCAGGGCATTGGTACCGCTGTTGCGACTAATCGCCCACCCAGGCCAGTACCGTGTCCAGCTCCGTGTGGTAGGTGGGGCTGCGATATTGGCTGCCGCCATATACTTCTTCTTCGGAACTCTAGCCCTTGTGGGAGTTGTTCTGGTGGGAGGAGTTGCCGCCAGATACGTGATGAGGATCAATAGGTGATTTCGAAAGACCCAATAGTCTTCAAGCTGAGAGCCTTTTGGTGAATCCACTTGCGAAGGTTCGATCTGAGGTCACTCGACACCAGAGTCCTTGCCCGCGAGATATCTGAGTTCACGGGCTCTATGGGACGGGTTTCGCACCTCGCTGGGTCAGCGAGTAGCAGTTCAACATGGGACCGGATCGAAGCTCGGTCTTGTTCGATTCTGAACTATCGAGCCCATTATTGCGGGGGGTAACGAACTGGAAGACGGCTGGGATGAAGGAGAGGTAGCACCAGCAGTGCCGACCCCCGAGGTGGGAGCCGCAGTTGTGGACCCTTGTGATAGAAACTTTGCCACAACGCCTGCATCAAGACTCTTTACTGGGAAAAGTACGTCTCCGTATTTTCCGTAGTTGTTGACAATCTGTGTGGGATAGGTGTAGGTCGTCAGATTTGAACCGGAGAACGAGCGAAAATCCATTGCCAAATGCACAAGTTGCCCAAGACTCAGTTTCGAGTTTATCTCCACGTTTTTGACTGCGGTACCGATGAACGCGTTCAGTGCAAGCGGATTTGTCACGATGCTCGACTTGGCCTTGTTGATCATCGCGCGTATAACGGTGTGCTGCCTGTGAATGCGGCCGAAACCACTGCTACCGTCGTAGAGCCAGTGGCCACCCTTGTAATAGTAGAAGAACCGGCTGCGAGCCAGCGCTAGCGCTTGGGTTCCATTTAGGACCTGGCATCCTGCTCCAACGTTCAAACCGGACATAGTGTCTTTCGACGGGTAAGGGAAGTCGACCTTTATCCCTCCCAGTGATTGCACCAGCTGCATCACCCCATTGAAATTCACCCCGATGTATGCATTGATCGGTACGTGGATGCTGTTTTCGATGGTTTTAACAAGTGCTTTCGGACCGAAATTGAGGGCGTCACTGATCTTGTTAGGACCATTGGTACCGTATATCGGAACGAATGTGTCATACGGTATAGACAGTAGCGAAATCCTTTTTGAGCTGGGTGTCACGCGCACAATCATTGTCGCATCGCTTCGGTTTCCCCCGGCAACCGCCGTGTTGCCGTACAATTTCTGTTGCGCTGCAGTCAGACCCTGCCGAGAGTCTGTGCCGGCGATAAGGATATCTATCGGTGAGGCAGCGCCTATGGGTGACACTGCCGTTCCATGAATCTTCGGAATCTGACCATAGCGATACCGAACGTAGGTGTATGCGCCACCACCTGCCAGTCCCGCAAGCACCACTAAAGAGATTCCAACCTTGATCAGTTTCCTACGAATGTGCATACCTCAGAAAATGTCTTTTTCGCGACGCAAACTGCGGTCGCTGCCGTATCCCAAAGCTACCAATCAATTCAGACCAGCGCATGGCGGCAGATTTCAGGCGCCGCTCAGAAAAAGCAGCCGAAGCCTTTATGGCGCTGGTCAAGCGGAAGTAAATTGCGACTAGAGCCGGTTCTTAGCCTGTATCTGTAAGTTAAGAAAGAAGGTCTGTCCAGTCGGCTACGGGGGGGCTACCTTGGAAGGGTGCCCGTCATGCGATATGGAGTCCACTACCCGAGGAACTGGGAAGAGTTCATCGCTTGGTTCGGCGAGGATGACGACTGTCGTGGCTGCGGCCGCGTCATTTCGCAGACGGCGAGACCGTCTTCGACAAGATCCACACGCCGCTCCCGTTGTGGTTCTCAGAAGCGTGGCAGATGACGAACCAGAAGAATGGCATTTCCGCGCTCGGCCTCCAGCGCGCTGGGAGAGACCCTCGTGGCAGTCGCTGTCGAGCTCAAACGTCCCATGGGATATGGGCTTGTCGGATCAACGTCATCCCTGACGCCGGAGCGCAATCGCCGCCGGTTACCGGATCACCACTGAGCTTGGCTCAGCGCTTTTCACCGACGGATGGCCAAGCTATGTCGGTCTCGGTCACAGCGGCGACTACGAGCACCACAGTCAACCTGTCGACATCTGATCTCAAGGTCCACGAAGAGCTACTGGCAGTACACCGGGTCGCCTCGCTGCAGGCCGAGGATTTCACCTGCCTCTTCGACGGTGAGTCGTGCAGTCCGTGGCCGGGAGTGAACCATTATTCCTTTCCGATATGAGCGTAAACTCATCAAAGGGAGGCAACTTTCCCTCAGCAGATATACACTGAAAAAAGTGTCGCTCCCACCCTCTCGCGGGCAGCATGTTTCAGCGGGATAGGTGGTAAGTTTCGCAGGAATACCGATTCCACTTAGGAGGCCGCTGGTGACCACGCGATCCGTCTACGACTACGTCCCCCATCACCGGACCAAGGAGAAGCTCGAGCACGGCACCCGGCCGATCAAGGTGATCGATCAGCTGCCACACGATGGTGTGGCGGCCCGGTTCAACGCCTGGTTCGCCGTGAAGGTAACCAATGGCGTCGGCACCATGTGGTGCGCGTACGCCTTCGCTGCACTCGCCTTCGTCAGCCTCCCCTCTGCGGTGAGTTCCCACAGCCCAGTGGTGCTCGTCTCGTGGATCTCGCAGACCTTCTTGCAGTTGGTCCTCCTGTCGGTGATCATCGTCGGCCAGAACGTGCTCGCCGCGGCCGCCGACAAGCGGTCCGAGGCCACCTACAACGATGCCGATGCGATCCTCCACGAGGTCGTGAAGCTCCAAGAGCACCTCATCGCCCAGGACGCGATCCTCCAACAGATGATCAGCGATGCTATCCACCCGACACCCAGGCGTAGCGTTGAGGGTCCTCCCGTTCAGGAGTGACCGGTTGTCAGTCCTTGGCGAGGTGGTAGGGGACTCGTCCCACGACCGAGTTGTTCGGCAGTGTCGCGACTGGGTCGTGGGTAGGGGATGTCAGCCGGCGTTCACAGGCCGGTCCGAAGCGCGCTGGCGACCGGTCTGGTCGTCGTGTCGTCGGGCAGCCCGGGAATTCCCATCGGCTCCGGCCACCAGCTGTCGAGCGCCGCGAGCGCGTCCCTGACCGGGCGTGCTCTCCTCAGGTCTCCAACGTCACGCGACCCGCAACGTCGAGTGTCTTTGCTGCATTACATTTCCGTTTCGGCAACTGACGCTCAGTCTATGAGTGGTTCTTCGATAATGAATGCTATCGCTTGGACCAGTTGATGGGGACCCGCCAGCACCGCTTGCAGCAAGTGTCGCAGGCGTAGCTGGGAGAGCTTCCGCTTAGACTCCACATCCTCGGGTGGCCACC
>DAHVRV010000047.1:0-13933 GCA_027322285.1 Actinomycetota bacterium
TATCTCTCTGACAAGGAACAAGGGTTTACTTGGCTCTGACATCTTCGGCCAAGGTTTCAATTTTGACATTGAACTCCGCAGAGGAGCCGGGGCGTATATCGCCGGGGAAGAGACCGCAATGTTCAACTCGATCGAAGGCAAGAGGGCGGAACCGCGAAATAAGCCGCCATTCCCGGCCCAGGCAGGTCTTTTTCGAAAACCAACCGGCATCAACAATGTCGAGACGCTTCTAAATGTGCTTGAGATTCTTCGTATCGGCGGACTCGCATATGCCTCCGTTGGAACTCCAGACTCAACAGGAACACGGCTTTTTTGCCTTTCGGGGAGCATAAGCAATCCGGGACTCTATGAGGCCCCCTTCGGCATCACGCTTGGAGATCTTCTTGAACTAGCCGGCGGCGTCAAGTCGGGAAAATCGCTGAAAGCGATACTCCTGGGCGGAGCCGCTGGATCGTTTGTAGGACCGGACCAGCTCGACATGAAGCTGTCATTTGAAGGAGTTCGCGCAGAGGGAGCCAGCCTTGGCTCTGGCGTTGTGATGGTTTTTGATCAGGATGCAGAGATTGATCAGGTTGTCTTGCGCATAGCCCAATTTTTCCGAGAAGAATCCTGTGGCCAGTGCGTGCCCTGCCGCGTTGGAACTGCCCGTCAGGAGGAACTGCTGGCAAGGGTCGTAAATCGTGCTTCATTTGGTTCCAAAGACGACGAACTTTCATTATTGACGGATCTAGGAGCAGTTATGCGAGAGTCATCAATCTGCGGACTCGGGCAAACCGCCTCCAATGCGGTGGAATCCGCCTTCAAGCTTGGACTGGTATAGACATGGGGCGGACAAAATGAGCGGTGGCGTGGCTGTCTCAATCAAGAGGAGCATAAAGGTCTCAATAAATGGCACTGAGATCAGTGCTCCTGAGGGCTCCACAATATTGCAAGTGTGCCGCGGCGAGGGAATCGACATTCCCACGTTGTGTTACCTGGAAAGACTGACGCCGGTCAATACCTGCAGGCTATGCATGGTCGAGGTCGAAGGTTCTAGAACCTTGGTTCCAGCGTGCTCGCGCAAAATCGAATTGGGAATGGTGATCCGCACCGAATCTGACAGGGTTTCAAGAAGCCGTAAAATGATCCTTGAACTTCTCTCTTCTTCGGTTGACATGTCGATCGTTTCTCCGGAGCTTGCAGGCTGGATGGATCAGTACCAAGTGGACGGAGCAAGATTTGGACCTCAGGCCGCACCTGCCACAGGCGGAGAGCGTGAAAATACTCACGCAGGACACCATGACAAGAGCGACGGATCCGTCGCCGCAACAGTCTTCGAGCCTGTCAAAATAGACAACGACCAGTACGTGAGAGACTACTCACGCTGCGTACTTTGCTACAAGTGCGTAGAAGCGTGCGGCGCCGACGCGCAAAACACCTTCGCCATAGCAGTAGGTGGACGGGGATTTGAGGCTCACATAACGACTGAGTTCGGCGTACCATTGCCTGAGTCCGCGTGTGTCTACTGCGGCAACTGCGTGGCCGTATGTCCGACAAGCGCCTTGATGTTCAAGACCGAGCACGACCTTAGGTTGGAGAACAAATGGGACGAATCAAGACAGAGCGTGACGCGTACCATATGTCCTTACTGCGGCGTCGGCTGCAATCTCGAGATTCACGTCCAGGACAACAGGATCGTCAAGGTGACCTCTCCCATGGACCATAGCGTTACAAAAGGCATGCTTTGCGTCAAGGGTCGCTTCGGCTTTGAATTCATACACGGCTAGCCGTTACGAAGCCAAATTTATTGGATCATTGCATTCTGTAATGCCTGCTGAAGCATCTTTTACACATTGCAACTAATGCTACAGATAAGGGGCTGCATCCCAATATTGTGGCAGCCGTGATAGGTTTGGTTCGAGATCACTGCATCTTGACAACCTGGTGATATACAGCTCCACGGCCAGGCCAACTGCGTTTTAAAATTCCCAGCTTTCTATGTAGTCGATGAAGTCAATTAGTTCATGGACCATTGTTCCAGATAAGACAGCCATCGAAGTTTCGTGATCAAGCAGTTCGAGTCTCTAAATGCCACTCAAAGTTCGCGATCCCTCACATAGCAACTGGAGGTTATGAATATCAGCCAAGAACCTCCTTCTCTCATGGCCAGTGGTAAAGCAGTTGACAGGCAGTGACCCCTCGGGTTGAGGAAGCCTTTCGAGTCTTTGCTTCTCATATCCCCTGGCGGCACTGTGGTTCCTGCCCATTCCCGATAGGAGCTCTGTTGTCGGAAAGATAAGTAAAAGCACTCCTTCGCCGCGGATGAATGTCGCTGTCGCGAGCACAATGCCGGCTGCAAGTGCCTTCGGGAGATTTGTGCTCCTATCTTTGGAGATCAGGTCCCCGGCAACTGAGCAGGCATGGCTGGCCCGGGAGGCGAAACTTGGGCTGGGTTCGGGATGGATCCTTTCGGATAGTGAGGTGGGCTTAGCACGCGGTTCTAATCGAAATATAAGAATGCTAAAAGATAGATTGTTGGTATTTTATATTTCGGCTGGAGTTAGCGAAATAAGTGTGAAGGATGCGCCATAAAAGAATTAACTTATATGTACTTCCTAAGATCTTGGGGAGAGTTCGAGTCAATAGGGTATTGAGTCAATGCTGTGATTGGGAAATCGGATGATGACAATGGTGGTCATGGACGTTTAATAAAGTCGGTTATTCGATTGTTTAAGGCACTTTGCTTTGGGTTAGGCTTTCATCTGGTTATCCGAGCATGAGTAAGAAAGGCTCCGATCAAAAGTATGTATGAGCGAGTATTACGCTGGCTTATTTTCACGAAGAAACGGTGGATGCAGGCCGGTCGACTCGTTGTCGAACCAGTTTACCGGAGGCGCCTTGGTGCCGGCTATGCATTCCCTGCGGCGGTATTCCTGCGGATCGAGCTTCCGCACGATCTGGCCCTTTCCCCAAATTGGTTGATCTGCAGCGTTTATTTCGGCGATGCTAGTCCTAAGCCGACTTTACCGAGTCTGGTATTAGGCGACAGTAGAGAGTCATATGACGCAAAGTTGTTCAGTTTGAACGATTTAGGTGATGGATATTACGCTGCGATAGTTCACTTCAATCTGCAACCTACGGTGGAGCTTAGAGTATCCGCTACTGAGACCGCGACCAACGATGAACTGCGAATAGAGTTTGGAAAACTCGATTCTCTGACAGCTCGAGCCATTGTGACGGCCCGTCTGTTTAGTGAACTGGCTTCTGTGAAAGACAGCCACTCAAGAGAGGTAGCCAAGGATCTGGTCGTCTTCTCCAAGATGGCAACTCGAGAGAGTAAAAAGGTCGTCGGCCAAGCAAAGGATATCTTGCTTGGAGTAACACCAATCAACCTGGTAGAGCCACCGCCATTGCCAGTGTCCAATTACGAGAAGTGGTTCTTTGAGAATAACAGTTCCTCTCCGGAGGTGAAGCGTCGTGCCAGAAGGATTTCAGAATCATTTTCACTCCGCCCCAAATTCTCAATCGTCCTGCCGGCGTACCAGTCGGACGAACTGTTCTTACGCGAAGCGGTTGCTTCTGTTCGCCGCCAGATTTACACAAACTGGGAGCTTATAATTGTCAACGATGGTTCAGGGGATCCCAGATTAGGTGATTTGCTGGTCAATCTGGCTTCGGAGGAGTACCGAATCCGCGTAATTGAGCGTGCGGAAAACGGCGGTATATCTGTAGCCACCAACGATGGAATCGGAATTGCCACCGGAGATTTTGTCGCGTTCTTAGACCACGATGACATCCTATGCGACGACGCCCTATTCTGGTTTGCCGATGCCGTCAATCGGAATGCCAATGCGGTGGTCCTTTACAGCGATCATGACAGTTATTCCAGCTCTGGACATATAAAAGATCACCATTTCAAGCCGGATTGGAATCCGCTGCTCCTTCTGGCACAAAACTATATAAACCACTTTGTTGCTGTAAGGCGTGGTCTCGCGGTTGCCACCCCCTTCCGCTCTGAGTTCAACGGGAGTCAGGACTATGACTTCCTGCTTAGAGTCACAGCCCAGGTGGGCGGGGATGGGATTGTGCATATTCCTAGGATCCTCTACCATTGGCGCGCAATCGAGGGCTCGGTAGCTCTGGATGTAGCAGAGAAGAATTATTCTGTACCGGCTGCACGTAGGGCAGTGCAGGAATATCTGGACATTCATTTTCCCGGAGTCGTTGTCGAGGGAGAACGGATCTACAACAGGATACGTTTTCCAATACGTGTGCCTGCGCCATCCGTTGCAATCGTGATACCGACAAGGGACGGAGCGGATTTGCTAAAAGAGTCGATTGGCACTTTAGTAAAATACACAACCTATCCCAACTACCGGATCAAGGTGATTGACAACCAAAGCACTGACCGTGAGACCCTCCAGTATCTTTCCGAACTCGAGGCGGCTGGGCAGATTGAAATTTTCAAATACGATAAGCCGTTCAGCTATTCTGACATGCACAACGAGGTCATACAGCAGCTAGATGAAGAGCTAGTGTTGATGCTGAATAATGACACCAGCATTATTGACGGCGATTGGCTTAATGAGATGGTGGCACTGATCTCAAAGTTCAACATCGCAGCGGTAGGTGCTCGTCTTCTTTATCCAGATGGTACCGTTCAACATGCTGGGGTATTAGTCGGAATGGGTGGCGCCGCCGGACATTATGGTTTAAATCTTGACCAGAGCGATGAAGGCTATTACGGTAGGCTGAAATTGGCCCTTAATGTCACTGCAGTCACAGGTGCCTGTCTCCTAATAAGACGTGATGTCTATAACGAGGTGGGCGGAATGAATACGGTGCAGCTTTCGGTGGCCTTTAACGACGTCGACCTATGCCTGAAAGTGAATGAGGCTGGCTACAGAGTGGCATGGACGCCGTATGCCACTCTCGTTCATCACGAATCTAAGAGTCGCGGAGATGACGGTGCCGATCGTAGGAAGACTAACCGGCTCATGGGAGAGATCAGTTATCTGCGGGCACGGTGGGAAACGGAGATCCAGGATGACCCTTATTACAACCCGAATCTAGAGATCACTGCTCAAAAACTCTTCACTACCGATAAGCACCCGCGTATTCCTTCCTTGGGAGAGTTCGTGGAGGCATGTTACAAAGCGGAGGACAAGGGCGATGATCCCAGGATAAAGCGAAGTGACGCGGAAGCGGAAGAGTTTCTCCGGCATAAGTATCACCTGAGAATTCTTGAGAGTCCGTTCGAGTACCGTCGGCGCAATCTTGACGATTGAATTATTTCGAAGCATCTTCAACATGGTGTTATTTCGATGATTGGCAGACATCATTCTGGGTAGTAATGATTAGTCGGGTTCATCATGGCCAGAGCGATTTTCGTTTATGATATTGATGCGATGCATCTCACTCGGCGGGTGTCGAATACGGGGGTAAGAGTCGTTGGAATATATGCCTAGCCAAACGACTGGGTCTGTATTTGTATCGACATCCAAAGGTGCTCCATGCCACACATCACGGAAGTTCGCTTCTCGGGCGAAGTACCTAACTATTGTAGTGGCCTCGAAGTCAGCACGCACATCTGAAAGCAAAGCGCGCACCACAACTGCCACCCGGATAGTGCCTAGCGTTTGCCCATACTGTGCGGTTGGATGCGGACAAAAGATATTCGTCAAGGATGAAAAGGTCATTCAGATTGAAGGGGATCCCGACTCGCCGATATCCCGAGGTCGCCTGTGCCCGAAAGGATCCGCAACAAAACAACTTCTCACTACGCCCAAGCGCCAAACAAGCGTTTTGTACCGCAAACCGTACGGGACCGAGTGGGAGACCCTTGATCTGGAGCAGGCAACCGAAATGGTGGCTCACCGCATTGTTGAAAGCCGGGATAGAACTTGGCAGCGGACCGACGAACACAACCGCCCGCTGAACAGAACTATGGGGATCGCGGGACTTGGCGGCGCGACACTCGACAACGAAGAGAACTACCTCATAAAGAAACTGTTCATGGCTATCGGTGCAGTTCAGATAGAGAATCAGGCCCGCATATGACACAGTGCCACTGTTCCCAGTTTGGGAACATCCTTCGGACGCGGCGGTGCAACGACATTCCTTCAGGACCTTCAGAACTCAGACTGCATCGTGATCCAGGGATCAAATATGGCCGAATGCCACCCAGTGGGTTTTCAGTGGGTCATGGAAGCCAAACAGCGTGGCGCAAAGGTCATTCACATCGATCCGCGCTTCACAAGAACATCGGCGCTCGCCGATAGATATGTCCCGATTCGCGCTGGGAGCGATATCGCTCTGCTGGGCGGGATCATCAATTACATCCTCGAGAACAAGAAGTATTTCGAAGAATACGTTTTGGAGTACACCAATGCTTCGACGATCATTCAGGAGGACTTCAAAGACACAGAAGACGTCGACGGCTTGTTTTCTGGATACAACCAGGAACTTGGCACCTACGACAGCGAGTCATGGAGCTACCGTGGAGTCGAAGAGGTGCCGGCGGCCGGTGCCCGTGCCCAGAGCAATGACGACCAAGAGCGCGAGATATCACTGCACGGAGCACAGGGTGCGGCTCACAAGATCGGCTCGGAAGGCAAATCTCTGAGCGATATCTCGATCCAACGCGATCCAACGCGATCCAACTCTCAGCGATCCCAAGTACGTGTTCCAGATTTTGAAGCGCCACTTTTCCCGCTATTCCCCGGAAATGGTTGAAAGAACAACAGGAGTTTCTCAGGGTTCGTTTGAGGAATTCTGCTGGGCCGTCACAGAAAACAGCGGCAAAGAACAAACCACAAGCTGGATCTATTCCGTTGGCTGGACTCATCACAGCGTTGGTGTCCAATACATCAGAGGAGCCGCGATAATCCAACTGCTGCTCGGAAACATCGGACAGCCCGGTGGTGGAATCCTTGCCCTCCGGGAGCACGCAAGCATTCAGGGTTCCACTCATATCCCGACCCTCTATGACATTCTTCCTGGTTATCTGAAGCCTTCAAGAAAAGGCAGCACCCACTGAATAAAGCGGTCCCAACGATAAAACCCTGAGCCACTTTCCGCGCTTTTCTCGGCTTAGGTTGGCGCCCCGTTCCGCTCTCGACTGCCCGGAACTAAGGTCCGCCAACTGACAAAATAACAGTTCCCCAGCCGATCACGACTGGGGAACTGCAAGCACTAACTAGGTTGACCTCGCTCAGCGGGCGTAGGTCCTCCTGCGAGGTTTCGAGTAAGAACTCCTCGAAGATGAGTCGGTCCCAAGCTCTCTCGTGCTGGCGAAGCCGTCTCGCCTCTCGCGACTCTTCCTGCCCGTCGACTCTTCGCGATACGACGAGCCTGCACTTCCGCTTCCACGCTGAGAACTGTTTCCATACGAAAACGACCGGCCGCCGTCGCGACCATAGCCGCGCGCATTTCTGGAGAAACCGCCAGAGCCGGATTTAGGTCTCGCTGAAGACTTCGGGTGTATTTCCAGCAGGTCCTCGAATTCAATTGTTTCATTAGTTTGGCTAGCCTTCACCAACAAGCTCAGCCGCGAATCACTGGGGTCAACCGAGTAAATTGGCACACTCACTCCCAGCGCCTTTTGAAGGTACTGCACCTCTCGACCTGATCGAGGCGAAAGGAGGGTAACAACGACTCCAACTGCCCCTCCTCTTGCCGTGCGTCCAGAACGGTGTATATAGGCTTTGTGGTCTTCGGGAAGATCAAAGTGCACTACTAGATCCAACCCGGTGACGTCCAAACCACGCGCAGCTACATCTGTGGCTACCAGGACCCTGACCAAGCCCTTGGAAAATCGTTCAAGAACCCTATTACGCGCAGACTGGCGCAAATCGCCGTGCATGGCTGAAGCACGAATTCCAAAATCCATCATCATGTCTGCCAGCTGATCGGCGCTTCGCTTCGTCTTCACGAAAATCAAGGCTCTCTCTGCACCCTGGACAAGGCTTGAGACTGCTTCAATCTTGAAACGCTCCTCAACCGAGAGGAAATACTGGGTGATTTTCGGAGCATCTTCCGGTTCGGAAATGACCTCATGGCGGACCGGATCTGTCATGTAACGCTTTATCAAACGGTCTACGTCCCTATCCAGGGTGGCCGAAAAGAGCATGGTTTGGCGCTCCGAATAGGTTTGGTCCAGTATCTCCTCGATCTGAGGCATGAATCCCATATCCGCCATCCGGTCTGCTTCGTCCAATACCACGGAGGTGATCCTTGATAGCGACAGCGCGCGGCGATTTACAAGATCAATGAGTCGGCCTGGGGTCCCAACAAGAATATCAACACCGCGCTTGAGCGCCTTGATCTGAGTTTCTATGCTAACTCCGCCGTAAGCAACCGAGACTCTCACCTGCCTGGGACCTGCCACAGATGCTAAAACATCCCTCACCTGGACCGCCAGCTCTCTGGTTGGTACAACCACGAGGGACCTGGGATGCCGAGGCTGGCCTTGCTCGTTTTGCTGAAGCAATGCTATGCCGAAGGCTAGGGTCTTCCCGGACCCGGTATCGGCCTTGCCGCATATATCTTTCCCCAAAATTGCATCTTTGAGAGTTACAGCTTGGATGGGGAGCGGATCGGTAATCCCTTGGCTGTTCAAACCCGCAATGATTCTTTGATCGACGCCAAGAGACGCGAAACTAACTGTCATGATTTCCTTATTCCATTTGCGCTAAATCTAGCGACTTCTGCGATCTGAGTTCGTCTCTAAGATGACTCTTTAAACCGCAGAATATAAAAACGGAACAAAAGACGATCACAGATAGCTGCACAGTGCAGCAATACTTATTTAACAACCTAGCAGGCCCATCAGACATTCCCGGCAGAGTTCGTTTTACGCCCGCAACGGCTGAAGCGCCATCTTGACTCAGCCAGGCCGCCTTTCCAGGCCGCGTGGCAGGATAAAACCCCCTGATTACTCGTTCAACGAGTGGCGGACTACGCCGTCAGCACGGGCTGCTTCAGCCACCGCATTGGCGACGAGGGTGACGACCGAGCGGTTAAATACCGAGGGCACGATATAGCTCGGCACGATTTCGTCCTCCGGCACTGCCGAGGCGATTGCATTGGCTGCTGCTAGCTTCATGGACTCGGTGATGGCCATGGCACCGGCATCCAAAGCCCCGCGGAAGATACCCGGGAAGCAAAGGACATTGTTAATCTGATTGGGATAGTCGCTTCTGCCCGTAGCGATGACGGCAGCGATGTCCTCGATCTCCTCCGGCATGATTTCAGGCGTCGGGTTTGCGAGGGCAAATACGATTGGCTTGTTGCCCATAGCCATGACATCCTGCCTGGTTACCAGGCCTGGGCCTGATACCCCCACGAACACGTCGGCTCCTACCAAGGCGTCGGAGACGGAACCCTTGAGATTATAAGGATTGGTGTTTTCTCCAAGCCATGACTTCGATCCGTTATCACCGTCGCGTCCCTGGTATATAGTTCCGCGCCTGTCAGTTACTATTACGTCTGGAACTCCAGCATTCGACAGAATCTTGGCAATTGCCACGCCGGCTGCCCCGGCGCCCATGATGACCACGCGGAGGTCAGTCATTCGCTTGTCGACAACCCTGAGCGCATTGCGCATCGCAGCAAGAACAACTACAGCCGTCCCATGCTGGTCATCGTGAAATACCGGTATATCCAGCCTGGATCTGAGAGCCTCTTCAACTTCGAAACATCTTGGAGCGGCAATGTCCTCGAGATTTATTCCCCCAAAGGTTGGTTCGAGCCGGGAGACGGTCTCTATCAGCTCTTCGGTGGAGTTAACATTGAGGCAGATCGGAAAGCCGTCGATTCCGGCGAACTCTTTGAATAGTTGAGCCTTGCCTTCCATGACAGGCATAGCGGCGTGGGGTCCGATATCACCCAGCCCGAGCACCGCTGTGCCATCAGTGACAATTGCGACCGTATTGGACTTGATGGTGTAGGTGTGGACTTGTACCGGCTTTTCCACGATCTCCATGCAGACTCGTGCGACACCGGGCGTATAGGCCATGGAAAGATCATCCCGGTTGTTGATAGGATTCTTCCCGCGAACCTCAATCTTCCCGCCAAGGTGCAGCCTGAATACCCTGTCCAGCACACTTCGGATATGAACGCCTTCAACTGCTTCGCAGACTGCCCTGATCTTGGCTACGTGATCCTCGTCAGTTGCAAGAACGGTAATATCCCTAATAATTAGGTCGTTGTATACCTCAATCAGATCCAGGCCCAAAATGTTGCCTCCGGCATCTCCTATTGCCGTAGTGAGGCGCCCAAGAGCTCCCGGACGATGTGATATCTCCGCTCTGATTGTAACTGAATGAGATACGTTTGGTGATGCCATATTCGCTGATCCTACCTGACCTGCCTTAAATGCTTCGACAGACTACCTACCTATAAAAGTTATACATGTAAAATCTTCTGGATTATGACAAGCAGTCTATACAGTCTCTTGCTTGAATAGATTGATCGTAAAGCAACCGAATTTTTTAGCTAGAGTGGTCAAGGTCGCAAAATCAGTAAAAGAATTGCATAGAGATCCATAAGGATAAAGCATGTCAATCTTCAGGAGGTCTCGAAGAACTCTGGAAAAAGAGTTGCTCTCCCGGCCGGACAGTGAGCCTGACGCACAACAGAAACGAGGTCCCCAGGGCGACGCCGATCGCAAGATCGGCGATCTCTCAGGGCTGGCCCATCACCGAGACCTTGGCCTATCTGACAAGGATCTTCGAGAAATGTATGAGGTCATGTTGACCAGCCGCCTGGTTGACCAGAAGATTTGGAACCTCAACAGAATGGGCAAAGCCCCCTTCTCCATATCCAGTAGCGGCCACGAGGCGATTCATGCAGGAATCGCAAAAGCCATCAGACACGGAGAGGACTGGGTCCTGCCTTATTACCGCGATCTTGGGCTGCTGCTTGGACTTGGCATGACGCCCTACGAAGCCTTCCTGGGAATCTTCGCCAAAGCTGAGGATCCCAACTCTGGCGGGCGTCAGATGCCAAACCATTGGTCGCTGCCCCGCGTACGTGTCGTAACGGGATCTTCGCCGATCGCCACCCAGCTTCCTCACGCAGCCGGAATCGCATATGGTCTCAAGCTCGACGGATCAAAGGACGTCGTCATCTGTAATTTTGGCGACGGCGCAACTTCCAAGGGTGACTTTCACGAAGCACTTAATTTCACCGGCATTCATAACCTGCCGGTAGTGTTCATCTGCGAAAACAACGGATATGCGATTTCTGTTCCGCTTGCCATGGAGTCTGCGGTGACGGAATTGTACAAAAAGGCTGCCGCTTACAACATCGAAGGCATCCAAGTTGACGGGAAAGATCCCATTGCCGTCTATTCGGCGGTAAAAAACGCAGTTGAAAAGGCCCGATCAGGCGGTGGTGCGACATTCATTGAGGCGACCGCGTATCGGTTCGGCCCGCACACTTCAGATGATGACGATCGAAGCTACCGATCCAAAGAGGAGGTTGACGCAGCAAAGGCGGACGACCCCCTGACCAAATTTGGCGACTATTTGACGGCTCACGGTTGCGCCTCGGACTTCGAGCTCCTCCAGCTCAAAGACGGGCTCGTCGAATCCATCAATAATCAGGCGGCGCTAGCACAGGAGGTGTCCGATCCAACTCCGGATTCCGTCGGCACAAACGTCTACGCGAAAGTTATCGAGAATACAGTTCCAGTTCGATTTGAAAAACCGTCTTTCACGTCGATACGAACAGGAAACGTCATTGACGCCTTGCGAACCAGCCTGGACCATATCCTCGAAACCGACCCCTCGTCTTTGATACTCGGTGAAGATGTCGGGCGCAAGGGGGGTGTCTTCATGGCCACTGAGGGACTGTGGCAGAAATATCCGGACCGCGTAATAGATACTCCGCTCGCGGAGTCAAGTCTGGTCGGCTTCGGAATCGGTCTCGCGTTCCTTGGCAAGCATCCAATAGTGGAAATTCAGTTTGCCGACTTCATCCATTCCGCATTCGATCAGATCGTCTCCGAAGCTGCCAAAGCCCACTACCGTTCCAACGGAGGTTGGAACGTTCCAATGGTCATCCGCGCCCCGTGGGGAGGCGGGGTTCACGGAGCCCTATACCATTCGCAGGCCATTGAAGCGCTCTTCTCTCACATTCCGGGGCTCAAGGTTGTAGCACCCAGTACCCCGAAAGATGTGGTCGGTCTTTTGAATTCCGCCCTTCTCGACCCAGATCCCGTTCTGTTTCTAGAACACAAGAAGGCATACCGCCTGATCTCTGGACCGATTCCGGAGCTTGATTTCCAAGTCCCGATAGGCCAAGCCGAAATCGTCAGACCAGGCAAGGATCTGACCATAATCACCTACGGCCTTCACAGACATTACGCGCTTGCCGCTGCAGAAGCGCTCCAGGATGAGGCCGACATCGAGGTGGTGGATCTAAGAACCATCTCGCCTCTTGACAAGGCCACGATCCTGGACTCCGCCACCAGGTGCTCGCGCGTACTGATAGTTCACGAAGACAACATCTCTTTCGGAGCGGGCGCCGAAGTAGCTTCGCTGATTTCCGAACACGCGTTCTGGGCTCTGGATGCGCCAGTAAAGAGATTGGCCAGCCCTGATATCCCCTTGCTCGGGTTTTCTTCCGCAATAGAGCGAGCGCTCATGATTGGGACAGATCAGATCGTTAAGGCAGCACAGGATTTGTTAGCAATTTAGCCCGAGATCCGGGTTAAAAAACAAGGCCGCCTTCATAGTTGAGGCCCAAATCCGGGGCGCTGAACAGCGCCTTGAATTTCACCCCCGTTGTACTAAGAAGTCGCTCGGCGCTCCCTCCCCTATCCACTAGGGCCACAGCCAATATGACCTCGCCGCCGGCATCACGGACCTCCGTGACGGCCTCTAACATTGAGGTTCCCCTGGTGACCGTGTCCTCAGTTATCACAACTTTGTCGCCCGGGAGCAGCATCCCCGCAATCCTGCCGCCGCCACCATGGTCCTTGGCCTCTTTTCTCACCGAGAAGCACCGCAGGGGCCTTCCCAAGGCGGCGCTGATAGCCGCAGTGGAAAATGCAACCGGATCAGCTCCCATGGTAAGCCCGCCAATGGCTGTAGCTTCTGTGGGTATCACGCGGCATACCGCGTCAGCCACAAGAAGCATCCCGTCGGCAGAACAAACGGTCTTCTTCGCGTCGATGAACCAGCTGCTCTCCTCACCCGACTTCAATACGAACTTCCCCGTCAGTATGGAGTGGGCAACGATATGATCGCGAAGACGCCCAAGCAGAGCGCTATCGTCCATATTTTGAAGCTCATCCAACATGGTTGAATAACGCTCAGACAAAATTCACGCCTCCTCCAGTTTCCTCAACTGTACCCAGCAGATAGGTAGGAATCGAATGACTCTCTATGTGACTTCGAATTGCGGCTTCCGCGGAATGATCGATTGTTAGGATCCTCCCCACACGCATATTAAATACGCGAAACACCTCTTCGTCGGAAATTCTGCCCTTCTCCTGAATTTCCTTGAATATGCGTGGAACCTCGAATGAATCTGCCTGAATATTGGCCGAAAGACCATCGGGCAGTGAGCGAGGCAGATTACCCGGTATGCCCCCGCCAGTTATATGGGCGCAGCTATTCACCAGATTTTTGTCGGGTATAGAACTGATAGCTTGGCTATAGATAACGGACGGTTCCATCACAACTTCGAAAAGAGACTTCGGCGAACCCAGCCAGGCCGGTTCGCTGCCGCGTTTTTTTATCTCCTCGGCCGACGATGACCCAAAAAGCGAAGCCCTGGCTAACGAAAATCCGTTGGACCGCAAATTGGGTGATGCCAGGCCGATTAGCTTGTCTCCGCTGCGGACGCGATGCGATCCCCACGCTTTTGAACGATCGACGACGCCTACCGAAAAACCCGCCAGATCGAACTCACCCTTCTCCATTGCTCCGGGATGCTCGGCCAT
>DAHVRV010000048.1:0-11946 GCA_027322285.1 Actinomycetota bacterium
CCATCTACTTCTGCGACCCACATTCACCTTGGCAACGCGGCTCTAACGAGAACACCAATGGACTACTTCGTCAGTATTTACCCAAAGGCACCGACCTGTCCAAATACTCTGCCGATGATCTAAAAGAAATCCAGCGAAGTCTAAATGGACGGCCCCGAAAGACTCTTGGCTATAAGATGCCAGAGGAGAAGCTCGCCGAACTCATTGCGTTGTCCACTTGAATCCGCCCAGCCACTCTTCTGCTGTTTGGCGGCATCTTGGCCGCCTGTGGTTCTTCAAGCAACGCTAGTTCCACATCGTCAGCATCTACTACTTCCGCAGCTCCAAAACAGCTAATCAATATTTCGATGGTTGAAGCAGTGTCAGCGCCAGCCTATGCTCCGGTGACACTGGCAAAATCGGCAGGCTTTTTTAAGAAGAACGGCCTCAATGTCACGGTTATCCCACTCCAGGCCGGATCGACCGCTGCGGAGGCGATGGTGGGAGGAAGCGCACAGTTCGATGCTGGCGTTGCAAGCGACGCGCTGCTAGCAGACAGCAAGGGACTCGGTCTGATTTCAATAGCTGCTCTTACCAACTCTATAAACCTGGATATCGAAATCAACAAGACCTATGCCAATGCCCACGGAATAACGTCGACCGAAAGCCTCAATAACCGTCTGCTTGCTCTCAAAGGCGCAAATATCGGAATCACCGCTCCAGGCTCCATTACAGATTTGGCAGTACGGTACATGCTCAACTCGGTAGGCCTCAAAGCTGTAACCGACTATCACGAGGTTGCTGTTGGCTCACCTGCGGCTAACCTTACAGCACTGAAAGCCGACGCAATTCAGGCAACAATCTTCGACCCATCGTATTCGGAACTCGCTACGCAAAAGGGGGTCGGAATTCTTGGAATTCAAGCGTCGGAATTTCCGGTTCTGAAAGATGCCGCATTCGGTGCGGTTATAACGACCAAGAAGTACCTCCAACAAAATCCGCAGATTGTCAAAGATGTCGCCAACTCATTCGCCGAAACCAACAACTTCATTCTCGATCATCCAAAGCAGGCACTAGCCGATATCGAGAAGCTTTATCCATCGATTTCACCAACAATTTTGGCGTACTCGATTCCGAAGTACCACTTCGCGCGCAATGCCTCTACCACGGCAACGGCGTGGAAAAACGTAGCCCAGATCTTCGTACAGAACGGATCACTTTCCGCCAGCCAGACGGCAAATGCTGTAACCGAATTTACGAATCAGTACGTCCCGTAGAAATTTTGCAGGTTGCTATCTCAAAGCAAACTTGACTGGGAGGGATATTGAAGAAAGGCGCCGACTTACTGCTCGAGTCGCTCAGCGAATGCGGGGCGAATTACATCTTCGGATTGCCAGGCAGCACCGAAGCACCGCTATTGGATGCTTTGATTGGTCATCCCGAAATACACTACGTATTGGCGCTCCATGAAAGCATCGTGATCGGGATGGCAGATGGATATGCACGAGCAACTGGAAAGCCTGCCGTCGCCAACCTGCATACCACAGTCGGCACAGGCAACGGCCTGACCGGACTTTTCAACGCCTGGAAGGACAGTTCGCCGGTAGTCACCATTGCCACGCACAAACACTCCAGAATTCTGAGCAGAGACGGCTTTTGCGTGGGGCCTGATCTGGCAGAATGGGCTCGCCCGGTGACCAAATGGTCATGGCAGGGCATACATGCGGATCAAGTACCCAACGAAGTGTTTCGGGCAATAAAGACCGCAGGCACCGCGCCTTGCGCACCGGTCTTTCTTTGCTATCCCGAAGATCTTCTCGGTGCCGAAGTGGACGAGTCATCAGTTGGTTTGCAGCGTCCCGTGATCATTGAACAAGATGCATGGGCGGCGCCCTCTCAGATTCTTTCAATCGCACAGTTGCTGGCAGATTCACGGCGGCCCGTCATCATCGCCGGCGATGAAGTGTCTGCAACTGGCGGCTCTAGCATGGTTTCGAGACTGGCAAAGCTGCTGGCGATCCCGGTCTTCCAGGAATCGCGGCGCTCGGCCTTGACTTGGAACACCGCCAAAGACGAACCGTGGTATGCCGGAGAGTACAGCTCTACAAATCCGCTTGTCCAAGCTGCCGATGTAATATTGGCACTTGGTTGCCGGCTTTCCGTGGAGTTCTCACCTGTTTCCTCACCCGATGTTCCCCCGTCTGCGAAGCTGATCCACATTCACCGCGACCCCTGGGAAGTCGGTAAGTTATATCCGCCTGAAATTGCCGTAGCCGCCTCGGTCCGACCGCTGCTGGAAGGTCTTCTCGAGCTTTTGGAGAGCGATAAGCTCGACTGGCATACCGCAGCGCACACCGAGCGCGAGCAACTCCGGCCACTCATCACGCCCAAAGAAAGCCCCGGTCAGCACGACGGTGCCACCACCAGCCTGACTCCAGAAGACCTGGCTAGGGCGTTAGCACGTCATGCGCCAGAAAACGCCGTGATCGTCGATGAAGCCATCCGGTCGTCGCAGGCAATCCTGGAACACTATCCATTACGTCCTGGCACTTATTTTCACTCGAGCGGAGGGGGACTTGGCTGGGGGCTACCCGCTGCGCTTGGGATTCAATTGGCCTGGCCGGACCGTACTGTAATTGCTGCCATTGGAGACGGTTCCCTGTTATTCGCCATTCAGGCGCTATGGACCGCCGTCCGGGAGAACCTTCCAGTTAAGGTCGTTATCCCAAACAATGCCAAGTATCTCGCGGTGAAGGCAGGCCTGGTGGAGTACAACAAGGTTGCGGTGGCGACGCAGCAGTTTCCGGGAGTGGATCTGACCAACCCAACCATTGACCTGGTTGCTTTGGCACAGGGGTTTGGCGTACCGGGAAAACACGTAAAGACCGGTAACGACTTGGACGAAGCGCTACAGTGGGCATTTGCGCAACCGGGTCCGGTCCTGGTCGATGTCGCTGTAAGCGATACCCCATTGAGACGTGGCTGACGAACACCAGGCGATACGCTTCATCTTCGCGACAGCTTCCGTTGACAAGGCATAAGGAGGACCTAATTGGACATGGCTGCAGGACCTTTGGCGGGAATTCGAGTTCTTGAGCTGGGACACATCGTCGCCGGTCCCAGTGCCGGTCTGATCCTAGCCGACATGGGAGCTGATGTCATAAAGGTTGAGCAACCCCAGGTCGGCGATGCCGCCCGCAGCATGCCAAACTATGGCAGCACTTTCTTCTTCCTGAACCGAAATAAACGCAGCCTGGCGCTTAATCTGAAATCTCCGCAGGGAACTGAGATATTCGAACGCCTTATCAGTGAATCAGACGTAGTTCTCGACAATTTCGCCCCCGCCCAGCTGGAACGGTGGGGCATCGGCTTCGACTGGGCGGCAAGAATAAATAAGCGAATCATTTACTGTTCGATCAAAGGATTCCTGCCAGGCCCCAACCAGATGCGGCCTTTTCTTGATGAGCTGGCTCAGATGTCGAGCGGGCTTGCATATATGACCGGGCCGGTAGGACAGCCACTTCGGGCTGGCGCTTCAATAATCGACATTGGAGCTGCGACCTATGGAGTGATCGGGATATTGGCAGCGCTCCTGCAGAGAGAGGCGACAGGGAAGGGTCAGCAAGTTAATGCAGGGCTATTCGAAACCGCGGTATTTTGGGTCGGCCAACACATAGCTCGCACGCAAATAACTGGCCAGGTTCCCGAACCGCTGCTCGCACGCGCAATGGGTGGCCAGATGGGATGGGGTGTCTATCAGATCTTCCACACCAGGGATGAGCATCAAATCTTTGTGGCCGTGACAACAAATCATCACTGGGAAAAGTTCTGTGAGGTTTTGGAGTTGAACGAATTCATAAACGACCCAGACCTGGGAACAAACCGCCAGAGAGTCGCCGCGCATTCGCGCATAATACCCCGCATCACTGAAGTCATCTCGAAAATGGACTTCGAGGAAATCTCCTGCCTCCTTGCAAAGGAAAACCTCCCTTATGCTCCGATAAACACGCCACGCGACCTTTTGGACGACTCCCATTTGGAACAAGGCGGCCACTGGCTCAGAATACATCCCGACGGGCAAAACGAGCTGCGGATGCCAAAACTGCCAGTGTCGATGGAAACGGACCCGGCCGAGGTCTACCTGGAACCCCCAAGGCTCGGCGAACACACCTCTGTGATCCTTGAGGAACTTGGATACTCTCCAACTCAAATCAGAGGATTCGAAACCCAGGGTCTGATTCAGAACGACGGCAAAATGCTGCAGACCGAAGAAAGGAGAGGGACGGGTGTCGCTTCCCCAAAAGGTAACGATTCATGAGGTAGGTCCGCGCGAAGGATTCCAGTTCGAACCCATCACCCTGCCCACAGATGCAAAGGTCGAGTTCATCGAAGCTTTGGCGCGCACTGGACTGAAAGATATCGAAGTGGCTTCTTTTGTGCGAAGCGATGTAGTTCCACAAATGGCTGACGCGGAGTCGCTGGTCGCAAAGCTGACTCTATATCCGGGCGTGACGTACACCGGAACATATCTGAATGTGAAGGGGCTGGAACGGGCAAGCAGGACAGGCAAGTTGCGCCTAAAACACGGGCTCACCATCTCCGCAAGCGAAACCTTCTCGCAAAGGAACCAGCATGCCGACCACCAGGAAGCCTACAATCAGCTTGCAAAACGCGCGGATATCTTCCGTAAGTGGGGCATCGGATCGGTCTCCCTTGGGGTTGCAACGGCCTATGGCTGCAACTACGAAGGGGACATCCCTCTCCCAAAGGTGCTCGACTGGATCAAAAAGCTGGAAGAGCTTGCGTTTGCCAGAAATCTCAAAATCGATGAGATCCGTCTGCTCGACACTATGGGCTGGGCGAACCCGAAGAGCATCAGTGAATCCATAGAGGCAATCCATGAACTTTGGCCGGGGAAATCAGTGAGCCTGCACCTGCATGACACCCGAGGGCTGGGAATGGCTAATGCCTATGCGGCGCTTCGTCTTGGTGTCAGCAATTTTGACACCGCCGTAGGTGGAATAGGCGGGTGCCCCTTCGCCGACCACAAGGGCGCCGCAGGCAACATCGCAACGGAGGACTTTGTTCTTCTTTGTGAGGAAATGGGTATCGAAACAGGAGTTGATTTGGATGCCCTGATCGAGTGCGCGCTCATGGCGGAGACTCTGATTGGGCACCCTCTACCTGGCAAAGTGAAAACCGGTGGCAACCTGAACCGATATCGTCAAAAATTATGACGAAGTAGTAGAAAGGAGAATCCATGGGTGCCGGAATGACACTCGCCGAGAAAATTCTCGCCCGGCATAGCGGCAACTCCCGCGTATCAGCTGGAGACATTGTTTGGGCTGAACCCATCATCGCGATGATGGACGATCCTCTTGGGCCGAAAATGATTCAGGCGGAACTTCGCCGACTTGGCAACAAGATCAAATTTCCAGAACGCATAGTGGTGATTTCCGACCACTGCGCACCCCCTTCCACCATACTCCAGGCTGATCTGCTGACCGTTACCCGCAACTGGGCCAAAGAGTATGACATACAGAGATTTCACGAGTACGAGGGAATCTGCCACCAGGTGATGGTGGAAAAGGGCTACACCCGTCCGGGCGAACTGGTGGTGGGGACAGATTCCCACACTGTCATGGGTGGAGCACTCGGTTCGTTCGCAACGGGAATCGGCTCGACGGAGATGCTGGGAGTTTTGATCACTGGACAGATGTGGTTCCGAGTGCCCGAAACCTTGCGCATCGAATGGGACGGCATCTTACCCGATGGGGTTATGGCCAAAGACTTGATTCTTAGCGTACTTGGTGATTTCGGGAGCGGCGGTCTGACCTACCGCGCGGCGGAATTCGGTGGATCAGTTGTACAGCACATGCCCACAGATCAGCGCTTTTGCCTATCGAACATGACAGTCGAAGGTGGAGCCAAAGCCGGTTTGATCCCACATGATGAAGAAACGATGGACTATCTCTGGTCCCGGCTCAGCGAATCGGAATTCGAATCGCTCGAACCCATTGCTCCTGATTCCGACGCCTCGTATTGCGATAAGAAGATATACTCAGGATCTGGCGCCACTCCCATGATCGCTCTTCCCCACAATCCGGCGAATGTTCACCCGGTCACGGAAGTGAGCAGCGAAAAGATCGACCAGGCCTACATCGGCAGTTGTGCAGGTGGGCGCCTTTCAGATTTGATCGCGGTGGCGCGAATCATGAAAGGACGCCACCTTGCTCGAGGAGTGCGGCTGATTGTGTGTCCGGCGTCTCGAACCGTATACCAGCAGGCTCTGAAACAGGGGATACTGGAGACTCTTTATGAAAGCGGGGCAATAATCACCGCTGCCGGATGTGGTGCCTGCGGAGGTGGTCATTCGGGAGTCCTTGGTGCCGGCGAGGTATGCATTTCCGCCACCAATCGAAACTTCAAGGGAAGGATGGGAGATCCGTCTTCGCAAATATTTCTCGCGTCTCCCTTAAGCGTTGCCGCAGCAGCGGTGACCGGGGAGATCACCGACCCCAGAACTTTTATCTAGTAGAAGGACACGGCATGGAGCATCCAATCAGAGGGAGAGTGTGGAAGTTTGGAGACAACGTGGATACCGGGCAGATGGCCATAGGCCAGTACACCCGCCAAGGCGTTGAGGTCTATTCCGCACACTGTCTCGAAAACCTTCGACCCGAATTTTCCAAAGAGGTGGAGCCTGGGGACATCATCGTAGCTGGGAAAAACTTTGGATCGGGCTCCAGCCGGGAGACTGCGGTTCTCGCTTTGCGCTATCTTAAAGTTGGAGCCGTTGTCGCGGAATTCTTTTCAAGACTTTTCTTCCGAAATGCGATCAACTTGGGACTTCCCGTTATCGAGTACATCAACACAGCTCAGATCAATCACGGCGATGTGGTTGAGCTTTATCCCATGCAGGGCAAAATCGTGAATATTACCCAACAGGACAGCTACCAGGTCCAGGTGCTGCCGGATCATTTGATGAAAATCATTCAGGCCGGCGGGTTGGTACCGTATTTGGAACAGAACTACCTCACCTCTTGATCCTCCAGTTTTTCATTACCTCTATTTGCAGTGGAGGCAACAGCTACCGGTTCACCTAAGCGCACAGAGTTGCAGAAGTTGCCGACGGGTTCCAACCGTCGGTTCGGACCTGGCAATTCCCCATATGAACTTCCAAGTAAATAGGTAGCGCATCACTTGTTCTGCCAGATAACTGCCAATTTGAAAGAACGTCCTCCAACCAGTCGTAGAGTCGTCACCAAATTTATCGCCGGCCCAACGACCAACGAGGGACTGCGGATCAAGGCGACTCTTGGTGAAATTACCTATGCACCGGATATCAGCCCAAGTATCCGACAATCAACACATTCTTCCAGTTAGGCGAGTTGTCGTTATTCAATTGGAGTCGGGTAGGCACGGCCTATCGCTGGGTCGCACCTACCCTAAAAACCGGACTGGAGAGTTTCCAACTCATCCGGCTCAAACCTTGTGAGGGTGCATTTCGGAACCCGGTTACACAGCTTTCAAACGTTGGACATGAATGAACCCGTGGCAGCTTTGGTGGACGAGAACCCGATTGGAAAACCTATCAGGTCCGCTGCGTGAACGGGGAACGATGTATCCAAGCGTTCCTCCCGATTGGGATGTGATCGCTTTGCCACAGCTCTGACAGTTTCGAGTACACAGGACTGCCAGGTATTTCCAAGTCTGCATAGTGTCTCTGAACAGCTGCCAACTGTACTCATGGCTGAATTGCGAGCGCCAGGCAAGACAACTAGTGCAAAATGCCTCGCAAGGTCCATTCATAGAATTGATGCTCCTGCTTCGGCCAAAGCATCAAGTTTTGATCCTGCGGGAAAGTTGAAGGCCGTGAAAGAGTCGGTCCTGCTCGATGAATGGCAGTGGCCAAAAGCTCGTCAGCTGGCGAGAATATAACTGGGTCTGACTCGGGGAATGCAGCAGCCACATGGCAGGCGTCGTGTGCACGCCTACAGTCCGCTCCGAAAAGCCCGATCGATCTGATAACTGTTCTGATCGGATCCATAAATGGTAACTCTAACAAGCAGGTGTAACCCTAATTTGCAAACGGCCTCATCCCTCCTACACGCAAAGGGATTCCGGCCTCGGGAGGTTCAATACGTTATCATCATGGCCAATTGAATCCCACTCTGGTATCACTATGCATCCCAAAAAGATATAATGGGATCGTGACCAAACAAATTGCCATCAGAATATCTACCGAACTTGTCGAGTTCGTCGATGCGCTTGTTGCCCAAGGGGAGGCTTCAAGTAGGGCCGCCGTGGTGACCCGTGCTCTCACACACGAGCAACGTCGAATGAAAGCCCTTAAAGACGTGGCCATCTTGTCCTGCTCACAACTGGCCGACGAGTTCGACGAGCTAGCAGCCTTCGTCGCCAACCAGCCGATAGATCTCGACTAATGCGACCGATACACCTTGCTAACCTCGAGAAGACTCGTCCCGTCTTGGTCCTAACCCGAGAATTGGTGCGACCGTTTCTCGCACAAGTTACCGTTGCGCCGATAACAACCGAAGCCAGAGGACTGTCCACCGAGGTTCCAATAGGACACGTCAACGGCCTCGATGGGGACTGCGTGGCAAGCTGTGACAACATCGTCACCATTCCAGCTGCTGCGCTAGGCCGCCAGATTGGCTACCTGCTACCCAGCCAAGAACCGCTCCTTACCGAGGCGGTCCTCACCGCATTTGAGCTGGACGACCGCACGTAGAAGACTTTGACACTCTTTGTCTGTGATCTTCGGGGGTAATTATCACACCTATAATAGACTCTCATTTTGCTTCAGATAGAGGCACGGTTGCCATCTTGGCAAAGCACCAATATTGAGAAATAATCCCATCTGTGCACCTGGGACCCCAGGTTGATCTGTAGCTACATGGGCCTTTGATCAACTGCCAGCCAAAGGGACGGCCGTCAGATCGAACCTGCAATTCCATGCCGGCCGCAGAAGGGTACATAAATGCTTTGTCCAGCCGGATGAGAGCCAAGATGGGACCTTCGCCAGGCGACTAATGCGGCAAGAGCCACAATTCTTCGTCTGATACCGCTACAGAATTTGCCTCCTTGGCCGAGAAACGTCTAACTCATGGCCTAAAGAAGTGAGGCTCATGACAAGCTTTATCTTGTAAAATTCGAGAGACACATTCTTTCAATCACCAGCCTGATAGACGAGGAACCCGTCGTCCTGATTCACACTGCGGAATGAAACACTACACCGTATAGACTTTGTAGTATGAAAACTGTTATCAGCGTTAAGGTAGACGTCGAAACTAAAGAAGCAGCACAGGAAGTTGCGCGCAGTGCAGGACTAACCTTGAGTGCGCTTGTAAATTCATACCTTCGACAGATCGTCGCTACGCGTCGCATAGAACTGTATGTTCCGGAGCCTATGACACCGCACCTAGAAGAACTCATTGGCGAAGTTGAACTTGAACTTCATGCTGGACGAGCAAGCAGACCTTTCGACAACGTAGACGATTTCTTACTGGATCTCAAACAATAGTTTTCTCGTGATCATTAAATATCTTCCAAAATTCAAGAAGCAATATAAGAAACTGCCTGACGCTTTTCAACGACAATTTGATGATCGGTTACGCCTTTTCGTTGTGGACCCTACCGATCCTCGCTTGCGCGTACATCCATTGCAAGGTAAATTCGCTGGATATTGGAGCATCCATATAAACGGCGACATCCGTGCCTTATACCTAGTCGAACCAGACGCCATAATTATCTTTGCTCTAATAGGTACCCATAGCGGGTTGTACGGGTGACAATTGGCTTTCGGCATCTTCCTCCATTGCCGGAGTAGTCTCTGGGAATGGAACAGCCCCGTGGCGGCGTGCACTACCCGACGGCACTCGGTGAGTTTCAGACCTGGTTCGGCACTGATGCCGCTTGTCTTGATTACCTCCATTGGCTGTGCTGGCCTCAAGGGTTCGTCTCGCAAACAATTCCGGTTGGTCCGGCTTAGGCTCCGACCATTGCACCTCTAGCTTTGCAGTTAAAACGATTCCACGTTGGTGAGTTGCAAGGGGCCAGGCTGTCTATCCTGAGGCCAAGGAGCTGATGATAGTGGCCGGTTAGGGTGGCAGTAACGGCTCACCGGTAAGCCTGGGGAAGCTGGAACTCGAGCGGCTTGCCGACGAACTGGGACCGACGATTCGGGTGAGCCACCTCCCACCTGGTACAGGTAAGTGGAATAAGATTGATCATCGCCTGCTTTTTGATCGGCCTCCATTGGCGTGGCCAACCCTTGGTGAGTCACGAGGTCATCGTCAACTTGGTCGCTGCAACCACCACAACCTGCAAAGGACTTAAGCTTTGTTCTGAGTTCGATTCTGCCAAATGCCGAACAGGCGTCGAGGTAGCTGTGCAGAATTCGCCACCATCAGAATTACCCGCCGTGGCTTCCATGGCGAATGGAGCTATTTCATCTCACCAAATCGGTAAACCTACAGGTTATTACTTCACGACTCCTTGGATAGATAGATGCACTAGGTCGATTTTGGCCCCTGGAACTAGGGCCTGCAGATGCTCTTTCGCTAGGTTGCACGTAATTAGCAGCACGATCGACTAACGAAAATCTCATGTGTCGACGATTGAATCTATGCACAAATTCTTCGAGCTCAAGCCGTTTCTAAATCACCCCGAGATTCAAGTCAAAAGCTCGCAGTGCTACCTGTGCAACCGGATTTTGGTCTCACAGGTAGCTTGCGATGACGACCCATTGGCAGATGGCCGCTGCGATAACAAATAGGTGGAACACTTCGTGATATCCGAATATCTCGGGGTCAGGATTGGGTCGCCGCAGTGCGAGGATGATGGCACCAATCGTATAAAGGATCCCACCTATTGCCAGCAAACTCAACGAGAGGACGCCAGATGACCGGGTTAACTCAGGTAATACCGATATAGCAGCCCAGCCCATGGCGATATAAAGCACGCCCGACAACCACTTTGGTGCTCCAGCCCAAGTAAATTTAATTGTTATGCCAGCTACTGTCCCAAGCCAAGCAACCCACAAGATGAGCGCTTGAGTCTCGCCGTGTAGCGCCAAAAGCGCTATCGGGGTGTAGGTGCCAGCGATTGCGGCAAAGATCATCGAGTGGTCTAGACGACGCATGCGTGACCAGGCCTTGGGAGACCAGGTGCGACGATGAAATGCTGCACTAACGCCAAACATGGCCGAGAGGCAAACGGAATAGATGATCACGGCTAATCGAGCTCTCGTCCCAGTAGCGCTGGCAATCAACCCGGAACCCATTGCTAGGGATACCCAGAAGGCTATCTGATGTGAAACACCTCGGTATTTGGGTTTAGTTTCGGCATAGACAGCTGAAGACAAGTTGGATCCCTTTCAAAAGCTTAGGTTTTAGTGCAGCAAATCAACTCGACCTAGCTTGTTATGTTGACGCAGACGCAGGTATTGCTTTGTACCTCATTCTTCGGAACAGGTTCCGATGCTAGCAAATGGCTTACCTGGGCAACAAACTCTCGGTCGGCCGTGGACAAACTACATAGACACGTATTTCTGGCTTGGCCACCCACAACACGGTCTGAGAAGTTCAAAGCGCAATCCATGGCCGCTCCTGCCAACCCGGCCCAAGATCGCTGTTTGGTCTCCGGCATCTCGTTTGGCGATTGCTCATGGCGCCAGTCCTGAATAGCCAGCGTCGTCCGACACCAGCCAAAAAGATCTGAGACCTAATCGATGACAATCTGGTACAGTATTAGGTTACGTGTCACCCCCTTATCACGCGCCTAAGATATGCACCATGGTAGTCCTGAACACGCCAAGCTGGTGTCCTGAATCCAATGTGGACAGTCTCCCCAATCGCTACCGTTCAAATGACTCTGCGAATCCTGGAATTCTCATCGATACGATTGAGTACTCTACGGGGTCTCCCCGAAAGGTATCTGAAC
>DAHVRV010000049.1:0-9098 GCA_027322285.1 Actinomycetota bacterium
TTCCATCAACATAGAGGTGATTGACCAATGTCAGATGAAACAACTCCGAAATCAGTAATCAGCCTGTCCGATGCAGTACATCAGCGAAGTCGCCTCGCCATCCTTGCAGTTCTTTATGAACTGTCAAGGGCTGACTTTCGCCTTCTTCATAACTCAACAGGACTTTCAGACGGAAACCTTGGAAGACATATCCAGGTGCTCGAAGGTGCCGGTCTCGTTACTGTGGAGAAAGGCTATTCCGGACGCAAACCGCAGACCATAGTGGAAATAAGCCTGGAAGGCATCCTGGCGTTGGAGGCCGAGGTGGAAGTTCTGAAAAGCTTGGTCTCCAAGGTCAGCAAGGAAGTAGCTAAGCCAGTTAAGGAAAAGAAGAAAGGCGGCCAACGCTCCATCCAAACAACTGATCCCGCGACCCTGCTTCATCCGCTCAATGGATGATCCGAGACTGGACATGGGCTCTATCCCAATACTGGTATAAGGCCCATATCATTTGAATCCGGAAAGGGCTTCCAACAAAGCGCTGATCAGACCTCACCGGAATGGGTCCAGCCAAGTTGGAGAGACGAAGGGCGGGGGGAGATCGGCGACTGACATGGATTTCTCTGCTTTTGACCGGTACCCAAAAATTGATCTACCGTCGGAACAGTCAACGGGACCGTCAAATCTATTTTGGGTGGACAATTTGGCTGACAGATGTCAAAACGACTAATTAAGGGGTGCTGGTGCGAAGAGATGTAGGGATCGCATTACTGCTCGGCTTTGGATCGATAATCGCAGCATGCGGTAATACTTCGGCAGCGTCCCAGAACCCGTCCAGCGCTACCACCGCCGTCATCAAGCTTGATAGCACCCTTAATGTATCGGCTAACAAGACCTCGTTAATCGTTTCCGGGAAAAACATTGCACAGCAGGTAGATGATGCGTTCTATCTATCTCAATCGATTGTTTACGTGTCGCAGCAGAATGGTTCGGGTTCCACTTCATCTTTTTTGATAAGTGAGAATGGAGGCATAAGCTGGAAGACCCTATCATCTGTCCCCGGTGCCGTATCTTGGATCGATTTTGTCACCAACAATATCGGCTATCTTGTTTCACGTCCCGTCAATGGAGGACCAGACAACTTCCTTTATTCGACCACTAATGGTGGCATCACCTGGATTCAGGTTTTTGCTGGTTCAATTTCCGCGATAAAGTTTTTAACTCCAACAACCGGTTTCGCCATGCTTCGCGCTCCTTCCTCCAATCCACAGCTTTTCTCGGCTGGAATCTATAAGACTGCAAATGGTGGCAGAAGTTGGTCACTTGTTCCATCCCCTCTCAATCCCGCAGCTACATACGGATCGTTTAGTTTTAGTTCACCTAGCGATGGATGGCTACTTGTTGGGATCCAACCCTCAGCTGGCTCTGAGAATAAGTACCTTTACAAAACAACAGATGGAGGCTCGAACTGGAGCCTCGTAGCCCAAGCTCAATTTTCTAGCGGCCAGGCCATGGCAACTAGCGGAGTAATGCCTGCGACTGGTTACGTGACTCAGCTCCAATTCATCTCACCCCAACAGGGCTTTATGTCCCTTATGCGGTCAGGCATGTACGCCACTGACGACGGTGGATCGACTTGGAACCTTATGAGCGAAACTCCCATGAGTGCACACTCTCTACGCAATGTGGTGGACTTTTCGGCCTGGAGTCGGACAGATTTTTCGTTTGTGACAGCCAATTCGACTTTCTGGCAGGACAATTCTTCAGGCCTGATGGCGCAGGTCTATCCTCCCTATAGCGCACAAAGCATCTCTGAGAGTTCAACTGGATTGTACGCGCTGTCGCCCACTCAGGGGATTTCGCTAGTAGGTGGCGCCAATTCCGTCCAGCGACTTGGCAGCGCTCCTACCGGCGTCATGGAGCTTGATCCGCTTGGAAGCAGACTCTTGGCACTTGGGACCAGTGGACTTTACCAGAGTAATAGTGTCACAAAGTGGAAACAGATTCCACTACCCAAGGGATGTACTTTGCTTCAGGGGAAGTTTGTCGATTCCAATTTGGGTTTCGTCGTTGTCAATAATAATGCTCCAGCCGGTTCAGCGACAATCGACCGCACAACTAACGGAGGCGCTAGCTGGAATAAGGTGAGCACTCCTTTCAGGCCTCTAGCTGTCAATCCAATTTCTGAAAGCGACCTTTGGGCATTGGGAGGAACCAGGATTTCCGTTACCAACAATCCGGCCAAGAATGTCTACCGAATGGACTGGAACCTTTATGACTCAACCAACGGAGGGAAATCCTGGAATGAGTTTATCGCAAATTGGTTGTCCCCTGGTGGGGTTGATTTCCTGAGCGCTCAAGAGGGTTATGTATGGGCCGGTAATGATCTCTATCACACCACTAACGGCGGATACTCATTTGTTCGCTACACGCTGCCGTCCACGATGGCCAACCAAGGCATATTTTCCATGGCATTTTCGGCGGGAGGAAACGGCTGGGCTCTTGCCAGTTCCGAGTATCCGATCTATCGTACTGCCGATGGTGGTGCGACATGGGGATTGAATTCGTGAGTTCGGGCTGGGTTGGACATTCGGCTTGGCATATCTCGGTCATATTTTAGAGGCATAGGGCGATCTCGTAGAATTGAGCTGGTGGCGTTGCCATCGGTTGGGCATGGAACTCAACAGATTGGTTCGAGGACTCGTCAATCACTACAACTTGAGAACACGTCCACAAACACGTTGACCTGTCGATTCCCTAACGAACGCTACGCTGGACGAGTGAGGACCGCTAGTCGGTATTGGCGCGGATTAGACAATATACGGGACTAACCCAGTCGTCAAGACCCTTGACAGGCTCCCAGGAGTGACATACAAAGTCAACTCTCTCAACGTCGCTTTCCCCTGTAGGAGGAGGTGGCTTGTCGGAGGCTTGGTTGCTGGCCACCACTTGGACGATGTAACCAGGGTTGCTAGTACTCCGGTCCACTAAACAAGATACAGGTTATGGCACTCCAAGATCGAACTTGTTCCAACGAAAAACAACTGGTGCAGCATTGAATTCCTCGACACTTTTGATGATAGGTTCCTTTTAGTTCATCTGTGGGATCAACCCCCATGTGATGCTGGAACATTCTGCTCATTTTCGAAAAGACACATTAAATGAGGTTAGGCCGGTTACCATGCTTGGGCGTGTCAAGGTTTTCGAAGCCCCTGGCAGGCTTACCAGATAAGTTTTTGTCTCTTTCGAAGCATAAGCCCAATCATCAGAAGCTTTGACTTTATTTCGTAAAGCTGCGCATAAGGACGTGATCATCACATAGTGGCAGATAATTCTGCTACTATGTGAGGCATGGTAGCAGGCAGTGCAACTAACGTGATGACGCAAATGCGGCGCGGTGCTATCGAGTATTGTGTCTTAGCACTATTGCGCAGCGGCGACAGATACGGTTTCGAACTGACCCGAGCCCTTTCCGATGCAGATGGCCTAGTAACAAGTGAGGGCACGGTTTATCCTTTGCTCGCCCGACTCCGACAAGATGGACTCGTTGACACTTTCTGGCAAGAGTCCCAGCAAGGACCGCCTCGTCGGTACTATCGCCTTACAGATGACGGGCGCTTGGCCCTAGAGACTTTCGTGATCCAGTGGCAGAGATTCCGGAACAGTGTTGACGCACTAATGGGCATAGGGGGTCAGGAATGACGACTGCTGATATCGACCAAATCATCGCCGACTACCTCCACCGTCTCGACGTGGCTTTGGGTAGGCTTCCCGAGTCTCGCCGCCGACAACTCGTGGCGGAAATTGATGAACATCTAAAGGAAGCGCGCGCTGAGCTGTCCGACCAATCAGAGGCAGCCATCCGAGAACTTCTAGACCGAGTCGGGCAGCCCGATGACATTGCGGCCGAGGCCATGGACGGTCAGGCTAGCCAGAAACGCAAGCGTCTTTCTCGCTCTCTGGTCGTCGTTTTGATCGGACTAGCCGTTCTTTTTGGAGGTTGCCTCA
Organism: Actinomycetota bacterium; assembly: GCA_027322285.1. Taxonomy (GTDB): domain Bacteria; phylum Actinomycetota; class Acidimicrobiia; order Acidimicrobiales; family Acidimicrobiaceae; genus SCQM01. The sequence goes on from DAHVRV010000049.1 coordinate 3,988, forward strand.
GTTTTGGTTTTGTTGTAGGCATTGCGCACCGTTCGACCTCAATCCGCAAAGTATATGTGGAGCCAACAAAGGTGATCACTACTCCGAACATCGTGGGTCTGACCGAAGCACAAGCTGCCAGTGCACTCTTATCCCTGGGCCTAATCATGACTACCCAAGTACTACCTGGCGCTTCGGTCACAGCTGGCCAAGTTGTATCCCAGGAACCAGCTGCAGGCTCTCGGATTCCTCTAGGATCGAGGATTACGGTGTCAGTTTCAAACGGAATCTCCGGCCCGGCTACTTCCCCGTAGTGCCATCTCTTCGGGGTGGCATTTGCGTCGACGGAATGACCAAAATATGAGCACGCATAACTACCAGGATCTTTGCTTTCTAGAATCCGCTAAAATGTGACCGCCTCACATTTCTAGCTGTCCTTCACCCCCAAGATTTTGAGAGACAAATTCATCTTTAGCTGCTTTATCAAGCTACCATCAACATGGTCAAATAGGATATATGTACTTTATAAAACTGCTCTCTACCTGGTTATTCGCATGCATTTACCCTCAATTCGATGGTCAATAGGGCTCATCCTTTACAGCCTGGCTCACACTCTCTGATCCAATTACCTGGGCTTGAGATACCTGTACAATGTGTCGCGACTGATGCCAAACTCTCTGGGCAGCATCGCCTTTGGCTCCCCGGCCTCCGCTCTCTGTTTCAGGTTGGTTATTTGGTAGCTGCTCAGGATCTTGGTGCGTCCTCTATAGGTCCCTCGACTTTTTGCCAAAGCGATACCCTACTTTTGGCGCTCGCGAATCAGTGCTCGTTCAAACTCAGCAAAGGCTCCCGGCACGGAGAGCAGTAGTTGTGACATTGGCGAATCGTCGCCGGTGAAGGTCAAGGATTCCTTCAGGAACTCGACACGGACACCGCGTTGAGTGAGTTGTTGCACCAGCTTTCTCAGGTCGTCGAGATTTCTCGCCAGGCGATCCATTGAATGGACTATTACTGAGTCTCCTTCGCGCACAAAGGCGAGCAACTCTGCAAGTTGAGGACGACAGGTGTCTTTGCCCGAAGCTTTGTCGGTAAAGATCCTGTCCAAGTTCACCTGATCCAGTTGCCGTTCGGGATTCTGGTCCAAAGTGCTTACGCGAACATAGCCGACACGTTGACCGGTCACGGAAGTCTCTCCAATCTCGAAAGTGTCGTTTTAGGGTCTATGACCTTGTTATTGGGGTGTAAGAAAATAGGCAAATGGACCCTATCCCGACACAATTTCATAACCATCTCAGACGTCGGACTGGGGTATACCCTAAATTGACACCGGGTGGCCTTGGGATGTATAGCTATTGCACTACTGCCAACTTTCAAATGGCTCGACCACAAACTGGTTGTTGTCCCAGTCCTAGTACCCACGCACCCTGTATGTCCCAGAGCCATTCTTTCTGTTGAGATCCCATAGCAGTGGCATGCCATCAACAAGCTCAACAAGTTCCGCTCTGGTGACCTCATGACTGCCATATCTCCGTGAGATTTCCACCGGACACGGGGTTTCATCATCTGATTTGGCCTGACAGTGAAATTTCTCCGGCGATTCCCAAAGGTCGACGTTGTGCGTCGGACAGAGAGCCTCTTCGACTTTCTCATGGGTTTCGTGATGTTCATTTTAGCCATTTGGCATTCGCTGCTTTACATGTGTACGGGCAATACGGAGGCGTGGGCAGCGAATGCAGAGGGGTTTCTGGAAATGCAGATTGTCGTGAGGAACTGGAGGACGACAATGAGCTAGAGATATGGTGTTCGAACTATGATTCTATGAACCGGCAACACGTGCGGTTGCGCTCCGTCTCACCACTATCGCCGATTCTCATCTGAATCCATCAAAATGGGACAAGCATCCACCAGTTGCTCATTCGCTTTGCAAAGACAGCAGATCCCAGGAAATGACATGGGCAAGCTTCTAGCTGAAAGGGGCGCGATGAATCCCAGTGGCTACCAGCTTCAGGATGTTCAGGTATCCAGCGGACCGAAGGACTCAGCTGAAGGTGGTTCGCGTCCAGTGCAGCCCACCATCATTGGTACTCCATAACGTGTGGGGTCCACCGATCCATCTACCGACCAGTGAAGTTTCAAATCCGAGCCAGGCAGGGACACCCAATTGAGTGATCTGCTGTGTTTCCGTGGCTGCGGTAGTCCAGTGCTGGCCTCCGTCAGTCGAAACCAGGACTTGAGTAGTAAAAGCTCCACTGCCCCCGGTTGAACCAGTACAAACAGCAATGACAGAAGGACTTGCTGCCGCAATCTGGGTCAGATCCTGCGTCTTAGGCAGAACGCCGGCAATATTCCAAGATTGTCCGTCATTGCCAGAGCTGACGACGAAGGTAGCGAACCCGCTATGTGGACTGCATAGGCCGGCAAAGAAACCTTGTGGTGCTGCGGCCAGGTCAATGAGGTCCTCCTCTTGCGCTTTCCCGCTAGGGCCAAGACCAGAGCAGGGATCGTTCATACTTTGCCACGAAACACCATTGTCGGTCGAGCGGTAGACAATAGCCTGTGCCAACACAGGTCCGGCCGAGCTCCCGTAGAGGGCAACAAGTATGGTTGAACCAGAGCTGACGATCTGCGCAGTGGCACTACGGTCCGGGCTGGTGAGCTGGCTAATCAGTGTCTTCCAAGAAGTGGAGCCAGGCACTGTCTCTTGCAGGGTTGGTTCGCACGGACCGGGACACCCCCCCTGGTTGTAGGCGATACGAAATACCTTGCCACGCGAGACTTTCAACGCCTCCACATTCGGACCATGCTGCACCTGCCAGGTATGACCTCCATTGGTGGTCATCAACAACCCAGGCCCGAACAGATACCCGATGGTTGAACTGGCAAAACGTACGTGACTCACGCAGACCGCCTTGGAACAGTTGACGGGACCCCCCTGGACTAGGGCAGGCGGATCGGGTAGCGGCTGCCAATGTGCCCCGCCGTCTGTGGTGTTTGCGAGTCTGACGCACAAACCCGTGGCACATGGCTGGGAAGCCATCGCCCAACCCTCGGTTGTACTTATCCAGCTCAAGTCCTGTAGAAATGCATCTTTTAGGCCCGGTGTACCCGTGGCTGAGAATGACAACGTAGACGTGGCCATCGGTGCGGGACTTGGGGGCACTTTTGCGCCCTCCTTGATCACCACGCCAACCAAGACGCACTGATCCTGACACGTCGTCCTCGATTGCGCGCCACCCACCGACGGTTGCGCGATGAACGGCCCCGATGCACCTCCACTGCTTGCGGTATACAGGAAGATGGGACCACTGCAAGTATTCGAGTGGGTGACCGATGCGGCACTCGCGCACTGGTAGACCATGACAGTGGCATCATGGGGGAACCCGGCAATGCTAACCTGCAGCTGCTGCCCGCCGACAAGATCGGTGCTCGGGGAGACGATAAGCCTTGGCACAGACGACGCAGTGCTGCTGGTCGTAGTCGACGCAGGCTCACCGACAGGCGTATTCCCGCTGGCGCCACAACTGGCAGCTAGCAGTGCCAAGCCGACAACAAGGAGTCTCATCTTACGGGAACCAGACAGGCTGTGCATCCGAAATGTGAAGCTGCAATTTATCCACCTAGAGGCTCCACAATTGGAAAGGAGCGGGGCCCCAGACCTTCCGCAAGTTCGAATGAATCGGGCCATGACCCAAATCATAACTTATTTGAGTTCCGGACGCTTGCGACTGGGGATCCCACAAAGTTCGACCACGAGTCTCCGTGATCTCTTGAGTAGAAGGTCGCGAACAGATGACTAACGCTTCAGCTCTCACGGAACCTGACGAGAAATTGCTGATCAAATACACAATTACGTTGACAAAAAGTCAAAGGTTGGATCGAGACATTTAACCATCCTCGCAAAACTCCACTCTCGCGTCTCCGTCCTGCTGGTATGCTTTGCCGGGAAGTACTCGGCGAGGGGAACAGGTCATTGATCAAGGGCCGGATGAAATTTAGATTGGCTCCAAAGCATCACAGTGTTCTCGGTTTTTTAGCCAGTATTGCGTGTGTGATATCGCTTTCATCCTGTGGCCATTCATCTGCTCAGTCCTCGCTCGCTTCACTTCCGCAACTGAAATCCCCAGGCCCAGTGACTGCCCAAGTGAACGTCAAGCTTTCCGACTCCACCCCGGCTATTTTTCACTCAGGTTCATCTCCGAATGTCCTTGGAACTGGTCCAACCTACATTTCCTCAGGTGGATTCATCGTCGCGGCACAATCCAATGGAAACAAGTCCAGCATCTATGAGCGCCTACAGCCAAAAGCACCGTGGACATACCTAGGTACAGTTGCCGGAGTCGTGGTTCAACTCGATTTTCCTACACTCGAGCTTGGGTTTGCACTTGTTCAGGGTACAGGCGGACAAGCTGCCTCACTGCTGTATGCGACGACTGATGGTGGAAGGAACTGGAGTCTGGTTTCAGCGGCTCAGCTTTCCCAGGTCCACTTCTTCGACGGAGCGAACGGCGTTGCGGCCGCTCCGTCGTTACCTGGAGCTATACACGGCACAGAAATGCTGCTTACTTCGGATGGGGGACGCACCTGGACCCAAGCTGCGAATTCAAGTTTTCCCCAGCAGGGGGTATACGGCATCAGATACTCAAGCTTTTCTTTTATCTCAAGACAGGTTGGCTGGTTTGTCTTCGGCTCACAGCCGGGAACCGGGATGCAGCAAAAGTGGCTATTTGAAACCACCGACGGAGGAAAGGACTGGAATCAAGTTTCTGCCTCACCCCCGTTTCCATCCCCAACTACAACAACAGCGCCTTCGGGGGGTCTGCCGATAATGGGGTATATCCAACAGATCCGCTTTACGAGTTCTTCGGTCGGATACCTGGTGCTTGGCCGCGCTTCGAGAGGCGGGGCGCTAAAGACGGTCGATGGGGGAAGGCGTTGGGCTGGGATCCAATTTCTGCCCGGAGCGCAGGAAATAAGTTCAACCGCCATATCAGACCTTGCGCCATCCACCCCATACGGCGGGATTGCCTACACTGTGAGCGGGACATTATGGAACCGAGCTAACGGAGGGTCATGGGTCCTGATCTATCCCCCTTATAGAGCGATAGATGTTTCACATGGCTCTGGTAGAACGG
>DAHVRV010000004.1:0-127533 GCA_027322285.1 Actinomycetota bacterium
TGGCCACTAGTAGTGGATTCGACGCGCTGCAGACGTGAAGTGAGGCGTTTGGTACTTGTGAGAACACTGTTTATCTGCTGATCGATCCGAGTAGACAGGAACGATTGCATCCTTACTATACCAATCACGTCGGATACGGCGATACCTGCTATGACCAAGACCGTCACCCCGAGGATGATCCGGCCCTTCAGCGAAGAGAAAAATAGCGAAAGCAATCTTGGATTTCTTCGAAATTTTATCACCGGGATTCTCACCTGCAGGTTTTTAATCTATCTAGGTAATCTTAGGCTATATCCGATTCCGCGGACAGTGTGTAATAGCTGCGGTTCCGTGAAATCGATCTTCCTTCGCAGGAAGCTCACGTAGGACTCCACCACGCCGTCACTCCCGTCAAAATCGTAGCCCCAAACCTTGGACAGTATCTGCGCCTTGCTCACAACTACATTTGCATTTTCCATCAGATAGGCCAAAAGGTTGAACTCAGTAGGAGTCAAATCAATCTCGATATTTCCGCGCATCACCTGATGCATCGATTCATCCAAAACTAGATTTCCGAACTGGAGCCGGGTCTTGATATTGACTGCCGACGTTCCTCGGTAGCGCCTCAATACTGCTTTCACCCTCTCGGCGAGCTCCTCAAGAGAAAATGGCTTTGTAATGTAATCGTCAGCACCCAATGACAAACCCGTGATTTTGTCCTGAGTCTCGGTTCTCGCCGTGAGGAACAACACCGGCAGGTCCTTGCCTGCCCTGCGCAACCTTTCGATCACCTGGAATCCATCGAGGTCGGGCATCATCAGGTCCAGGACCATCAAGCTGAATTTGCAAGTCGTCGCCTTGAAAAGGGCCTCCTCGCCAGTTGAAGCCACTTCAACCTTGTATCCGATTAGTGACAGACCCCGCTGGATCAATTCGGTAATTGCGGGATTGTCATCGACTGCAAGAATCAACTCATTTTCAGACGAAATGCTCAACGAAATACCCCGATGCTAAATATCTCCACTGCCCCCAGTCGATGAGTTCAAAGGGAAATGTCACACTTCGGCGTCGCAACCCAAAGTTGCTCTCAAATCTAGTCGACCCGGCAAGAATTAGATTACGACGACTTCCTGCAACAGACCTGAGTGAAGCCTTAGAAACTCCAGGGCTGCCGGGACTTCCTGTCCACCCCGCCGACTGTGGCCGGACTACTCAGCTCCTCGTCCGATTATCGCCAAAAAAGTCAATTTCGAACCGCCATTCAACGTCGCAGGCTTTGGAAATTCCAACCCTCGCAGACCTGGATATTGGCATTTCCCCCACTGCTAAACACTCCTTAGTATCCAAAAGCTTCCAGGCTCTTGAACTAAGCAGATCGATGCCGTCGTCAGTAAGTTGCGCGCCAAGCAACCGACCGACCCGGCCAGGACCCTTAACAAGCTCTCCGGCATAAATCTTTGGGTTTCTGCTATTTTCCATTATGTTTGAGACGCCTATTCCGGACCTGATCAATACTGCCTGCCCATCGCCCATAGTGCTGGTAACAATATTGATGCATTTGTGGATGCCATAGCTCAGATAGACATATAGAGTCCCTCCATCTGCGAACATGGACTTATTTCTCTGTGACATACCCCTGAAGGCGTGCGACGCAGCGTCTTCTGAACCGGCATAGGCCTCGACTTCAGTGATGATTAGTCCCCAGTCGCGATTTGCAATCATCATTCCTAGGACTGCTGGGGCAACCTCAATTGATGGCTCACGCAGCAGCGCCCTCGCGGGCGCCGCGCACGTCCAAGGCTCACACGAAATCTTAAGAGGCTCTTTCACCTTCCCGCATTCTGAATCTAGGGTTGATATTGCACTCGTCTACCTGCAAATTACCTTCGTCGATCCCAGCGAGGCTGACCATGCCCGTGGCAACGAATTAATCCCTCCAACTGGGCTTTGTCACCATAACAGGTGACGCTGAGTTCACTTTCGCTACCACTACCAACTCTATTTGAACCTGCTTAGTTCAGCGGCTCCCCATATCCATAGATCGGGTCGCCGTTGTACTCGAGAGAATGGGACGCAAGGAATGGCCCATTCACAGTCACACCGAGATATCCCGCATTTCCGGGCCCCGAGTCCCCTTCGATCGTGAGCAGGCTGCCATTGCCCCAAGTTTGCACCACAATTCCCATATGTACAGACGTCGCTGCAGATCCAGGGCCGGATCCATAAAAGACGAAATCACCGGCCGCGGGCATGTCGGAAGGTGCCAGATCTCGCTGGTGTTGCGCAACCCAATCGTACAAATTCCCTGTGAAGCCGTATTCTGGAGCTGGAATGCCAGCTTTGTTCCAAGCCCAGCTTGCAAAAAGCGAACACCATTCCTCGCATGGTCCATAGGGATTACAAAAACTGCCCGGCGCTGTCGTCGGGCCAATCTGCGATTCAGCTACGCTGATGATTGCATCCGACTGAGAAACCACCCGTTCTCCCTGATTTGGTTTGAACTGGTAGTTGAACGAATCCGGGGACAACAAGTAATATCCGTTGCCGCTAGCGGTTGAAGCAATTGCGGCAATTGGAACCGACGGAATCTTGCCGCCCATCGAGCCGTAGAACGTTGCGTCCCCAAAGGTGAAGATCCCGCCGTCGGACCCCACCAACCAGTAGCCTTTGCCGTCAGGCGTTGCGGCCATTCCGACAATCGGACCATAAAGCGCGAGACTTGATGCGGATCCGAAATTAGCGGCGTCACCATATGAGAAAACCTCACCGGTTGCAGTGAACAACCAATAGCCGTTTCCATTCGGGGTCATTGTCATACCTACCACCAAAGATGATGGCACGACCGACTGATCAGCCGCAAACGGTTGCGCGGCACCGTAGCCAACTACCGGCGGCGTCGAGTAAGCGACCGTAGCTGAAGGCGGTTGAGAGCCGCTGTGCAGCCAAGTTGAATATGTCGAACTTGAGATTGAAAACGATAGGACAAAGAAAACTAAGACTTTGCTGGCGAGGCGATAAATTTTCACTTTTTGTGACTACTTTCGTGGATTGCTACGTGTCAGGTCATTGCCGAATGATCACCGCAAAAGTAACTTTCTGGATTCATAAGGTTGTACAACCATAGGTTGGAAATGCCTTGCAAGGCAAGCAAAAACCGGATGAGCGCCCACTAAGATCGTGAGAGCTAGTGTGACACCAACGACTCAAGCCTGGTCTCTTCTCCAGTGACTAGCGCATCAAATCTATCCAGCTGAATTTTCACGGCTTCGATTCCTGATCCTCCAAGAGTTTGCCTTCGCTCAACCGATACGCCCGGCATTAATAACTCAGCAGCCTCCAATCCAAGCTGCGGATGCGCCTCGACTAGTTCACCCAGATCAACGTGGCGTTCCAACGAATCCCTCACCAACCCGCCAACTATCGCGTGAGCCTTCCTGAAAGGTATCCCCTTGGCCACCAGCCATTCAGCCAAATCTATGGCGCAAAGGTAGGGCGAATCCGCCGCTCTCCGCATCCTTGAAAAATCAAATCCCGCGCTGGACAGAAGCCCAGATAGCGAAGAAATACCGAGAGAAATCTGATTGAGGGAATCAAAAAGAGGCTCCTTGTCTTCTTGAAGGTCCCTGTTGTAGGAAAGCGGTAGTCCTTTTAACGTGGTCAAAAAGCCAGTTAATGAACCAATGACCCTTCCGGACTTTCCTCGCGCGAGCTCAGCTATATCCGGATTTTTCTTCTGCGGGAGCATGGATGATCCGGTGGAATAGGCATCATCAAGGCGGAGATAACCGAACTCCTCGGTCGACCACAGGACCACCTCCTCTCCGATCCTCGAAAGATGGATGCCCAGCAGAGCCAGGTCAAAAAGGATTTCGGCCACAAAATCCCGATCGGAGACCGCGTCAAGTGAGTTCTCGAACCTTCTGGCAAAACCCAGTTCGCGTGAGACAAAATCAGGGTCAAGCGGCAGCGATGAGCCCCCGAGAGCGCCAGCACCAAGCGGTGACACGTCTAAACGCGCAATCGTCCCGACCAAACGATCGAAATCCCGGGCCAACGCCCAGCCATGGGCAAGGAAATAGTGCGAAAGTAAAATCGGTTGAGCCTTCTGAAGATGCGTGTAACCAGGAAGGTAAACATCTTCAGCAGATTCGGCAAGACCAAACAACAGGCGTTGAAAGTCCAATATCCTGGCACACACACCTGCAAGCTCGCGCTTAGCAAACAAACGCAGGTCGGTAGCCACCTGGTCGTTGCGGCTTCTTCCGGTGTGCAGCTTAGCCCCTGCATCTCCGGCCAACTCTGTAACGCGACGCTCGATCGCCGTGTGGATATCCTCATCGGAATACTCGAACCTGAATTCACCGCTGTCTAGTTCAGCCTCAACCTCCTCCAGTGTTGCCAGGAGAAGCTGAACTTCCTCTTCGGTAATAATCTTGGCAAAGCCAAGACCCTTGACATGCGCCTTGGAACACGTCACGTCGTCGTGAGCAAGACGCTTGTCGAAACTAAGCGACTGAGTATACGCGAGCAACTCCGACGATGGAGTACCCCCAAATCTTCCATGCCAAAGGGTCATTTGTCCACCTTAAATTTCCATCAACTGCATTTTCCAGCATTTCAGGAGAACACTGGTCCGGCTGAAAAGCCCTATTAACCTAGTCTGCACCAAGTTGTTTTCGTGACCATGTCTGGACGCCAAGGCCCCAGAGTCTGACAAAGCCCTCGGCATCCTGATGCCTGAAGGCATCAGCTGGATCATAAGTAGCCAGCTCGTAGTCGTACAAACCTACCGGCGAGCGTCGTCCTTCTACAGCCACGTGCCCCGGTTCAAGCAAAAGCCTCACATCGCCGGTCACAAACCGCTGAGTGTAGAGCATGAACGAATCAATGGCTTCTTTCAGGGGTGAGTACCACAGTCCGTCGTACACAAGCTCTGTCCATCTTGGGCTCAGCCTCATTTTCTCGTGGGACAGATCGCGTTCAAGAGTCAGATCCTCAAGATCAGCATGAGCCATAATCAAAGCCAGAGCTGCCGGGGCTTCATAGACCTCGCGCGACTTGATCCCTACCCGGCGATTCTCGACCATGTCTATTCGACCAAAGCCATAGGATCCAACTATCGCGTTCAGCTCTGAGATCAGTTCCACGAGTCCCATATTCTTGCCGTCAAGTGCCTTGGGTATTCCGGACTCGAACGAGATCACCAGCGAAGAGGGCTCGATAACTTTGGGCACCGTAGTCTGATAGATCCCCACGGGAGGCTTGATCCAGGGATCCTCCATTTCTCCAGCCTCGATCGCTCTGCCCCACAGATTCTGATCAATGGAATAAGTCTTCTCCTTGGTGGCGAGAATCGGAATATTATGTCTTGCGGCATATTCAATTGAGTCTTCCCTGGAAAGCCCCCAGTTGCGAACAGGTGCCAGTATTTCCAGGTCAGGCCTGAGCGCTCGAATCGATACTTCGAACCGCACCTGATCGTTCCCTTTGCCTGTACATCCGTGAGCTACCGTCTGAGCACCAAATTCCTTGGAGACCGCCACGAGATGCTTGGCTATCACAGGTCGGGAAAGTGCCGACACCAAAGGATACTTGTTCTCGTACATCGCATTGGCGAATAGCGCCGGCATTATGAAATCTCTCGCAAACTCCTCTTTGGCATCGACGACCACCGCCTCGACCGCGCCGGCAGCAAGGGCCCGGCTCCGAATAACCTCGAAGTCTTCACCCTGGCCAACGTCGACAGCCATTGCTATGACTTCCAGATCGTGAACCTCCGAGATCCACTTGACCGATACCGAGGTATCGAGTCCGCCTGAATAAGCAAGTATTACTCTTCCCTTTGACATCCGCTCTCTCCATCAGCTTGATTTCTACAGATCTACAATCTTCGCCATGCGGCACTATTGCCGATACGTCTCGTTAAATCCCACCCTAAAGTCCAGCCAACAGGCGCATGGCGGTGGCGACGCTCTCGCCCCCCAAATCCTCATTTGCTATAACCATCACAGTATCGTCGCCGGCAACGGTTCCAATGAATTCCTTCATTTGCGACCTATCCAGAGCCGAGGCCACGACATGGGCACAACCAGGTGGGGTTCGTAGAAGTACGATCACTGAAGAATGGGTTACTTCAACTACCCATTCAGACATGACTCTTCTTAAATGCTCTTCCGGCGTCGCTTGATCCTTCGGAAGCTCTGGAACCGCATATACGCTATCGCGGCCCGACATGCGCACTTTGATAGCGCCCAGCTCCTCCAAATCTCTCGACACAGTCGCTTGCGTTGCAATCACGCCCTCTTCTGCCAGCAATTCCACCAGTTGGGCCTGGGAGGTGACCACGTTACTTTCAAGTATCTTCGCAATCTTATGCTGACGCTGATTCTTTGCCACTTCTAACTCCTTGGCCTCACGCCGCTCATGAATAAGAAAAGCCCTCTCATCACGTTCATACGATTTCGCGCCTGCTCCCAAACCACTGACGCCCTTGACTCCAATACCTCTCTTGAGATCTCTTCGCCATCATGCGCGGGAAGACAGTGCATCACAATCGAATCTTCGCTCGCCTTGGACATGAGGTCCGAATCGACGGTAAACCCCACAAAGTCTCTGAGTCTTTGTTGATGCTCTTCCTCCTTGCCCATAGATGCCCAGACATCGGTGTATACGACCTGGGCTCCATTGACAGCATCGCGAGGATCACTGAAAAAAGTTACATTGCCAAGGGCTTGAAACCTTGCTCTCTCCGAATCATCAAATCCGTATGACTCCGGGGATCCGACGGCTACATCCAGACCTGTCATAAGACAGCCGATTGTGAGAGACCTGGCCACATTGTTCGAATCCCCAATGTACGCCACCTTGACGCCAGGTCTAAATCCGAAATGATTTCGGATCGTAGCCAAATCTGCTAGCGCCTGGCACGGGTGCGAGTGATCTGACAGAAGATTTATTACGCCGGTCTCAGAACCCGCCGCATCAATGGCTTTAGCCATCCGGTCGAGGGTCGAATGGGCAAATACTCGTGCTCCTATGAACCTGTGATAACTCGCCAGAGTCCGCGCGATATCTTCGGCGGACTCTCGCCTATCGATCCCCACCTCACCCGAAACCATTGAAACGGGCAGCCCGCCAAGCTGGTAAACCGCCGTCTCGCTAGAGTTGCGGGTTCTCAGAGACGGCTTCTCGAACACAAGGCCAACTGACACGTCAGACAGAACTCTTGGAGGTGTTACAAGCTCTGAGAGCTCGAGCACCTCTGCAATCTCTTCCTTTGAAAGATCATCTATTTCCAAAAAGTGCTTCATTGCACCTCTCCGAGCGATGCGGATATTAGATCGCACGCACTGTCGATTTGCGACGAGGACACTATGAGCGGCGGGGCAAGACGAATGACGCTGTCGCCGATTGCATTCAAAATCAGTCCCTTGCCCATTGCTATCTCGACGACTTGCTTTGCCACCGGTCGCATCAAATTCAATCCCCGCAGCAAGCCGGAGCCAGATATTCGCAGGATCTCCGGATTACCATCGAGATTTTTGACAATGCGCTCACCAAGTTCCTGCGCCCGGTTGGGTGCATCGATCTCGATCATTTCACGAATTGTGGCAAGCGCCGCCGAAGCAGCCAAGGGCTGGCCACCAAAAGTTGATCCATGATCTCCGGCGGTGAACGCTCGCGCCACGCTGTCTCGTGCCCAACAGGCTCCTATTGGCATCCCTGAACCGAGCGCCTTGGCGACCGTTACGACATCCGGCAAGATTGCGTGGTGCTGAAAGCCAAACCAGGCCCCGGTTCGGCCGAGCCCGGTTTGGACCTCGTCCATGATCAGAAGAAGCCCGCTAGCGCTACACAGTTTGCGAACTTCCTCTAAATAACCTGGGGAGGGATCGACTACGCCGCGTTCCCCTTGGATCGGTTCCAGCATGACCGCAATGGTCTCGCCGGTTATCGCAGCCTCGATAGCGGAAACGTCGTTCCACTCCACGTGCGTAAATCCGGGCAACAACGGCTCGAAGGCGGTCTGTTTCGACCGTTGTCCTGTTGCGCTCAGTGCACCCATGGTCCGTCCGTGGAATGACCCGACTGTAGTGATAATATGATGACGTTTGCTTTCCAGGCCGTACTTTCTTGCCAGCTTGATTGCGGCTTCGTTCACCTCGGCACCTGAATTGGCAAAGATCACTCTTCCATTGGACTCCTCGGGAAATCCCATGAGAATCAGGCGATTGAGCATAGCCGCAACCTTGGGGCCAACCTCATTGGCAAAGATGTTAGACACATGTAGCAGCTTGTCCGCTTGAAGGGTTATCGCAGCGGCGATCTTCGGGTGTGCGTGACCTAGCGATGCCACGGCAATGCCTGAAAGAAAGTCCAGGTAAGCCTTGCCGTCTGAGTCATAGACCCATGCGCCATTTCCTCGGACAAGACACACCGACTGCTTGCCGTAGTTTTGCATCAGGGCCGACTCCGAAAGGCCCACCGGATCGATGCTGTCGAGCGAGTCAAAGTAGTCTACTAGAGACTGGTCCATCATCCAACCTCCTTCCTAATCACGTCCAAATAACTTGACCGAATCATTGTTCCGATTCCCATGTCGGTGAATATTTCGACCAGTAAAGCATGATCCCTGGTGCCATCGATGATGTGTGCTGACTTCGCACCATTCTCAATTGCATCCAGGCACGACAGAACCTTCGGGATCATTCCTCCGGAAACTACGCCGCCGGCTATCAGCGCCCTCAATCCTGCGGCGTCGATTTGGCGTATAAGCGTGGAAGGATCATCTGCCGCCATTCGAATACCATCGACATTGGTCAGATAGATCAATTTTTCCGCTTCGATCGCAGCGGCAACGGCGCCGGCAACTGAGTCGGCATTTATGTTGTACGCTTGGCCTTTGGCATCCACTCCGATTGTCGCAACGACGGGTACCAAACCCTGCGAGAGCAGCTTCTCCAAGATTGCCGGATTTACGACGTCCACTTTTCCAACGAATCCGTGCTCGCTAGAATGGGGAGAAGCGAGTATGAGACCGGCATCGGACCCTGACAAGCCCACGGCGATCGAAGCCAGCGAATTTATGGCCGTGACAATTTCGGGGTTCACCTTGCCCACCAACACCATCCGGGCAATTTCCAAAGTTTCAGCGTCAGTCACCCTTAACCCGTCAACGAACTCCGAACTCTTGCCCAGGCGCTTCAGGTAGTCCCCAATCTGTGGTCCACCTCCGTGAACCACAATGGGCAGTATCCCCACTGAGTGCATGAGCACAATATCCTTGGCAAAGGACTCAAGACTTTCGTCAACCCCCGAGGACGCATCAAAGATGGCATTTCCGCCATATTTGATGACCACCACCTTGCCCGTAAACCTACGTATGTACGGGAGTGCTTCGACCAGCACCTCGCTCTTTTGCCAGGCGCTCTCGATCTCGCCAAGCCTGAGATTCTGCGCTTCATGCGACATCTACGAGGTCCTCATATTTTCTGCTATGTAACCAGGTGTGAGATCGGTAGTTATAGTAAAGGCACTACCGTTTCCCAGACCAAGGTTACAGGTCACTTCGAGATCACGCTCCATCATGTATTGTTTCAGCGCCTGATTGTCGTAGGCAACTGTGACGCCAAACCTGGCCACCACCGTCCCGCCATACATCACCTCTAGCTGGTTGATGTCGAACTCGGCACCGCTGCTCCCAAGTTCCGAGGCAAGGCGCCCCCAATATGGATCAGCTCCGTAAAACGAACACTGCACCAGCTGGGAAGCCGCAACCTTTCTGGCCGCCATCTCAGCCTGCGCATCGCTGGCAGCGCCAACAACTTTAACGGTGACACACTTGGTGGCACCTTCGGCATCGAGGGCCATCTGCATCGCCAGAGACAAACATGCCTGCGTCAATACCGACTGAAATTCGTCTAGGTCCACCTTTCCAGCCTTCGAGGAGGACAGACATATAACGGTATCATTTGTGGAAGTACAACCGTCTATAACTAATCGGTTGAACGAGCTCTCGACGGCCTTCGTTAAACATGCATTCATGTCCTCGTCGGAGATAGCTGCATCAGTTGTCAGAATTGCCAACATTGTCGCCATATTGGGCGCCAGCATTGCCGCACCTTTGGCCATGCCGCCCAGCCTGAAATTTGAGCCCTCAATCGCGACCAGCTTCTCTTTGGTATCAGTTGTCATAATGGCTCGTGCAGCACTTAACCCATTGGCCGGAGCTGGCCCCAACAGCTTTACCAGCTCTGGGACCCCGGATTGGACTTTGTCGGTAGGCATCGGGATACCAATAAGGCCAGTAGAGCATACGAGAATACTCTCGGCAGAAACCCCTAAGCCGTTAGCAACTAGATCGCACATCAAATTGGCGTCCGCTAGTCCCTTGGATCCGGTAGCGGCATTGGCGTTGCCGCTCGAAAGTATCACCGCTGAAATTTTATGTGACGACCCGGCAAAGTGATCTTTAGACACCTGGACCGGCGCGGCGGCTGCCAGATTCCGAGTAAAGGTGGCCCCGGCCGAAGCAGGTTTGTCTCCGGCCACTGCGACTAGGGCTAAATCAAGGCCACCAGATTCCTTGATCCCGGAGGCATATCCGGCCGCCAGGAATCCTTCTGCAAATAAGACGCTCATGTATAGCCTTTCAAAATTATGGATAGAGACCTAGCGAACCAAGACCCGCCGACTCAGGCAGACCCAAAGCAATATTCGCGCACTGAATCGCCTGCCCCGATGCTCCTTTGACCAGGTTATCAAGCGCAGATACGGTGATGATGGTATTAGTTCTATGGTCATAGGTCCCCCAAACCATGGCGTTGTTTGAACCGCGAGTCGATTTAATGGAAGGCGGTGATTTGGTGGCAAATACAAACGGCTCCCCTTCATAAGCTTCAGCCAGCTTGGCCAGCACAAGACCGCTTCCATAGTTTTCAGGGTCAGCGGCAGATTTCAGTCTTTCTAGAAACTGTGAAGTCGGATGGGAGTAGGTTGTAGCCAGAATGCCCCGGTCTGCCGGGAGCAGATGGGGGGTAAAAAGCACTTTTGCCTTGAGATTCTGCTCGATCTCCGGAGTATGCCTGTGATTTTTGAGACCATAGGCTGAAAAGTTTTCCCCCACTTCGCCGTACAGGTAATTCGACTTCACCGAGCGTCCGGCCCCGCTGACTCCGCTTGCAGCGTCGATGATGATCGAATGATCCTCGATAAGACCTCCCGACAATAGTGGCGCAAGTGGAAGGGTTGAACACGTTACGTAGCAGCCTGCCGCCGCAACCAGCCGAGCACCTTTGAGCTCATCCCTAGTAAGCTCCGGCAAGCCATAAACGGCCCTCTCAAGAAAGTCGGGAGCGGAATGCTCAGACTTGTACCAGGCCTTGTAAACTTCGGGGTCATCGAGACGGAAGTCGGCGGAGAGGTCGACAATCAATCCGACCTTGTCGTAGATTCTCGGAACAATCGTTTGACTGAGTCCGTGAGGAAGCGCCAGGAAAGCAACATCCACCTTTTGAATCCGATTCGCCAGATCACTTACCAGTGAATCAACCTCGCTAAAAGTTGCACCGTCATAGTAGGGCAGGAGGGATGGATATAGATCGCAAACCAATTGCCCGGCATTTCCCG
Source organism: Actinomycetota bacterium (assembly GCA_027322285.1). Classification (GTDB taxonomy): domain Bacteria; phylum Actinomycetota; class Acidimicrobiia; order Acidimicrobiales; family Acidimicrobiaceae; genus SCQM01. The sequence continues at coordinate 11,608 of DAHVRV010000004.1, forward strand.
AAGCGCCAGCAGAAACAACCTCAAAATCTGGATGCAGTGCGAGTATTCTCAAAAGTTCCGCGCCTGTGTAGCCGGAAGCGCCAATCACTACTGATTTCATATTTTAATCATACAGACTTCTGCATTATTATGCAACACAGTTAGCTTCTAATTTTCGCACCAAATCGAGTTTCGACCACATTAATACACTTCATCCGAATGGCACCTATATCTTCTTCAGAAAGCGTACGGTCCATCGCAGACATGACCACCGAAAAGGCCAGAGAACGGTATCCAGACTTGAGCGAACCGCCCCTGAAAACGTCGAAAAGCCGGACAGCCATTACATGCTCACTCGCCTCACTGGCCAAAACTCTTTCTATGTCCCAGGCACTAATAGAATCAGGTACCTCAAAAGCCAAGTCGACTGCCGCGGAAGGGAACTGCGAAATCGGTTTAACCATGTGAGGAGGCGGAATCGCTTTCAGAAAGCGCCCGAAATCAAGCTCAAGATAACCGGTAGCGCGTCCCAACTCAACTCCGCTGTCAGCTAAGGACGATCGGTCGATCTCTCCCACCTGGCCGACTATTGCCCCTTGGGATATCAGATAGGCGCTCCTGGTCGGATGGAGACCACTCCAGGATTCCCTAAGTGCATCGCCATCGATAAAGCTGCGCTTTTCACTTTCAAGCTCATAACGATTGACAATCGAAATTCCTTCAAGGGAGAAATAGTCCTTGATCTTTGAAAATACAGACATCGCGCTAATTGCATCGTCGCCTGGCAAAGCGAGCAGGAATGCCGCCCTCTCGGTTTCGGTAATTTCACCGTCAAAGACGGAAAATACCTTGCCGAATTCAAATAGTCGGACCGCATCTTCCTTCCTGTTTACATTAAAGCGAAGTGCCCTCACCAGACCTGGCAGCAGTGACCTGCGAAGCACCGATTCCTCTTGGGCCAGAGGATTCTCCACCTCCAGGAATGGGCCGCCATCGCCAAAGCGCTCTTGCTCTCCATGGGCAAGCAATGTGGCGCACCAGGTTTCGTAGAACCCCAACCCGACAACAAGGGAGCTGAGAAGCCTTCGAACCCTTTGAGAGGGCTTCAATTTGCCTGTCAGCTTAGAATAAGGCCGGATCTTCTCAATGGTCCGATACCCAATATGGCGAGCAATCTCTTCTATCACGTCGATTTCACGTTCCACGTCGGACCGGTTCGTTGGCACGGTGATTTTTAGAATTCCGTCTCCGGAATCCCCTACCTCGAAACCAATCGCAGTGAGCTTGGAGGTTATATCGCTGCCGTCGACAGTCGTGCCAAGAATGTCATTAACACGTGATATGCGCAGGTCAATTTTCCTTTTATCTGTTGCCAATGGCGCAGCGATCACTACAGCCTCCACGGGCTGCTGGCCCAGCATCTCGCTGAAACGCGCTAGGACGACCTCGGCAATTGACGGGTCGACGCCCCTCTCGTACCGGGCTGACGCCTCAGATCTTAGACCAAGCCTTTTCGAACTGCGAGCAATAGCCATTGGCTGAAAATGGGCAAGTTCGAGAAGAATATTCTTTGTTGAGGGACTTATCTCGGAATCCTCACCACCCATGATTCCAGCAAGTCCGACGAGGTTGTCATCGCCATCCACTATCACAACGTCGGTCGATTCCCTGCCTCTTACATCCGGAAGACCAAGCACACGCCTCTGGCCATCCAAGGTGACAAGCGACTCTCCCTTCTGGGCAAGGCGCACGGAGATCGTACCTCCAGCCAGCGCATCGGCATCATATGGGTGCGTAGGCTGACCGAGCTCGAGCATCAGGTAGTTGGAAATGTCGACGATCGGCGAAACTGTCCTCATACCGGCGAGATTGAGCCTCCTGGCCACTCTGTCCGGAGTGGGCAATGGCTCAACAGACTGGTAACGGGCAACCAGCAAACGGTCGCACTCGTCAAGACAATGCACGTTGACGCCAGAAAGGTATTGAGAAGATTCCGGCGGGGAAGTGTTCAACACTGGAATCTCGGGCTCCAGGAACTCGATTCCGAACCATGCCGCAAGATCACGTGCCACCCCAATGACACAGTTCGCATCCGGTCGATTGTTTTCAATCGCGAGGTCGAATACAAGATCTGGAACTATCCCCAACGCATCAGCGATTCTTGAACCCACCGCCAAGTCATCTGCCAGGATCATCAAACCACTCTTGTCATTTCCCAGACCCAGCTCGATCGGAGAACATAACATTCCATGTGATTCGACACCACGCATCTTACGCTTCGAAATAAGAAAATCTCCTGGAAGCACAGCCCCGATTTTCGCAAGCGGAACCTTGCTGCCCACCTCAAAGTTGAACGCTCCACACACTATCTCCAGCGGCTTCTCCTCGTCCGCCTGAACCACTATCCGTCTTATCTTGTTTGCGCCATCGATGTCGTGAATCTCGAGAACCTGCGCCACCACGACCTCGTCCAGTCCGGCTCCTATCGATTCGACTCCCTCGACAACAAGACCCAAATCGTTGAGTGCGTCAGTAAGCAGCCGAGCCAGTTCTGGGCTCGGCGTTGACTTGGCCTCCTGGGACTCCAAAGATTGCAAAGGAGCAAAGTCACACAGCCAGGAATAAGGAACTTTCATATGTAAATGACCTCTGTAGTTAAAACTGGCGAAGAAATCTAACGTCGTTGTCCAAAAGAATCCGCATATCCGAAATGGCGTAGCGCATCTGGGCCAAGCGATCTATTCCAAATCCAAATGCAAATCCATTCCACGTCTCAGCATCCAGACCCACTGCCTCGAAAACATTTGGGTCGATCATGCCGCAGCCGCCAAGCTCGATCCAACCGGTATTAGAGCATGTACGACAGCCTGCTCCTTCGCAAATTACGCAAGTTATCTCAAATTCGGCGGAGGGCTCAGTAAAGGGGAAGAACCCCGGCCGCAGCCTAGAAACGATGTTGGTGCCGAAAATCGCCTTCGTAAATGTCTCGATGGTTCCCGCCAAATTGGCAAACGAGATCCCCTTGTCAACGACGATGCCTTCTATCTGATGGAATGCCGGCGTATGGCGTGCGTCAGCGGTATCTCTGCGAAACACCCGCCCCGGCATCACCGCGTATATCGGTGGACGCTGGGTGGTCATGACGCGAATTTGCACTGGTGAAGTCTGCGTCCGCAGCAACATCGACTCGGGATCTCCGTGCTTCAGGTAGAAACTGTCCTGCCCTGCGCGGGCAGGATGGTAGGGAGGCATGTTGAGTGCTTCGAAGTTGTACCAGTCGGATTCGACTTCGGGACCCTCTTCGACCAAAAAGCCCATGCCAATGAAAATGTCCTCCAGTTCCTCCCTGGTCTGAGTGATCAAATTTGCCCTGCCGGCACGAAAGCTGAAATCGGCCACGATCTCTGATAGGTCGAGCCTCTCGAGCTCGAGCTGCCTCGAACGGGTCTCGGAAAGCATCTTTCTGAATGCATCATCGAAATCACTTTTCATCTCGGCGCGGGCCTGATTTATTGCCGCCCCTGCCAGTTGGCGCAATTCCAAATCAAGAGACCCCAACTGCTTATTTAGTGAGGCGATTGAGCCCTTCTTTGATAGGACCCGGCTTTCCAACTCCTTGAGATTTTCCAGGTCACTTGTATTCTCCAGCGAAGCATGAAAGTACCGCTTCAGCTCATCTAACTTGTCAATTATCTCCTGCAGTGACAGTTGAGACACCTAATTAAACTCCTAAATGCGACTAAGACGGCAAGGCTAGAACCGAGATCCTGAAATATTCACTCCTGGGCAAGGACATGATACAAACTAGCATCCTGGCCGAACACCCACTAACCCAAGCGCGGCATTGTAATAAATCAGGATAATTGGCGGCACCAGTGCTGCGCATCAAATGCTTGCGATTGCGCCTATTCGCCAACCCTCAAGCTCGTGGAATAATACCTCGCTCGCATTCCAGCGGTATTGACATCCGCCAGCTCGCGCTAAAGCGTAAGTGATTCATCTGCACAATGGCGAACAAAGCCGTTCACCTTCACGACTGTCAAATCTGGACATACCCCAACAACCTAAAACCGCGTTCACCAACATTTCAGGCGCCGCACTCTTGCGACCAGCTGTTCTAATGCTTGTGACCAGAGCAGCTACTCTTCGACTATGTCCTCAAGGACCACCTATGCTGGCGGAGCCACCGCCTGCCGCATAGCTTCGAACATTAGGATGGATCCAGCCACACCGACATTCAGGGACTCTGCGACCGGATTGATGGGAATGGTTACGATTTCGTCGAACAAGTCCCCGTATGAAGCGTCTAGACCGCTACCTTCGTTGCCAAGCACGATTGCAACCTTTCCTGCAAGCTCTACGTCCCAGTAAGGCATCTTTCCGTGGGATGAGGTCCCGACCAGCTTATAGCCCTTGGAACTTAAATAGCTCTTTACCTGCGCCAACGTGTCCATAATCACAATGGGGACGCTGAAGAGCGCACCGGCGCTGGAGCGAACGGTCTTTGGATTATAAATGTCCACGCACTGGTCGCAAAGGATCACCGCCGAAGCCCGCGCGGCAAGACTGGACCTAATCAAGGTTCCGGCGTTGCCAGGATCCCTGACTCCCGCCATGACCACGATATATGAATCTGGATCTACCTGAGAAATATCCACATCGACGAAGGAAGCTATCGCCGCCACGCTCTGAGGGCTCACCGCATCAGCCGCCCTTTCCAACGCACCTGGAACAGTCTCATAAATGCGATAGCCGATCTCAGCCGCAATTTCCAGAACTCTACCGGCAATCTCGTTGGGCGAAGGCTCAAAATATATAGCCTCGACCTCGACCCCTGAGATGAGAGCCGACTCGACCGCACGAGGCCCCTCTATAACGAATTTACGCTCGGCCTCACGCAAAGAACGCCTTCGCAGAAGTCTGCGAAGGCGAACTATTCTATGGTGCTTAAAGGAAAGAGGAGCGCTGGCCGTGATAACCCCTGCTTAGTCGGAAATCGATAGAGCCGAACGCGCTTTATCCACAAGTACTGAGAACGCGTGGGGATCGGTCACGGCTAGATCTGCTAACACCTTGCGGTCGATGGTAATTTCTGCAGCCTTTAGACCGGCGATCAATCTTGAATAGCTGATACCATTTACCCGGGCCTGTGCGTTGATTCGCTGAATCCACAACTGGCGGAACTCGCCCTTTCGGGCCCTTCTGTCACGAAACGCATACGCCATCGAGTGCAGCACCTGCTCATTGGCAGACCGGAAACTCCTCGATTTGTTACCGTAGTAGCCTTTGGCCTGCTCAAGCACAGCTTTATGATGCTTTTTGGCGTATACCGCCCCTTTTATCCTTGCCATCTCTACTCCTGACCTCGAAACCTTGACAATAAAATCAAAAGTGCTAAATGCCCAGCATCCTACGAATCTGGCGAAGATCGCCTTTAGCCACGTCTGCCTCGCGTCCAAGACGCCGCGTGCGCGTCGATGCCTTCTTCTCCAACAGGTGAGACCTATTCGGCCTGCGCCGGCGCAATTTGCCGCTTCCCGTGATCTTGAACCTCTTTGCTGCGCCTCGGTCAGTCTTGATCTTGGGCATCTTAAAACTCCTTGATTTCCCCGGCGTTGTTTTCAAGCCAGGCTGTATGAATTGAACGTTTACCAATCATTCCATCCACCTCGGTGGAAAAGGGCGACAGCTACTCCTCGACCAGGGACTATCGGGGCTTGCCGTTCGAAGACTTTTCACCCTCAGGTCGCTCTGGAGAGGAATGATCCTCTCTGGAGTGAGCGGACTTAGTTGTACTACGCTTGTCGGGACCTAGAACCATGATCATGTTTCTCCCGTCAAGCTTAGGAATTGTCTCTACCCTGCCCACAGCTTGAGCTTCCTCTGCTATGCGGTCCAAAATGCTCTTGCCCAACTCTGGATGATATAGTTCCCTGCCTCGAAACATTATCGTGATCTTGACTTTGTGACCCTCCTGCAGAAATTTCATTACCTGCTTGGTTTTAGTGTCAAAATCACCAGCGCCGATCTTTGGCCGATATTTCATCTCCTTGATCTGCGTATGGATTGACTTTCGACGCGACTCCTTCGCCTTTTGTGCCGCATCGAATTTAAATTTGCCATAATCCATAATCCGGCAGACCGGGGGAACAGCCATAGGAGCCACCTCGACCAGGTCCAAATCCATCTGTTTGGCCAAGGAAAGCGCTTCCTGGAGACTCTTAATTCCAAGCTGAGAGCCCTCTGGATCTACAAGCCGAACCTCTCTCGCTCTAATTCGCTCATTGATTCGAGGCTCGTTTGTTGTGGGTGCGACTATTCGGCATCACTCCTTCATCACCAACTACAAAATCTCTTTCATAGTTTCTTACCGTGCACGAAAAAGCGAAGGCGAAGGAGAATCCTGCCTATAATCGACCCTGTCAACTCTGAGAGCGACAAGGTGGGAGCCGCAATCCTGCCCCGCTTTCCCGTAAAACTTCCAAGTTAGTCTAACAGCATGATGCCCGATTCAATACAAGAGCGGAGAAATAGTAGATGTCGGAAATTCCCAATCCGGAAAAGTCCAACGACGAAGTCATCAATGAAGGAACCCAGGAAAGTATTGCCGACCTGGACAGGCTCAGGATAGAGATACTATCATCCACTCCGGAAGTGGTTATAGCGAACCACTGCTTTGGGCTGTTTGAACTTGCGGCAATATATCTGTCCGATAGCCCGCCAAGGTTCAAGGATGCGACCCTTGCCATCGATGCCCTTGCGGGCCTCCTCTCCTCGATCAAAGGTCGTCTCGGCGAACGCGAACAGGAAATACAGGACGGGTTGTCCCAACTGCGACTTGCCTTTGTCCAGATGTCTACGCTGGCGAATGAGCCTCCGAAGGCGGACTAGAGCTTTTCGATGAGGCCGGCCTCAGCCTGCCCCTTCATGCCCGGATACACCCGGAAACTAACGGGGCGCCCGACAGCTACCGAACGGCTCCCGTCGGTAAGAGAAATACAGTGAAACAGCACCTGCGTGCCGTCGGAAGAAGTGATATGGCCAAGGCCCAGGTCCTGGTCAAACTCCGTCACCGTGCCTCTGCTGATGCCAAGCGCCAAAGGGCTGACCTGCATTTACGGAACGATCTTTGACAACGGTATTTCCAGAATGTCTGTCGCACCGGCATCCTTTAGATCGGGAATCAGGGTGTTGATTTGAGACCTTGCCACCACGGCCTCTACGGCATAGCCCACATCGCCAAAAAGCTTCGAAATGGTTGGCGCTTTCATGAACGGAATAGCGTCTATCACCGCATTTAAATCGCTTTCCGATACATTCAGTTTTACCAAAACATTGCCGCGGGCTTTCAAGGTACCGGTAAGAAGAGTCATGATCTGGGTCATGGCATGCAGTTTGACGGGATCCGATGCTGCGTCGCGGTTCGCGATCACCTCGGTATATGACACGAGAATGGTGTCAATAATTCGCAGACCAGCGGCTCGGATAGCTCTTCCCGTCTCGGTAATCTCGACAATGGCATCTGCAATGTCCGGAATCTTGGCCTCTGTGGCACCGTAGGAAAGTGAGACCTGCACAGGAATCCCAAGCGACTCGAAATATCTCTTTGTCAGTACCGGATATTCGGTAGCCACTCTCAGGTTCGGCTTCAGATCCTTGCTGGACAGTACTGGAGAATCACTTGAAACAGCCAGAACAATCCTTATGGGATTTGAAGTCGCCTTGGAATAATGAAGCTCGCCAAGGCTTAAAACATCCGCACCCGTCTCTTCAATCCAGTCCCGTCCTGTAATACCAATGTCAAACCTTCCCTCGGCCACATAGTTAGCAATCTCCTGAGGCCGCAGAATCCGGACCTCTTCGATTCGGGGATCGTCGATCCGTCCACGATAGTCCACATCTGACGAGCGCGACAAAGCCAGATCGGCCTGGGAAAACAGTTCGAGAGTCGCCTTTTCGAGCGAACCTTTGGGAAGCACTAATCGAAGCATCAAACCATTCCGTTTCAAATGTCAACTGACGAACACTAAATTGAACGCTTCAGGGCAACCATTTCTATCGCCGTTGCAGCAAATTCATGGCCCTTGTTCCCTAAAGTCATCTCACTTCTCTCAATCGCCTGTTCAATGTTCTCGGTGGTCAAAACCCCAAAGATGGTCGGAATTCCAAACTCCAGACCAACCTGGGCAATACCCTCGGAACAGGCGTTCACTACCACCTCGTAGTGCGTGGTTGCGCCCCTTATCACGGATCCCAAGCAGATTATTGCGCAATAACGTCCGCTGGCAGCCAACCACTTTGACGCCAGCGGTATCTCCATGGCACCCGGTACCCTGACAAGTTCGATGTTCTTCTCTGCCGCGCCGTAGAACTTCAGTCCGTTAGTGACTCCATCAATCAGTTCCCCGGTAATGAATTCGTTATAGCGCGAGGCCACCAACACATAGATATCGCTTTCTGCGACCGTTAGTGACCCGGAATCAGGCTTGACTTCCGATTCACTGTGACCAGACATTGGACCGCACCTTCCTGCACGTCAGAAAAACCACTTTTGGGTAGCCTAATCGTCCAACCCATCCAAAAGGTGACCCATGCGCTCCCTTTTTGTCCGCAGATAATTTATGTTTTCAGGATTCACAGAAGGTGGGAGCTTCACACGCTCGACAATGTTCAGACCGAATCCTTCGAGTCCTCCATACTTTGCGGGATTGTTGGTTATAAGACGGGTATCCGTTATGCCCAAATCGACAAGCATCTGGGCACCGATCCCGTACTCTCTCGAATCCACTGGGAGGCCCAATTCCAAATTGGCGTCGACGGTGTCACGGCCCTGCTCCTGGAGCGAGTAGGCACGGACCTTGTGGGCAATTCCGATTCCTCTTCCCTCATGCCCGCGCAAATAGATGATGACTCCGGCACCTTGCTTGGCAATCATCTGAAGCGCGGCGTCGAGCTGAGGCCCACAGTCGCAGCGCAGCGAGCCAAAAACGTCTCCCGTGAGACACTCCGAATGAACTCTGACTAAGACTGGTGACCCGTCATTTATAGTTCCCATAGTCAACGCCAGATGATTCTCGCCATCCAGCACCGACTCATATACGATGCAGGTGAAATCTCCATAGACCGTAGGAATTCTTGCGGTTGCCCCTTCGACGCGCCTGACCAACTTGTCCTTCTGGCGCCTATACCTTACGAGCTCGGCAATCGAAACCATCACCAGGCCATATTTCTCACAAAAACTCTTGAGATCCTCAGCCCGCGCCATCTGAGACTTATCCTCTGTAACTATCTCGCAAAGTACCCCGGCCGGCTCGAGCCCGGCGGCAATTGCCAAATCGACTGAAGCTTCGGTGTGTCCGGCACGCTTGAGTACGCCGCCCTCCTTGTACCTGAGCGGAAAAATATGGCCTGGGCGCACAAAATCCGACGATCTAAAGTTGCGGTCGGCCAAAGCGCGAATGGTAGCAGACCTGTCATGAGCCGATATGCCGGTCGTTGTCCCGTGCTTGTAGTCGACGCTCACCGTGAATGCGGTCCGCTGGGACTCAGTATTATTCGCCACCATTAGGGGAAGCTCCAGCTCGTCAAGCCGATCACCCTTGACCGCTACACAAATCAGTCCGGAAGTATGTGCAATGAAAAAAGAAATTGCCTCTTGCGTTGCATACTGCGCAGCCATGATAAGGTCGCCTTCGTTTTCACGATCCTCGTCATCGACCACGACAACCATCTCACCGCGACCAATCGCCGCTATGGCCTCCTCGATGGTTCCAAGTCCCACGGTAATCATCCTGTCTAATTAGAAATACTACTTTCGGGGAAATCGGTAGGGATCCCAAGGGAGTGCATTCGCTCAACATACTTCGCTACGATGTCAAACTCCAGATTGACCCGTTCACCGATATCTCTTGTGCCTAGTGTAGTCACTGAGCTGGTGTGAGGAATAATTGAAACGCGAGCGAAATCATTTCCCGCTTCAACAACCGTCAATGACACGCCATCTATTGCGATTGATCCCTTTTCAACTACATACCTCGCAAAGCTTGGATCAAATCCGATCACCAAATCTGGTGCAACCCGCCGTACTAAACCGACCGTATCCACATGTCCTTGAACAATATGGCCACCTAGGCGGTCGGATACCTTTACTGGTCTTTCGAAGTTGACCGGATCGCCCGGAATCAGGTATCCGAGATTCGTGCGCGAGAGGGTCTCCGGAATCACATTCGCAGTCCATTTATCGCCATCGAAATCTACCACCGTGAGGCAACAGCCGTTGACTGCAATAGATTCACCCGTTTCGTAAATCGATGGATTGTCAGGCCAGCTGAACGTGAACCGATCTCCGTTATTCGACTTGAAACGACCGAGTCCCTCGATCAAACCTGTAAACATCTAGAGCCTCCCTTGGATTTCACTCCCAGCCTAGGCCGACGCTAGAGAGACTTGATCAACTTGGATGCACGCAGAGACCAGGCCTCAATTTCAACGTCATTCCCTAGGGATTGCACGCTCTTAGCCTCAAGCCTTGTCAAATCAGCCACGCTTGCTGAACCACGGCCGGAGAAGGCTGATATCCCGTCTTCGCCACCATGCAAGGCCGGAGCTATGTGAAACACAAATTGGTCGATCAAATCCGCTTCGAGAAAGCTCTTGGCCAGATGCGCGCCGCCTTCGACAAGAACCTGCAGAATATCCTCCTTGCCCAGCACTTCAAGAAGCTCTGCGGGAGAACCGGTCCATTCCTCTGCCGGAGTGACTCCGGCACCGGAAGGAATTGCTCCGAACACAATTCGTCGCGGTGAGTGGCTGTTACCCGGAATCCTGACTGTAAGTTGGGGGTCATCAATTCTGACGGTATTGGAGCCGACTACGATCGCATCTGATTCGGAACGAAGCACTTGGACGCGGTTTCTAGCAACCTCCCCGGTTATCCAGTTGGAGGTTCCGTCACTGGAGGCTATCCGTCCATCTAAAGTCGTGGCCAGCTTAAGGACAACCCAAGGGAGTCCGGTTGCTCTGTGTTTGAGATACGGAGCCAGCTGATTTCTAACAGCATCAGCTGCGACCCCAACTTTTACCTCGACTTTGTGATTTTGAAGATACTCTATGCCTTGTCCTCTGACCCTGTAGTCCGGATCCACGAGTGAGACCACCACCCGCTTGACGCCGGCTTTGACGATCGCCTGCGCGCAGGGCGGAGTCCTTCCGTGGTGCGAACAGGGCTCAAGCGTCACGTAAAGAGTCGAACCGACGGCCTTCGATCCAGCGCGTTCCAGAGCGTCTATTTCGGCGTGGGAACCTCCAGGACTTTGGGTATGTCCCATGACCAATCCATCCGCCGTTTCCACAACCGCTCCCACCCATGGATTGGGAGGCGCCTGCACGCGTGCCTTTGCCGCTTCCGCGACAGCAAGAAGCATCTTCTCTTCAAGCTCTTCCGGCGCGAAGGTATCAGCCACTACTGTCCTGCTTCACGCTCTCGTGGCCCGTGGATACACCTGCCAGGAGTTCAAGAGCATGGGGTATCACATCCAAAACGGCTGACAGCGTTTCCCTTGCGCCCCCTGGGGACCCAGGGGTATTAATTATCATCGCGGCTCCTCTAGTGCCAGCGACGGCCCTTGACAACCTTCCCAAAGGCGACACCAGGCGGGCAGCTTCTGCCATGCCGGGTGCCTCCCTTTCAAGCACCAATTTGGTTCCCTCTGGCGTAAAATCTCTCGGCCCGAATCCTGTTCCTCCCGTGGAAACAACCAAACCCTGAAAATTCTCCGTCAAAGAGATCATGGCAGCGGATACGCTTTCGACGCCGTCCTCAATGACGCGGCGCTCCACGACGCGGAAACCAGCGTTAGTAAGGAGCTCCTCCAGCACAGCACCGGAACGATCCTCGCGTGTGCCTGCCACGACACCGTCGGACACCGTCAACACCTTCGCCAACAATTCCACTATTTCGTTCCCTCCAATGCGAGGTTTGCAGCCTGCTTGAGCGCTCTGATCGCCTGAGCAGGATTGGGCTGGCCAAAAACTGCGGAACCAGCAACAAATACTTCGGCGCCAGCAATGCTCGATGCTCGGATAGTCTCGAGCGAAATACCGCCGTCTATCTGCAATATGGTACCTAATCCGCTCTCCGTTATCAGATTCTGTGCCCGCCGAAGTGATTCCAGAACATCTGGAATAAAGCTTTGGCCGGCAAAACCGGGAAAGACGCTCATGACCAACAGAAGATCCAGACTCGTTATGTAGGGAGAATAGTCATCGAAATTAGCATCGGGGTTGACCGCCATGCCCGCCTTCATACCAAGATCATGGGCCATCTCGATGAGTTCGAGAGTTCGCCCAACCTCGAAATGAAAGGAGACGGAATCTGCACCCGCCTTCGCAAAAGCAGCCAGATAATCCCAGGGATCAGTCATCATCAAGTGGCAATCCAGGTAGCACTTGGTATGGCGGCGAATAGACGCAACGACCGGGGCGCCGATCGTCAAATTAGGAACGAAGTGGCCATCCATGACATCTACGTGAATCCATGACGTCTCTGGCTCGACTGACCGTATGGCGTCACCCAAATAAGCGAAGTCGGCCGACAAAATTGATGGAGCGATCTCAATCACAGCTAAATCCTAACCATGCGAATTTTAGGAAAACGAATTCATTATTAGATAAAGCGTAGGTCCTGCGCACGTTTCATGCCGTTGATCCAATCTTTGGCGGCCATTTCGCGCTTGTTGGGCGGCTGCAGGGATTTTATTTCTATAACACCTGACGCGGTTTCAACCATCGTTCCAGATATTTCCCCCGGCGCAATACCCAAACTACTGTCTGGCACCACAGCAGCCGAAGTAATCCTGAAGCGTAAGCCATCCAGCGTTGTCCAGGCCCGCCCAAGCCTGATCTTTCTCAGCACCTCGTCGGCCGAGACTTCCCAATCTATCCGTAAATCGTCCACGGAAAGCTTGTGTGCATAGGTCGGCTCTCCAACCTGCTCAGCAGTAGTGAAAAACGCGTCATCGCCCTTTGCCAATTCGTCGCCCAGCGCCTCATTCGCGAGTCGGCTCAGCTGATCGGCGAGGTCGGAAAGGATGATTTCCCTGCCCAGAGGTACCTGTCGTACCTGGTAAATCGGACCCGCATCGAGCTCTTTCACTAATTTCATGACGCAGACGCCCGTCACCTCGTCGCCAGCCAAAATTGCGCGCTCCATCGGCGCAGCCCCCCGCCAACGAGGCAAGAGAGAGAAATGGAGATTAACGAACAATCCATTGTTCAAAAGGGCATCTGATATCAGCCTGCCATATGCCACTACCACAGCAAGATCGAACTCTGTGCTTAAAAGAACCGTCGGATCATGCGAAACCTTGATGCCGAGCTCACTCGCGAGCACCTTGACTGGCGACGGAGTCAGGGTCGAGCCACGTCCGCGCTTTTTGTCCTCGCCAGTAATTACAATCGGAATCTCGTAACCAGCATTGACGAGATAACTCAGAGTCGACCCCGATATTTCCGGAGTTCCGAGAAACGCAATCTTATGGATCACAACTTTTTCCTGTGGTTCAACTGAGCTAAGCTCTGCCCAAAAGACGATGTTTTGCAAGTTCCTGATCGGGATTAAGGGCCTGAGAACGAAGGATCTTCATCGCCTCTTTGTATTGATCCGGATCCAGCCTTTCGATGAGGAGAACTCCATCCAGGTGATCTGTCTCATGTTGGAGAACCCGTCCAAGAAGTTCAGATCCCTCTATTTGAATGTCATTTCCATCAAGATCTATACCCTCAAGCAGAACGTGGTTTGGGCGGACAATGGGCCAGTACAGCCCCGGAACAGAAAGACAGCCTTCTTCGTAGGTCCATTCGCCGCTTGACTCGGTGATTGTCGGGTTCAATACAACCGATGGCCCGTCACCTATGTCATAAACAAACACTCTCTTTTGCACGCCAACCTGCGAAGCAGCCAATCCCACTCCCGGTGCCTCATACATGGTTTCGATCATGTCTTCGACAAGGTGGACTACCGAGGCGTCGATATTCTCCACGTTAGTCGTAGCCTGCCGCAAGACAGGGTCCCCGTAAGTCCTGATTTGAAAAGTTGCCACATCATCATCATAGGCGAAAAGATGATTTTAACATTGCATAAGCAGCTCTATGAACTACCTCCACCAAGGAAAGCCGCGACAAAGTGACATGCTGACCAAGACTTGTCCACAGCGCGATAGTTTTGGCGGAGCTTTCCGAGAATAAGTAAACTCTATTTTGCACGGTTTCCAGTCACAAGAAACCTGTTCATAAAGGCGGGCAATACGTGGAAGAACATATCAGCAGAACAATGTGGCGTCTCTATGAGCCAATCCACTCTGTCGTCTATTTCCATCCCCAAGCCACACACCACTATCGCCAGATTGGACTAAAGGGCGGTTGGATGAGTTATTTCGCCTCCCGGTCCGCAGCATTGGGAACGCCGAGCAAAGAAGTGGTCGAGGCGCTTTTTTATCACTTCGCGCCCGAACTGGTCCAAAGGGCCATTCCAGATGCGTGGGCACTGGCAAAGCCAGACGTGATACTCAGCGCAAGACATGAGCTTGCCGTTGAAGCACTCAGTGGCGCCCTTAGATTTAGGTCGTACGAAAAGGAACTCCGGATTCTGGCCTCCCAGCTTCTTGAGATCGCACATACTCTTCCAATAAGCGGACGAGCGCTGTATGCTGCGCATTTGAATTTAGACTGGGGAGACTCCAGCGAACTGATGTTATTCGGCGCATCAACGCTGCTTCGGGAACACCGCGGAGATTCCCACAATGCCGCATTGAACGCCTATGGGATCGACGGAGTACAGTCGCATTTGCTTCAAATAGCTACCGGAGCTGTAACTCACGATGTCATTTTTCCGCTACGAGGCTGGCCGGAGGAGGCATGGAATGACGGCTTCGAGCGCCTCATGTCGAACGGCATACTTTCAACCTACAGCTCAGCTCAGAATCCCATTCTCACCGATTTGGGTCAGACCGTTAAGCACCAGATCGAATTGCAAACCGATAACAACTCCAACCCATGGTCATCCCTACCCCAGTCCCAGCTTGAAAGCCTTCAGTCCAGCTTGGCAGAGGTATCCGATCGAGTAAAGAGCTACGTCGGCTTTCCGGTCAATAACCCGATTGGCGTCTAGACGGGGTCGGACAGGAAGCGCACCCCGCTTGCAGGTACTTTTGACCTGCACTCGGAAATTAGATCCAAGAGCATAACCTTAGAATCGCACCTCAGATCGAACGATCCGTCTCCGGCAGGAATCACCTCCACGGATTCAGCGAAGCCAATACCCGATTTTTCGATCCATCCCCCTGCCTTGGGCCCAAAAACGCGGATCACTGCGCCAAATGGCGGGAGTCGGAGACGCTTTCGAAGCTCAGCTTCTTCGGTTGTCGCGAGGCGCGGATCTCCCTCAATGGCGGACCTGACAATAACGCTTTTAACATCCCTGGTTTGGATGTAGAGCGGAACATGCCTGGTAGCAATTGACCTCGGAGGCAAAAGCTTTGCTACTCGCGACAAAATCGACAAAGCTACTTCGCTGGCATCAAGCCCAGGGGCATATAGGTACTGGTCAAAGTCAGCGATCACCACCATCTTTGCTGAGTTGAAACGTGAAAATATTGCCTCGGTGCCCACGACGACAAGACCCAGATTTGACGGATCAATGTCGCTGGAGGCATCTACCTCACTTACCGTTGTGCCGATCGCGGCCTCCAATAGCGTCCGGAAGCGAGCGATACCAAAAGTGGCCACCCTCAGAGATCCTGACATGCACTTGGTGCAGATCGCCGGATATTCCTGGTGGCATCGCGGGCACCTCAAACCGGTAACCTCGAGCCGCGGCCTCGAATTCCGGCTTATCCCGCGTCTGTCCCCAGAAAATTCTCGCAGGTGGCCTGGTCCGGCCTGCATCAATGTCGCCGAACACACGACGCACGAAACAACTTCATTACACTTCGAACAGATCAAGGCCCTGGCTCCACCCAGGCGGTTGTACAAAAGAATCACACCGTCATAGTCGATGAGACCTTCCGGCGTCATGACTGGCTGCTTGACGCCCAAATTCAGCCTGTTGCGGATTTGCGATATCAGATCCGTGGAGATCAGCGAATTCGAACCTGATATTTCCGAAAGGTCCTTAACCAAAACCTTCGGCCAGCCTGACCGTTCCTGCGGCCGGGCAAGAGCCCTAGTTCTGGCCTCAAACATCATCTCAACTGTCGGCGCTGATGAAAGCATCACGGCAGTCTGGCCTCGGCTAACCCGCGCGCGAGCAACCTGGTGGCTCGCCCAAATTGGCCTCGAACTCTCAACGTGTGAGGGATCGTCAGCATCCACGATAATTATCTGAGACAGCGACGCCACCGACGCAAACACGGCGTTCCTTGCGCCTATGACTATCTGCGCACCTGCTAATGCTTTCCCGAATTCGTCAGGGAACACAGCTGCCTGAAAACCGCGAGTCTGAAGGGACCGTGACAATTGCTCCACCACGGTTTGCGTCGGGCAAACGACTATCGTCTGCCCAGCGAGTCGACTTGGATCTCCCAGATAGCCTGCAATCCAGTCCGCGCGAGAGTAGGCCGGGGGAATTCTGACTACCAGCGACTCTCCGCGGCCTGTTCTAAACTGCAAATCGCAGTGCTCGTATTCCAGCGCGCCTCCCGGACGAGATGGAATCCGCTTCTTCGAGCTTGCGTGAGTAAGAAAATTCACCGGTGACCCGATGAACCGCCAAGCCGCCCATTTGCACAAAGCAATCACGTCGGGTGACGGACCACCCCCGAGCAACCTTGATATCGGAAGAACATCGAACCCCAGGCTCTCCAGTGCACCGCCGGACAGTTGGCCGAGCCCTACAACCCAGCCCCTCGCCCGTGAATTGCCAAGGGGGATCGACACATAGCTGCCGATGCCGATTTTGTTCTCATAACGCTTGGGGACGCTGTACGTAAATACCCTGGACAGTCCGACAGAGTCAATGAGCACCTCCGTCGTCGACAACGGGACCGACAGATCATCCTGAACTGACACTACCTTGTCCGTTCCTAACTCAAACTCCAGTTACAACCCCAGTGCTTGTTTGAAATCTGCCAGCTTGGAAGTCTCTTCCCAGGCAAAGCCCTTTTCGGTTCTACCGAAATGCCCGTATGCGGCTGTCCTGCGGTAGATAGGACGCCTGAGATCGAGTTCCTGGATGATAGCCAGCGGTCGTAGATCAAATACTTCATCAACAGCCTTGGCAATGGCTTCCGGATCCACCCTTTCCGTCCCAAACGTCTCCACCATAATTGACACCGGCCTCGCGACTCCAATAGCATAAGCTACCTGAATCTCACACTTATCCGCAGCACCCGATGCTACGACATGCTTTGCCACCCAGCGGGCGGCGTATGCTCCGGATCTGTCCACCTTTGATGGATCCTTCCCGGAAAAAGCCCCGCCGCCATGTCGAGCCATTCCTCCGTAGGTGTCGACGATTATTTTTCGCCCGGTAAGTCCCGTGTCTGCGTGAGGCCCTCCCAGTTCAAATCTTCCCGTAGGATTAGCCAGAATAGTGAGATTCGAAATGTCCAAATCCTTGGGTACCATAGGCATGATCACTGCATCAGTGAGATCAGGCAGGAGTAGAGTTTTCAAATCAATCCCCGGCTGGTGCTGGGTAGAAATTAACACCGTCTTCAAAGCAACCGGAGAGCCATTCTCATACTCAATCGTCACCTGAGTCTTTCCATCCGGCCGAAGATAGGGAAGAATATTGGCGCGCCGCACTTCCGCCAGGCGCTGGGCAAACCTGTGGGCAAGCCAGATCGGCAGTGGCATAAGATCGGCAGTCTCATTGCAGGCAAATCCAAACATCATTCCCTGGTCTCCAGCACCCAAGAGGTCCAGCTCTCCGGAATGAAGATTGTTCCGAACTTCGTAGGCGTTCGAAACTCCCGATGAAATATCCGGCGACTGCTCATCGATAGATACGATTACGCCGCAGGTATTGCCGTCAAATCCGAATGATTCGCGGTCATAGCCGATCTCGCAGATCGTCTTGCGCACGAGCCTGGGAATGTCCACGTAAGAATCGGTAGTAATCTCTCCAGCAACGACGACAAGCCCCGTAGTGAGAAGAGTCTCACAGGCAACCCTTCCTTGGGGATCATCGGTCAGGATTGCATCCAGAATAGCGTCTGAGATTTGGTCCGCCATTTTGTCAGGATGGCCCTCAGTGACAGACTCCGAGGTAAACGAATATCTCAACTAAAGATCCCTTCTATCACGCCTTGGGCTTCAACTACTCCGACCAGACACTTTGTTTGAATGCCCATTCTGCCACGAAACTCAAAATCCTGCTGGCAATATCTCTCTTGTCCGACAAGGCAAGAGAGACCATAGAGTCCCCGTACACCAGCGTAACGCGATTGGTATCCACCGCAAATCCGGCGTCAGGCTCAAGAACATTGTTTGCGACAACGAAATCAGCATTCTTGTCTCTCAGCTTACGCCTTGCTTCAGTTTCGGGATCGCCGGTCTCGGCGGCAAAGCCGACAATAACTTGATTCTTTCGCTTCGCGGATCCAAGCCCAGCCAGAATGTCAGGAGTTGGCTCAAGCACTATCTGAGGAGCGCCATTCTTCTTCTTGATCTTGGTTGGGCTGATTACTTTCGATCTAAAATCGGCCACTGCGGCAGCCATAACAATCAGGTCGGCCTCATCAGTAAGCGCAAATACGGCATCATACATCTCCTGTGCCGATTCAACTGAAATGACCTTGATTGCAAGCCCTTCGGTAACCGGCACCGTGGAAACCAATGTGACCTCGGCTCCAAAATCAGCCGCGACTTCAGCGAATGCTATGCCTTGTTTGCCTGACGACCTGTTTCCAATGTAGCGAACGGGATCAATTGCTTCCCGAGTTCCACCTGCCGTAACAAGGACTCTCTTACCAGTTAGTATCTCACGCTTGTCAGCCCTGGAAAAGAGGCCTTCGACTGTGGTAACCACCCGCTCAGCGGTAGCAAGCCTTCCGATTCCAATGTCGCCCCCCGCCAATCGACCGGCCTCAGGCTCAATGACAATTACACCGCGCCTTCTTAGCGTGGCAATGTTTTCTACGACGCTCGGATGCTGCCACATCTCGGTGTGCATTGCAGCGACCATCACCACTGGAGCATTCGTTGCCACGAGAGTGGTAGTGAGAAGGTCGTCGGCGATTCCGGCGGCATACCGCGCGATTAGGTCAGCCGTAGCAGGCGACACCACAATAACGTCTGCCTTCTGACCAAGGAGGGTATGTGGAATCGGATCGTCACCTTCCCAAAGCGATGTTCGGACGCGTTCTGAACCTAGGGCGGAAAAAGTGGTTTCCCCGACGAATCTAAGTGATGACTGGGTGAGCACCGGGGATACGAATGCTCCTCTATCGACCAGCTGGCGAAGCAGCTCCACGGACTTGTAGGCAGCTATTCCCCCGCCAACTCCAAGAACAATTCTTTTACCGCTCAACGGTGACGAAATAGACATTGGACTAAAGCCTATGCTTATTTTGCCCATCGAACCGCAGAACCGCTACGCAAACTTTGTAGCGGGGCATATGACGCCCGGCCGTGAAACTACTCTTCAATCTCCGTGTCGGGGGACCCCACACTTATTTCATCTTCATCTAAAGCTTGAATATCATCAGCCGCGTCCGCGATCGCATTGGGATCCGGGCGGGAGTAGGTTATCTTCCCGGCTGCAATCTCCTCGAAAGCAACTGTAAGTGACTTCTTGCTAATCGAATCCACCTGAGGCGGCACAATTGAGCCAATCCCATCACCGAGTCTGGAAAAATAGGCATTGATCTGACGAGCCCTTCTGGCAGAAATTGTCACGAGAGTGAACTTTGAGTCCACCCTTGTCAGCAGGTCTTCGATTGGGGGTCTCATCATAGAAAGGTTTGACTCTTCAGCCACTTATACTCCTGGTTTGGAATTAGCTATCGGTTCAATCGGACCGCAAGGAACTGATTATAGCTGATATTTCCGAAACTGCTCTGTCCAGATCATCGTTGACCACCACAAAGTTCGCAAACTTCGACGCTTCGGCGATCTCTTCCCGGCCAATTTCTACCCGCTCATCGATACTGGTTATGTCGTCACCACGAAATTCCATTCGATGACGCAGCTCGTCGGAGGAGGGAGCATTAATTAGAATAATCTCCGCGTTCGGATCCCTCTCCCGGACTTGGCGGGCACCCTGTATGTCAATTTCCAGAAGCAGGTCAGCCGCCATATCTGGGTCCGGCTTTGGAGTACCGTAGAGATTGCCCAAAAATTCAGCCCATTCAAAAAACTGATCCTTGGCTATCGCCTCTTCAAACTCCGCGCGCGTCACAAAAACATAAGAGTCGCTCGACTCTCCACGGCGGCGCCGACGGGTAGTCCACGAGCGACTCAATGTCAAATTATTTACCTCACGAACCAACCTGGAGGCTATGGTACCCTTACCAACGCCTCCCGGTCCACACAGAACCACTATCAGGAGCGCGAAGTCTCCTCTATGAGGCGGGCTCTTTGGTTTGCACCGAGGCCCTGCAATCTGCGGGTCTCGCTAATTCCAATCTGATCCATCAACTTCCGAGCTTTCACCTTTCCAATCCCAGGTAGGGACTCAAGGACGGAGACGACTTTCATCTTCCCCACAAGCTCTTCTTTTGATGCTCGGTCAAGAAGCGAAGTCAGGGTAACATTACCCATCTTCAACTTCTCCTTAAGTTCAGCTCTTTGGCGACGGGCTTCAGCTGCTTTCTCAAGCGCTGCCGACCGCTGCTCTGGTGTTAAAGATGGAGGCAAAGGCATGAATTGAAAGTTAGCCGATTTTTACCTCTTGTGCTGCATTTAATTAGAAAAGATAAGATTTTTAGCGCTTTTTTGGATGCAAATCACCTAACTGGCGTCAATTTGAATGATTTCTCACTATTGAAAAGAACTCTTCGGCCACACGTCGCGGATCGCGAGAGGCAGTTATCGGTCGGCCAATCACCAAAATGTCTGCTCCAGCAGCTAATGCTTCATCTGGCGAGGAGACCCTGGCCTGATCACCGAGACTATCTTCCGGACGACGTATCCCTGGAACGACCTTCACAAACCCTGGAACAAGCGAATTAACACGAGCCAGGTCAGTGGGTGCACAAACCAGTCCATCCGCTCCAGCCTCGGTTAGAATCGAAATCCTTGCAGAGAGGTCGGCGCCAGATACCTCGGGCACGGACGTCAAAATGGTTACCCCAAGCAACTGCGGCACCGAGATATTTGCGCTCGTGGCACCTTCATTGAGACCGCTCACCGCAGCTTTAACCATGTCCACGCCGCCAGCAGCATGAACCGTCATATAGGCCGCACCCAACTTCGAAATCACCTTCGCGGATTTTTCGACAGTAACCGGAATATCATGCAGCTTTAGATCGAGGAATATCTTAAATCCCAAACGCATGAGTGGCTCAAGAACATCCGGCCCATATGCGCTAAAAAGCTGCAGTCCCACTTTTGCAATGCCAAACCTGCCCTTGACCGCCCGTGCCCATTGCATGGCCTCATCGACATCATCGGTATCGAGCGCAATGGCCAAGCGGGCGCTAGGATCCGATTCAGCCGTCATGGGAAGCTCCGATCAGTTCAGTTAAATTTTCGACCGAATTCTCATCGCACCACTGTCCGATCTCCCCCAGAATCCGTGTCATAGCTCTTGGCTCCACAAAGGTCGCAGTGCCGACCTCAACTGCACTTGCCCCGGCCAGCATCAGCTCAATCGCCTCGATGCCTGTGCTCACCCCGCCCACTCCGATGATCGCGACATTGGGGATTGCCTCGTAGATGTCGAAAATCGACCTCACTGCTATTGGATGGATGCTCACTCCTGATAGCCCGCCCCGAATCGCTCCAAGAACCGGCTTTCTGGTTCGGGTATCAATCCGCATCCCAAACAATGTATTTACCAGCGTCAACCCGGCGGCTCCCGCGTCTAGGGCACTTTGCGCGATCTCCACCAGCTGATGGGTATTGGGAGATAGCTTCGCAAAAGCAGGCAGCCTGAATCCTTCGAACTGCTTCAAAACATCATGCGTGGCCTGTGCCGAGTGGGCAAACATGTTCGATCTGTCTTCAAGGTTGGGACAGGAAACATTCACCTCTACAGCAACGACGGTATCCGGCAGATCCTCCATCGCCGCTCGGGCGAGAGCAAAGTCTTCGACAGTCCTGCCCCATACCGAGATCATAACCGTGGCTCCCGAGGCTACGAGACCGGGGAGATAATCCCGTTTCCAATTTGCAATTCCGGGTCCTTGAAGTCCGACGGAATTTAGCATCCCCGGACCGGCACCCACGATTCGGGGTGCAGGATTGCCGTCCCAGCTGAAGTGAGCCAAAGACTTTACCACGATACAACCTAGACTAGAAAGGTCCATGTATTCTCGGAGCTCTGCACCGTGTCCAGAAGTTCCCGCCGCGCTCATAACTGGATTTTTGAGCCCTAAAGGGCCGACAGTAGTAGATAAATCCACTTTGAACACTATTCCTCCACGATAAAACTAGTTATATCTCTGTTCGAAAACCAGGTCACTGCCGCTGTTGTGATAATCCTGAATAGCCATTACGCCAAACTTTTTGCCCGACCACTCCACCATTCCGGAAACTACCGCCCGGGCCGCAGCCATAGTCGTCACGCATGCGACCTGATTGCCCGAAGCTGCAGTCCTGATGTGATAACCATCGGTTCTTGGACCGGAACCACGAGGAGTGTTCACTACGAGGCCAACATCTCCTGAAGAAATTAGTTCTACTGGATCGATCTCAAACCCATTTACTCGTTCGCCGAGCTTGGCAACAACCCTGGCCACTTCAATTCCGGCCCCTTTAATAGCTCGGGCAGTTCCAGCCGTCGCGGCAAGCTCAAAACCCATATCGACCAGCTGCCTGGCTAGCTCAACCCCAGCATCTTTGTCTCGGTCGGCAAGCGAAAGGAAAACGAGCCCCGTAGAGGGCAAACGCGTACCCGCCGCCAACTGCGATTTAATAAACGCCATCTCAAAACTGGAGTCCACTCCCATCACCTCACCGGTCGATCTCATCTCCGGTCCGAGCAGAATGTCCGACGAGGGAAAGCGCGAAAAAGGCAACACTGCCTCTTTGACACATGAATAGCCAATGGTATCCGATGGGGCGAAATAGCCGCTATCTTTGAGCTCCTCGAGAGTATTGCCGACCATGACCAGAGCAGCGAGTTTTGCCATTGGAACCCCGGTTGCCTTAGCCACAAACGGCACTGTTCTCGAAGCACGCGGGTTTGCTTCGATCACAAATACCTGGCCCGACTTGACGGCAAACTGTAAATTTATCAAACCCACTACCGAAAGTGCATCGGCAATTGACCTGGTGTACTCGCGAATGACCTCCTTGGTTTGGTCCGTCAGAGTTGGCGGGGGAATTGCACATGCTGAGTCCCCGGAATGGATGCCAGCCTCCTCTACGTGCTCCATGATCGCCCCAATGTAAAGGCCTCCGTCTTTGTCGCGGAGAGCATCTACGTCGACTTCAATAGCGTCTTCCAAGAATCGGTCCACCAGAACCGGACTATTGGAAGCCTGCCGGCCTTCCGTGTGAAGCTGCGTCAAACGTGCCATGGCTGCAATCAGCTGTTCGTCGTTGTAGACAATCTCCATGGCCCTTCCGCCTAGAACGTACGAAGGCCGCACAAGCACCGGATATCCGATCCTTTGCACTACCTCGAATGCCTGGTCCAAATCCAGAACCGTTGCTCCAGCCGGTTGCGGTATATCTAGTCTGCTGCAAAGATCGGACCATCTCTGCCGGTCCTCCGCAACATCAATGGCCTCGGGGGAGGTTCCCAGAACCAGACTGGGATCGATCGAGCTCGCAATTCTGAGAGGTGTCTGCCCTCCAAGCGCCACAATCACTCCGACAAATTCGCCACCGTCCCGCGCCCTGGCCTGCTCAGCCTCAATGACATTGGCAACGTCTTCCGGAGTCAAAGGCTCGACATAAAGACGATTCGAAGTGTCGTAATCGGTGGACACAGTCTCCGGATTGCAATTCACCATTACTGTTTCATACCCAGCATCCCTGAGGGCAAAACTTGCATGGACACAGCAATAATCGAACTCAATGCCTTGGCCAATTCGGTTCGGTCCTGAGCCAAGTATGACTACGCGCTTGCCTTGGGTGGGAACGACCTCATCTTCATCCTCGTAAGTCGAATAATGATACGGCGTAAACGCCTCGAACTCTGCTGAACAGGTATCCACGGCCTTGAAGGTAGTTCTAACACCAAGTCTCAAGCGAAGCGTTCTGACTTCTGATTCGGTGGCTCCTGTAAGATATGCGATCTGATCGTCCGAAAATCCCATTCTCTTGGCCCTGGCTATATCCCCCTTGGTGAGTTCCGCCAACCTCTTGTTCTCAAGCGCGAGGCGCAGGGTCGAGATTTGCTTTATCTGCGCCAGAAACCAGGGATCCACCTTGCACGACTTGTAAACCTGTTCGATGGTGGCACCACGTCGCAGTGCGGATTCAATTTGAAAGGGACGCATGGGAGTTGCAATTTTTATCGCTTCTAGCAATTCGTCGACCGATACCGCGTCAATGGCTGCTTCGGCCGGATCGCCGTTCAACCCGCTTCGCCCGAGCTCGATTGATCGGAATGCTTTCTGCAGCGATTCAGCGAACGTCCTTCCAATCGCCATTGCCTCGCCGACGGACTGCATCCGGGTACCCAGCACGTCCTGCACTCCAGGAAATTTCTCGAAGGCCCATCTCGGAACCTTGGTAACGACGTAATCGATCGTCGGCTCGAAAGACGCGGGAGTGACCTTGGTTATGTCATTGCGAACTTCGGCCAGGCTGTAGCCGACAGCCAGCTTGGTAGCAATCTTGGCGATCGGAAATCCGGTAGCCTTTGATGCCAACGCACTCGACCTGGATACCCTTGGATTCATTTCGATGACAACCATCTCGCCACTGTCGGGGTCAATGGCGAACTGGATGTTGGAGCCCCCCGTTTCGACGCCGATCCTTCTTATGACGGCGAATGCAGCATCACGCATTTTCTGATATTCAACATCTGTGAGAGTCTGAGATGGGGCTACCGTGATGGAGTCGCCAGTATGCACTCCCATTGGGTCAAAATTCTCAATCGAGCATACGATAACCGCATTGTCTAGCGAGTCTCTCATTACTTCTAGCTCGAACTCCTTCCAACCGGCGATGGAGCGTTCGATCAGGATTTCCGAAACAGGCGAAGCCGCCAGCCCCTGGGCTGCAATCAGCGCAAATTCCTCGTCGGTTTTCGCAATTCCAGTTCCAGCGCCGCCAAGAATGAATGACGGCCTGACGATAAGCGGAAAACCTATTGTTGACGCAACCTGCATGGCCTCGTCCATTGAATGCGCAAAACCGGACTCGGGGACCGCTAGACCAATCTCACCCATTGCCGCTTTGAAAAGATCCCTGTTCTCAGCTGTCTTGATCGCCAACGCGTTGGCTCCGATCATTTTTACTCCATAGCGATCGAGCACACCCGCCTCGGATAATTCCATTGCCAGATTCAATGCCGTCTGGCCTCCCAGGGTGGGCAGAAGCGCATCAGGCCTCTCCTTTTCAATGATCGAGGTCAGAATCTGCAAATCCAGCGGTTCTATGTAAGTCCGATCGGCAAAATCAGGATCCGTCATGATCGTTGCCGGATTTGAATTCGCAAGAATTACCCTGAAGCCTTCCTCCCGGAGAACCCGACAGGCCTGGGATCCTGAATAGTCGAACTCGCAAGCCTGACCAATGACAATGGGACCGGAACCAATGACTAATACCGATGAAAAATCGTTCCTACGTGGCACTGCTAGCTCGCCTGCCTATCCATTAGGTCTAAAAATGCTGAGAAAAGATACCGAGAGTCATGTGGTCCCGGACCCGCCTCGGGATGGTACTGGACAGAAAAAGCATTCAGGCCGGGAAGACTGAAGCCCTCGATGACATTGTCATTGAGATTGAGATGGGAAATCTGCACCTCGACTCCCAATCCTTCCAAAGAAAGCGCGTCAACGGCATAATTGTGGTTTTGGCTGGTTATTTCTACCACCTCGTCTGAGAGCCTTTGCACCGGGTGGTTGCCCCCATGGTGCCCGAAGTCCAATTTGAACGTCCGTGCCCCAACTGCCAGCGCCAAAAGCTGGTGACCCAGGCAGATACCAAAAATCGGCACATGCCCGAGCAGCTGCTGGATAGTCCCCACGGCATAATTGACCGCAGCCGGATCCCCTGGCCCGTTGGAGAGAAACACTCCATCCGGATTCATCGCTAAAATATCGGCGGCCGGCATTGACGCGGGCACCACACTAATGGATGCAAATCCTGCCAACTGGTCCAGAATGGTCTTCTTTACTCCAAAGTCGATTGCAACTACCTTTTTAGGTCCGCCGTCTATTTCATATGTTTTGCGGGTGGTGACTTCTCTCACGAGGTCTTTCCCTTCAGTTCCGCCGTCCGACTTCGCGAGATCCTGCAGTACGGAGATATCCTGAGTTCCGATTGCGCCCGGCAGGGCACCATGCGAGCGAATATGTTTTGTCAATGCTCTAGTATCGATGCCCCCTAGAATTGCGACCCGATTGCGGGAAAGATAGGCGACGAGTCCCTCGTTGGCTCTCCAGTTGGAATAGTAGGTACTGATCTCGCGCGCAACTACTGCCCTGCAATACGGACGGGCTGATTCGAAATCAAAGGAATTGATTCCGTAATTTCCAAGATGAGGATAGGTAAACGTGACAATCTGGCCTGCATATGAAGGATCGGTTATAATTTCTTGATACCCGGTCATAGAAGTGTTGAAAACGACTTCTCCAACAACCGGCTCTGTCGAACCCTGGTGATCCAAGGAAATGAGTTCACCGTCGAATACCGCACCATCAGCCAAAACCAAGGCAGCCTTCTGGATATGCACCTTTTCCTCAGTTGGTTTTAAAGACACAACTCTCCTTCTTTTAGCTTGAGATCTCCATGCACAAGGGTGTATAGAACCTTTCCAACAAGATCCGTCTCGAAATATGGCGAGTTCTTTGAAATTGATACCAGATCGGCCTCGCCTAGCCGCCATCTGGCTTGGGGATCAAAAATGGTAATGTTTGCCGGATTACCCGCCACCAGCCGACAACCATGAATATGGCCGATCTGAGCAATTCCTGCAGGCTTCCAGGTAAATAGGCTTACCAGATGAGCTAACTGCTCATCCGAAAGGCCCGGGCTGTCATTACTATCGTCCTGGCCCGGACCAAGTTGGCGATACAGTTCGCCTAAGACTGCGCCGAACGAGGCCTGCAGCCCGATCAGACCAAAAGCCGCCTCGTCCAGCGTCGTATCCTTCAAGTCTCGATGGTGCGGAGCATGATCGGTAGCGACTGCATCGAATGCTCCGCCACGGAATGCGCCCCATAATCCCAGCCTGTCGGTTTCGGAACGCAAAGGAGGATTCACTTTGAAAACAGAATCGAACCCCATGAGCTTTGAGTCCGAAAGTACCAGGTGGTGCGGCGTGACTTCTGCGGTGACCGGCAGTCCCTCTGCCTTGGCCATCCTCACCATCTCGGCGGAATGCGCAGTGGAGATATGCAGAAAGTGCAACCGTGCCCCTACCAGACGGACCAGCTCCAGATCTCTGGCAACCATCACGTCTTCAGCTGCATTCGGTATTCCCGCGACCCCCAAGATAGAAGAAACGGCGCCTTCATTGATCAATCCCCCATTTGCAAGTTTCAAGTCTTCGCAGTGCTGCGCCAGAGTAACTCCTATTCCCTTTGCGAACTCGAGTGCGCGCCTCATCAACTGAACGTCTTGAACTCCAGACCCGTCATCGGTAAACAGCTTGATACCCAAATCAGCCATCTTCGACATTTCAGTCAGGTTACCGCCAAGACGTCCTTTCGTAATTGCGCCAGCAAAATAGATATCGAGTGGAGCATCTTTAGCAATCTGCTGCGCGTACTGGACGGCTTCGGGTGAATCTATGGTTGGTGTTGTATTTGGCATTGCCACCAGGGCGGTATACCCGCCCAATATCCCCGCCATGCCGCCGGTCAACATGGTCTCAGACCTTTCATTACCCGGCTCTCTCAGGTGGGTGTGCAGGTCGACAAAGCCAGGTGAAACTACCAGACCTCGGGCATCTATCTCCAGGTATCTCTTCGGAGCATCAATCTCAGGCGCGCTCGCACTGATCAGCCCATCCTCCACCAGCAAGTCCGCTCTGCGCACGCCGATCGCATCAACCAGCGTTCCACCTCGAATGACATAGCTGAAGCCCTTTTTTACCATAAAGTCTCCAAACGTCCTTCGTCCGCCCCTAATAGCCAATACAAAGCCGCCATTCGAACGCTGATTCCATTTTCAACCTGATTCCTGATAAGCGACTGAGATGAATCAGCAACCTCGCCGCTAATCTCCACTCCACGAATTATCGGACCGGGATGCATAACCACCGCATCCTTTTTAGCCCTGCTCAAGCGAGCGGAATTCAGGGCGAATGACTTTGAAAACTCCGAGAGCGACGGCATCACAGATTCGGAGATCCTTTCTGTTTGGATCCTAAGCACATAGACCACATCGCAATCAGGCAGGACTTCATCCAAGAAATTGCTTACCTTGACAGGCCAAAGTGAGAGATCGGCAGGCAATAGGGCGGGTGGACCGACTAGAGTCACTGTCGCCCCAAGGCGTGTCATAAGCTGGACATTTGATCGGGCTACACGAGAATGCAAAATATCACCGACGATTGCGATATTCAATCCGTCAAGTCTGTTACCACTTTCAAACTCGTGCATAAGGGTGACCGCATCTAACAGTGCCTGCGTAGGATGCTCATGGGCACCGTCTCCGGCATTGATCAAGGGAATTTCCAGCCACGAATTCACTAATTGAACAGAACCAGATGAGAAGTGTCTCATTACGATCAGATCGGCCCCGAGCGATTCGATAGTTTCTGCCGTGTCGCGCAAAGACTCACCTTTCGACACCGACGAACTGGCGAGAGTGAAGGTCAAAACATCGGCCGAAAGCCTGCTAGCGGCAAGCTCAAAGGATAGCCGAGTGCGAGTGGAGTTCTCGTAAAACAGTGTGGCAACGGTCTTGCCCCTTAGAGCAGGGACTTTGGGAATCTCGCGGGTATTGACTTCGAAGAACACTCTCGACAATTCCAGTAGTTGAGAAATATCCTCATCAGATAAATCGGATATAGAAAGCAGGCTACGATGCATTTCCCACCTCTTTGAGAATTCTTATCCCTTGCTCGGTCACTTCAACTTTTTCACTCCGGGACGTTGGAAGATTCTTTCCCACATAATCGGGGCGTATGGGAAGTTCACGATGGCCGCGATCGACCATAACTGCGAGCTGTATTGCTCTTGGACGCCCGAAATCCAGAATTGCTTCAAGAGCCGCACGCACCGTCCTGCCGGTGAAAAGGACATCATCAACCAAGAGAACCGTTTTGTCTTGAACGGAAACAGGCACATCAGTAAGTGAACTTTTGATCAGAGGCCTAAGCAGATGGTCATCGCGATACAGCGAGATGTCGAGCGATCCGACTGCACATGGGATTGCGGCCACTTCCGCCAGCAGGTTGCACAGCGCCTCGGCAATCCAAACCCCACCAGTTTGGAGACCCACGATCACTAGTTCCGCACAGCCCCGGTTCTGTTCAACTATTTCATGGGCTATACGACTTAGGACCCTCTTGACGTCCCCACTAGTCATTACTTCAGCCATTGCTGAATAAGAATGGCCTGAATTAAACCCGATTTCGGGCGCCAAATGTCCTCCTAATTCCGTACGAGCCTCTCTGAACTCACTTGACGGCACTAGCGTCCATTAGTCTATAGCCCATGTTCTCGGCCCTAGCCGTGGCGGCGAAACAAAAACCTGACCATTATTAGGGGAAGATATAAAGATGAATATTCCAGCAGAGCCAAGTAATCAGGGTAACGGGAACACTGTTG
Source organism: Actinomycetota bacterium (assembly GCA_027322285.1). Taxonomy (GTDB): domain Bacteria; phylum Actinomycetota; class Acidimicrobiia; order Acidimicrobiales; family Acidimicrobiaceae; genus SCQM01. Next base: position 41,649 of record DAHVRV010000004.1, read on the forward strand.
CATCCAAGGCCCCAAGGCACGTGAGAAAGAGAACTCGGACGCACCGTTCCCGGAAAATCGCGATAATCTTCGCTGGCATAATTGTGGTGGCAGCAATAGGCGGGTACATGTATGTCCGATTTCGATATGGCCAAATAAAGAAGCTTTCAGTCGGTAACCTAACTCAAACATCATCTAACCAACCTATGAATATCTTGATTGTGGGGTCCAACTCTAGAGCCGCCCTAAACGGAAAACAGACCGCTGCTTTCGGTTCTGCCCAACAGGTAGGCGGCGCAAGAAGTGACGTGACAATGATCCTCCACATTGACCCCAAGACACGCGCTGCGTCTCTCGTTTCCATCCCACGAGACTTGTTCATGCCCATACCTGGAAGCTCTCTGTCCAATCGCGTCGATGCTTCGCTCAATAACGGACCAAGCGCACTGGTAAAAACCATCGAACAAGACCTCGGCATAAATATTTCGCACTATGTGGAGCTCAATTTCGACACCTTCCAAAATATCGTGCAAACTCTTGGCGGTTTGAAGATGTACTTCCCCTATCCGGTTCGAGACGCATACTCCGGTCTTAATGTCCCAACGACCGGCTGCCATTATCTGAACGGATTCCAGGCCCTTGCGGTCGTTCGGGCAAGGCACCTTGAATACCAGACACCGTCGGGGCAATGGATCGAGGATCCCCTCGGAGATCTTTCAAGAATACGACGAGATCATGAATTCATGAGAGTTCTATTTGCAGCTGTCAAGCAAAAGGGCATCTCAAACCCGTTGACGTTGAACGCAATACTCTCCTCCGTGGCACCCCAACTGCAAGTCGACTCTGGATTCTCCCTTGGGGAAATGGTCTCTCTGGCATCGAAATTCAGAAATCTGAATCCCAATACAATCCCAACCGCTACGCTTCCTGTCGCGTTGGAGAACAACTACGTCTACAACGGAGCCAACTACGGAGACGTTGTCTTTCCCGCAGAACCGCAGGATCAGCTGATCATCAACCAATACCTTGGTGTTCCGGTGCCGACCATAAAAAAGAACAGCTTCACAGTTTCCGTTCTAAATGGATCTGGAGTTGCTCAACAAGCTGGCACTGTCGCACAGCAGCTAATTGCTGATGGGTTCAACGTTCCCAATGTGGGAAATTCGAAGATACTTGGAAAAAACGTTGAAACTATCGTCTATTACCAACCCGGGCATCTGCAGCAGGCACAGCTCGTCAAGAGCGCCCTGTCGGGAGCAGTCATTCTAGGGCAGTCCTCGAACCTGACCGGAGGAGCCCCCGTCGAAGTGGTTACCGGAACTGCCCTGACGGTCGCCAAACCTGTTACCGTCACCACAACACAGGCTTCCACGTCAAGCACTGCGGGCAGCCACTCCACCTCAACTCCTTCAACCACCACTGCCCCGATTACTCTGCCGGCTACTCAGGCGGTAACGCCCCTCCAGCCGTGGGATCCAAGGGCCTGTTAGTCACGGCGGGTTATTCGCGATAGTCCCGGTTCACAAATTTTGTGATTGCAAAACCCAGCTTGCTTTGCACCCAAACAGTCATCTATGTCTGGACTGGGATCCGTTCAGATCAGCTGTAGATTGATCCATGCCGCTCAGCCAGATCTGTAAGGTCAGCTAGGTGATCTTTGGAATCCGATTGCAAGCTGGGACACATGCTTGCAATTCTGGATTGGTGGCGGAGTGTTCCGCGAACCTGTAAATGTTGGTGGAACCTGCGTGCGAAGCGATACACCCTTTTACCCAGGAGACCACAAAGACGTCTTCCTTCAACATCTATCCTCACTTTTAGGACTGGCTTAACACCTGAGTTGTGCATTGCTTTTGGAGACCAAGTGCTTCTTCCGGGACTCTTCCCGCAAGCAAGAGCTGGACCACCAGCCCGTGTTGTGCTCCGCGAGCGTCAACACACTCGACGGTCTGTGGACCAGCTACTCCAGGAATCGTCTTGTTTTTGACCGCTTTTGTTGGCTGTCAGCCGAGAACAATTCCTGGGCTAGTTGATATTCCACGTCCTTGGCAAAGACAAAGTGAAAGGACTAACCGCAAAACAATGCCGAAAACAGGCCCAGCACTTATTTTGGAATTTCAGTCGTTGATGATTTTGGCGACATCGGCCTTGAGCATGGACGAAGTGATCTGACCGGCTACCACATCAACTACTGTGCCCTTGGAATTTATGAAGAAGGTGGTCGGCAATCCCACCAGGTGAAACCTACTCGCCAACTGGCCCCCTCCGTCAAACGCTGCCGGAAAATCGACACCGCTTTGCGTGAGAATGGCTGACCCAGCGGACCGGGTATCGTTCTCGTCCACCCCGATGAAATCAACCTTGCCTGACTCTTTTCTCGACAGCGCTGCAAATTCTGGCAACTCGGTCTTGCAAGGAATACACCAGGAAGCAAAAAAGTTGAGTACTACTGGATGCCCGACAAACTGGCTCAATTTAAGATATTTTGCCGATGAATTGACGCTTGTCAAGTTGAAGTCGGGCGCGTGCTTGCCCACCAATGGTCCACCTTGCTCAACTCCAACAGCCTGGGCGAGGGGAGACTGCTTGGGGTACCTTGTGCTTGACAATGATGCGGCCACCGAGTAAACGATCAGAACTACCAAAGCCAATGTCAAACCTATAAAAACAATCTTTTTTGTCGTGACAGGATGCCGGATACGTTTCGACTTATCGGAGCCTGACAAAAATATCTATCCCCATGGCCAAGAATAATAACGTTAGATAGTAGATCGAAAAGCTGAATACCCTCATTGCTAATTTCGGAGAACACTCCCTGTAAAGGCGAACTGTATATGCAAAGAAGGCGCCGCCAAGAACTAGCGCCGAGACGGAATAAATCATGCCCAGGTGCGCGACCGGTACTAGTACCAGCGTAACGATCCACAAGAGCACTGTGTAAATCACAATTTCCGAAGCCGTCCTCTTGGCGGTTGCCACAGCTGGCAGCATTGGAACGTTCGCCTTGGCATAATCATCCTTGTAACGGAAGGCCAAGGCCCAAAAATGTGGCGGCGTCCACAAAAATATGATCAAAAACATGATCAGCGGAGTCCAAGAAACCGAATTTGTCACAGCGGCCCAACCAACCAGAACTGGAGCTGCTCCCGCTGCACCACCTATCACTATGTTCTGAGATGACGATCTCTTGAGCCAGATCGTGTAGACAAAGATGTAGAACAGTGCCGCAGCCAGAGCAAGCACCGCACTGAGCAGGTTAACCGCCACTACCAGCACCAGAAATGCCGCCACCTCCAAAGCTACAGCAAATGCCAGCGCAGCGGAGGGGGAGATCTCGCCGGTTACCAAAGGGCGCTTCTGGGTTCTTTTCATTATCGAATCGATATCCCTGTCGACCCACATATTCACTGCATTGGCTCCTCCAGCGGACAAAGTTCCGCCGGTAAGAGTCATGACCACCAACCAGATGTCGGGAATGCCTTGTTTTGCCACAATCATCGCCGGCACAGTGGTGATCAAAAGCAGTTCGATGATACGCGGCTTCATCAGGGCAACGTAACTCCCGACAACCCTGACAGCGCTGCGCCGTCCTGCAATGCCTACCATTAAATTCATATCGACCTAACGCTAATGATGTCCCAAAATTCATGCCATCAAAGATGCGATCCCGCCACATTCCTGGAATTAATTCTGGCCGGTTGGCAGCAATTGAATCACCATAACCATCCAGCAACCCTCATGAAAATCCTAAATTTAAAATGGCTAAAATCTGACAGATCCCGTGAACAACTTTTACTGAAACTTTGCTTCCACCCTATCATGTGACCAGCTTTATTAATTCAGACTGGAACAAAGGTTGCATATGAAGACAGCCCGGCGAATAACCGCATTGAGAACCCTGTTGGATGAGGCAGGGATAGATATCCTCATCATCACTAATCTCCTCAACATCAGATACTTGACGGGATTCACCGGCTCGGCCGGAACCTTGCTGATCGCATCAGGCTCCAGGTCGGCCAGCGATCTCGGCATGCTGTTCACCGATGGCCGCTACCGCGAACAAGCAGCATTTCAGATTGCCGAATCGGAGGCTCAGGTTGACGTTCGGATCGGAAATGGGCGCATGCAGTTCGAAGCGTCAAAACTCTTTGCGCGGGGCAGTTCGAATATCACCATCGAGGAGGACTCAACCTCGCTCGCCACGTTCAATCAATGGTCTGAGGCGATGGAACAAACTATACGTCCCAGCACCGTTAAAGTCGAAACTCTTCGACGCTTCAAAGATGAAGTCGAGGTGAGCCAGCTACGAAGAGCCGGGCAAATTGCCGACACTGCTCTATCTCAAGTACTTCCCAGGCTTAAAGATGAACCCACGGAGAATGAATTTGCCGCGGAGTTAGAGTTTCAAATGCGAATGCTCGGAGCGGAAGGGACGTCGTTCGAAACTATCGTTGCCTCGGGTTCAAACTCCTCGATGCCGCACGCACGTCCTACGGACAGGAAGATTATCGAGGGAGACACAGTGGTGATCGATTTTGGGGCCACCTGCAATGGATATCATTCAGACTGCACCAGAAGCTACTTCATGGGCAGCACGCCAAGTAAACAGTTTGAGCGGATATACGACGCGGTCGAACAAGCTCAAAAAGCCGGCGTCTCGAAATCAGTTCTGGAGGCAGAGATATCCTCTATTGACAGAGCGTGCCGGGGCTCGCTGGCCGAGAATCAGCTAGCTGAATTCTTTACACATAGCACTGGGCACGGAGTTGGATTGGAGATTCACGAACTCCCCTGGGTCCATGGCGAAAGCAACTCGAGACTTTGCCTAGGCGATATCGTCACGGTCGAGCCCGGGGCCTATCTCCCAGGTGAAATCGGCATCCGCATCGAAGATACCATCGCCATCACGCAAGCTGGAAGTGAATGCCTAACCATGATCGCCAAAACTCCCCTGATTTCCTGAGGAACACTAACCCTTGGACGCACGGCCTTGGAAAAGCCAGGCAAAGGGTTAGAATGTGTACCGCGTTCATAAACGCGCTACTTTCCTAGCCTGTTAGAAGGATCTTATGGCAATCTCAACATCAACTAATGATTTAAAAAATGGTATGACGCTGGATCTGCCTGACGGCCTATTTACCGTAGTTGAATTCCAACACGTAAAACCCGGCAAGGGTGGTGCGTTTGTACGTACAAAGCTCAAGAATATGCGCACAGGCGCCGTGATAGAGCGTACGTACAGGGCCGACGAAAAACTGGACCAGGCAATAATCGACAAGCGAGATATGCAGTTCCTATACCGCGACGGTGCAGAATACGTGTTCATGGATACTTCCTCCTACGACCAGATCCAGATTGACCCGAGCGCTTTGGGTTCGGCTTCCAATTTTCTGAAAGAAGGCGACTCAGCAACAATCAGCCAATACGAAGGTTCGGTTGTGGCCGTAGAACTCCCGGCGGCCGTCGAGTTGACGGTCACCGAGACGGAACCGGGGATACAGGGTGACAGGGTTTCCGGCGCGCGAAAGCCAGCGACAGTTGAGACGGGCCTGGTTCTGCAAGTGCCTCTGTTCATTGAGACTGGCGAACGAATCAAAGTTGACACCAGAACAGGAGACTATCTAACTCGTGCCTGATTTAGGAGACGAGGATGACGCCAAAAGGGTCATCGACTCCATCGAAGACAGTGAAAGCAGCGAGGACTGGGTTGTCCCGATAATTACCCGGAGAGAGGGCCGGGAGAGAGTCATCTCGCTTCTTTATGAACTTGAGATGAAAAATAGTACTCCCGAAACCCTGCTTAGCGAATTGACTCTCAAACCAGATCCGTTTGTTCTCAAGAGGTACCTGGGAATCACCAGCGCCAAATCCCAACTGAATGAGCAGATCAAAAGCTTCTCCCAAGACTGGGATCCCTCGCGAATGCCCGTTTTGGACCACGCGATACTGCAGCTTGGCCTATTTGAGCTCATTTTTTGTCCCGAGGTGCCGACCGGAGCTGTCCTTTCGGAAGCTGTTGAGCTTGCTCAGAAATACTCAACCGAAAGTTCGGGAAAGTTCATAAATGGACTACTCTCAGCTGCGGCACGGCAGCTCAGGGGACAGGAATAGTTGTTTCGCATCTTCTCTGAGTCGCCCGGCCCGGGGCCGGGGTTTTGGCACCTGGCAAAAAGTTACTGGTTCAGCTCCGACAAAAGCTCTTTCACCAGCACAACGTCAACGTCCCGCACCACTTGTACCCCTGATCTCGAATCAAGCACGAAAGTGAGGGTACCGAAAGATTTTTTGTCCTTAAACATAGAGTCAATCAACCGTTCGGGCTCGATCGCTACAGGCAGACTCGTGGGAAGACCATAGGACTCGACCACCCGATAGTGATAATCCACCCTTTCTTGATCAATCCTTCCCAGTCTCTTGGCCAGCAGCGCTGCATAGATAAGCCCAATTGCAACAGCTTCACCGTGTTTGAGATCTAATCTCGGATCTTCAAAGCCAACGGCTTCCAGTGCATGGGCCAGAGTGTGACCGTAGTTAAGGAGAGCCCGCTGATCCCCTTCGCGCTCGTCTGCCTCGACATACTTTGCCTTAATGCGAACGCATGCCGAAACTTGAGCCGATAACGGCATCTTGTCCAGTCCCTCTGCGCCGAGAAAGGCATACTTCGCCATCTCTCCCTGGCCACAAAGCAACTCTCTTGGCGGCAACGACTCGAGAGCTGCCAGATCGCACAGTACGAAGCTAGGCTGCCAAAACGCACCAATCAGATTCTTTCCTTCGGGAATATTCACTCCCGTCTTTCCGCCGATAGCCGCATCGACCTGTGCCAACAGAGTGGTTGCAATGATTCCGTATCGCATGCCTCGATGAAAAGAAGCCGCAGCAAATCCGGCGGTATCGCTGACTATGCCTCCTCCAATTGCCAGCACCAAGTCTCTGCGGTTCATTCCCATGGCTGCAAAACTGCTGCACAGTTCCGCGATAGTCCCCAGGGATTTTGTCTGCTCGCCATCTTCAATATTGAAGATCTTGTGCGGTATGGTAAGCGCTGGACGGATCCCTATGTTCCCTTGGGTAACCACGGCAATCTTTCCAACGTCATCTGGGATCACGGAATGAACGTCCGCGGCCAACCCGTTACCAACATAAACCGAATAGCTACGGTTTCCCAGATCCACTACAATTTCATCGTCGTGCAACGCACTGGACACATAAAACCTTTCAAATTCGACAGATCCACCATAAATGCCCGGATTCCAGGCCCAGTCCTGCTCCAATAAATGTCGACCCAGCACTGAGTGTCGGAATTACGTAGATCCTTTTCAGCCTTTCGACGCGGACGGCGTTTCATGGATATGGGCATTGAACGATTCAAAATTGCGAACCATTTCGGCTACTGAGTCACCGCCAAATTTGCGAACCGCTTCCGAGGCCAGAACCAGGGCAACCATGGCCTCGGCTACCACCCCCATGGCAGGCACTGCCGTGACATCAGTGCGCTCCTTGAACGACACAGTCTCTTCTCTGGTCGCGACATCTACTGTCTTTATCACAGGACGATTCAACGTTGAAAGTGGCTTCATCCATGCCGTTACAGCAATCAGCCCCCCCGTCGACATGCCGCCTTCAATACCCCCTGCCCTGACAGTATCTCTCGCGTAGGTCTGGGTTTCAGGATCCCATCGGATCGAATCGTGCGCCTCCGAGCCCCGCAGGCCAGAAACGACATGGCCCTCGCCAATAGAAACTGCCTTGATTGCTTGGATGCTCATCAGCCCCTGTGCGATAAGGCCATCCAGCTTGCGATCCCAATGGACGTGGCTCCCAAGACCTATAGGGGCACCGAAAACGAGAACCTCAGCTGCTCCTCCCAAAGAATCTCCAGCCTTGGCAGCAGCTTTAATCTCTTCTACCATCGCCTCTTCAACGTCGGGATTGAAACAGCGCACCTTGGATTCGTCAATGGCCTCCAAGTCTGCGGGTCCGGGACGGGCAGCATCCCCTACAGTGACGCTTCCCAGCTGGACCACGTGAGAGATTATCGAAACGCCAAGCGTGGCCAACAATGCCTTCGCCAGGCAACCGGCCGCAGTGCGAGCGACGGTTTCGCGTGCAGACGCTCTCTCTAAAACGTCCCTGGCGTCATCGAAGCCGTATTTTTGCATTCCCACGAGATCGGCATGGCCCGGGCGCGGTTGAGTCAAGATCTTCTCGGACCGACCCGGATCTGGGGACATCTCCTGTTCCCATTTCGGCCATTCCGTGTTTGCAATTTCCAATGCTACAGGTGACCCTAAAGTTCGTCCATGTCTAATTCCGGCGATGAGCGTCAGCTCGTCAGCTTCGAACTTCATTCGAGGCCCACGGCCATAACCCAGGCGCCTCCTGGCCAGCTCGCTTTGAATCTCCTCTTTCCGGATTTCCAAGCCTGCTGGAAGTCCTTCAACAATAACCACTAGGCCTTTGCCGTGCGATTCACCGGCCGTAAAGAATCTAAGCATGGTATGACTCTAATCGACTCCTGCTTCCGTCAGGTTTGATTGCAACCCACTAGATAACCAGAAGACCAGGTGGCGAGATCTGCACTAGCGTGATCGCCGCAAGCAGAAAAGGCACAAGGGGTATGGTCTTGACATGCCGAGCAAAGACAAAATGCAGAACTGCAACGGTTGCAATCGCGAGTATGCAAGCAATCATCACCACGACGAGTGCGTCCGCAGCAGGTCTGGACATACTTATCAGTGGACCCAGATATCCAGCCAGCCTGATATCTCCCTGACCGACGGAACCTGCTCGAAAAAGATTAGAAAGGATCATTGGAGATGCGACCAGCAGCGTCGCCAGCATCGCTTTGGGAAGCTGGCCCGCTCCTCCGCTAATCATAATAGAAACCAGGGAAGAAGTTGAACCAAACGCCACGACGAGCGTGGGAACTTTGCGCGTCCTTATATCTACGGCGGCTAACAGCGGGAACAGCCCCATTTCGGCCGACAACGCTACCGCCGAGCCTCCCCCTCGTGCAGCAAAACACCAAACACTCAAACCGATCGACAAGCAAAGCCACGCTGCAAGAAGAATCGGAAGACGTCCTTTCCAGCCAGCTGAAATCATGAGCCTTCCGCAAGAGTACGAAACTGTCTTCCAGGCAAAGACTGACCCTGCCGTCAGGTCAATCAGCAAAAGAAAGCCCGACACAATCACAGATATCCCTAATGCTCGTATTGTAAAACGGGGATAACCCGAGAAGCGCCCAGGCCTAAAGTCTTGCGTGGTACACCAAAGTGCGATGCCGCTATCCACCTGCCAAGTTACACTCGGCACAGAACGCAAAGTAAATCTTTGTCTAATAATCTCCCAAAATCAAGAGCCGGGCGAGCTTGCTGCTAGTCTCAGGCCTCCTTGACTATTCCACTCCCGCGGAATATTCCAGACCCTTGACGCAGGCGACCAAAGTTCGGTTTACTGGAGTAGGTACGCCGACCTCTTCGCCCATGCGAACTAACGCCCCATTTATGAAATCAATCTCGGTCCTCGACTTTCGGTCGAGACTCTGGAAAATTGATGTCCTAAATGATGCAGCCTGACCGCGTCCCGCGCTCAGCCAGATCTCTTCCGGGTCTTCGCATGTGAGCTTCACTCCCTTGGCCCTAGCAATAGCCAACCCTTCATTTACTGCAGCTTTCGCCGTCTCGGCCAACACGGGTAGCTGATACAAGTACCCGTAGGTGAGTCGGGTGACGCCAGCAAGTGCGCCTGTCGCGGCATTCACCAACAGCTTGTTCCACATGACACCAGCAATATTCTCACTTATTTCTGTTAACAACCCGGCCGAGTTAAAGACGCGGGCAATTTCCCCCGCACGGACTGACACACTGCCGTCGGGTTCTCCTACGATTGTGAGCTTCCCCTTCAAACCAGCAGTAACCGTACCCAGAGAGACGGCATCCCCTCCAACAAAAGTCCTGCCATACAAAAGCCTCGCCGTTCCGAAAAGCCCCGCTAAGATCTCTTCATTTCCCAACCCGTTTTGCAGCGATAAAACAGTTGTAGACGGCCCAATCAGAACCGAAGCGTTCTTCATTGCCTCGAGGGTATCAAAAGATTTCACCAGCACTATAACCAGGTCGACCTGACCAACCGAGGAGGGGTCCGACGTTACCTTAGGGAAAGCAACCTTCTCTTCGGAATCATCCCGCAAAATCAAGCCACTTTGGTTTACGTGATCTATATATGACTGGTTTCTACTGATAAGAAACACTTCTGACCCACCCGAGGCAAGAACCCCACCGAAAACACTTCCGAGAGAACCAGCTCCAACTATCGCAATTCGCATATTCGACGCCCTTTAGAATTCAGCTGGCCGACTGAGCCAAAATTGGTAGCGCACGCAGTCCAAAGCCTTAAATAAACAACCAAGCTTGACAAAGTCTAAGAGACCTTGATTTCAGGAGTTCCCAACTCCTTTTTGGGAGTTAGCAACATCCAAAGTCCCGCGATGACCGCAGCGATACCTAAATAGCTCACAAGAGACACCGGCTCGCCTAGGAACATCCAACCCCATAGCACGCCAAACATCGGGACGAGGTAGTTGACGTATGAGCTTCTCACGGCCCCAATCTGAGAAATCAGCAAGAAGAACAGAACCTGAGCCAGCGCAGTGTTCACAATTCCGAGAGCCAAGAGGTTAGCACCCTGGCCTAACGACGGCATGGATCTCGGCGGGAAAATCAACAGCAATGGGAGGAGCGTCATGAACGAAACAAGCTGCTGGCTAAGTGCGACTCTTAGCACCGGTTCCCCGGCGAAGTGCCGTCCGGCATAGACCGCCGAATAGGCGTAACTTGCCGTTCCGAGAAGCCCGGAAAATATTCCCACGATAAATCCCAAACTCAAGTGAGTCGCGCGCTGCTGAGCCACGATCGCTACTCCCACGAAACATATCGCCAGCCCCCACCACCCTTTGCGCGTAGCCCTGGCCAAACCAAACCCTACAGCGATGACAAGAGTAAAAATCGGCATGGTGGAGTTGACTACAGCAGCCGTGCCAGCGTCTGTCAGCTGAGTAGACAGGGTCAGGAACGTGTAGGTAATGCTTCCTGATGCGACGCCAAAAATCACTATGTGGCGCAATCCCACACTGAGACTGGGAACTTTTTTGACTTTGCAAACTATTGTCAGTACGGACGCAGCAACTAAAGTTCTCACCGTAACCAGCGCTACAGCCCCAATCGGGCTGATAACCCCCACGATCAGCGCATATGTGGACCCGAAAATCGCGCCGCAGACAAGCAGGAGAAGGAGCTGACGCGGCTTCAATAAACGAACTCACTGCTGTCACTACGCTTTTCAAGCGTTACCATGGCGCAACCTGACGATAACTACAACAATGATGTCCTTTTGAATTGTCGCGCATCAATTGCTGACCTCGTTTCTTGGCCTTGAATATCACGGCAAAGTCGAATCAGGATTCATGGACCCGATCAGATATCTCAGCGTACCAAATCCAAGCTTTGCGTCTTTGGAAAATGGCTCTGAAAACGCCTCGATACTTAACCTGTGCCGGCATCCAACGAAGGCCAACCTGCTAAGGAATATCTCTAAGCTTGGCTTACGATTGACCGAATATTGCCTTTCCGGAGGATCTGAGACATGGACATGGCGAAGCCGATCCGAGGCTTTAATGACAGCGTCCGGGTTCTCTCCCTCGATACTTCGATGGTTAAAGTCGACGACAACCACGGCATTGTTCCTCCTGGCCGTATCCACGATATCGAGCGTCTCGGATCCGGTATTTATAAAGTTGGCCTACTCCTTGGCCGATGGCTCTAGCGCGACTGCAATTCCAAAAAGAGAGGTCGGGTCGCCTATAACCCGTAATGATGACACAAGCTGATTCTTGGCCCCAGCAAAACGCATTAATGATTAACGCTGGCTCCGTTATTCCACCGCCGGCACCGCAAAATGCAACTGTCGATCCCGACTGAATGATCCGAACAGCACTGTCAGCATCCATCATCTTGCTCTTCTGGAATGCGCCATTCGCTCTAAAGCCAGACTCGTTAGCTTTGGACGTGTCTTCCTCTTCGGAATAACCTTCCGCCCGGCATCTTCTGATGAACTCACGTCATTCACACGTGAACATTCAACTGCCTCAAAAACGAGATCTTTCCGTGCATCATCACATTTTCACGGGCGAAAAATCTCTCCAAGCAATGCCGGTTCCGCTGTCGCTTCACAATCTCATCGATTCAACACATTGCGAACTAGTGCCCTAAGAGCAAGTTCATAGCCATAAGTTCCCAATCCAGCGATTTGGCCAATGGCGTCACTTGCTAGTACTGACGTGTGACGAAAAGCCTCCCGCGCATGAATATTCGAAATGTGAATCTCTACAAACGGTATCTTCACCGAACCGAATGCGTCCTTCAATGCGTAGCTGTAGTGGGTAAAAGCTCCAGGATTGATCACAATACCCACAAATGACCCAAGGGCCGAATGGACCTTTTCCACCAGGGCTCCCTCGTAGTTTGATTGGAAAAACTCGAGTTCGACTCCGAGTTCCGCAGCAGCCTTAGATAACATGCGCTCTATGTCGGCGAGCGTTTCTGCACCATAGATTGCCGGATCACGCTGGCCAAGCATGTTAAGATTCGGCCCATTTAAAATTAGTATGCGCTCCACTTCAAATACCTTTCCGTAAATCATCGGGTGAACCCACTCCTGTGCACCGCACGCTCAATACAATTTCAGCTATCTCATAGCCCATGCGAAACCCTTTGCCTAGCCGACAAAAGTTCTGCGAAGCTCACGCAATCGCCAGCGGTTCCAGCGAGACTGGCGTTACGCCTTCACTTTTCAATTCGACCCTCCATGACCTCTATGCACAGTCCGTCGGGTAGTTTGAACCAATTCGGTCCCTTCCCAAGAGGCGAACCCCATTTTGCCATGGCCGCAAGGGTTGCGCCTAGGTCTTGGACAATAATGCCGAGATGCCCAAGGCGTCCCTCGGGACCGTCAAACTGGCTGTTCTCAATTAGCTGAAGACCGCCATCGAACCAAATCTGCCGTGGACTCTCCGGATCGCCGTCAACTTGAGTCACGCGCATTCCAAAAACTTCCTCGAAGAACTGAACGTACCATCTGATATCTGAAACAAATATCGCGGTATGCTCGACGCGGGATATGGAATTGCTCATAAAACCATCCTTCGAGTTCATGTTGGCCAGCAAACTTCTTCAGGCGGAAACCTCAAGCTTCATGCCCTTTTTCAACAAAAACGAGAACCCAGGGCGCAAACACTCACTGCGCTGAATTTAAACCCTGCTTTGTCAACTCTGACTCTTTGAGTTAAATCAATCTTGGCAACCTTACTGTGCTGGATACTTCTTGGTACGATGCCAGCTGGCATCACCCTTGCTGAAATTCTTAGCAACATGGCTGTGCATCTCGCTGGAACTCGATTAGGCCCAGCCGCCGGAAAACATGCTGACAAACGTCTACGTCCCCTCCGCAAAGCGTCCTTTGCGATTACAGTTTGATGAATCTCTGAAATCCCATCGTATATGCGTGAGATTCCGACATCGCGGTAATAACGCTTTATCGGTAGGTCTTAGCAGTACCCCATTCCGCCGAATATCTGCACTGCACCATCGGCTACCGTTTTGACGGCCTCCGCCGCGTGCACTTTAGCCATTGAGATCTAGTCTTTGGCGTTATTTCCGCCTTAGCCGATTTCCCACGCCGCCCCAAGCAACAACAGCCTTGCGCAATTGATATCTAGGAAACGGTCAGCGATCATCTGCTGCGCCATCTCAATTGGCCTGCCGGCCGGCAAAACTGCTCCCTGTCATTGGCGTACTCGATCGTCAAATTCACAATATGGCTAGCCTTACCCGCCGCACGAGTGCGGACTTTGGCCAGTCGGACAGGTCCAAGACTGTTCAGAACCTGCCGAATGCGGTGCCAAGCTCGCCTAAGAAGTTCTCCTCGCTCAATACCGCGCTGTCGATGAACGGCCCAACATGTCTCGTATGGCAAAGACCCATCATTTCTTGATCCCGTCCTACCTCAATACGTGAACATCCTTGTCAACCAGAAAAAGAGAAATTCCTTTATGTCCTGCAGCCTTCTCGGTCACTCTGGAAACCACGAAGAAATCTAAAAAGTAGCCGTCACTGATGAAACGCTCCTGACCATGCAGTTGCCATTTACTCCCGTCCTCTACGGCCGTGGTCCTGGTTGCCCCCGCATCCCAGCCAGCACCTGGCTCAGTGATCGCAATGGAAGAAGTTCGCTCACCTCTGACAAAGGGGGCAACCACCTTTCTTGCTAAGACTGGTTGGAGACAAAGAGAACCTCATAAACGCTACCGAAGGCCCTGCGTGCAAAATATCTGTGGTAGGCCCAAATTGCTCTTCGCCTAGCATCGTTTCAACCACCGAAAGACCTGCTCCCCCGCACTTCTCCGGCACGTTCATGGCATAGAGCCCGAATGCCCTTTACTTTTCAGCAATTCGCCGGTCATCGTCCGCTGGTAAAGAACCCGCCTCTTCCACAAGTTTCTCCGGAGGTTCCAACTCAGCTTCTATAAATCGACGAATTGTTTTCAGAAGATTTTCATGCCCAAATCAGCCCAGGCGAAAAAACAATGACTTGACTACGAAAACATCCCGATCGACTAACGCTTGCGCCACAAATTGGCCTCCCCATTGCATGATCACCCTGGCAGTGTTTTATTGTCCAGGCAGTAGGCCGGCATCGACCTACGTCATCAACTTCCTACACTGGCATCTTCGCCCCCCTCCAGCCAACCCGTTTCCGCTGCTCCATCCTCCAATGAGTCAACTTGCATTCCAAGCATCTTCCCCAAAATCGATCGAAAATCAAATGGCGATATCCTCCCTGGCTATCGTCCTCGAGATCCGCAAAAGCAGATAGGACAAACCTGCCACTACCAGGAGAATCCAAAACAAGCTGAACCGGTACCCGATGCATTGCAATGAAAAACCGATCAGAATTGGAAATAGCACTGACACAAAATTTATTGAGGTAAAGAGAACCGCGTTGGCCCTCGGCAAATCTGACGCGCTGGTACCTCTTGCGACCAAACCAATCGTGAGAGGGAATAAAAGCCCATGGGGCATCCCCAGTATCGCCATGACTACAAAAAAATACACTAACCCGGATCCCAATCCAAGAGCTGCCATGCCCGCCAACATGAGGAAAGCTGACAGTTTCAGAAGAAAAATCATGCGGCGGGAAGGTGGACGAATCACGAGAGCTGTCCTCGTAACTAACGCGCCGGTAAAAAAGGCAGTGAACGAAAGTTGCACTTGGGCAGGTGTCGCCCCGTAAATCGAGTGGCCAATCAACGCCCCAAAGGAGATTATGGTAACGAAAGGTACCTGGTTTATCAGCTGGCCTACAATAGCCAAGCGAAGAGGCACGCTCTCTATCAGTTTTCCCGGAAGTACGTTAACCTTTCCCGGCAAACTTCGCTGGTCCTCCCATCCAACCAGCCCAGTTTTGACAACTCTTACTGCAAACAAAATGGCGATAATGCCAAAAGGCGCAAATATCAAGACCGCCTTCCTCAAAGAATTGCCGTCAAAACCAAGAACCCATGACTCAAGCAATGGACCTAACGCCAGGCTCGCCGTCAGAGCCAAGGTAAACGCGGTCAACGACCTGTCGGGACGGATTCCGCGGAGATGGCCCCCATATGTCGTTAAAGCCGGCATAACAAGACCGCCCGCAATCCCGAGCAAGACGGCCGAAATAAAATACGCCATGACAGATCTTGACAGCCCGATTACAGCAATAGCACTGCTCATTGCCATCAACCCGGCCCCAAGAACCCATAATAAATTTCGGCGCTGCACCCGGGATGCAAGTATGAAATTGCCTAATACGGTAATTACTCCGGAAAGCGTGACTCCGATTCCAACCACCGAAGGTGTCAGGTGGAGAATATCATGACCGATCGGCGCAAATGTTGTCTCTAAGGCATTTTGACTCGACCTATACATCGCTGTCGCGAGCAAAAAAGCTGTTACCGAACCAATGCCAGTAATCTGACGCGCATTGCCGCTAAACCTGAATGATTCGGCTTTCATTGCTTGCTTCTCTTCCCGACGACCAACCAAGATCAATACAAATAAGTCATTCAGCTGTTAGCTACCTGACCCGTAGACCCTGAATGCCTGATCCACGAGCCCATATAAGAGCACCCACCTTGGGAGTAGCTGCGGAAACAGCTCACCCGCCCCTGCCGCTACCTGCCAGACCGGTTTATTCCGGGTTTCCAAAACCACATATAGTTCGTCAGGAAAGCCTTGAACCCTTTGAAATTTGACAGAAGCTGCAGTTGAATGAATTAACACCGAGGCATCGTCGGATCCGCCAATTTGTTTCCAATGAAATCAGCTGCAAGCTGACCTCCCTGAATGTTCTTGGTCGTTATCTGAGTTGTAATCTTCGAGGTGTCTATAAGAGTGGTACCTACTGTATTAACCGGGATCCCCTAATTCGAGCATGTATTTATGGCTGGCGCAAGTGCAACTGGGTCAGTCGGTGGCACGAGAAGCACACTCGGATGTTCAGCGCAAACCCCCTCGACAACAGGTGTCTGGTCCGCCGGACTAAATTCAGCTGCACCCTGGTACTCACGCTTCATGCCAAGCGACTCAGCTTCCACTTTTATGCCATTAGGCAAGGAAGTATAAATGCTGCCCCGGTAGCCCCCGGGTACGAAGGCAATTGCGAAGCTCCACTTCGCCGCCGTAGTTGGCGACCCAGTCGTCGTTGGAACTCAACTACTTCATGACGAACCACAGCGGCAAATAAAACTGCTAATGCAGCTATCGGTGCCAGTACCCCTGCACGTCTTATCATTTTTCAATCCAGCACAATGTTCATCCGTGCTCCCTGTCCTTGATCGACGCCTAGAGCCATACTTTATGTTGATGGAAGCTGTCCGTGGGGCCCGTAAATCCAGATGAGCCACATGGGTTCCCTGCCTGTATTGACATGTTGGTGCCAAACGCCTTTTTTGATATACATAAACGTGTGTTCCACGAACGGAGTCCGCTTGCCGTCCGGGTCAACGACTTCGCCCTGACCTTTCACAATGAAGTCGATTTCCTCAGACTCAGGATGGTTGTGCAGTGATGAAGCCTCACCAGGCTCGAAAATCGTAAGTCCGGCATTCAAGAACTCCGTGTCATGCAGGTCCTTTCCGACGACCCGAAACACCTTGCGACGTAGTCCCTCTTCGTCCAGGCCCAGCCAAATCTCCTCGCCTTCACTAAAGGGATCAATCACAGTCGTCATGTTTGTACTCTCCTCGCTTCTTTTCGATTCCAATTTCCTTGGGCATTTTTAAAAAAATCTCTCCTGGTAGATGTCGTTGATGTTCCAGTGTCCCGGAGTTGGCACGGGCTCATTCACCATCGGCACATCCAACAATGCCGGCCTGTGATTCTTTAGCGCCTCGGAAAGCGCGGCCTTCAACTGCTCAGGCGAGGAAATCGAATATCCGTCGGCTCCGCAGGCTTTAGCGTACGCGGCAAAGTCAGGAGAATAGGATTCTCCTTGCGGGTCCTTGAATACCGTCCCAAAGTTGTTGCCGTAGTTTGAGAACATTAGGTCAGCGATTGTGCCATGGGCCCTGTTGTTCATGACCACCCAGATCACCGGCAAACCATATTCGACCGCAGTCGGAACCGATGGCAGTTGAGCGCTCATTCCACCATCGCCGATAAGGGCTATAACCGGCTTGCTGGCCTTGGCAATCTGCACACCAATAGCTGCAGCCGGTCCGAAACCCATTGTGGAAGCTCCGCCGGGGGTAATGAACCTGCCCTCCGCGGGAAGCCTGTAGGACTGAGCCACGCCATTTTTATTCCATCCAACGTCAGTCACCAAAATTGCATCCTTGGGCAGCGTCTCGAGGAGATCTTGAAGGATTCGCTCCGGCCGAAGAGGGAACTGATCGCTCGCTCCGCGATCCTTTGTTCCCTGCCAGAGTTCTGCCCTTGCCTTTTTAATCTCCCCCACAAGCGACGCCCGCGATACTCCGTCCGGCGACTGAGCCACAACCGCTCTCTCGATCTGGACCACGGCATTGTTCACGTCTGCGACAATGCCGATCTCCACTGGGTAGTTGCGCCCTATTTCATCGGGATCAATATCAATCTGAATAAGTCTGGTTGGTGGCATGCACCAGGTATATTCGGGCATCCAGGAACTGGAGTCGGTCTCGGCAAATCTCGTCGCTAGGGCCAGAACGACATCAGCATTCCTAGCATATTTATTTGTAAGCTCAAGACCCCAGAACCCTGTCATTCCCATGACTAACGGGTGATCATCGCTTATCGCTCCCTTGCCCATTAAAGAGTGGGCAATCGGAATATCAAGATGCTCCGCCAGACGCACAAGTGCGGACGTGCCTTCCGGTTTGCGCACTCCACCACCTATATAAATCAGTGGCCTCTGTGCTTCCAAGAGTACCTTGGCTACACGCTTTGCCGCTTCCGCCGTCATCCCAGGAGCTGGGACGTCAAGCGGAAGCGGCGGGGGAACACGGTAAGACTCGGGAAGCCGTCTCGAAAACATGTCCATTGGCACATTTACGAGGACCGCGCCGGGCCTGCCTGAGAGAGCAGTCCAAAAAGCCCGCTCCATGAACCTCGGCATGTCCTCCACCCTCTCCACGTCCCATGCTCTTTTCACGAATGGGCGGTAGATGTCAGCCTGCGAAGCGTTGTTGTGCAGGTTGGTTTCTTGATGGGGATGGCGGCCATGGTAATAGCTCGGCACATCACCGGCAATTACAACAAGAGGCACCGAATCTAGCGCAGCAGTAAATACGCCAGTGGCGGCATTTATCATTCCTGGACCCACATGAGTCAACAGAACGCCGGGCTTGCCCGATGCCCTTGCATATCCGTCTGCCGCATGTGCAGCTGCCTGCTCGTGACGATGAATCACAAAGTTGATTGAGCTCCGCCCGAGGGCGTCAAGCACGGCAATGTTTGTGTGTCCGCATAGACCGAACACATATTCCACACCATACGACTCAAGTTGAGCAACCAATGCCTCGGCGCCAGTAGGCGCCCTCTTGATGCCTTCCGATTCTTTTGCAAGTCGGGTCAAGCAAGTTCTCCTTCACTTGAAACTGAGATCCATGATTTCCCAGCCACATCTCTCGCAGCCATGAACGCCCTCTGCGCATTCTCCATTGCGAACTCTCCGCGAATTACCTTCGAAAGCCTTTTCGGAGGATTAGCAGTGGTGGCAAAGAAGTCTTGAGGATGGTCATAGATCATCGAGCCCATGATTGTCAACCGGCCCCTCACTATCTCGGCAGGAACCATATTTACCGGTTCAGTTGCCAGACCCAGTAGGACTATCGTTCCTCCCGGCCGAGCGAGATGAATTGCAGACTCTGAACCGCGGACTGAACCTGACGTTTCAAACACATACTGATATTGGCGGCTTACGTCGTGTATTTTTGCGCCTAACTCGACGGCTAGATCAGCTCTTGGCTTGTATGGTTCGCTAACGTATGCATCGATACCCTTTTCGAGTAGCGAAATCAAGAGCAGCAGTCCAGTAGAGCCAGCCCCCACCACCAAGGCCGACTCGCCTTTTTTAGCACCTGAACGTCGCAGCGCTGCCTCTCCAACTGTGCACGGCTCGAGACACACAAGTTCGGGTGTTGAAAGCTCACTCGGTGCGGGCCAGGCAAACTCCGCAGGTACCGCGACATATTCCGCAAGATACCCGGGAGTTGTCATGCCAATAATAACTCGATTCTCACAGCCTGAGGTGGCTCCGGAAAGACAGCTTGAACAGTGCATACAGCAATAATTCGGCTCTAGCACTACTTTCTGTCCAACCCTATGAGTCGTTACGTTTGCGCCTATTTCCGCAACGACTCCTACTGCCTCGTGTCCCATGATCCACGGGTATTCAGGTACCTCCCGATGACCCTCGAAAACTGTGAGATCGCTCCCACAAATTCCCACCCCCGTCACTTTCACTAGAATCTCGTCATTGCCGAAAGTAGGCATCGGCATGTCGACAATCTCGACTTTCCCCGTCTCGATCAGAGCAACCGCCCTCATACAATTGCCAGCATCTCTTGAAAACTGCCTTTCGAATTCGTCACTTTCAATCGCTCCACAGTGAAATGCCACGCAGCATCATGGTCTTTATGGTTGTGTAATCGTCAATCATCCATCGTGGAGATTCACGTCCGAAGCCGGAATCTTTTAAGCCGCCGAAGGGAACATGATCGAGGCGGTAATTCGAAGATCCGTTCACCACCAGACCTCCAACCTCAAGCTCACGCCAAGCATGAAAAGCCCTTTTTAGGTTATTTGTAAAAATCCCAGCCTGAAGTCCGTAGTTCGAGCTGTTACAGTCGACGATTACCTGCTCAAAATCTGCATATGGAACTACCGCGACAAGCGCACCAAAGGCTTCCTGCGTGATCACCTTTGCATCCGGCGCAGGTCTGGCGACGACTGTCGGCTGGACCGTCGCCCCGGTTCGGGTACCACCAGTGGGAACCGCCGCACCTTGGCTTTGCGCTTCGGCGACCCAATTGCAGACTCTTTCTGCAGCTGTTTCATCAACCATGGATCCCACATCGGTTGTGCTATCAAGGGGATCTCCAACTTTCAAAGCTTGGACCTGTCGCGTCAACAGGTCCACGAAAAGATCGAAGACAGATTCATGAACGTATATTCTTTGCACGGAAATGCAGCTTTGCCCTGAATTTGAAAATCCCGTGCGTGCACAGTTTTCTGCAGCAAGGCTCAGGTCCGAATCCTCGCACACGATGGTTGCCGCGTTCCCGCCTAGTTCAAGTACCAGTTTCTTAGGCCCGGCAGTGTGGGCAACTTGAGCTCCGGCGCCAGCACTTCCGGTAAAACTTATTGCGGCCACTTCCTTTGCCGCACAAAGAATCGATCCAATCTCGGCACCGCCGTGTACGATCTGCACAGCCTCGGCTGGCATTCCGGAATCAAGGAGCAACTTGACTATCGCATCCGAGACGGCAGGCGCCTGCGGTGGCGGCTTCACAATAGTGGTGTTGCCGGCAGCAAAGGATGCACCTAATTTGTGCGCCAGGAGATTTGCCGGTGCATTAAATGGCGTGATCGTAACAACCACTCCCAAAGGCGCCCGATAGCTCATCGCCGTTGTACCGCGCCCGCGCTCCCAGCCCTCGGCACCTAGGATCTCTCCGCCCATTCTGCGGGCCTCCGCGGCACAGATCGCAAAGGTGTCGGCCACGCGAATCATCTCTCCAAGCGAGTCTTTCAATGGTTTACCGAGCTCCAAAGCCAGCAACCTGGCAATTTTGCTGCCCTCATCAATCGCAAGGGCTGCAGCCCTGTCAAGAATGTCAGCGCGTTGGTATGGGGTCATTCTTTTGACAACGTGTGCATTAGCCGTCGCAAACTTTAGAGCCGATCCAACCTGTGCTGAATCCGGAACAAGAGAGCGCGAGACGACTCTATTTAGATACGGTCCTATGCGCTCAGACCATTGCCCTGAAGTAACCCATGCACCTTCGATGAATGAAGGGGCATCAATGATTTGCAGCTGGCCCGTTTCCATCTCTCCACCAATTCTATACTTCAATTCGCGTCCATGCACTGGGTCTGATGGACTACCTAGTGGACTCATGCTAGCATATCGTTTTGTGAACAACCACACAAACTTACAAGATTCGTCCAAGGCTCAGGAGATCAACCTCGAGCCGGAACTTTACCCTGGGGAAAAACACGCTACTACAAGTGGACTTGTCAGAAGCGTTTCCAGGGCCATGAACATATTGGCACTTCTAAATGAAGAGACCCCGGCCATTTCGGTGTCTGAAGCAGTCAAGGCCACCCGGCTGCCCAAAACAACCGTACTTCGCCTTCTTCAGACACTTGACGAGTGCGGACTTCTATGGGTTAGCGAGGGGCGCTACCACCCAGGTCCCACTTTGCTGCGCCTGGTGAACATTGCCAGTGACTCCTGGATCCTTCCACCAAATACCCAGGCTCTGATGAAAAGCATCGCCGAAGAAACCGGGGAAACCGTCAATTTCTACGTCCGCAAGGGATTAAAAAGAGTCTGCATAGCCCAGGTTCAGGGCCCGCAGGGCCTTAGACACGTGCTGAACGTCGGCGATGAGCTTCCTCTTTGGGCTGGCGCATCGGCAAAAATACTGCTGACTACCACACCCCCGAATCTCTTGGTCGAGGTAGCTAAGAGCTCGCCAAACGGGGAGACTCATCTCAAGACCTTGGAAAACTGGATCGACCAGGTAAACGAACGGGGTTGGGCAGAGAGCCATGCCGAAAGAGAGGACGGAATTTCTGCGGTAGCAGTTCCAGTCCACATGCCTCAGAGCCGCGAACTTCTTGCAATGTCTGTATCGGGGCCGTCGTCACGATTCACCCAGTCAAAGGTTTTCGAGATCGTCGAAATACTTAAACGCAGTGCAGGCGAACTTACCCATTTTAAGAGTCCCGACTCTTCCAGCCAGTAATACAGCTGAAACATAAAGTGACTCAGGAGGAACAGTATGAATAATGGACCGCTTTCAGGCGTGCGCGTGCTTGACCTGACCAATGTCCTGGCGGGGCCATATTGCAGCTACCAGCTTTCGCTTTTTGGAGCCGAAGTCATCAAGATCGAGGTGCCCGGTTCTGGCGATCTCGCCCGGCAACTCGGCGCCAGCCCGGAACTCAACGGCAAAAAACTTGGCGCTTCATTTTTGGCGCAAAATGCTGGTAAGAAATCAGTCGAGCTCAATCTTAAAAACGAACACGACAAGGACCTGTTTATCGCAATGGTAAAAAAATCCGATGTCGTCTTAGAGAACTTTCGCCCCGGGGTCATGGAGCGCCTGGGATTTGGCTGGGAAACCCTCAAAAGTATAAATCCAGGGATAATCTACTGCGCGATATCAGGCTTTGGACAACACGGTCCGATGAGTACGCGACCCGCATATGACCAGATAATCCAGGGGCTCTCAGGAATGATGAGCGTAACCGGCAACGAAGACGATGCGCCTCTTCGAACAGGGTTCCCGGTTTGCGACACAGTCGGAGGTTTGGCGGCAGCAATGGCCATCACGGCAAGCCTTGCCGGAAGGGCAAAGGACGGCAAGGGCCACTTTTTAGACATTTCGATGCTTGAGGCCTCGGCTTCGGCAATGGGGTGGGCAGTGTCAAACTATCTGGTCACCGGACAGATTCCAAGTCCAATGGGTAACGACAATGCCACAGCAGCTCCGTCCGGGACATTCCATACCCGCTCCGGCTTGATCAATATTGCAGCAAATAAACAGGAGCAGTTTGAAATTCTTTGCCGGCTCATTGATCGGGAAGATCTCATAACCGATCCGAAATTCCGGGAACGGGAGAGTCGAAAGATCAACCGTGAATTGCTAAACATCGAGATCGACAAAGGGCTTTCCACTAAAGGCGCGTCGGACTGGGAAACACTCCTTTCCGCCTCAGGAGTTCCGGCAGCCAGAGTGCTAACGGTCCCACAGATGGTCGAGCTGGAGCAGCTTGCCTACCGACATTTCTTTACCGAACTCCCCTTCCCCAACGACCCAACTCGGACCCTGAAAGTGAGTGGGAATGGAGTCTTAATCGATAATGAGTCCCTCAAGGCCGCCGGACCACCCCCTTTGCTAGGCCAGCACAACCAAGAGATCCTGGAAATATTTGCGACAAATACAAATCAACCTGAGTAGGAGCAGCGAATGAACGACGAGGTTGGCGAGATTAAGAGACAAATGTCCAACTGGTGGGCTACAAGTATTTCAAATATTTCACCCGGCGTCATCAAGCTCCGCGGCCACGATATCCCAGAATTGATGAATGACTGGGATTTTCTCTCTGTCGTCACCCTGATGGTAATGGACAAGCAACTCAACCCCATGGAACGACAGCTTTTGAACATGGCCTTCATTGCCTCAGTGGACCACGGCCCGCAGGCTCCTTCGATCGCCGCAGCCAGAATGGCAGCTACCTGCGGAGTGGGCCTCAACAATGCGGTGGCCACCGGCGTCAACCTTCTAGGAGATACCCATGGAGGAGCAGGCCAGCAGTGCCTAGAACTATATCTTCAGGTGGAAAGTCTTCGAGAGTCCGGATCAGACCTTACTCAGGCGACCAAGCAGATAGTGAATCAGTGGCGTGCGAAATCAAAATATCTGCCTGGTTTCGGCCATAGGTTTCATCCAAAGGATCCCCGGCGAGATCCAATCGTTGCACTCCTAGAGAAAGCCAGAGACCAAGGCGCTATTTCCGGAAAGATACTCGATGCCGGCCTGGCAATCGAGACCTACATCAATGTTGGCCGAACCAAACAAATCCCAATGAATATCGACGGTGCGACCGCAATGATCTACGGGGAACTTGGATTTCCTCCTAAACTTGCTCGCGGGCTATTTGTCCTGGCCAGGAGCGTTGGCATCTTAGCCCACTCCTACGAGGAAATGGAATCGGGATCACGAATCAAAGGTCCTATGCCGACCTCGATATTACCCACATATTTGGGCAGATAATGCGTTCTTTCCCTGGGTGAAGAGCGTCGCCAATGGACCCATGCTCTGCTGTTATCCCAACTTGAGCCTGATCTGCCCAAGGCCCAGTATCCCTCAACACGACAGGCTAGAGTACACATGACGCGCGGAAGCTGCGAGTTCAATGGCTCAAATCAGCCATAACTTCCACTAGAGTCTCGTGATCTGCGACGACGCCACCCTCAGGCTGTCCAATTCCGTTGAGCACTATAAATCTGACCCCGTTGCGGTACCTTTTGTTTCGCGACCATACGCCGTTGAGATCATCGATGGAAAAGGCCCTGGCCACCGGCAAGCTGTAGAGCGAGAGCACCTCACGATGCAAATCCAGCAAATCCTTGGAAATCCTTCCCTGGCGAAATGAAAGATATGCAGCGGCCATCATCCCTAAGGCCGTAGCATCGCCATGACGATCCAGTCCTGCGGGCAGCAACTGTTCAAAGGCGTGGCCGAAGGTATGGCCGTAATTCAAATAAATCCTTTCTCCCTGTTCACGCTCATCCGCAGTGACAATCGCCGCCTTGATCATCGTCGAACGGTAGACGACATCGGCGAGTAGCGCAGGTAAACCTTCGCTAATCCCCTTGTGCGCAACTCGAAGAGTTTCAAGAAGCTCGGAGTCTGCAATCAGCGCATGCTTGATCATCTCCGCTAATCCGGACCTGAATTCAAAATCTCGATGAACCACGGTGTCTGACACATCTGAGATAACCACCGACGGTTGATAAATGGTCCCAACCATATTTTGTCCGCTTGACAAGTTCACGCCATTCTTTCCACCAATAGCGGAATCAACCTGTCCAAACATTGTCGTAGGAATAAGGGCCAAATTCATACCCCGGCCGTACGTGGCAGCTACAAACCCAGCTAGATAACAGATAGGCTCACCGCCCAACCCTATTATTAGATCGTCGCGATGCGCTGAATACTCCGCCAGGTCTTCGCAGACCGACTCTACTGTTGCGAAGCTCTTTGCCTTTTCCCCAGATGGCACGCGAATTGAGCTGATCTCGTAATTCGAATTTGCCAGAGCCAGGCTGATCTTGTTGGCGGTCACTAAATCGGGTTCAGAATAAATCAAATAAACTCTCTTTGCCTGGCTGAGTTCAGGCAAAAGCTGGGACAAATGCTCCAAGAGTCCGGCGCCTATGTGCACCTGATGGGCTCCTCCCATTGGAGCAACCAAAACGCTCTTAGTCCCTGCGGGCACCGACAGCGGAGTTGTCACCTTGGAAATAATGTCAATGACTATCTGCTCGGGGCGCCTGTCACCTGTATGCATTGTGAGTTTTGACACCCTGGCGTAAAATGGAAGGCGGCGATTATAGATATCACGAATATTGGGATTAGCCATCATGGGCCGGTAAGTATCGTGTCCGATGCGCAGTACCGCTTCGTCGTACTCTACTTCCAAATAAACCACCAGCGCAGAGTCAAGCACAAGCCGCGTGCCGGGATGCTCGATGGCACCTCCACCCAAGGCTACAACGGCATCGGGACCATTTAAAGTCTCGACGATCGTGTCATGCTCAATCTTGCGGAATGCTGCTTCGCCATTCTCCTCGAAGATCTGACTAACTGAACGGCGCTGCCGTCTCTCAATAAGTATGTCAATATCGACAAATGGAACACCGAGCTTTTCTGCCAACAGATAACCAATGGTAGTTTTGCCGGCACCCATAAATCCAACTAAGACGATCATATCGAATCCTTCAGCCCGTTCATCAGCCGGGCATTTGCGCGCTCTCGGTCAGCGCTTCCTGATAAAGATAGCAACATACGCCATTTGCCCTAAAGGCTACAACATTACCACTCTCGGCGTTAATGGTGATCTGCCGAGTTCAATTGACGATATTTGGGCTCCAATTTAACCAAGTTGGAAACAATCATGGGATGAAAGCCTCAAGGATTTATAGATTGAACTATTACGCTCACCTGAATCTCAACTTTTTGCTCTAGAGTTATTGCGTGAAGTTGCCAGGTTTGAATCGCTTGCGACATACAAACTACAGTGCCCGTAACAGGATAATCGCCGTTGGATTGGCAGTCCTTGTCATAGCAGCGGGAGTAACTTTCGCCATCGTTGCCTCTAAGCGCGGAGTAAATCCTCCCGTGACTCGAGCGGCGGTCAAAAACTCAGTCACTGGATCGACTACAAGCATCCCCGCCACGGCCTATAAAGCACCACCCGGACCCTTATATTCCTCGGCGATCGTTGCGGAGAACAAGAAACCCGGAACCAGTGCCTGGCGCATAACCGGTCAACAGACTCCAACAAACATTGAAGGATACGCATCTAAAGTCAGCGTTGACCAAGGGCACAGCTTCACCCTCTTCGTCTCGACGACTTCAGCCAGCTTTGTAGTTCAGGCATATCGAATGGGTTACTATCAGGGTCTTCTCGGCAGACTCATATGGACTTCCCGAAGCCTCTCAGGCTTTCAGCAACCATCATGCCCGGTCCTCGCTCCCAGCAATACCGTCGAATGCAACTGGAAACCTTCGCTTAACATTCAGACCGATTCCACATGGTTCCCGGGCGACTATTTGCTCAAACTCGTAGGCAACAATGGTGCGCAGAAATGGGTGCCAATAACAGTCAGAAATGACCGATCAAATGCGGCCATAGTTGTTGTAAATGCGGTAACCACCTGGCAGGCTTACAATCTCTACGGAGGCTTCGACCTTTACAGCGGTCCACATGGATACTCAGATCGCGCAACAAAGGTGTCATTCGACCGCCCTTATGACTACTACTTCGGGCAAGGTGCTGCAGACTTCTACGGTAATGAGTTGCCACTAGTCGCTCTGGTGGAAAAAATGGGCCTAAATGTAACGTATATCACTGATGTCGATATTCAGAAAAATCCCGGACTGCTTTCAAATCACAGGGTCCTGGTGTCATTAGGCCACGACGAGTACTATTCTCCCCAGATGAGGACCGCCCTTACCACCGCCCAGAAAGGCGGGACCAACCTCATGTTCCTGGGCGCTAATGCCATCTTTCGGCGGATTCGTTTTGAAAGTACCGCAATTGGCCCCGACCGGATCGAGGTCAACTATCGTTCGGCGCGCCTAGACCCGATGAACAAAATCAACAAAGCATTGGTGACCACCAACTGGCCAAATCCACCAGATCCTAGACCCGAAAGCGCCCTCATTGGAATCCAATACGCTTGCAATCCGGTTAAAAACAACATGGTAATCACCGACCCGTCCAGTTGGATCTTTGCGAACACCGGGCTGAAGTTCGGTTCGAGGTTACAAAACTTGGTGGGAAGCGAGTATGACGGCTTCAATCCCTATGATCCGTATCCCAAAGATCTTCAACTATTGGCGAATTCGCCAGTGCTATGCCGTAATCAGCCGGGGTTTTCCGATATGAGCTACTACACCACCCAGCAAGGTGCGGGAGTATTTGCTACCGGAACCAACTTATGGGTGGCGGCACTAGGTCCATCATGTCCGCCTTTCTTGGGCCAGTGCCCCGTGGCACCAGTTGTCAAGATAACAGAAAACGTTCTTAAAGAATTTGGCTCGGGACTGCCCGGGCTGACTCATCCTTCTAGGCCAAATGCATTACAGATCTGGAAATATCCCCCCATCCCAGCTATTCCTCCTGTCCCCGCCAGCACCACAACGACGTCAACCACCACAACGACGTCAACCACCACAACAACTCTTGCTAAATCGACGACGACGACGACAAAGCCTGCCGCCAATAGCGGAACAACCACTTCGACCACCGCAGCCAAGTCCCCCCAGCCATAACAAATCATTCATTCGATACTGAAAAATGGCAGCAGGATCTTTATGTTCGGCTAATTGTAAGGCCGCACATTGCGAAGACTGTGTTACAAATCAATTTTTTTATGGCTTATTGCTCGGCTCTGCAAGTCTTTCCAGCGCACATGCCAAGGTAGCCAGCTCTTCGCGCGACAACTTGGAGATCATGTGCTGCCGCACACCTTTTACGTGGGTTACGGCTGCGGCCCGGAGCTTCTCCATGCCCAGTGGAGTCAGTACTGCAAAGGTGCCCCGCTTATCCTCTTTGCAGCGTCTTCTCTCAAGCATTCCTACCGCCACCAGGTGCTGGACCCTGCGCGTAAGGCCGGATCTTGACACCAGTGCTGCTTCCGCCAACGATGACATCCGCACAGAACCTCCCTCCCCTTCCGAGGTATGGGCCAAAACCTCGAATTCGGCAAAGGTGATGCCATGAACTCTGATGAGTTCCTCGTCTAGTATGTTGTATAATTGAGAATGGGCTGAGAGCATGCCCCGCCATGCTCTCATTTCAACATCATTTAGCCACTGAATTCCAATCGCCACGGATTTGTCCCTAACATTTGATTGCATCTGCAACTATATCGTATAAGCTTACGCATTGAAGTTTACCAACAATTCAAAAAATGGAGGAAACAAATGCCTGCACCCACCAAAGCGTCAGAGCTTTCGATCGAGCCTGGCGCATGGAATATCGACCCCGCGCACTCAGCAATTGAATTTACCGCAAGACACTTGGTCGTCACAAAAGTGAGAGGGTCTTTCTCAAGCTTCACGGCCTCGATCGAAGTTGCCGAGGACGTCACTCAGTCAAAGATCAGCGCCGAACTCGACGTAGCGTCTGTTTCCACGGGCGAAAAGGATAGGGATGGCCATCTCAAGTCCGCTGACTTCTTCGATGTGGAAAAGTTCCCGAAAATCACCTTTACTTCGACCTCTATCGCGCCAGCCGGCAATAACTACGCTCTGACTGGGGACCTGACCATTCACGGAACCACCAGAAGCATAACGCTTGATCTTGAATTCAATGGAGTCACCAAGGACCCATGGGGCAACATCAAGTCTGGATTCACAGCAACAGGAGAACTCTCGCGCAAAGACTTCGGAATGGAATGGAACGCCCCGCTTGAAGGTACAGGCGTCCTCGTAAGTGACAAGATTCAGCTTTCATTAGAAATCCAACTGGTCAAGGCTTGATTCTAAGCTGCTCCAAAAACCGAAACGGGTAGGATTTCTCCTACCCGTTTTCACTTTTAATACCGCAGCTCAAGTATTTCTACTTCTTGGAAGCCCCGTAGTATGGGTTCGATCCATGCATGTGATCGGTCACATCTCTTACAGAAGTTATCTCAGGAACCGCTTCCTTGATTGCGACCTCAATCCCCTGGGATAATGTGACTGAAGCCATGCCGCAACCTTGGCAACCTCCCGACAACTGCAGATAGGCTATAGATTCAGCAACTGCCACCAAATCAGCCCTGCCCCCATGGGCAGCAATTGCTGGGTTGATCTCCTCTTGGAGAACCCGAATGATTTCCTGTGCAACCGGGCCGCTAAGGTCTGCATTGAGCAGCTCCTCAGGAAGCGGCAGCTCATCGCTATGGGGTGAGTTAGGGTTCAGAATGATGAGGCCTCCCGAACCATCCTCACCTCCCAAATCTAGCTTTGCGCCGGAAATCCCGGCAACACTTGCCCCGGGCACAACGATCCCAATGCCACCAACTTCAATGATGGCGTCATCTGAACTCGCGTCAGCCTTGTTCTGGAAGTAAACGTCATAAGTATAATTGCCGCCAGAGGCGCCGGAGATCTCGATCCACAACGCTAGCTTGTCCGGGTCCGTCTCCTGCGAGCGAATATCGAGTATTTCAGCGAGTGCTCGATCCGTAACCTCGACAATCGAGCTATTGCCGTCAGAACTAAAAACGCTTTCCACGCCAACTCCAACCTCTGCGAAAGACTAAACCTTCGCAAATCTCTTTTTCAAGTCTTGCATTTAACTAATAAATACTACCCGGCTAGTAGAATCTTAACACTAGTGAAAAACGTACTGATTCTTGTCCCCACCGAAACTTACAGAGCACAAGCCTTCATTGACGCCGCGATGCACCTTGGGGTCTCACTTTCTATCGGCTCTCAAGAACCACTTCCCATGGCCCACAGGATGGGAAACAAGGCATTGGTTGTTTCGATTGATGATCCTGAAACGGCTGTCAAACAGATCGAACTTGCGCAGAAAACCAGTCACTTTGACGCGGTTATTTCAATCGACGATACCGGCCTAAAGTCAGCCGCTCTTGCAAGCCAAAGACTTGGGCTAAAGCACATCTCCACCTCGACCACTGAACTGGCGCAGAACAAGATCTCAATGCGGGAACGACTCGCAAAGACAGAGGTCAACCAACCTAAATTCCAGACATTTAGAGATGGTGACAATTTAAAAGAGAAACTACTATTGCTTGGAAAGTTCCCGGTGGTCTTGAAGCCCGCCACATTATCCGGATCAGTTGGAGTCATACGGGCAGACTCAGAAGATGCAGTGCTTGCCGGAATTCCTCTGGTGCGAGCCATTCAGTCAAATCATGGCTGCAGTCCTGAATCTCCGATTCTAATCGAAGAATACATCGACGGCAGGGAATACGCGGTTGAAGCTATCGTCGTCGCGGGCCGACTGCAACTTTTATCGGTTTTCGATAAACCCCAACCGCTACATGGTCCCTTTTTCGCTGAAACGATCTATGTAACTCCGACCTCGCTTGCGCACGATATTTTGGAAAAACTTTTCACAACACTGGACAAGGCAAGGATTGCCTTGGGAATAGAAACCGGGCCGATACACGCAGAATTTCGGATCAACGAAGTACAGGAAATCTTCTTTGTAGAAATGGCCGCGCGCTCTATAGGCGGAACCTGCTCCAAGGCGGTTCCGCTATCAGGCAATACCACCATCGAGGAGCTGATCATGGCTGAGGCGCTTGGTCTAGAAGTTCCGACCCTGGTCTTCGAAAACCAGGCATCGGGGGTATATATGATACCAGTGCCGCGCAAAGGGAGGCTACGAGCAATCAACGGCATCGACGAGGCAAGATCAGTCAAGTGGGTGACTGGAATCGACATGACTTACACGGCCAACACCGATGTTGCACCCATACCGTATGATTCGAAATATTTAGGCTTTATATTTTCAAAGGCCCCTACTGCAAGAATCGTAGTCAATGCCCTGGATGAAGCAGTACACAAGCTTGAAATGGATATCTCATGACCAATACGGCAACGCAATCCGATCCAAACGCAGTCCGAGCTCTCGCTGTATCAACGTACGAACTTGGCCATCAGCCACTGATCTTGGCAAGGTTGGCAGTGATCTTCAAATCTGCGGCGATCAAATATTCTCTCTGCGACAACTCGGTTGCGAACCGCAGCTTTACGACAAGAGACGACTTCCTGCTCCCCGACCAAGAGCCGCCAACCCACATCTTCATATCTGTTCCCATGCACACCGCAACACAGCTGGGAAGAACAGTTGCGGATCGGGCCCGCGCAATATTTGGCAGCTCCGTCCAGATCATTGCCGTTGGCCTGTATTCAAAGGTCGCTCTCTCCGCGAGCGATGCGTTCGATGCCGGGATACTATCGGATGATAAAGACCGAATTCTCGAAGTCCTAGGTTTGGATTTGGCCCAGCCAAGCGCCTTCGCCCAGGAATCAAATCTCCCCGACCGCAGCGGACTGCCAGGATTGCCCAACTACGCACACCTTCTGGCCGAAGGCGAGAAGAAACTAGTTGGTTACGTCGAAACAACTATTGGCTGCGCTCATCTCTGCAAACACTGTCCAGTCCCGGTCGTATTCCATGGGAAGTTCAAAGCCGTGCCGCTCGAAGTGGTTATCGCTCAAATCAACCAGCTATATGAAGAGGGGGCAAGGCATATAACCTTCGGAGATCCTGATTTTCTAAACGGCCCTACTCATGCTCTAAAGATAGCCCGGGAACTGCATCGGGCCCATCCGGACCTTACCTTTGATGCAACGGTCAAGATCGAACACGTTCTCGAGCACCCAGGGATTTGGCCAGAACTTCGCAACCTTGGACTCCAATTCATTGTGTCAGCATTTGAACACACTTCCGACTTGATTCTCTCGAAGCTGGGTAAAGGCCACACGCGCGAAGATCTGATCTCTGCTCTTGGACTTCTCCGCAATGCCGGCATCGAAGTGAGGCCATCCCTGATGCCATTCACGCCCTGGACCGATCGCGAAGGACTGATAGATCTAATCGAATTTCTCTTCGATTATGACCTGATCGAGAGCGTGGATCCGGTGCAACTTTCAATCCGACTGCTCTTGCCCCTTGGTTCACTGGTTCTAATGGATGAAGAGACAGAAATCGGCGCTTGGAATCCTGAACTCCTATCATACGAATGGCGTAACGCTGATCCCATAATTGACGAGCTTCAGGCAGAGCTCGCCGACATTGCGGAAAACTCCCAGGACAGCGAACTCGACACCGAAACCATCTTTAAGACAATGCGCGAGTCGATATATCGGCACTTCGATCTCCCGATTCCGGCCAGACAATTCAGTGCTGCAAGGTGCGCAGAAAAGCCTCGACTCAGTGAATCGTGGTTTTGCTGCGCCGAGCCGACAAAGATCCAGCGAAACAGGCTCGGCTAGTCGGGTTCAGTCGATGAAATTTTCTGGAACGCGTTTGCATGTCACTCCGTCGCCGTAATCTATGAGTGATGGCCAGTAACCAAGTTCAAGAAATCCTCCGCAATCTGAACTCTGAACAGTTGGAAGCGGTAACTGCAAGTGACCATCCGCTGATAATAATTGCTGGCGCAGGATCCGGAAAAACTCGTGTTTTGACCCGCAGGATTGCCTATCGCATCGCAACTGGAGATGCCAACGCTCGCCATACGTTGGCAGTGACTTTCACCAAGAAAGCGGCCACCGAGCTAAAGCAGCGGGTTCAGTCCCTCAATTTGCGCGAACAAATCGAAGCCCACACGTTCCATGCAGCTGCGCTGCGCATCCTGCAAAGACACTGGGAATCGAGGGAAATCACACCCTATGAATTGATCGAGTCAAAATTTAGGATAGTTTCGGAAGCCATTCATTCCATCGGCACCCACACTAAAACCCGCAAGTCGTCAACGAGTAAGAGTGCAAAAACTGAATTTATGACGGAACGCGAGGTTGGGAGCAAATCTCTTACCTCTGCGATAATCGCGGAAATAGAGTGGGCCAAAGCCAGAGGCTTGACGCCGCGCTCATATCCTGATGCCGCAGTAAAACAGAATAGGAATATGCCCCTTACCTATACTGAAATTACCGAGATCTTTGCAAGGTACGAGGAACTCAAATCTAAACAGCGCAAGCTCGACTACGACGATCTAATAATCGGAGCAACCAGGGTTTTGACCTCGGATCCGATGTTTTCCGCCGCCGAACACTACCGCATGAGGCACCTCTATATCGATGAGTTCCAAGATATAAACCACATCCAAATGAACCTGGTGAATGCTCTGATCGACGACAGGACCGACCTCTGCGTTGTCGGCGACCCAAACCAGGCGATATATTCTTGGAACGGTGCCGACCCTTCCCTTATGGCCTGGCTTCAGTCGCGGTATGAGAGTGCCAGGACGGTCGTACTGTCGCATAACTACCGCTCCACACCACAGGTGCTGCATCTGGCCCAGTCTCTCCTCAAATCCCACAACAATGATTCCCAGGGCGGTGGAAAACTGATTGCAAACCTCCCGGACGGGCCCATTCCGGTGATACGGGCCTTCAAAGATGACAGGACCGAGGCCCAGTCGGTAGCGAGACTTGCCAAACACTCCCGCCAGCCAGGTGTGAACTGGAATGACATCGCAGTACTTGCTCGCACCAATTCGCAGCTGATTCCGATTCAAAAGGGCTTCAAGGAGGCCGGGGTGCCCGCATTTCTTGCTGGCGAAACAGACTACCTGTCACAAACTGAAATACGCAATCTCGTAAACAGTCTGGAACGCAACAACACAATGCTCAGAGGAAGCTCCCTGGTTGCATGGTTAGAAGGAATTGTCGAAAAAACGCTGCTCAACTATGCCGAATCAAGCTCCGTGACTGACAACTTTAATATATTCCTGGAACTGTCCAAAGACTATCTCGCGTCCGCGCCAGCCGCGGACGCGCGCAGCTTGGCCCTTTGGCTTAGAACAGAGGCCCAGCAGGCCGCCGACCAAAGTTCAAGTGACACCGTCACATTGACCACATTCCACAAGGCCAAGGGGCTGGAGTGGCGCACAGTATTCATAGTGGGCCTGGAGGATGGCCTAGTTCCAATATCACATGCGGAAACATCCGAAGCCCTGCTCGAAGAGCAACGGCTGCTATATGTCGCCATTACGCGAGCCAAAAGGGACGTCACCCTGACCTGGGCCAGACAAAGAAGCTTCAATGAACGACATCTTAAAAGAGAGCCATCGCCCTATCTGTCACCTCTGCAAGACGAAATCTACAGGATCTCGGGTCAGATCGCAACCTCGGAACACGCGCTGAACGTCATACGAAAAGCTAGGCACAACCTGGAGGATGAAACTTCCAGAAAAGGGCTTTTATCGGAGAAACAAATACTGGTATTATCCTCGCTCCGACTCTGGCGCGCGAGAAAATCAAAAGAGCTTGGGATACCTTCCCATCTAATTCTCCATGACTTTGCACTTGAATCAGTTGCCTTTGAAGAGCCAGGCTCACTGGAGGCGCTTTCCAAGATTGCCGGGATAGGACGTGTAAAGGTAGCCAGGTTTGGACCTGAGCTGCTTGAGTGCGTCACGAGGCCGTCGTAACCAAAATCAAAGCTGCAAAGTTACGCCGAACGGCTCTCGTCGGTCCGCCCAACTTGACCGACGGACCGGGCGATCAAGGCTGCCGAGCAATAGCCAGAGGTGGCTGGCCTCGGATGTTCAGACGAGCAACTGACAAATGGGAGGCTCAAAACCCAACTCTGGCCGAAGCGATCAAGGCCAGTCAGGACATATATTCCAGCCCCGGCTGGACAAAAACAGGTTTTGAGGGTTACCGGCAAATCAGATTTTTTTGAACCCTCGATTGTGCCGAACTATCCAGCCTTCCGTGAAATATTGGCTCCAAACGCAGAATTATCCAGTTTCAAATCGCCGGTTCTAATCTGGGCTAATCTGGGGACTCCAATACGGGTCAGATACGGCGCTGTATTCTAGCCAGTTCCGCAAGTTTATCGAAGCTTATGCTCACAAACAGTGCATCCGCCTCTGCGGTGAGGACCCCGTTGTGCCTGCAGGTACCGCGGGTATAAACCTTGCGGCCATCAACTTTCACTAAGATCCCTTCAAACTCGAGGTCGCATTTCAAGGGCGTCGGCTTGCGATAGTTGATATTGAGATTTGCCGTCATACCTGGACAGCCGCTAAGAGACTGCGCCCGACCTAATAGTTCGTCGAACACTGCGGCCAGATAACCGCCGTGGACACATCCGGGAGGTCCTTCGTAAGCGGAACCAAAATTAATTCTTCCAATGATCCGTTGCTCGCCAGACGAATCTAAATCCGGAATTTCGAACTGCAGCGGAGGAGCGATTGGATTTGCTACGCCTGATATAGGCGAATGGTCGAAAAACCCGGCCGGAGAACCCGCGTTAGCAGCTTCAGAAAATCCTTCGTAGGTTCTGCCCATCGGATACTGATCCAGAACATTAGCCACTCCCTCGATCTGAGAGGCAATATATTCAAGATCCTCATTGGTGGCCAATGTGGCGACCAAACGATCGATGACCCGTCTAGTGGCGTTGCCCACCCGAGCAAATGCCACTCGCCGGGGATTCTTTCGATCTGACTGGAACTCCACAAACTTTTGAGCCCAAAGCCCCCTGGCCAGCATTTCATTCTCGATATCACTCTGCTGCGACATGCACTTCCTCCTTGCGTTCGTATCGGCTGGCTATGGCATCGAAAAATCGATTATAACCGGTGCATGATCCGACGGTTTCTCACCCTTTCGGGCGTTTCTATCAACAATTGCCCAGTTGAGTTCAGATTCGATTGGCTTGGTCACGAGGATGTGATCGATGCGCATTCCCTGGCGCTTATGAAACGCCCCAGCCCTGTGATCCCACCAGGTAAAGATCCTATCCTGGTCGTAGAAATGCCTCAGAGCATCGATAAGACCCCAATCGATCAGACTTCGAAATGCTTCCCGTTCAGGCTCAGAAACATGGGTGCAACCAACCATTGCTTCTGGTGACCAGACATCCTTGTCCTCGGGCGCGATATTGAAGTCACCGGCCACGATAACCTTGTCCGAAGGCTTGAAATGCCTGTCTAAATGCTCCCTGAGATGAGAAAGCCACTGAAGCTTGTATTTATAATGATCGTTTTCGAGGGCACGCCCGTTAGGCACATAGACCGAGACAATGCCCACTCCGTTGCAATTCACGGTTATTCCTCGCGCTTCTTCCAACTCCCAACTTATCTCGACGCCAAAGACTGGATCGCTTAGACCAACTCTCGAAATCACTGCAACGCCGTTCCACTGCCCCTGGCCAAAGGCCGCCGATTCATATCCCAAATTTTCTAGCTGCAGGTGCGGAAAAGCGTCGGGCTTCAGTTTGGTCTCCTGGATGCATACCACGTCTGGTTCAATCTCCTCGAGCCATGCCAGAAAACGCGGCATTCTGGCGGTCAACGAATTTACATTCCACGTAGCAACCTTCACCGCATTCCACCATTGGAAAAACCGTGCACTCTCTCGCCGCTATCAGTTTTCAAAAGCAAATCTCCAGGACCTCATCTTCGTGACCTAATGCCTGCACTGACATCTCTAAAAATTAATCCGGGTACGTTTTAGAAAAAACGCGCGAGCGGGCGTCTCATCTTCATTCACCTCGTGATAGACACCGGTCCGAGGTGAACGTTGAATGTCATCTGCATGAGCTCGATTTCATTCGCCAAATGAATGGATCGAAACAGTCAGCCGCTTAATTCGAGCCTAGCCGCTACATCACTCTAAAATCGTACGGGAGCGTATCGGTCCTCCCGCAGATGCAGACTACCGCCGGAGAATTTTCACCCGAGCACCCTGATCCCAACCAAGCGCGCCTCACGGGTTGAGGACCTTTAGCCACTCCAACCCAACTAATGGTCCTGCATTGACTGAACTGCGTCCAGTTTTAGGTTTAGCGCCCTGAAAAGCAGATCCTGAAGTTCCAAGGCGTGCATTGCCGCCGATCCCGTCGCGGGCGAACCCGAGGGTACCCGGGAGACATGGCGCAGCATGAAATCCTCACGCAGCAATGCGTGAAGCTGGCTGTGACAGAAATTCCACGCACCCATATTTTCCGGCTCCTCCTGAAGCCACACGACCTCTCTCACGTTGACGTACTTGGCAAATACGCCAGTGAGCTCCTCGATAGGCCACGGGTAAAGCTGCTCAACCCTTACCACAGCCGATATCTCTCCCGCTTCCTTGCCCTCGACAATTGAATCGCGTTTGGCCAAAGCATCGTATGCAACCTTGCCGGAACACAGAATCAGCCTCTTCACGTCTCGGGGATCGATAGCAACCCCGCCCGAGGTGGTCAAAGAATCATCCACAACCTCTCTGAATGAGCCTGAAATCAGCTCGTCAACTGAGGAACGCGACTGACGGGCCCGCAGAAGAGATTTTGGAGTAAATACGACTAACGGCCTTTGGTGGGACCTTGCAACCTGGGCTCTCAGCAAATGGAAGAACTGGGCTGAGGTGGTCGGATTCACCACCGCAATATTCGAGCCCGCGCACATCTGAAGAAATCTCTCGATCCGAGCGGAGGAGTGTTCGGGCCCCTGACCCTCGTAACCGTGCGGCAGCAAAAGCACAAGGCCGGAGCGCTGATCCCACTTGTCCTCGGCAGCTACAAGAAACTGGTCA
The DNA here is from genome assembly GCA_027322285.1 of Actinomycetota bacterium. Lineage (GTDB taxonomy): Bacteria > Actinomycetota > Acidimicrobiia > Acidimicrobiales > Acidimicrobiaceae > SCQM01. The sequence continues at coordinate 79,951 of DAHVRV010000004.1, forward strand.
ATTATGATCTGCGCTCCATTGAAAAAATCACCGAATTGAGCTTCCCAGCAGACAAGCGAGTCCTTGCGCACTACCGAGTAGCCATACTCGAAGCCGAGCGCGGCATACTCCGAAAGCAGCGAATCGTAGATCATGAACCGACCCATTGGCCTGCCGGAATCGATCAATGCATTTCCCTTGGACAGCTCTTCAAGAGGGACATAGTCGGTTCCGGTTTTATGGTCGACTAGTGCGGCATGCCTGTGACTAAATGTACCCCGACGCGAATCCTGTCCGGCAAAACGCACATCCACGCCTTCAAGCAGCAGAGATCCGAAGGCAAACGCCTCGCCGAGACTCCAGTCAATTTGACCTGACTCGAATAATGACTTGCGGCTGTCAAGCTGACGCAGAAGCTTGGGATGAACCGTGAAACCTTCCGGCCAAGTATGGAGCTGGTTCGAAATTCTCTCCAATACCTCTCGCGAGACTCCCGTTGCAACCCTTTCCATCGGCACGTTGTTCAGCGGAGCAGGAGGGAGGCTTGTGGGATTGGGAGCAGACTGTGACCTTGTCTCGTCCAGCGCGACCTGAAGCCTATCCAGGAAATCATCGAGCGCCTTTTCGGCGTCCTCGATTGTAAGGTCTCCCCTCGAAACGAGCGACTCAGTGTACAACTTGCGCACAGACCTGCGAGATTCAATTCTCTCATACATCTTTGGCTGGGTGTAGCTCGGCTCATCGCCTTCGTTGTGACCGAAACGTCGGTAACACACCATGTCAACCACGACATCTTTTTGGAACTGCTGACGGAATTTGAAGGCCAGCCTGGCAACTCTGACCACCGACTCCGGGTCGTCACCGTTCACGTGGAATATCGGAGCCTGAATCATCTTTGCGACATCGGTCGCGTAGGTGCTGGACCGGGCCTGTTCTGGATTGGTGGTGAAACCAACCTGGTTGTTGATAACCAGATGAACGGTTCCGCCCGTTCGGTATCCACTAAGTTGAGACAGATTGAGAGTTTCCGCAACAACGCCCTGGCCGGCAAATGCAGCATCGCCATGAATCAGCATCGGCAGCACTGAGAAATGCTGCCTATCCCTGATAATGTCCTGCTTCGCCCGCACCATGCCTTCCACCACTGGATCCACTGCTTCAAGGTGTGAGGGATTCGATGCCAGGCTTACCGCGATCTCTTTGCCGGAGCGCGCTACCAGACGCCCCACGGCACCTTTATGGTATTTGACATCTCCAGATCCTTGCACGGTGGTTGGATCTAGATTTCCCTCGAATTCTTTAAAGATCTGGCCATAGGACTTTCCAACGATATTGGCCAGGATATTGAGACGCCCGCGGTGAGCCATTCCAATCACTGCTTCTTCGAAATCAGCATCAGCGCTTTTTTGCAGCACCTCGTCGACGAACGCGACTGCAGATTCGGCACCTTCCAAACCAAACCGCTTTTGTCCAATGTACCGAGTATGCAAGAATCTCTCGAAAGCCTCTGCGGCGTTCAGGCGCGATAGTAGGTGCCGCTTTTCATCGTCGCTAATTTCGTCAACAACGCCTTCCACGTGAGTTTGAATCCATTTTTTTTGTTCAGGATCCTGAATATGCATGTACTCGTAACCAGTGGTTCGGCAATAGCTATCACGAAGAACGGCCAGGATTTTGGATAAGGTCATCTTCTCGTTGCCCGCGAATCCGTCTGTGGAAAATACCCTGTCGAGGTCCCAGACGGTCAAGCCATACGTATGAGGATCAAGCTCCGCGGGAAAAGAGGGCTTCATAATCCCCAGCGGATCCAAATCCGCCATCAGGTGGCCCCTCACCCTGTAGTTGTTTATCAGGGTTTGCACTCGCACCTGCTTGGCAAATTTCGAGAACTCGGAATCTTCGGATGAAGTGTCCTCCTGCCAGAGCACCGGACGGTCAATAACTCCAATCGACTCAAACACATCCTCGTAAAAGCCATGCCTGCCAATTAGGAGTTCGTAGATACGGGCAAGGAACAATCCCGACTCTGCACCCTGGATAACTCGATGGTCATAAGTGGAGGTGATAGTAACCGATTTCGAAACGCCAAGTTCAGCCAGTACGGCGGGATCTGCAGAGGCCAGCTCGGCTGAGTAACCCAGAGAACCCACTCCGATAATCACCCCCTGGCCTGTCATCAACCTTGGAATTGAGTGCTCCGTGCCGATTGTTCCAGGGTTCGTGAGCGATGCGGTCGCGCCTGCAAAATCATCAGGAGAAAGCTTGTTCGTACGAACCTTTCGGATCAGATCCTCGTATGCATTGAGAAATTGGACAAACTTCTGCGATTCCGCTCCCCTGATGACTGGAACATACAAGCTCCTGCTGCCATCGGACTTGGCGACATCGACTGCGATTCCAAGATTGATTGTGGGAGAATTTATGACTCCGGGATTTCCCTTGCCATCGGCATCAGGGACAAAAACCGAGTTCATTGCCGGAACAGCCTTCATCGCCTGGACGACGGCGAATCCGATCAGATGGGTAAAACTGACTTTGCCGCCTCGGACTCTGGCAAGCTGGCTGTTGATCACACTCCTGTTGACCTCCAGAAGCTTCGCGGGTACCGTCCTGACGGAAGTCGCAGTTGGAACCTCCAGGGAGGCTTGCATGTTTGAAACGATCTTCGACGCGGCTCCACGGAGAATTCGGGCCCCTTCCACATGGGGAGCAGCCGTTGCCGCGGAAACCGGTGGAGCGGGAACAATAGTCCCATTGCCGCTTTTGCTTTCTGGAGCAGGGGTCTCTTTGGGAGCTACGGATGTTTCGGCTGCCGGCATAGAGTCACCCGGCGCAGTTGGCGCCACCTTAGATGCAGCTTTTCTGACTTCCTCGGAGTCCTGCGCAACCTGTTCTGAAATTGGCTTGTAATCCGCAAAAAACTCTTGCCAGCTCGGAGACACTGAACCTGGGTCATTCTGAAACTGCTCGTACATTTCATCCACGAGCCATGCATTGGGACCAAATGCCCCATAAGTTAACGGTCGATTATTTGGCATGAGCTTAGACGCAACCTACCTTTGTAAAAGTATTAAAGCTGAATAACAGGCTAGTAAGACAAAGGTTGAAAGCACCTAATTATCTTCGTCACAAGCAAATATTTAGTGTCGACATTGCTGCATGCAATTGCAAAGCGACAGCAGCTATAACTAGATGCGCCGAGGCAATTTGCGTGCTGGTGCACCACCAGACCCGCACCAGATTTCACAATTTCTATGTTGCCTGGCGCGGGCGGCCACAAAGCTTATTTCCGAATTTACCATTGCCCGTGTATGCACGTGGATCACTGGACCTGGCAATGACTCGCTATTTCAGTCAATGCAGTCACCGAACAAAAGTTCACGCTTGACATCCCAGGCCGATGGCCCGGCTGGAAATAAGGCGCTGGCATTGCGCATAAGAAACATCAAAAACCAGCGCCTGCAAATCTGATCAAGATCTCGCACAAGGCCGCGCTCCTACCGAATGGGCTTTGCCGAGAACCACCCCGCTTGCACCTAGAAATATTCCGCCCCTGATCGACTGGCCGGCATTCTACTAGTGGACGCCAAATCGACCGGTCGGCCCCATTCAATGGAGATTCATTACGCCCGTGCGACAATGAAGTAATCTCTTACGACTGACAGGGTAACGCCAGCTCTCTTTTCAAAAAAGGCTGCGGCGTACCCCGCAAGCCCAGCCGGCAAATACCCCTCCAGGATTTGACTGATATTATCTCCAAAAATGCGGCCAAATTGATCCGCATTCCCATCAACATCTGTCGATAAATTCTTTGATATAAACCTTTGATTCAAAAGAGATTTCGTCATATCTCCGAGATAATTTGACCCTATCGAATCAAAGCTTTCTTCAGGGGTTGAACGATTTTCAAACAGCGCTCGCGTGGTCCAACCTTAGCCTTGCGAGTCTTATCGGGAGCTGTGCTCCAACAATGCGCACTTCTGCGAGTTGGTGCCGGCGCATTCCGCTGGGCAACGACACGAATACCGCGGCCAGTCCCACGCAGGCGGAGGACAATATTCACAATCGCCGAAATCCTGGACAGAGCAACTCGACCTGAACGACAATGTCGAACATCTATGAATACAGTTGTCAACAGCGCTAAAATCAGCAATGCAGACCGCAGTCCGCAAAGCTTCGCGGCTTGGTTGTGTCAAAATCCGTTGAGGCTTGCGATTTCGGAAGTGGTGCGACTTCTTCGGGATTGACCGATTATGAACTTGCATTCGCCAAAGCTCAACGATCGCAATGGAGGAAGAGCCATGAGAGTACTAGTTAGCGGCGCAAGCGGCCTTATTGGCTCTTCTGTTTCGGCTGAGCTAATCCAGGATGGACACGAGGTCTACACGTTGGGGCGAAGCGCCTCCGCAGACCCAAAAAGATTGACCTGGAACATCGAAGAGCATACGGGAAGCCTGAATAAGCTCGAGTCCCTCGATGCCGTGATACATCTCGCGGGCGAACCGATCGGAAACAAGAGATGGACCCCAAAACAACGGGAGAGGATCATTGACAGCCGCCTAGCGGGCACCGATTTCCTAATAACTCTCCTGAGAGAGGCGGGCCTCAAGCCGGAGGTATTCATTTGTGCGTCTGCAATTGGATTCTATGGAGACAGGGGCGATGAGACCCTGGACGAATCGTCCGCGCCGGGAAATGGGTTCCTTGCCTCATTGGTCATGGACTGGGAATCCCATGCGCAGGCAGCAACTGCGGCAGCAAACCGAATCGTCAATCTTCGCACAGGAATTGTACTGTCAGCCTACGAAGGAGCGCTGGCTAAGCAACTGCCGCTGTTCAAATACGGACTAGGCGCCACACTTGGAAGCGGAAGCCAATATGTAAGTTGGATCCACCTGGAAGATGCAGTGCGAGCGATCATTCTGGCGCTATCGGATTCCACGCTCTCAGGTCCGCTAAATCTGGTCGCCCCAGAGCCGGTTACCAATTTGCAATTCTCGAAGACTGTCGCAAAGGTACTTAGAAAGCCGCTCTTTCTGAAAGTACCCGGATTGATTTTAGAGCTCGCTTTCGGAGAAGAGTTCGCCGATGAAATGCTGCTAGTCTCACAACGCGTTATTCCAACGGGTTTGCAAACGGCTGGTTTTGAATTTCGCTTCCCAGAACTTGAACCTGCTCTAGTGGACCTGTTGAGATAGCTTAGATATGAGAAAGAGAAGATTTCGAGAAGGGTCGCTGACAACCAGATTCATGCGCCTGGCCAAGATGTCGACTCTTACGGCAAAAATTGCAGCGACTTATTTCGCATTTAAATCACGAACGATTTTCTCAAACGCATCGCGCAAAGAGGAACTCAACCGGGAATTCGAAATTAAAAGCGCGACGCAGGTGGTGGAAACTCTCGGACAGATGCGCGGCGTCATGATGAAGCTGGGTCAAATGGCGGGCTATCTTGACGACGGCCTTCCTGAGAATGTCAAGGCGACCCTTGGAACTCTCTATAACAGCGTACCTCCAATGAGCAGGCAGCTGGCAAAGAAGACCATCGAAGCAGAGCTTGGAGCACCGCTCGAAGACGTATTTGCCTCGCTGGACCTCGACCCAATTGCCGCGGCGTCGATTGGTCAGGTTCACCGGGCGATTACCAAATCCGGCAATGCCGTCGCAGTAAAGATCCAGTACCCCGATGCAGCAAACACCATGGCTGCAGATCTCGCCAACAGTGACTCACTGTCACGGATAATCGGGCTGGCTTTCCCCAATATGGACACCAGGAAGGTAGTAGCAGAAATAAGAGAACGGATGCTAGAAGAGCTTGATTACGAGATCGAATCGCGAAATCAGCTCTTATTCTTCAACTACTACAACGGTCACCCGTTCATCCACATCCCACGCATCTACCCTGAGCTGTCAACTAAGAGACTCCTCGTGACAGAGCTGGTTACCGGCAGCAGCTTCGAGGAGGCTCTGACCTGGCCGGCCCAGGAACGCAACCTTGCTGGAGAGACGATATACCGCTTTGTATTCGGGTCTCTTTACAGGATCGCTGCGTTCAATGGAGACCCTCATCCCGGCAACTATATCTTCCACAAAGCTGGCCGCGTAACATTTCTGGACTTTGGACTCACTAAGGTTTTCCAGCCGGCAAACCTGTTCGTCTTCGAGTCGATGATAAAAACGATTCTCATTGAGCCGAATCCGGATCAATTTCGGAAAGTGATAGAGTCGGCCGGGCTAATTCCGCCCGACTCCCCTTTGGCTACCTCTGAGATCATGGAGTTCTTCCAGCATTTCTATGCATTTCTCACCTCCGAGGACGAGGTCGAGCTATCCTCCGAGTTTGCTTCTGCAATTTTCAGGCATACCTTCGACATATCATCGAGAATCTCGAAATTCATCGATGTACCCGAATATTTTGTCATAATTCAAAGGATCAACCTTGGCCTGTACGCTCTGTTGGCCAGACTCGGCGCAAAGGCGAACTGGCGCAAGATCGCCGAGGAGATTTGGACATTCATACAAGGTCCCCCTGCCACCCCAATGGGTGAACTTGAACAAAAATGGCTTCGGGATACACATAAGATCAGTTGATCTGAGCTTGCAGCTATGCTGCGCCAATGGCACTACGCGGATCCCAATCGCCTTTACGAACCCTGCCATTACTCGCCGAGCCTTAGGCCTCGAGCTGCTTTGCGACCAGATGCTGACCAACCTATAGAAGCATGCTGAATAGTCTGATATCATCAGGTTTACGCCCACCACGGAGAAGAAAAGCTGTATGCGCCGTCTTTATCTACTTCGACATGCAAAATCACTTTGGACCAATCCGGCTGGCACCGATTTCGACAGGAGGCTTTCTCCGCGAGGGCTACGCGACTCCAAAAATATGGCTTCCTTTATCAAGAAATCAGATCTGCCAATTGAGTTGGTGCTTTGCTCATCCGCAAAGAGGACAACCCAAACGCTGGAACCAATTCGATCGATTTTGAAGAGCTCCACCCAAGTCGTAATCGAGGACGCTTTTTACAGAGCCGACCCTCGCGAGATCCTGAACCGCCTGAGCCAAGTACCTGCAACCATCGAATCGATCCTTGTAATAGGTCATAACCCTGCCATCCAAACCCTCGCCCATGCCATGGCACCCGCGGGCCCGTTGAGGGAGCAACTCGCGCTTAAGTATCCAACGGCTTCCCTGACGATCCTCGACCTTGATATTCGTTCGTGGGACCTTGGCAACTCAGCCGCCTCCAGCGCGAGATTCATACGGCCAAGCGATGTTGACGGGGAAGAGTTCCTGATCATCTAAAACCGCGTGCCAAATTCCGAGCTATTAGCGCTGCCCACAATCGGTTTCAAACTGCGCGCAAATCCCGCAACGACTACACTTGCCACTCATATGGAGCAGGGGGACACATTCAATTGAGCGCATTGACGGCGACCACCGAAGCGGGAGCAACTCGTCACACCACCTTGGCAAAGGTGATTAAATGGTTTGTCATTGTTCTGGTAGTTCTCGGGATACTGTTTTACGGGGGAGGCGGCTGGTACTTTTCCAATCAGCTCTACACCATCGGCCTAAGCGGAGCAGCGCGGAGATCTCTGAAGCCCTCCTACACGATACCGGTGGCAAGCGTTTCAAGTAATTCCATTGTCCTTGATATCTCTGCCTCCACACCCTATGAAGCCACTCACAGCGGCACATGGGGATTGCAGTGGCCAAACGGATACGGCCAAATTTCCACGATCAGCAATTCGTCGCCGCGCACTGAAAAAAGGGCCTTCAAACTTGTCGCTGGGACTGACCCGACCCCAGGTCAAAAAGTCGCAGTCGACGCCGAAACATACCCTGACAATCCCAAAGTGGCATTCGGCCTCAATTACCAACAAGTCAGCTACAAGGGTCCGCTCGGCAGCTATCCCTCCTGGTTCATCCCCGGCAGCAGCACAACCTGGGCTATCACAGTCCACGGAAATGCCATGACCCTCTTAGACGGCATGAAATCAGTTCCAACGCTGCACAGCCTGGGCCTTCCGATACTCATGATCTCTTACCGCAATGATCCGGGCGCGCCGGAATCCAAATCCGATCTCCTCCGCTATGGACTGACCGAATGGCAGGATCTTCAGGCAGCAGTAAGCTACGCTCTTTCACACGGTGCGCACCACGTCGTCCTCCTTGGTTACAGCATGGGCGGTGGAATTGTAGCGAATTTTCTCCTTCAATCTGCTCTGGCACCTAAGGTCAGCGCGGTCGTACTTGATGCGCCCATGCTTGACTTCTCCCAGACAGTCGACTTCAACGCCTCCCAAATGAAACTGCCTTTGCTGGGCATCCCATTGCCCCAAAGCCTGACCGACTCAGCCAAATGGATATCGAGCCTGCGCTTCGGCGTTAAATGGAACCAACTGAACTACCTCGCCGAAGCAAATAAATTCAACACTCCAATCCTGCTGTTCCAAGGTCTGGCCGATAAGACCGTGCCGCCGATAACATCAAATGAACTTGCAATCGACCGCCCACGCTTAGTCACATATTTCACTACCGCTGGCGCCGGCCATCTTGAATCCTGGAATTTCCATCCACATAAATACGACAGTGAATTGAAATCATTCTTGAGCACCCACCTCAGCTGATCAGCACTTCTCTGATGGCTGAGATTGGTTCGATTGGTCCTCAACATCAAACGGACTGAATGGTGATATTGTTTTATCTATTGAAAACGCCGCATTTAATCTGAATTGGATTTCTAGAATCGTTTAATAGAATGGGCTTTGGCTCGGACGCTGGGGGTGCGCAGCACAAATGAAGTGTATAGGAAAAGAACTGGGATAATTTGCTCCAAACGTGGGTGGATATGCTCTTTCCACAAGATTACGACAACTAGTTCAGTGTCGAATCGTAGCCAGTTTTCGGCGCAGCTAGATCAACAGCCAGCCAGCGCGGTCATATGGACTGTGTCACTTCCTCATTATCTAGTTGCCGTCTCCCCGGACTTAGCCAATACATCGAATTTCGGTTCCATCGATTTCCCGGCAGGATAAGCAACTAATGGGGGAAATAAATCTTGAGATCGAAGATTAGTTCAATCCAGTTGAATTATGTTGTGGACGGAGAGCCAAATTTACCGTGGCTGATCTTCTCCAACTCGGTGGCAACTGATAGCAGTTTATGGAACGAGCAAATTCCGCGACTGAGCAACCGCTTCCGCTGTCTCAGGTACGATCACCGTGGCCATGGACTTAGCGACGCCTCGGACGGAAAATACTCGATCGACATGCTTTCCGACGACCTTATCGCCCTAATGGATTCCTTGGATATTGAAAAGGCCAGCCTGGTAGGCATTTCCATGGGGGGAATGACTGTGCTGACTCTAGCCAAAAACCATCCTGAGAGGGTGAGCAAGCTCGTGGTCTGCGACTGCGGTCCCGCTGCCAGCCCCGCCTCCGCCCAGCAGTGGCAGCAACGGATAAACCTCGTGTCTGAAGACGGAATGGACGCAATCGTCGACGAAACCATTGGGCGCTGGTTTACCAAAGAGACCTTAGAAACGAATACTGACATAATCGAAAAAGTCTCTACGATGATACGATCCACCTCTGTTCCAGGCTTTATCGGGTCTGCCTACGCACTTGCGACGTTTGACTTGCGTCCGGATTTGGAGAATCTCAACCTTCCAACTCTGTTCATTGCTGGAGAGCAAGATGCCATTGCCGACGGAACAAGGATGCTGAGCGAGACAGTGCCCGGATCCAAGTTTGTAGCAATTATCGGCGCGGGACACCTATGCAACCTGGAAAATCCATCTGACTTCCTGGCGGCCCTCACAGAGTTTTTATAAGTCTTTTACCAAGGTTTGAGCACGAAAAGAGAAATATCACAATAAAGGAGCGAATAGATGACAACACAGCAGACAGCGACGCAGATTGTAAACGAGATCACGGAATCGCCCAAGGATCAGAAAATCACGGCGCGAGAGCAAATGGAGGCACTGAACCCAGATGCAAAACAATTGCAGTTTTGGATCAGAACCGAAAAGAACGCCCCCGCCCAGGAGCCTTGGTTTTCTGTGGCCGGATCCAGCGACACAGGCAAACTCGCAAGCGGCCAGGTAAGCAAGAACCAGCTCAAAGCTCTTCCCTACAGATGGCGATGGAGCGACTACCGGCCTTACTTGGAGAAGATTTCCCAGATTGCGGCACATGCAGATGTTGCCCCAGTCGAATTTGCCGACAGACAAAGCCTGGTGCTTATGAACCCTGGACTCAAAGAGAGGATCCAGGTAACGAATACCATAAGATGCTCCATTTCGATCTACAATCCCGGCGATATTGCGCCCGCCCACGTCCACAGCCCAAATGCCAGTAGAACTATCCTCACCGACAACGGCGGATACACCAATATCGAAGGCGAACGATGCGAAGCACGCAGAGGCGACGTCATCCTCACGCCCAACGGCACATGGCATGACCACGGGAATGAGGGTGAGGAGCCTGTGATCTGGATTGACACGCTCGACTGGCCGCTGATGGAATACTTGGACTGTGCCTGGGTAGACCAGGACTTTCAGGGTGCCTGTGCCACCACCGACAGAATACAGCCGGTCAGGCACGTTGACGGGTATTCACAAAAGCTCTACAGTAACGGCGGCCTGAGGCCTACGTTCGTTTCGCATCAAAGAGGCTTCAGCCAAAGACTCACGCCATTGTTCCATTACGCCGGGACCGACATCCGCGATACCCTGCTTGGCCTGAAAGACGAAGCAGGTGATCCATTCGAGGGAATTCAGATGGAACTCGTCAATCCGGTGACCGGTGAGTCGGTATTCCCTACTCTGAGATACGGCGCTCAGCTTTTGCGGCCCCACGAGGCCACGCAACTGAAAAGGGAAACCTCAAGCGGATACCTGGTGGTACTCGAAGGCGAGGGATACACCGAAGTCAATGGACAGAAATTGGACTGGGGGCCAAATGATGTCATTGCAATTCCCAACTTCCTATGGCGGCGCCACGTCAACACCTCGGACAAGGATGCCATTTTATACAGCGTCTCAGATGCCGCTCTCATGAAGAACATCGGGCAATACCGTGCTCAAGGCAAGGATCGGGATGGGAAAGTGGTTCAGCTCGAGGTCTGAGGCGCGATAGTTTCGCTCCAGGATTCAGTGTCACATTAGCCCATCAGCAACAAACGAAAAGGAAGAAACAAATGCGACTGGCATCGTTCGTAGCCAATGGCCGTAACTCGTATGGTTTAATTTCAAACGATAACGGCGTTATCGATCTGGGAAACCGCCTTGAACAGAAAACCCTGCTTGAATTGTTGCGCTCAGGCGCCCTAAATTCAGCCCGTGAATTTGAAACCGAGAAGCCCGACTATGCGCTGGACGATGTCAAGCTTAGTCTTCCAGTTCAAGGCGGAGAAAAAATCATTTGCGTAGGGATCAATTATCCCGAGCGGGAGCAGGAATACAAAGGCGAGCTGACAAGAGGCCGGTATCCCAATCTCTTCGTGAGATTTCCTTCCTCCTTTTCAGCTCCCGGAGATGCGATAATCAGACCCAAAGTTTCAGATCAGCTTGATTACGAAGGAGAGATCGTCCTGGTGATCGGAAAGAGCGGTCGGCACATACCCCAAGAGTCCGCCTACGCACACATCGCGGCCATTACTGCGGCAAACGAGGGAACAGTAAGGGACTGGGTCAAGCATGGAACCAAGAATATAACCCAAGGGAAGAACTTTGACCGATCGGGCAGCTTAGGCCCGTGGATTGTGACCACCGATGAGCTGGATCGATCGCAAGATTTGCAGATAATCACCAAGGTCAACGGGGATGTCCGCCAAAACGGCTCGGCCAAGGAAATGTTCTGGCCATTCGAAGAACTCATCAGCTATATCAGCACCTTCACGACATTGGCACCAGGCGATATGATCCTGACCGGGACTCCAGTGGGTGCGGGGGTACATCAAGCGCCACCCTCTTATCTGGTGCCAGGAGACGTGGTGGAAGTCGAGGTGACAGGAGTAGGGACACTGCGCAATCAAGTTGAAGATGAGACTTTGATTGCTTAGTCTTCCGGGCACAATGTACAATTCCAATTTTATAAGAATCAATTTGACTATCGTGAAAAGCGACATCATCTGACAGGGGGGCCTAAATGGCTAAGTTGAAACTTTCGTTTGCCTCGGCAATTTACGACAGGATGCAGGCACTTTATACCGGAGAGGTACAACCGGAGGGAATCGAACTCAACTTCATGCAGTTTGACGAACCCCGGGTAATTTTCGACCGGATGTCAGGAGGACTGGAGTTTGACGTTTCGGAATACTCAAGTTCAGAATTTATTCAGAGATACGCCAACAAGGCATGTCCGTTCGTGGCAATTCCAATCTTCCCATCGAGATCTTTTCGAACCGGCTTCATCTCAATAAGAACAGACAGAGGCATCAACTCTCCCAAGGATTTGGAAGGCCGCCGTGTCGGTGTGCCCCTTTACACCATGACAGCCGCAATTTTTATTCGGGGATATCTCCAGCATGAGTGCGGAGTCGACATCAAGAATATCGAGTGGGTACAAGGCGCAGTGAACACTGTTGGCAGCCACGGAAACCCAACGGTGCTTCCGTTGCTGAAACCGGCAAATATCGAGATCAACAATTCTGGAAAGTCACTTAGCGAACTTATCGACGAAGGATCCATTGACGCAACAATTGGAACCAGTCTTCCCGAATCAATAAGAACCAATCCCAAGGTTGACCGGCTCTTTCCTAATTACGTGGAGCTGGAAAAAGAGTATTATCAGCGCACCGGCGTTTACCCCATCATGCACCTGATTGCCATCAGAAAAGAAATCTACGAGCGTTACCCCTTTGTCGCCACAAGCCTTCACAAGGCATTCGTTGAATCAAAACAACTCGCGTTGAAGAAAATGTACAATCTGCGGGCGCTGCGCTATATGACTCCCTGGCTCATGCGCGATATCGATGAAATCTACGATATTTTCAACGGAGATCCTTGGCCATACGGCGTGGAACCCAACAGAAGTACGCTCGAAGCTCTGGTCACATATCTCGCTGATCAGGACTTGATAGCAGAGTCGGTGCCGGTTGACGACCTTTTTGCACCAACCTACGAATAAGCAAGTTCTGGGGCCCGAACCTGACTCGTCTAATCGTTCTGTTTACTCGAGTTGGGGTCCCCAGCAAATCATTATCGGTCCACTGCCAACATTCAACTGATACCGGTGGATCGATATCGCTGGAGCGGAGATCTGCTTTTCGTGCAATTCGGTGATGAGCATGATCTACCCAGCGGCGGAAACAACGCATCCTAGATCCAGCGCATCCATCGATCGTCCAGCACCCCCATTATGCGCTATCGCAGTGCCAGGCCAAATGAGGCAGGCCAAGCGGCTAACCAGGCCTGATCTGCCTCAGAGAATGCTGCCAAGAAACTCCTCCAGCAAATTACCTACCTCCCGCGGAGAGGTGAGGGTAATAAAGTGTCCGCCGCGCTCCACAAGTTCGAAACGGGACCCGAAAATTTGCTTAGCCGTTTCTTCGCTCCCTTGGTAAGGCCTTACTTGGTCCTGGCGGCCGGCGACAACCATCGTCGGGCACCGAAGCAGTGAAAGAAAGCTGCGCATGTCAGTTCTGGCGAGCACTCGATTGGCCTCTGCGAACCCAAATGGATCATTAGATAGATAGCGTCCCCGGACCTCCGAAAAAACCTTGTCATCTCTGAGTTCTGATTGATAAGACTTGTCCAAAGTCAGCTCGAGTCCCGCCCGGATTCCATTCTTCTCGGCTAAATCAGCTCTTTCATTAAGCGCCAACGCTCTTGACGGATCGACCCCGAGAGCAGGATTGCACAACGTCATTGACATCACCCTGCTTTCGAACCTCTCGTAAAACCTCAATGCCTGAAGTCCAGCAGCCGCCACAGCAACAAGATGGCAGCTGACATCACCAACGACAATCCGGACCAGCTCGGACACATCGCTCACCAAATCATCGATTCCAAAAGAGGTCCGCACCTTCTCTGACAGCCCAAAACCCCGCTGATCAAATGACAGAACCTGAAAATGGGCAAGCAGATAGGGAACAACTTCCCTGAAACTTTCAAGACTCCCGCCGATCTCGTGGAAAAATACCACAAGGGGCTTTTCAGTTGCTCCCTCGAGTCTGTAATGGATACTCACGCCGTTTACATCTATCCAGCTCATGTCCGTTTCCCCCGGTCGCACTCGCATTAGTTGCATTCTTTGGCGTTCGTCGAATTGGAAACAAAGACACCAAAGTTCGCGATGTATGGAATTGCTGCTGAACATAAGATAGCAGCGCCCCGCATAACTACCACCTGCGGCGTTATAGATGATTACTAAGAGTCAGCTTCGTCCATCGCAATGCGAACCCGGATTAATTTCGCCTCAAGCTCGCTCTGAAATTTCTGGAGCCCCGCCTGCTTATCGTTGACCTTGCTCTGTAAATCGGAAAGTATGCTGACGGCTTTGGCAAGGAGCTCCTTCTTGGGTTTAGCTCCGCTATGGTATGCGATTCGAAGCTGGTCCAAGTGATCTTCGGCCGAAAGAATATCTTTGATCTCCTCAAGGTTAAATCCCATTAGAGACTGAAGGATCCGAATATGACTTACCCTAGCGATAACGTCCTCATCATATAATCGCGCGCCGCCGCGGGAATAGGCGCTGGGAGTCACTAGCCCGAACTCCTCGTAATACCTCAAGGTCCGCTCAGAAATTCCGATCCGCTCAGCAACCACGCCTATCCGCGAAAGCGGCATATCAATATTCGAGGTTGTCATTTATATCACCTGCTTGTAAATATGGGCAAACTTTAAACGTGTCCCCGCATGAATTTATCATTAGTATGCGCACGACATTTTCGAGTGATTCAACCAACTTTGCGCGCCAACTCCGTCTCATCTTGCATTTCATCCTCGGCCATATCCCCGTGATGATACTTACCGCCGCGAAGACCTGACGCAACAGCTGCAACAACTGTGGCAATTAGCGCAAAGTAGAACGCCTCGTCAAGTCCTTTGCCAAATGACGAAGCAATAAGCCTGGGGAAAAATTCTCTACCTGTAAGAAACGCGGCATTTGCTGCTGGCAGATGGGCCAGTGTTGGTCCCAATAGTGCCTGCACGGGATTGTAGCCTAACAATGCTGAAAAAAGCGTTGCGGTCGGCGGAAGATGCGAAATGGCGGTTGCCGAAGCGGTCGGTACGCCTTGACTAGTCAATCCGGTGTAAAGAGCGCTAGGCAGGCTCGCGGAAAGGCCCGAAATGATCAAAGTGAAAAAAATACCAATGGACAGCACCATTGCCGAGTTCTGAAAGGTCGAGACCATGCCGGAACCTACTCCCCGCTGATTCGGGGGAAGACTGTTCATTATGCCAGCACGGTTTGGCGAGGCAAACATTCCCATGGCTATGCCATTTAGCAGCAGCAGAAGCGCAAACCAGGTATAGGAGAAATTAATGGGAACCATGGTAAAGAGAAAAAAGCTTATTGCCGCAGCAAGCATTCCGCCAGTGGCGAAGGGTCGCGCGCCGAAACGATCCGATAAGATTCCGGACAGCGGACCAGCTATCAGAAATCCCGCGGTCAGCGGAATCATGTAAATACCAGCCCAAAGCGGCGTGCTTTCAAAGGAGTAGCCGTGCAGGGGCAGCCAAATTCCCTGCAGCCAGATTATCAAGATGAACATCAGTCCACCACGGCCAAGGGATGCGAGCAGGCTTGCAATATTGCCTGCCGCGAAAGCCCGTATTTTGAACAGCGACAACCGAAACATCGGTTCGCGAACTTTGGTTTCAATGACGGCAAACGCCACTAAAGTCAAAACCCCGAAAATCAGAACCGCAAGAACAAAGGGATTGGTCCAGCCCATCATGTGATGGCCATAAGGCATGATCCCATAGGTAATGCCAACTAGCACTGAAATCAATCCAACTGCAAAAGTCAGATTTCCCCACCAGTCGATTCGAGCCTTAGTCTGCTCTCCCCGTTCCTCAAGTTTCCAGTATGCCCAAAGTGTACCGACTATTCCGAAGGGCACTGAAACCACAAAAATCAGATGCCAGTCAACAGGACCCAGAAGCCCGCCGACGATAAGGCCGAGGAACGACCCGGCGATACCTGCGACATTGTTGATGCCTAGCGCCAAGCCACGCTCGTCTTTTGGAAAAGCATCGGTGAGAATTGCTGTCGAGTTTGCAAACAGAAAAGCCCCGCCTATCCCCTGCAGGACCCTCATTACGATAAGCCACAGCGCGCCTGATGTCCCCTTCATCCAGGTCACAGAGAGCAGTATCGAAAAAACCGTAAAGACGACAAAGCCGAGATTGAAAACCTTTACCCGGCCAAACATATCTCCAATCCGGCCGAAGCTCACCACCAGGACCGCGGTAACCACCATAAATCCCATCATCAGCCACAATAGGTAACCGGTGTTGCTGGCAATAAGGGGATTCATATGAATTCCGCGAAAAATGTCGGGCAAAGATATCAGCATGATCGAAGTATTTATGGTGACTATCAATACAGCAAGAGTTGTATTCGACAGAGCGATCCATTTGTAGTCGATATGATGCCTACTTCTGTTTGCGGTCATCTCGGGTGTCTTGACCTTCGATTCCATTGATCAGCCTCCGCAAAAATTGACTAGTGATGTAATTATTATTTTATGTCCTTAATTATCTTACGTGAACGTTAAGGTTAACGTATAAAACTTCTCTCAATATTCCCCCTGCGAAATAAGATTCTCCAGCCCCAGGATTTAATGTGACCCTCCCCGATGCATTTTCCATGCTGAAAGTTAACGATCCCGACTCTCGAGAGGCTCAATGGCTTATCGAGGCAGATGATCTGACAACAGCCAGGCAGGGGAACCTGTCGCCAGCAAACAAAATGCTTTCAAAACCCGAGCAACTCCAGACATTTGGCATCAATGGGCCAAACCCGCCCAAGCAATCAGGACCGACCTGATTGTTGCCAGGGTAAAATTTCCGATTTCCGCAAAGGACTAGCCTCCACAGCAAAAGCCGCATGCTTGGGAAAAAGCAAACGCTGTTTCAAACCGGTCAGTGGTTTCCAGGTCCGGAACTGGGCATGGAACAAAACCCCCACATCTTCGGTCGTGATAGCAACCAAACACGATCCCTCAGGATAAATGCGGCTACAACAGTTTCGGTTTAGACCCCACTTAGCGATAACTGAAAAAAATAAACCTAACGTTGCTAGGATTTGAAAATGCGGCCCACTGAAAGATCGAGAGAGAATTCCGGCGCCGCTTCAAACTTTCAGACTCTTTCGCAGCCTTGCTCCTATGCCAGCCTCACATCCCCGAAGCTCAGATATTGGGCAGAGCAAATGCGACCCTACTGGGATGAGTCCGGTTCGGGCATGGAGGTACCGGTACACCGCAAAATCTGGGAATGGGCATTCATCGCCAGTGCCCTAAACGACTGCGACATGCTGAACCCTGGAGCGAAAGGTCTCGGATTTGGAGTGGGGAAAGAGCCTCTTGTGCCGCTCCTGGCATCATTGGGCTGCAGACTCGTAGCTACTGACCAGGCCCCGGATTCCGCCGAGTTGGCGGGATGGAGTGAATCTAATCAATTTGCCAACGATATCGAAGCCCTCAACGAAAAGGGGCTTTGCGATTCCGCGCAGTTTAAAGAGCTTGTCACAGTGCGTACGGTGGACATGAGAGAGATTCCCAAAGACCTGGATGGATTCGATTTCACCTGGTCGTCATGTGCTTTCGAACATCTGGGCAGCATAAAGGAAGGCTTGAAATTCATATTGGAACAGATGCAATGCCTTCGTATCGGAGGCATTGCAGTTCATACTACGGAGTTCAATGTGGGTTCCAACTCAGACACAGTCGCAGCGGGACCCACGGTGTTATTCCGCCGCCGCGATTTGCAGGAGCTAGCGGTAGACCTCAGCAATCAAGGCAATCTGGTCAACCTTGACTTTACGCTTGGGTCCGCCGAAGCCGACCTCCATGTCGACAGCCCACCCTGGTCAGGGCCCCATCTCAGGCTAAAACATGACGGGTACACCATCACGTCATTTGGCCTAGTCATACAAAAGGGAAAGCAAAGGCCGAGATCAGCATTCTCGAAGCTCAAACTACGGCTAAACCGACGATAACGGGCTTACCTTGCGGCAAAGGCTAAGAAACACACCTTCAGCATCCAACGTGCAGCCAGGCCAATTTTGGCGCCTTATGATGCCCGAACCGCAACCATAACAACGCAAACCAGAGTTCTCCGCGCGTCACGCCTCGCACTAACGACCTAGTTAAACCTTCCATGAGCCCTATAGTGTACGTATAATGAGTTACTCGGGTATTGACTTTCCTTTGAACCCAATTGTGGACCAGGAGAAAAGTAGAGAGACATCTTTCGGCCGATTCGGTCCCGTCGACTTTTCACAGGCACCTCTTACCGTTGCATGGGAAGTAACGCGAGCATGCCCATTACATTGCGTGCACTGCAGGGCAGAAGCCCAACCTCATCGCGATCCGAATGAATTGTCGACCAAAGAGGGTCTCGCGCTCATCGAAGACATCGCGCACATGGGCACAAAGGTGTTCGTCGTAACTGGAGGCGATCCGCTGGCGCGTGATGATATTTTCACTCTGCTTAGCAAAGCCGTCTCAACAGGTATGTATACCGGTTTCTCGCCGTCGGTCACAGGACGCCTCCGAGGCGATGCGTTTGAACGCATTTCCGAAATCGGCGTCGCAGCAATCCATCTCAGTTTGGATGGAGCAGGACCTGGCACGCATGACGCGTTCAGGGGAGTCTCCGGGCACTTTGAACGCACGATGCAGGCAATTCGCCATGCAGCCAAAGTGCCTCCCAGGCTTCAAATTGCCACAACAGTGTCTCGCCACAATTTAAATGAACTCGAAATGATAGCGAAGCTGTTGGAGGGGTTGGCGGATAGCTGGACGCTATTTTTCCTGGTCGCCACTGGACGCGCGGACGCTGCCGATATGCTGTCTCCGGAGGAAGAGGAGCAGATCCTGCGCTGGCTCGCATCGACTAAGTTTCCATTTCACGTGCGCACCGTCGAAGCTCCGCAATACCGCAGAGTAAGGGCGCAACTGGGCCTTGACGTCGTACCCGGCGTCACTGATGGGAATGGCTTCTGTTTCATTTCTCATGTCGGGAATGTCCAACCCTCAGGCTTTCTTCCGGTAACTGCCGGCAACGTACGCCAGCAACCCGCTTCCTTTTGGTACCGAAACAGTCCCTTGTTCACCTCCCTGCGCGATCCATCCCAGTTGGGCGAACCATGCGGATCATGCCAATTTTCCGCAATCTGCGGCGGCAGTCGTGCGCGTGCTTGGGCGGCGACGGGGAACCCGTTAGCGGGAGATCCTACCTGCAATTTTGGATCGGCGCGTATCGGGGTCAATACGCAAGGCCAAAAGCAGGACTAGCAATCACTGGCAACGGTTCAGCAGGCTATCCGGAAAGACGCTGTTCAGATCCTTCCCAGTCAAAACCTGCTGCCTGGTCGTAGGAACCGCTCCCTGAACCCGCTCATTCGAATGGTGATGTCCAGTCCGGATATGCAATTGTGGCGCCCTTAGGGATATGCTAGGAGCGCTGGGGAGTTTGAAAGGAGCCAAGAATGATTCAAAGGATTGGCGTGGTTGGCTGTGGCCTAATGGGATCCGGTATCGCGGAGGTCGCTGCCCGCCGTGGGCTTGACGTCGTTGTCACGGAAGGAGACGAAGCCAATCTTGCACGTGGACGTTCGAGAATAGAAAACTCGCTGGCACGCGCTTTGAAAGCATCGAAAATCACACAAGACGAACTCGAAAGCACTCTTTCGCGAATTCGATACGACATCGATCTGGGCGCGCATTTCGATCGAGAACTTGTGGTCGAAGCCATTATCGAGGACGAATCAGCGAAGGTGGGTATCTTTTCAACTCTTGACAAGGTTGTCCAATCTGACAGCGCCATCCTTGCTTCTAACACTTCGTCCATTCCGATAATGAAACTTGGCGTTGCCACCAACCGACCTGAGCAGGTCATCGGTATCCATTTTTTCAACCCGGTCCCGGTTCTTTCACTGGTAGAGCTTGTAACCTCGTTGCTGACCTCCGAAGAAGTCGCAAATAGGGCAGCAGAGTTTGCCTCGCAGGTGTTGCAGAAGCACGTCATCCACTCCAAGGACCGCGCCGGTTTCATCGTCAATGCCTTGCTGATACCGTATATCTTGTCAGCAATACGCATGATGGAGTCCGGCTTTGCAACGGCTGAAGACATCGACGTTGGAATGATAGAAGGCTGTGCGCATCCCATGGGTCCTCTAGCGCTCTGTGACCTAATTGGACTCGACACTACCGCAGCGGTAGCGGACTCCCTATACCACGAATTCAAGGAACCTCTGTACGCTCCCCCGCCACTACTGCTAAGAATGGTTGACGCCGGCCTGCTGGGTCGCAAGAGCGGCAGAGGCTTTTACGAATACAAGCCGCGCTAACCGTCTCCAACATGCATTCGAATTCGAAGCAACCAAAGCCAGCCGGCGTGCTCCCGGATAAACACCTAGGGTCATCAGCACGCCTTGGCTTTGGGGAATCAAATTAGATAGGCTCATTCATCGAGCATCGGGCTATACCGGCATTCCAGGTTTAGCTAGAGGCCGGGGCGATAGAGCGAAAATGCACGCTTCTTTTGGAACCAGGAGCTCTAACGGCAGAGAATCTACTGAGCAACACGAATGCACAGTATCAGGTGACTTGATCTTAGATCGGCGATCGCGGGAGGGCGGAAAGCCAGCCCCTGGCTGAATTAAAGCTCTCCGAAAATCTGAAGACATTTCGTGAAGACCTGGGCCGGCCTTTTAGGAACTAGCGGAAAAATCCTAAGCTCTTCAAATATCCAACCTGGCCCAAGATGGGGCAGGCGCATAGGTCGTGGTAGGTCTTTTCGCAGGCCACAAATATAGGATGAAACCAATCTGGCCCACCAAATCGACGTAACAGATGATATCCCGCATCCGACGGGATATCATCTGCCAGCGACCTCTAGTTAGACTCGGTAAGCCTGAATGCCTGTTAGTGCTTCCCCAATAACCAGCGTGTGCATTTCGTGGGTGCCTTCGTAGGTATAGACCGACTCAAGGTTAGACATGTGCCGCATTACGGGGTATTCAAGCGTTATTCCGTTTGCCCCAAGTATGCTCCTGCATTCCCTTGTGATCGCCAATGCTTGCTTCACGCTGCTGAATTTCCCGATGCTAATTTGCTCCGGCCGGACTTTTCCCTGCTCCTTGAGGCGGCCGATGTGAAGAGCCAAAACCAGGGCCTTTCCATACTCGACAACCATATCCGCGTACTTCTTCTGGGTTAGCTGATACGCGGCTATCGGGTGGTCGAACTGAACTCTTTCGAGACCATACCGTATAGCTGACTCAATGCTGTCCCGCGCGGCGCCGAGGGCTCCAAAGAGAATGCCATATCGAGCTTCGTTCAGACAGGTCAACGGCCCGCGAAGACTCGACACGTTCGGCAACACGGCATCCTCAGGCAGCCGCACATTGTCCAAGACAAGCTCCGAGGTGACGGAGGCACGCAGCGACAGCTTGTGGTGAACCAGAACCGCAGAAAATCCGGGTGTATTGGTTGGAATTATGAATCCCCTGATACCTTCGTCAGTTCTCGCCCACACCACTGCGACATCTGCAATATTCCCGTTTGTGATCCACATCTTGCTGCCATTCAGCACCCAGTCTTTGCCGTCGCGCTTGGCCCGAGTTCGCATGCCTGCTGGGTTGGAACCGAAATCTGGTTCCGTAAGTCCAAAGCAGCCAAGTATCTCTCCGGTGGCCATTCTGGGCAGCCATTGCTGCTTTTGCTCCTCGGAACCGAAGGCGTGGATGGCCTTCATAGCGAGAGAACCTTGCACGCTCACCAAGGATCGGATTCCGGAGTCGCCTGCTTCAAGCTCGAGACAGGCCAAGCCGTAGGCCACAGCTCCCGCCCCTGCGCACCCGTAGCCTTCGAGATGCATACCGAGAACACCGAGTTTTCCTAGTTCCACGGCAAGTTCCTTGGCGGGAATCTCACCGCGCTCAAACCAACCTGCTACGTCCGGCTTGATCCGCTTGTCGACAAACTTACGAATGACGCCCCGAATCTCGAGCTCTTCGTCCGTCAACAGACCGTCTATATCGAACAAGCCTTCGGGTGTTTGGATTGTATTCGCCATGTTTCTCCTGGTCGTCAGTTTCTAATCTTGAAACCGCAGCAATCTAAATTAACTAAACTTTCGTCTTTGCTGGTCTCATTCCGACATTCTAAAATCGCGTCACCTTCGCAACTGCATGAGACAATCCGCCTCAACCAATTGGATTTGACACGGATACCCCGCTGAATGCCGCCAAGGCCTCCAGCCGTCCTCAATTTCCCTACGTATTATCTATCTCGCCACGACTTTACAAATATCTGCTGCCTGGAAATGTGTCCATCAGACCACGTCTCCAATACTAGCCAAAGAACATCCGCGAAAGCCAAACGACGGCTAATCCGCGTGTCTCCAAGCAAAAAGCATCCTAGCAGAAGGATCCTAAATCGGAAAATAGGAGCAAACATGCTGCAGGCACCCGAGCAGCATCGATAACTGACCCGTCTAAACGCCAAACTAAAAGATGTAAAAGTGGATCGTGTTGCCGGGGTATTCTAAGTCGGTGATCAAAGCGCGCAATGAAATCAAGCCGCCGCAAAGTTCAGACTTTCTCATGGCCACACTTGAGTTGCGTCAAATGTCCGGACCTTGTAAGAGGTGACCAGCACTCAGATGTGCACTAGCACCAAAGTTGGGCTATGCTCGCTCCGGAACTTGCAAATGGAGGATACAAAAACAATGGCCTACATTCTTAGTGAGGCCCGTGTTGATACAGACAATCGGCCATCTACCGATTGCTGTTGCACGGCCCGGACTCCTAAGCATTGCAGCACGAATGGGAAGGACGTGATATGAACAAAGTCCTCTCCCTCTCGGAAGCAGTTGAACGATACATTCCCGATAGCGTGGGATTTGTGACCGTCGGGGGCATGCACCTGCACAATAACCCGATGGCGTTGGTCAGGGAAATAATCCGTCAGAACCGTAAAATAAAGCGGTTGCTTACCAGCCCCTGCGGCGCCCTTAATGCGGAACTCTTAATTGCGGCAGGCATCATCGACGAGATTGCCACCTCCTACGTGGGATTCGAACACATCGGGCTGGCTCCATGCTTTCGCAGGTCTATCGAATCCGGCAAACTCAAAGTCCTTGAATGTGACGAGGCTTACATAACCCATGGTCTCTATGCAGGCGCTGGCGGACTTCCTTTTATGGCATTACCCAAGGGAATAGAGTTCACCGATATTCCCAACGTCAATAAGGAACACTATTCGTTTACCACCGATCCGTTCACTGGCAACCGAGTGGCTGTTGGAGCCCCACTCAAGCCTGATGTAGCGCTCTTGCACGCTTACCAAGCTGACGAGAACGGGAATGCAGTGATGGCCGGCGCCCAGTTTGTAGACCGGTATATGGCGCTAGCTTCCAAAACCGTTCTCCTTCAGGTTGAAACAATCGTTCCCACCGAGGAGATTTCGAAACATCCCCAGGGAACGACAATTCCCGGATTTCTTGTCCATGCCGTGGTAGAGGCACCTGGCGGATGCTATCCGACCGCCGCGCACGGAGCATACGAATTCGACGACGAGCACATCTCAAAGTACATGGATATGGCAAAAGATGACGAAGGCGCCAAGGACTACATCAATGAGTTCGTTACGGGAATGACCGAAGGCGATTACCTCAAAAAGGCCGCTGGACGCCTCGCCGAGCTGCGCTACGGGGACGGAATTCTTGCTGCTGACTTATCACAACGGAAAGGATAAGAGAGCCTTGACTGTTATCTCCAATAATCTAACGGCAAGTTGGTCACGCAGTGAACTTATGGCAGTGGAACTGGCAAAGCGGCTCCGCAACGACGACGTTGCAGTTATGGGCACTGCAAGCGCAATTCCCCAGATGGCATGCAGATTGGCACAACTTACTCATGCTCCGGACCTCTATTCCATCGCCGGCGGTACTTGCTCAGTAAATCCCCACCTAGCCCCTGTCGTGCCTTCATGCGGCGACTACGACTTGCTTAGAGCAGACACGTCTCTTTCATTGAACGATGTCGTTCTACTCGAAGGACGAGCCGACGTACTGACGGTCTTCTTTGCAGGTGGACTACAGATAGATGCCTACGGAAACTGCAACCTGGTGTCCGTAGGAGACTGGGCTCACCCGACGCTTCGTGGACCAGGAACAGTCGGGCTGCCGTTCCTTTCCCGCGTCGGCAGAATCCTCATCTACACTCAGTCGCACAATCCGCGAACATTCGTAGAGAAAGTCGACTTTGTCGGCGGGCCTGGTTTTCTTCGGGGCCCCGAAGAATGGAAAGCAGCGGACTTGCCGGGGGGCGGGCCCCAACTTGTTGTGACCCCCCTTTGCACCATGGGATTCGATCCGCAAACCCTCCGAATGCGGCTCGAAACAGTTCATCCGGGAGTGGACGTCGACAAAGTTCGCGCTGCTACAGGATTTGACCTGATAATACCCGATTCGGTGCCAACAACACCAGAACCGACAACTGAACATCTCTCAATACTTAGGGCACTAGATACAAACGGACTCTTGAAAGGAAAATAACAATATGTCATCCAATGACAGGTTCCAAGGCAAAACTGCGATCGTCACTGGAGCAGGGAGCGGCGTCGGCCGTGCCATAGCACTAGGGCTGGCTAATGGCGGCGCGAGCGTGGTAATTGCCGATTTATCAGCAGAACGGGCGGAAAGCGTTGTAAAGGAAATCACGGCCTCTGGCGGGTTGGCGCTCGCAGTCTCAGTCGATGTTGCCGACGCTCCGGGCGTGCGGGACATGGTCTCAAAAGCAGTAGAGAAGTTTGGAAAGATTGATATTTTGATATCCAATGCCGGTTGGGACAAGGTGATGCCTTTCGTCGACACAGACGAAAGCCTTTGGGACCGCGTAATAGACATCAACTACCGTGGCCACGTGGCCTGCGCTCACGCGGCTGTACCCCGCATGATTGAAGCCGGATCTGGAAAAATAGTGTTCATAGCCTCAGACGCTGGACGTGTCGGCTCCAGCGGTGAGGCAATCTACTCGGGTGCCAAGGGTGCGGTAATCGCATTTTCCAAGGCCCTGGCCCGGGAAACCGCAAGAAAAGGTATCAATGTCAACTGCGTTGCACCCGGCCTCACCGATACGCCGATGCTGGCACAGGTAAGCGAAGGCAACGAAAAACTGATGGGTGCGATAATTCGCTCAATCCCGCTGGGTCGAGTTGGAACTCCGCAAGAAGTTGCCAACGCTGCTCTATTCATGGCATCTGGCGATGCGGACTACATCACCGGACAGACGCTGAGCGTCAACGGTGGACTTAGCATGATCTAAAGATTGCCAACTAGTTGCCTTGGTCTTCCGAGTCAGGTCGATCCTGATGGACTGCCAAGGCAGCTGTTTTAAAAAAGGCATCAGCATTTTAAAGCGGCGATCCCATTTAATTAATCACTACCCCTGGCGCAAACTTAAGGCGACGGCCAACTGTGCGCCTGCGTGCGATATTTGACGATTCGCACAGAAACAGCCTTCACCAACTAACTGGGAATGCGCCGCCCACTCTATACGCCTGGCCGAACAGCACTTTGGCGCCAAACCTAGGTTTGGCGCCAAGCCCTTGTAACTTTAGCAGTGTCATAGGTGACCGCTTAGATGACGACCTCAGTCAGACAGCACACCGCGTGCGGCCGGAAAAAGCATTGCGTCTTCACGGTCAATATGGCTTCCCAGTAGCTCGGAGAACTCGGAACAACCCTCAAAGTCTGCGACGCCCTTTTCCATGTTTGCGTAAATCTGGTTCCTCAGGGCCAGTATTCGTACATGCTCCTCCACGAATACATCAATCATGCCCTGACCAAGAAGCGAGGTGACTCCGGGAAACAGCACGTCATCTTCCGCGCTGCTGTGCTCGCTCAAACCAGATACAAGCACAGCTTTGCTGGCAGCCAGGGCATCTCGCACCGCTGCATCATCTTTAGCGACAACGCCCGCGTCGATCTTCGCGAGAGCCTCTCGAACTTCAACGTGCTCTTCCTCGAACTTACCAATCAGGTCGATGAGTTCCGAATTAGTTGACATTTTCAGCCACCTTCGCTACGGGGGTACGGGTGTAAATGACCACATATCTGTTGCATGAAGCCGCTATTGCACACCCAGCACATTGAGGACCAAAGTCTTCTGGCACAATCTCGCTGGTAGCGACCTCGTAGCCCATTTCCGTATACATCTCGACAAGCTCAGCTTCCCTCGTTACATCGGCTTCAAAGCGGCGGTCCCAGCCCGCCGCCATGAGTTCAATGTCCCGAAGGCTGCTCATTGCGCACCTACGGAACCCGCGCGCTGGCCAGACCTTACCTTTTCGAGCTGGTAACGAGCCAGCGTGGCGGCACCAAGAGCGGACGCATATTGCACCATGTCGCCCTCCGCAACGTTCACCTCTATGCCAAGCAATTCCTTGATAGCGGTCACCATCGATGGATAGCGCATGATGCCGCCAATAAGAGTTACTTCTGGCTCCATCTTCACGCGCTTCATCAACTGGACGGACTTGCCGACCAGCGAAATGATGGCGCCCTGCATGATGTCCGAAGCAGCAACACCCTGAGAAAGGTGGTTAATGACTTCAGCCTCTGCGAAAACGGTGCATACACCAGAAATTGGCACCTCTACAGTTGAGGTAACCGCCAACGGGCCAATATCCTCGGTACCAAAACCCATGTACCGGGCTGTCTTCTCCAAAAAGGCTCCCGTTCCCGCGGCGCACTTCTCGTTCAGTCGAAAAGAAGTGACCGCCCTCTTTTCGTCGCACCTCAGTGCCTTAACCGACTGCCCTCCGACGTCAAGGATTGTCTTTGTTCCCGGGAATAAAGCATTTGATCCCCAGGCTGCGGAAGTAAGGTCGGTGACGTTTAGCTGGCTGAAGGAAGCCTGGAATCGACCGAGCCCTGTCGCCACAGTGTAATCGACTGCATCGCGGCCAATTCCGGCCGAATCAAGGACCTCGTTGAACGTCTGCTCCGCGATTTCGCCGGGCTTGTAACCAGTTCGGTTAAGCTTGCGCGCAATTATGTTGCTATTGTCGTCAAGCAAAATGGCCTTGGTGTAGGTAGCGCCAACATCGAGTCCTGCAGTGATAGTCATTATTTCACCTCCGCTAAACCGTGCGATTCACGACCGGCCTTGATACGATCCATTGCAAACAGTGCTGCTCCCAAGGCTCCCATGAAGTGCGAGTCGCTGCTCACATTGCAATCGAAGCCAAGTTCCTGATTGAGCACTGTCACCATGCCGATATTATTTGCGACGCCGCCGGTAAAGGTGACTTCCTTGTCGATACCCACACGGCGCATCAGGCTCAGTGCCCTTGAAACTACGGAGTTGTGCACTCCAAGAAGAACATCCTCAACCTTTTTGCCCTTGCCGATGAGTGAAAGAATCTCACCATCTGCAAACACGGTGCATGTAGTCGAAATCTTGGTTGGCCTGTTCGAGCGCAATGCCACAGGACCGAGCTCACCCAGCGGCACTCCAAGAGCGCTAGCCGCTGCGCCTAGAAAACGCCCGGTTCCAGCCGCGCACTTGTCATTCATAACAAAGTCGAGAATTTCGCCAGTCGGACTCACCTTGATAGCCTTGGTGTCCTGACCGCCCATATCAACGACTGTCCTGGTGCCCGGGAACATGTGGACAGCCCCACGCCCGTGACAGGAAATCTCGGTCGTCTGGGCATCACCGAAAGTCACCTTGTACCGGCCGTAACCGGTACCAATGATGAATTCGACACCCTCTTCTTCCTCGTGGATATTGCCGTCCCTCACAGCTATGTCGTAAGCATTCTGTGCAGCCACAACAACATTTGAGCCTGTGTCGACTAGAGCTCTACCTACGATCTGAAGATCCTCATTGATAATTACTGCCTTGGTCTGAGTCGACCCGACGTCGACTCCTCCTGCATATGCCATGTTTATCTCATCTCCTCTAAAGCCCTCAGGCCCAGCTACTTGCTCTGTCCAGTGCTCTGTCTTACCCTACGAGTCGCGAGTCCTTCGAAGAATGCGTCGATTCGGTTCTTCAGCTGAGCTTCTGAAACCACTCGCTTGTCCATGTGGTCAGATTCCACAAACAACGTCGCAGTCCCAGACTCCTCCATTACGGCTCGACGGTTGTCTGCAAGACCTGTCGATACCGTTCTGCATGATTTGATTGGGTGGTAGACAACACCATCAATGCCAAACGGCTCGATAGCGTCAACAATATTCCTATTTGAGTAGAACATCGTGTCCATTGCGTCTCTGGTGGTAACCAACAGTCCTTCGGCCAAGCTATCGAGAGGCCGGCTGAGATCGTATTGGAATCCGGTGTTTGCTCCACCGGATGCAAACCACATGTAGCTGGAACCAACGAACGCGCCACCCCACTCAGTGAACATTTCATTGAAACGCCTAAAGATCGGATAGCATGGAACCCCAACAAAGACCAGGCGATACTTTTCCTCGAAAGTGGTGCCGATGCCGTTGGCTACCTTGTACTCCATCTCCTCTACCAGATCGGTAAAGTACTGGGCGCCTTCTGCGCGGCCGCGGAACCCGTTGGCCACTCCCAAATATACAGTTCCATCTGTAACTGCGTTATAAGGAGCCGGCTTCGCCTTGTTGAGTTCGATAAGCCGTTCGTACCTTTCCATCATGACGTTTGTGTGATGCATGGTCTCGCGCAATTTGTCGATGTCAAACTTCTTACCGGTAACGTTTTCGCAAACGGTAATCAGTTCATCGATCTGACCACGCACGTACTTGAGGTCGTTCTCGAAATCTACGTGTCCGCTCCAGGTGTGCCTGCCCGCAGCGCGCGACCCTGGGACGTCGATGGTGACGCTTGGCATGTTGTACATGCGCTCCCAGATCTCTGCCCACTTGAGGTAGGTGTTACAAGCATTCGTGTATACGGCAAGCGATGGCTTCGGGATCTTGCCCATGGGGTGGTCGCCGCCACGAAGCTGAAGCCCAACGTCTGCCTTTACGTAACCGCAAACATCGGCGGAGAAACCGTAGTCCTCGCCTTGAGCGATGTAGTCGTCGGCTACGTGGCGCACAGCCGTTTGAAGACCGTTTACCTCAGGGAAGATGGTGTGGATTCCAAATGACTGAAGAATCTCGGCCATGCTACCCATGACAAACACGTAAGCCGAATGCTCGCCTCTGGAGGGAGCTGTTGTGAGCTCTTGGTACCAATCCCGAAAGAGCTGGTTACCGTTTTTATTTCCGCGGCCTATGATTGACGATTTGTCTGCAGTAGCTGCGGCATTTGAAGTAGTTGTTGACATGATGCCCTCCGTTTATGCAAAGAGTAGGTTCTCGATGAATGTTTCGAGCTGGATTTCAAGACTGTCGAAGTTTGTCATCCGCTCTTCGAACTCAGTAACGAAATAGCGGATGCCCTCATCGTCGAGAGCCTTAGTGTACGCCACCTGCTCATCCAGTCCAGGCTCACACATCTTGGCAGCAGAAATAATTGCCGCTCCGGCATTGGCAGCCTTTATCTGCTGAAGCAGCATGTGTTCCTTAGGCTTGTTCATGTCGTGCTGTACAGGACTGTAACCGGATTGGTCCAGGTAGGCAGAAGCCAGGTTGGCTAGCGGATCCTCACCGAGTGCAATGTCTTCAGTTATGTACCTCATTCCAACTAGTAGATCGTCGTCCACCACATACGAAAACTGAGCAATGGTGTGGAGAAGATCAAGAGGTGGCTGCTCGCAGAAGCCGCCTGAAAATACAAGGCGCATGCGATCTTGCGGCGTCGCTGATCGTTCGCGGATCTTGGGAAGCGCCCAGGCGAGAAGCGCATTGTGCTCTTCGCGAGGAATCATGCCACCAACAGCTAGAAGCACGTATGCCTCGTCTACCGCCAGCAACCATGGAGTATCGCGCTTTATCTCGTAGAGCTCCCTCAATAGGGCTCTGTTGAGGTTAAACACCTGCACCGATGCCCGAAGCTGGTCCGCAGTGATCTCACGTCCCGCAATCTTCTCGACTTCGCGTGCTAGCCGTGCATACTCGCCTCGCAGATACTGCGCGGCATGCTTTGAATTTGGGTTCTGAGGCAAATACAGAATCTCACAGGGATAGTCAAAGTTTCTTCCCCATACCGCCGCCAGGTTACGGGCTGAGTCGCAAATTGGGTGCGATACAAACATGTCAAGAGTGACCTGTCCGCCCAAAGCAATTTCCAACGAGGTCTTCAAAATGGAGCAAAGGTAAGAACCGAAGTGAGACTCGCCTTGACGGGGCTCAATCGGAGCTCCACGCACTTTGAACGGAAGCAAGCCTGCGGCATGCACAATCTCCTCGGGGAAATAGACCTGGAAGTGCCCGACCACCTTGCCGCCGGCTTCACGCCATTTCTTTACGGTGGGAAATTCTGGATCTTCCACCAAATCCCTGCACATGATGATTGCATCACCAATTGACATATTTTCGTATGAATCTAGAAGATGCGGCATCGCCATCACCCTTTCGCCGAATCCGTGCTGGATTTGCCTGCCGGACTAGCCGAACTGTCATCCAAAGCACTGCCACAATTGCCACAAAAAGTAAACTGAGAGGGTATGAAGCGCGAACCGCACGCTGGGCAGCTCTTCTGGTAGGCTCCCCATGGAAACTCCGATGAGCCACCCGATGCCGCCCGCTCACGCAGCATCCTGTACCCGGGCTGACGCTTTTCTACAAAAGCGTTCATTCCCTCAATTGGTTCGAAACTCGAATAGTGAATCGACAGCCAGTCGCGCGCGTGGCCGACCGTCTGATGCCACACCAGATCTTTCCAGAAGTTAGTTTGCTGCTTGGTGTAACGGGTACATTCTGGGAACTGGTCAATCAGGTCGTTGGCCATCGCAGCGACAGCTTCGTCGAGCTTCGAAAGATCGATAGAGTAGCCGTCCTGCCCTTTCTTCGCTTTGGAAATTTGCTCGGCCGAAGCGTGAACGATGAACTCGCCGTCTTTTACCACCGATGGAACAACTTCATTCACCAAGCCCCATTCGAGCGCTTGATACGGCGGAATCGGACGGTTCAGCAACACCATTTCGCGGGCCCTGCGATCTCCGACAAAGATTGGTAGCCACTGGGTCGCTCCGCCGGCAGCGACACTGCCAACTTTTGTCCCGACCTGGCCAACGTAGGCATGTTCAGCAATTACTGAAAGGTCGCATGCCAGGTGGCTCTCATTGCCGCCGCCAACCGCCATTCCATTGAGACGCGCGATGACCGGCTTTCCAGAGTTGACGATGTTCTCAATGTATCCGCTGAAAAGACCCATGTACTTCCAATAGTCGTGCGGCGACTTTGTGTATTCTCTCTCGTATTCCTTAACGTCACCACCAGTGCAGAACGCTGTCTTGCCACTTCCCGTATATACAATTACCGCTACTTCGTCATCAAAAGCCGCTTCCCTGAAAGCCGCAGCCAGCTCGATTAGTGCCCGAGTGCTGTACGCGTTGTACGCCTCCGGACGGTCGATCGTAATCGTAGCCACCCAGTCAGCCTTTGAATACTTGACCTGAGTAAATTCGACGGCAGGAAGTTTTTCAAAACTCATTAACCATTTCCTCCTAGCTCGCGCTCTGCACGATAAGTACTACATATTTGTTGACTACTGACTCCAAGTTGTAGTATAAAGCCCATCGGCTATAAGTGTCAAATTCAGGACAATAAATTTGTAAACCAATACAATTAATATTTAGCGTCCATATTGAAATAGCTATTTACCAGCACCTTCGTAACATTTGAATGACTTCAGTCTTGGAGCAATGTGACATCGGAAAAAGCTGCATCTAGCCAATCCGCGTGGTGGAATTGTGGCGGCACTCTTGAACAGAGGCCGGTGTTCATTGAATCTCGTCAAAGGCTATCGAAAATCACTACGCGGATAATATCCCTTAGGCAACCTAGCATACGCCAACTCTTACAGACAACAAGTGCACCGCTTTCAGTTCATTTTTGATCGGCTCGCTAGTTCGGATCAGACGGGGACGACTCCCCAGCGAGGAACATCACCTTCAAATTTCCGTTTCTTTTCCAAGCCAAAATAAACTGCGCGAATAACGCTTGCGCGGATAGGCGCTTCATCTCACCTGTCGGTATGGTTGCATCGCACGATGCCATCTGAAAATGGAACACGGGCCTGCAACTCCATTTTGTACCTTACTTCAGGCGGCAATTTTCTTGAGCAACATTGACTCTCGAGATCCCTGGCGACAAATCCGAATCGAGTAGCAGGGCTGGTATAAATACAAGGGCTAAGCTCGAAGTTCGAATCATCGTGACCTTGGAGGCGTGGTGGAGAGAATTCTCGTCGATGCAGTCCCCGATACATGCGATCAAGCCGGGTCATTTATTTCAGCGGATGCGCCGGAACGACGCGTTGGCAAGTGGCGCGACTCTGTCTCTGCAACCGTCTTTGAAAGCATCGGTCCTGACCGTCCGGAGATGTCTGAGGATATCCGGGATTCCGCCGCAAATGGCTGGCAAATTGATAGTCTCTGTCACAACTACTTCGAGGTCTAGCAGTGGCGTTGAAAATTCCAGAAGAGGTTAAGTTTTATCTGTCAGGCAAGCCCGTTATGGGAAGTCCAGAGCAAGTTGTGCCAATGTTTACGGTTGACCTGAATGGATTTCCTCATCCTTGCCTACTATCCAGAGCACAGCTCGACGCCACTGATACTGAAATCAGAGCCGCAATTACCAGCTGGGGAACGCGCGCAAACATTCGCAATCGCGGAGTGGCATTAATTCTCGTCACCCTGGGCGACACCGTCCATCATCTAAAGCTTGGGGTCTCGCATGCACACGACGAAAAGGGAGTGCTACTGGTCGCATTCGAATTGGTCGAATACAAGGCTGACACCCTAGGCATCCAGTTGCAGCCGATGACGTTTCTTGCTGGCCCGTCGATTTCAAGTCTCGAACACTGGGATGAGACGGAGATTATGCTCCGATCGCTCGACAACCGCTAGGACCCAATCAACGTCCAATTGCCGTAATCTGATGAAAGAAAAAGCATCGGACGCAATGTCTCCAAGCTCAGGTTCTGAAACTAAACCAATTCCTGCCTGAGGTTACCCGCCGATCAAAATACCGTTGGCCGACGACGAATATAGCCGACGCAGCCAACGGTATTCATTTGACATCTGAACACCTTTATTGCCGCTCTTGACTTGAGAAACACCCCAAATGCGCGTCCCTAAAGTCAGAGCTGGAACGCAAGCTGCCTCAACAGAAGGCAGCTTGCGTAACTGGATCAGTCGTACTTCTCTGAGTAAACGTTCTCGGGGTCCATACCAAGGTCGACCAAAGCAACTTCACATAGCTCGACCATTTCCGGCGGACCACAGATATAGCCCAATTTTGCCCCTGATTCCGCCATCAACTCCGCCACCATCTCCTTGTCGATTCTGCGATGATAACGCGAACCGGGATGATTGGGATCACGAGTAAATGTATGCGTGACAGTCAGCCAGTCCAATTCAGCCTCCAGCTCAAGGAGTTCTTGGCTGTAAATCACATACTCGGCGGATTTTGACGAGAACAACAGGTGCATCGGAACGCTGAGTCCCTTTGCTCTGGCATAGCGGATCATAGACATGAACGGTACTACGCCGGAACCAGCAGAAATCAGAAGGAGCGGGCCTCCCTTTTCCTCACTCCACACAAATGCTCCGTAGGGTCCACGAACCTCAAGCTTGTCATTGACTTTGGTCTGCTTTGCCAGAACCGGCGAAACCAGACCGCCTTCCATCTCTTTGATCCCAAATTCAACCACATCAAACTTCGGAAAAGGCGATGAAGCGATTGAGTATGCACGCTGAATAGGCCTTGGCCGGCCTTCTACGGGAATCCTGATATTGTAGTACTGGCCAGAGATGAATTCCGTGGGCTCAGGTACTGCTATACGCAAAGTCGTAGTTTCCGGAGTCTCGGCGATGACAGCAACGACATCAGCCACCTGCCACTTTGGAGGGGGAGCCTTCCGAGGTGCTCCCTCGGGCACTCCTGACAGTCCTTTATTAAGATTTTTAGCTTCAGTTTCCATGTCTCCAGCTTATTCCGGCTTCCGTCAACCACCAAATCCAATAATATAGCGGCTCGACAGCCAAACATATTCCAATGAAATCCGCAGCCTGCGGCTGCATTTGTCGCAAAGCCCAGTTTAACGAGCTAGCCCTGCAGCTGGACTTCGACAAACAATTCGCAGGCCTGACGTACGCGGGTCTCGCCCGTAGAATCAGTTGCGCGAAACAGCACGTTAGCGTGGTGCTACTCTGCTGGCAGCCACTACTTCAACACATCAGAGAGCTGAAGCTCCTCAAACTCGGCTTTCGACAATCCCAATATACCGCACAGAACAGCTTCGGTATGCTGGCCCACAGTTGGCGCACCATGCGTTACCTTGCCTGGGGAATCCGACAGAATATAGGGAGGTCCGGGCACGGCATGCTCCCCCATTACTGGATGATCAACCCGCTGAAACGCACCGCGATACTTTAGCTGGGGATCCGCATACAGGTCGCCCATGTCATTTACCGGAGCCGCATGGACTCCCGCCTTTCTCATGCGCTCAACCACTGATTCCCGGGTTTGGCCAGCTGTCCAGCCTGAAATAAGTTCCTCGAGCCGATCCTCTTGGACCCGGCGCTCAGAAACAAGGGATAGCTCAGGCTCTTTGGCCCACGGCTCTCCAACTTCGTTCGCAAATCGCAACCATTCCGCGTCATCATGAATGCTGATTGCGCACCACTTCTGTTCGCCAAGACATGGGAACACGGCATGCGGCACAGCATTTGGATCCCGATTCCCCTGACGATGAGTTACTTCCCCGCTCACGAAGTAGCGAATCAACGCTGGGGCCATGAACTGGATCCCAGTCTCATACTGCGACAGGTCTATATGGCATCCGACCCCAGTCCTGCGAACTTGCTCCAACGCGGCGAGCACTGCAACAGCACCGTACGCGACGGCAATATAGTCAATATACGGACCCCACAAAAGCGCCGGTTGCCGATCCGGCCAACCCGTCAATTCGGTGAACCCGCTTAGAGAAGTAAGGTGGGAGCCGAATCCTGCGCGATTAGCTTGAGGGCCCGTCCTGCCCTGATTGCACGTGCTCAAGGTAACGAGCTTTTGATTGCGACCCATCATGGCCTCATGACCGAGACCAAGGCGGTCCATTGAACCGGGGGTAAAGTTTTCTACCACGACATCGGCACGCTCGATGAGCTTTATCGCCAGGTCTCGCCCTTTTTCAGATTTCAGATTTAACGAAACGCTCAACTTGTTGTCGTTGGTAATGGCGAACATTGCAGCACGCTCGGCACCGGGAATATTGCCTGTATAGGGTGGATAATTAGTACGAAATCCATCTAACCGAAGCATGCTCTCAACTCGGATAACCTCCGCGCCGTGCTCGGCCAATGACTTTCCTACCGCGGGTCCCGCGCCGTAACCACCAAACTCTACGACGTGTATTTCCGCCAAGGGCCCACTACGCTCGGGCAAATTGACCGTCACTACATTCCTCCAGATGCCGACGAAGCCACACCGTGGCGAATACCATCAATTTTCAACCAGCCATCGGGAAACCGCAAGGTCCGACCTAGCTCTGGGACAAACGCTTCCGACCACACCTGACGTGCCTCGAGTTGCTCATCTGCTGCAATATCAGCCGCGGTTGATACGACATAGCCAAGCATCCTGCGTGCGTCTGCCTGTTCCAGGAACTCAGCCTTGGACACAGTTTCCAGGAACGTAGCTATTGCAGATTCCATCTCTGAAACTTCAGCGAGCGTAACGGTGGCAACGTCAAACGTGCTCCAGTCAACGCTTTTGAGTGACTCCGGCGCCATGCCATTGTCATCCATCCACTCGACCATCCCACGATTTGACTGTCGTCCGGCTGCTCCGCCGTATATTGCCCAGGTTACGTACCCATCGCGACACGGCCAGATATTTCGCATCGCTGCGCCGTTAATATTCCGCCCAACCAAGTAGCCGCCAGCTCGCAAAGGGTTTTCGCCCAGTAAATCGAAAAAACTTGGCGCATGCACCAAGGCCGGCAATAGTCCGGCTTGGGCAGACATATCGACGTGTTGGCCATGTCCTGTGATTTGACGATGATGGTGTGCGATCAGTGTCCCCACCGCGGCATAACTTCCAGCCCAACAAATTGATTGAGGCAGAGTCATGCGCACCGGAGGCCGATCGGCATCGCCGGTGAGCCAAACGGCGCCACCGGCGGACATTAATTCAAGGTCAGAGGCCGGCACTCCCGCAAGGGGGCCGTCCTGACCGTAGGATGTTACCGAAGTGAGGATGAGCGAGGGATTTCTCTCGTGAAGAACACTCCATCCAATGCCCAAATCGTCTAGGACGCCAGGCTCCTCGCTCTCGAGT
Source organism: Actinomycetota bacterium (assembly GCA_027322285.1). Lineage (GTDB taxonomy): Bacteria > Actinomycetota > Acidimicrobiia > Acidimicrobiales > Acidimicrobiaceae > SCQM01. The sequence goes on from DAHVRV010000004.1 coordinate 116,556, forward strand.
ATGAAATCGACCTCACATGCAAGTTTTAGAAAGCGCTCTCTGCCTTCATCGGTGCTGAGATCCAGATCGAGTCGACTTTTTCCCATGTTGTATGCGACCCATGACGCTGAAACAGAGCCGTCAGGTCCCTCTAGAACCGGTTCCATGTTACGGCCCGGATCACCACCTGGAGGATCGATCTTCTGAACCTCAACGCCAACATCGGCTAGAATCCGCCCGAGCAACCAACCCAGCTCGCCGGTTAGGTCAAGAGCTCGGAGGCCGCTCAGCGGAGCAGGATTCTGCTCCACGGAGCCAGCCATATCAGCGCCCTGTTCTCGACAATGAATGAACCCATCCATGCATGACAGACTTGGCCAGAGCAAGCTGATCCGGACTAAACCAGTTGCTGGCGTCAACCCTGTCAACGGGATACACAGGCCTCATGAAATCGCTTTCATATCCAAACGGGATTGTAGCGTCAATGCCCATGCCTCCTTCGAAGCGAGTGTTACTAGCAGTCCACTCACCGCCTCCAGCAGTCATTCTTTCAGAAGGCTGGAAGGTCTGACCGATTCCACCAGGAACTGGGTTCAAAATGTCAGTGTGAGGGTTGACCCGCGTAGTAAGTGCCCACATGATGTCGTCCATCGAGTAGATGTCGATGTCAGTGTCAACCGCAATTGCCAGACGCATGCCCTGGCTGCAAGAGATAGCAGCAGCGAGAAAGTTCCGTTGCCAGCCTTCCTCAATCTTGTTCCTCTTCTTGACCTGGATGATACAGCCACCCCAGTCAGTCATCGAATAAGGAATGTTGACGTCTTGCACAATTCCTGGCTGCAGACGCTCGCAAAGCTCGAAAATTGCTGACTCTCTCACCGTCGTGTCAATGTTCGAATCGTCAAGCGTGTGAACGCCAAGAGGGAAGATGATTGGCTTGGACTCTCTTTTGCGCCGAGTAATAGCGGTCACGTGGAAAGTTGGAGCCTTGTAGGCCTTGCCCATGTAACCAGCCCACTCAGGATGGAAGTGGTAACGTCCCTGAGTATTGTTGTCCTCTGCTTCTTTCGTTTCATATCGCTTGTCGCGCGGCTTTAGGTAGCCTTCGAGAACAACCTCGCAGTCGGCAACCGCATATGCGTCGACCGTCTTTGCTTTTACGAGACGCACCGGGAAGCCTTGAACGGCGCCGGCTACGCCAAGTTCATCTCCACCTTTGGGCAGAACAACATAGTCGAAACCGCCACCGGCCATTAGAACTGACGACATTGGAAGACCGAAGCACATCGTGATCGGAATGCCCTCTTCCTCGTAGTAGTGCTCGGTTATAACCTGCCACATGTGCGACCCAGGGCTGGCCTGGAAAGTTCCAACGTTTCCCCAGCGAAAGTTCATGCGGTTATAACCGATGTGGGTGCCACCATTAAAGTGCTTGCCTACTACCACGCTGTTCCCGCTACCGATTGTCAACTCCGACTCCAGATGAGTGTGGCGGATTGGAACAACATAACGGTTGACATCAAGATCCTCAGTTATGACTTCTTCCTGGCAAGGAGCTCCGTCGGTAATGATCTCTGGTGGAATCGGGTGGGTTAGAGCATGAGCAAGCTTGCGAGTGCGCTCCTTGGGGGTCGACCAGCCGAATAGCTTGTCAACAACATCAATGTTTGAAAAAAGATTGGTCACGACTTGGTAGTCAGGGTGCCCTTTAACATTGTGGAATAGCATTGGAAGCCCGCCATCCAGATGCTTCTGGATACCCGTCAGCTCAAGATCCCCAGATACCGGCACATCAGTCTCAAGCAGGAAACCGTTGCGGCGCATCCAATCAAGGCTACCGCGTAGCGAACGCTGGTCCTCAATTGATGGTGGCCCAGCCACATTCGTCGGCTTTACATCAAGGGTCATGGAATGTACCTCCGGGTCTATGAAAAGATCCTAATGTAGGACCAAAAAGATAAGTATTCCACTGCAATAAACATCTGTCAACTCTATATGACGATTTTTTCCGTCCTACAGAATCGACTTATTTTTTTTTACGCCACACCAATATATCGTTATTCTCTCTAAATAGCCAGATTGACCGGTAAAAGACTTGCCGTTAGCAATCCAGCCAGATACCTAGACCACGCAAAAGTGGAAGCCAATTCTAGACCAACTGTGCGCCCCATTGCTGGAGTTCTAGCGATCTCGCAGATAGTGCTCGACAGCAATCTCTTCCGTAAGGCAAAACTCACTGTGCCCGTGGCCTCCACGAACTGATCTTACTTGTGTACATGCGTCTTGAAGTGGCACCGGCCAAAATCACGGCAACCCGTTTGCGCTACCCGCAGTACTCCGACATTATGCTCGCTGAGAGCTAGAACTGCCCCTACCGTTGCGCAAGTCCCTCCGGTGGCTGCAATTCTCACCGCCACCGAAAATGGATCGCAGACTCCTGAGGTTTAGGCCCCCGCCAAAACCCAGGCGCCTCACAAAGCACGACACGAACTGCTTAGCGGATACCATTCTCACTTTTCATTTAACCGCACCTTTATATCATGCGATACAGGAACTTACGTGGTGCGAATTGACAGTTGCCAACTCAAGGAATAAAGTCAAAGCGTATGGTCCGATGTTCGGACCAAAGATGGAGGCGTAACTATGGCTCTGGCGGAGCAGCCCGCCCCAAGCGAGAATCGTGCCGATCGCGGTCTGCGCGAATGGCTCGAGGTCATCGAGGGGCTCGGACACTTGCGGCATATCTCTGGTGCAAACACGGATCAGGAAATCGGCGAAGTAGCCGACGTCCTTCAACACGTGTCTGAATCACCGGCGGCAATCTTTGACAATATTCCCGGATACGATCCAAGCTACCGGGTACTGGTCAATAGCTTTGGACACACTGACAGAATCGCCTTGACACTTGGACTTCCGTTCGGCCTTGGTAAAGTCGCACTCTCTGATGCATGGCGTAAGAAGATCAAAGGGCTCAACTACATTCCACCGAAATTTGTCAAGGATGGCCCGGTCATGGAAAATGTATTCCGCGGAGACCAAGTCGACCTTACAAAATTCCCAACCCCACTGTGGCACCCTCTAGACGGTGGACGCTATATCGGAACCGGCTCATTTGATATTACCCGTGATCCCGACGACAACTGGGTTAACCTGGGCACTTACCGGGTCATGCTTCACGACAAGAACAGCGTCGGGTACTATATTTCACCAGGTAAACACGGCCGCATGCACAGACAGAAGTACTTTGAGCGTGGTGAGCGCTGCCCAGTCGCAATGGTATTCGGGAGCGATCCACTTCAGTTCCTTGCCTCATGCACTGAGATTCCTTTGGGAGTTAGCGAGTATGAATGGGTTGGAGCAATACGCGGAAGTGCTGTAGAGGTGATCGAAGGTCCGGTCACTGGCTTACCGATTCCTGCTGATGCCGAAATCGTGGTGGAAGGTTACGCAAGTGCGGAAGAGCTGCGCATGGAGGGTCCTTTCGGAGAGTGGACCGGCTACTACGCTTCATCGAGCCGCAAGGAGCCAGTGCTTCACATAGAGGCCCTATATCACCGGAATAATCCGATATTGGTAGGCGCCCCACCGGCACAACCACCGGATGAAGTTGCCAGATACCGGGCTGTTCTGCGTTCAGCTCTGCTTCGAGATGAACTGGACAGATTTGGAGTTCCCGATGTTACAGGAGTCTGGCAGCACGAGGTTGGCGGAGCCCGGATGTTTACGGTCGTGTCAATCAAGCAGCGCTACCCAGGTCACGCGCGCCAAGTACTGCACTTGGCATCGCAGAGCAGATCGGCGGCATATGCAGGCCGCTACACCGTTGTCGTCGACGAAGACATCGACCCTTCGAATCTCGAAGAAGTGATGTGGGCAGTCTCCACAAGAAGCGATCCCGCTACGTCGATCGATATTGTCCAAAGGGCTTGGAGCACTCCGCTCGATCCCAGGATCACTCCCGAGCAGAAAGCCGTCGGCGACTACAGCAGCTCTCGGGCATTGATAGACGCCTGCCGGCCTTGGGAATGGAGAGATAAGTTCCCGCCGGTAAATGTCCCGCCACGAGAGATGCGTGCCGCTGCACGCCAGCGCTGGGCGCACCTCCTCGAAGGCTAAAACCGCGGAGATCAACTGATCCATGTCTGACAAGGGCTGGCCTAGCGGCCCTTGTCAGAAACATCCAAACATCAAGATTTTGATCGGGCGAGCGTACTCTGCCCGATCAATGCTTTTATCCACTGTTTTCTTCCCTATAACCTCAGATAGATCACCGTTTATCGATCTGCGAAAACCTCCTCCTCGCCCTCTAAATCCGGACCGATTGAGTTTTGAAATTCTTTAGCCCCGAATGCCCCAGAGCCTCAGAATTTCTCGAGAGGCTCTCGCTTTTTGGCTGGCCTCACAACCCTACGGGACTTCGAACAAATTGTCCGCGTACTCGTTTGCAGCCGTCATCATTGCCTTGTAGTGCTGCTTTTTCCCTGTGGCGGTAAGAGGAAGCGAGTCGACGAATCGGTAGGCTCTTGGCCTCTTATAGCCCGACAACATCCGATGCTGCCGGCAAAACTTATCGCATTGGGCTGCTGTTAGCGTCAGATCGCGCCGAACGACATAGGCCACCACGCGTGTGCCCCACTGCGCGTCGGGAACTCCGACGACAAGCGAATCAGCAATTCCAGAGTGCTCATTCAGTATCTCTTCAACTTGAACTGGGTGCACGTTCTCACCCCCTGAAATCAACATATCGTCCTTGCGACCGACGATTGTGACAAACTCTTCTTCGTCCCAGGTCGCCAAATCCCCGATATGCAGCCAGCCATTGTGGAACCTGGCCATATCTTCGCTCCGCATTCCCAAGTAGGCAAAACCTGACTTTGGAGACCTAACAATCACCTCCCCAATTTCAGCCCCGTTCTTTGCAACCGTTTCATCAGGCGACGCAAGCCGATTTTCAAAAAGCTTCACAACGGCAACGTCGTCGTCAGTGCAAGCGCGTCCTGCACTACCTGCGTGTTCGGGAAGATCGGTTGGCCTGAGAAACGTGTTCCAGAAAGCTTCCGTTGTTCCATATCCGTTGAAGATCCTCGGGGTCAAAAGATTCTGATAGCTGAGTGCTGCCGCTCGATCCAGCGGAGCTCCCATGGTCACGATGCCCCGCAGCGAGCCCAGATCACGGGGTTGCTCACTCTGAGCCTTGGCGAGCATTGCCAGATTGGTAGGAGCACCGATCAGAAACGTCAGCTTTAGGCGCTCTACATAGTCCAGGCACAGGTTGGGGTCGAATGAGCGCATTGGAACCGCCGCCGCACCGACGTAAAATATCGGGTTAGGGCCTCCGCTATAGAGACCACCGCGGTGAAACCATGGCGTCATGTTAAGCGTGCGATCTTCCGGAACAAGGGGAAAGTGCATAATGACATCGTGAGCGCTGAATAGTTCTACCGCACTATTCAGAGGCACTCCTTTGGGCATACCCGTCGTTCCGGACGTATACAGCCTTGTGGTCTCGTCATAAATACTTTTGGAAAGTTGCGGCGCCCGTCCGCCGTCAATGAAAATCTCGTCGAAACGGAGACACTTGGCTCCGCGAATTGAAGCCAAGGGACCGTCGTCACCTACTCCCACGAGAACCTGCGGTCGGTGATTTGCCATTCCGAGCGCTGAATCGACCACCTTGGCTAGGCTCGTGTCGTAAACAAAAACTTTCGGAAGGCTATCGTCGATTATGAAAGCTACCTCTCCCGAAGCTAACCGGTAATTGATAGGCGAACCTATTGCCCCCGCGGCCTGACATGCTAGGTAGAGCTGCGCAAATTCCGCGCCGTTGAACAGCTGGTAGGCTACAACATCTCCCTCGGCGACCCCCAGTTCAATAAGACCGGAGGAAAGCTCGCCAACCTTGACGCCCAGATCAGAATAGCTCCACTCGGTACCGCCTATGGGATCGATAAGTGCTACGTGATTGGCGTATCTATGCGTGTTGCGCCAGAAGCCGCCAATATAGCTGAATTCATGCTCGAAAAACTCTCGATAGGCACTTGGATCGTACTTAGTCAACTGCCTGCCCCCTTTTAATCATTATTGATTTAGCTGTGCCTCCTCAATGACTTCCCTTTATTTGCCGCTCAACGTTAGTTTCCCGCAATTCTCAATAACCGATGTCTACGCTCAAGCCTCCGGGCGTTTGTCTCGCATCGACTCTTCAACCGGGCAAACACCGTGAATCGCAAACTCTGTATAACCAGATTCTTCCGCAACCGCCTTCGCCCGTGCTCAGCAGTTTGTTATCTCGTAGCCGAATTCTAGACCTCTCTGCGTCGAACAATATGAAATCAAAGGCAACTAATCTCCCGGTCTTCGGTCGTCTACCGGCGCTGAGGCCCGTTTCACCACTTTCTTATACTTCTACGAACACCGCGATTGCACAAGGGTCCTCGTAGGCAGATCAACAACAAACCGGCCTGGGATCCACAGAGACGCCGTCTACCAGAGATACTCCCACGGCCCCGTATCCACTTCCATCAGCGACAGCTTGAGGCGGCTGCCCGGACCATATTGCGTTCCTGGATGGCCGGCACATGCCGACAGCGACCATGCCCATTTCTTCAACGCCCTGACTTGCACCCGCTTCTGCAGCGGGAGCATCCGCCGTCATTGGCCAGATATTCACTTCGTATTCCCGCCTAAATTGAACTCTTGCGACCGCAAATAAGTGGGGAATTTTGATGAGCAAAGCTTGGGAGGGTCACCCAAGCGTCAGCAGCCGCAATGATCGACTTTTTGGCAGGTTGTACAGGCGCCTAAAGGGGCATAAGCGTCGTCAATGCCACATCGGTCAAAGCTCTCCGCGACAGACAGGCCAGATAGGAGCTTCCAGCAGTTCAGGCACGACTGCGAATTGAGCAAAGACGCGTAGTTCTCGCCGCCGTAACAGCATTTTCCAAGTAGCCATCGACGTGCTTGAACAGAAGCGGCCGCTGAGCTGGCGCATCGAGACCGTCGCGGTTGGTGAACGAAACGAAGGGCCCAGGCCTGAACTGCAAAGCCATGAAACCCGGAATTCAATTCGCGCCCGAATCTCAGTCCCTTATGTCCTGCACCAGCCACTCGGTTGGAATCTCGCGGCCGATCCCTTTGCTCACGGCCTTCTCATAGATGAGCCCGCATACTGCGTGAAACTGAGCCCCCTGCGCATTCCCCCTCTCAGAGAAGGTGATATCGCTTCTGTCCTGCCTGGCCACAGCCTCTCCCTTCAAGATCTGGGCTAGGGTAACGAGCTTTTGCTCGATGCCGTAGACGTTCCAGGCCTTGGCCCCATGGAGGTGCTGCTGCCAGATCGGATCATCGGGACGAGCACGGTAGTAGACATACTCGTCCCTGGTGCCCCAGGCCTCGTTGCTGACCGGCACCGTCGCATCTGCCAATCTCAGCCATCTGACGAACTTCTCCCGAGCCTCCTCGTCAGGTCGACCCCCGATGCTTGTAACGTGGACTCCTGCTTCCAGGTGGCGTCCCGCGATGACCGGGCCTACCGAGTCAGTACAGCCTGTGACGATGTCAGCGCCTTTGAAGGCATCCTCTGCCGAGCCAACCGCTTTTGCTTCGATCCCGTACAGCTCGGCCATCTCCGCCGCATATCTCTCCCTGTTAGCCTTTGTCGGACTGTAGACCTGGAGTAGTTCGAGGTCCCTTACCGCCATTATCGCTTCGACGTGACTGCGCGCCATGCCGCCCGAGCCAATCATTCCAAGAACCCTGGCGTCTTGATTGGAGCCGTACTTTACTCCAATGGCGGAATCAGCGGCGACACGAATATGCTGCAGGACTCCATCGTTCAACAGGGCAAGAGGCTCCCCGTTTCTTACTGAAAGTAGAAGCACCAGCCCCATGAATGTACCTGGTTTTATGCAGTACTTCTCCTGAGTCCGGTTGCCTGCGACTGTCTCCTCCACCAGCACGTCCGATTTCATTCGAATGGCGTAGTAACCGCTTCTCGCCGATCCGCCCTCCATAGTCCCCCACTGGTATACAGATTTTCCGTCACCCACTGGGATCCTCATGTCTATCCGGGGCCTGCAAATCCCCTCTCCGGCGGCGAGATCTATATATGACTGCTCCAAGGCCGCCACTGCGTCTGCGGCGCTCAAAAGCCCACCTACCATCTGGTTGTCAATTACCAGCACATCCGCCTCCATCGTCTATGAAACTTAACGTCAAAGTTGCCGCGTCTAGACCGAGCTCTCGACAAACCACAGCTCGGCATAACTTTGCCTTCTCGCTACGGGTGGACTGTCTGGGTGAACCATTCGGTCGGAAGCTCATGCCCGGCACCTTTCTCTTTGGCCAGCTCGAGCAGCTTCGCTCCCACGGCCGCAAATTGGATGCCAAGCCCTAAGTTGTTGTCAAAGCAGGTCACTTCTTCGCTCGATTGCCTGCCCTCAACTGCGCCGCTAACAAGCTGGGCAAGAGTCGGCGCAGTGCTCCAATCAATACCGCCGTGGCTGTCATCCCAGCCGCGGTCTTCTCCGGGCGATTCTGCTTCTTCCATTACCAAATGCTTGGGGCTTGAATCAATGGAGTGGATCACCAGCCTGTCTACGCGCTTGAACGCATTGTCGTCGAGTTCGCAATTCTTGATACAGCCCAGATGCTGGCCCGATCTGACAAGGGTTCCGTCGAAGACCGGTCGGACAGAATTCGTAGCACACAAGACGACGTCTGCTTGCGATACCACTCGGGCTGGCGATTCCGCAGCGATCACCTCGGCACTAACTTGCCCAGCCATCTCCTCGACGAACTTGGCCAAATTCTCTCTAGTCGGACTGTAAACAATTACCCGGTCAAAATTCCTCACCTCGCAGGCCGCCAGCACCTGCGAACCGGCCTGCCAACCAGAGCCGATGAGTCCCAGCACCTTGGAGTCCTCCCTAGCGAGGTACTTGACTCCGAGACCGCTGGTGCCCCCTACTCTCATTCTCTGGACAAAGCCGTCGGGAAAGATTGCCAAAGGCGTACCGGTGGATACGGAAAACAAAAGAACCAGCCCAACCCACCGGTTTCCGGGAGCGGCGGGCACCTTCACTCTCCTCTTTGTATCGCCGACTTCGGGCCACGTTATCACGTCGGAGTTGATTCGAACTGCCCCGATATCGAAGATCGGCACCACCCCATCCATCGACTTGAGCCCGTAGACCCCGGTCTGGTTAGGTACGATTAGATCAGAACGCTGCCTCGTCAAGGCCCTCCCCGCCGCCTGCTCGCGATACAAGACTTCTAGAGCGTCCAGCACGCTTTTCATGTCCAGGATCTCCTGCTGTTCTTCAATGCTCAGTACCAGAGTCACCTCTATCTCCCCTCTCTGGCGGATTGCTGATGAAACAGTCCGGCATGACCAGACCTATTCGCAAGCGCAACTTCTGTCACATGGACAAACACAACAGTCTCCGTTCTTTGCCAACGCACCCGACAAACCGACTTTTACAAGCAGCCGCAAGGTCCTCCTTACCGCTTGCAGCGCCGCATCTCTTCGTCACGGGCTTGATTGCAACCGATCAGAGATCTCAACCAGTTGCCGTCAATCGCGTATGTCTTGGAGGAACAACTCGTCCGGCACCTTGCGGCCCTAGCCATTTGCTACAGCGCGCTTGCAGACAACCGATCCGGCAGCTGCGAATTGAAGGCCTTGTGTCCCCCGGTTATTTATGGCTGACTGGGGTTTCAGTAATTCTCGAATATTGACCACCTTCTTAGATAATGCCCGAGAAGGTGTAGTGCAGGGTGTCGATGAACACCATGATTAAAAGGTAGAGAATTATTACTGTCGCGGCGACAAACACGGCTCTCTGCCAAACCCTCGACCATCTCACTCCCGCGAGACTGTATATCCCTCCCGCCAGCGGGATGCCAAACCGGAATCCGAACAGCACCGTCGACAAGATGAACATGACGAACCAGCCCAAGGACACTAACTCGCGCAAACCAACCGAGTTGCGGCGGCCGTCCTGGATTATCGCGAGCGGCTCGCCATTTCGGGTGCTGAATAACCAAATCAAGCCGCAATAGGTGCCAGGCTCTCTGCAGTACTTTTCCTCCGTCCATCTGTTTTCTGCGTCCCGCGGCCAGGAGATGATGTCGGACTTGACACGGATTGCCATCACCCCCAGTTCGGCATCTGCGCCCTCCATGGTTCCCCAGCGGTGGTAGTCCTCGTCTCTGCCTGTTGGAGCGTACATATCGATCCGAGGCCGGTGGGCAGCCTGCCCAGTTACGATTCTTTTGAAACATGATTCCTGAGAGTTGATGCAGTCATCCATTGTAAGAAGCGCTTCAACGGTGGCATTGTCAATCAAAAGCATCCCATTCCCCCAACTCGCATATGGCACGACAGCCGAATCGATCTACAGCCGTGAATATAGCAGCCAAACCTTTTGTTGCGATTCGCTCCTACGCGCCATGGTGAGTAGGCCGCTTGATTTATCCATACGTAGGATCCAAGTGATCGAATCATCTAAATCGCTGGTCTGATTCCGCTATCCTGATCACGGCAGCCAAGGCGCGACATCTACAGGCCTCTGGCCAGTCATGGGAGGGGCGCCCGACATCACCGCGAAACCTCTCCTTGTCATCGATATCTAAAGGGGGACGCCTATTCATGGTTCGCTATCTCAGAAATGAAGACGTAGCAAAGCTCATCACAATGCCGGAAGTCATCGAAGCCCTGCGGACTCTCTATGTCGAGATGGGCCAGGGTATTTCGGTTGGAACACCGCGAACCGACGTCCATCATCCACTTTCGACAAGACCCTCCGACCTCGAAGAGTCCGAGTCCTTTGTCGGCCGAGCCCATTACCTCAAAACCATGGTCGGAGGCTTCGTCGGCGGCGGCCCAGTCGCGGTCAGGCTCTCTTCCGATCTCGGAAATTCAGCATGCAAGAGGGCTACTTGCGCCGCGAGAAGGAACCTCAAGCGCCTGGAAAATGGTTCGGCATGGTGGCTCTGT